>CAZYNP010000067.1:0-30534 GCA_964647995.1 uncultured Cytophagia bacterium
TCGCTGGTTTTGCGGAGGATGGTGTTTTGCTCAATCAGGTAGAGTGTTGCCATGGTTGCCTCACTTATTTCTCAATTCAAGATATCGCATGAGCGACAACGGCGGAGGTAACTTGGGCGGCGGCGGCTCAGGTCGCTTCTCAGGAAACGGTAAATAAACATCATCATAAAGAAAAACCGCGCCCAAAAATTTGAAGCCACGATCGAACGAGACAATTTTAGTTTTAAGTGGATTTAAGTCCAGCTTCATATCGTCCAATATCATGTCCGTCAGCTCGATGTCTTCTTGCGCCTCGACTTCTTTTTTGCTGAGGATCAAAAAGTCATCGGCAAAGCGCACGATTTTTTTGCCGAAGCTCAGCAGCGTTTCGTCCAGCTCATCGAGAAACAGATTAGCCAGCACGGGCGAAACCACCGAGCCCTGAGGAATGCCCTGTTCCAGCGTCCAGATGCGAGCGCCATCGTAGATTTCAGCTTTGATCCATTTCTCGAATAAGCGCAGCGTAGCGGGATCGGGTAATAGCTTACCCAGCTTTTGCAGGAGCAGATCGTGCGGCACGCTGTCAAAATAGGCATCAATGTCTGCATCCACGGCATAACGATAGCCCTTGTCGCGCCATTTCTTGATCTCAGCCACGGCAGTTAAAACGCCCCGCCCCTCGCGATAGGCATGGGACACGTCCTCGAACTCAGCTTCGAAAATCTCTCGGGTTGCCAGAAATGCGGCCGATTGCGCCACCC
Organism: uncultured Cytophagia bacterium; assembly: GCA_964647995.1. GTDB lineage: Bacteria > Zhuqueibacterota > Zhuqueibacteria > Thermofontimicrobiales > Thermofontimicrobiaceae > Thermofontimicrobium_A. The sequence goes on from CAZYNP010000067.1 coordinate 741, forward strand.
GATCCCGCACCGTGGGCACCGAAAGAAAACGGACACCTTTGGCTTTCCGTTTCGGGATCGCAAAGCGGAGCAGCGGATAGGGATGGTATCTCCGCGAAAGAAGAGCATGACTCAGGCTGCTCAAATTCTGCTCCAGCGACAGGCCGAAGCGCTCTATGGTAATACCATCTGAACCACGACACCCCTGGTTTTCGTAGACACGCTGCCAGGCGGCGTTTAAATTCTCAATCGAAGCAATTCCTTTGATCAAATCATTCATTTTCTTTTCAAATAATTTGCCAGCGGCCAAAATCACCGATTAATATTTTCTGATGAGATTTTATTATTGAACCAGGCTCCCAGGCAATCACAGCATCGCTGACCTTTTGTCCAGCCCCACATTTGCCATTTTCGCTAGGTAACCATTCTCTCTCTACCAATGGCGTAACCATCCCTCTAAGAACATGCGGCGATGAGCTATTGTTGAAAATAAGATTAGCGGCACCGATCATTTTATCTTTCTTTTCTTCATGGGAAATTATAAATTCATTTTCTTTTTCCTCATAAAAAAGACAATCAAATTTGCCAGGTTTGGGATTGTCTTCATCATTTATTTCTGGCTCGATGCCTTCTAATGAGTTATGCAATAGCAATTTTCCATTCCCCATTCTTCTGTTTGCCCCAACAAAGAGCGTTTTAAGCTGACTTAATAGGGCAATATCAGTTGGAAAATTCAGAATATCGCTTTTTTGCCGACAAAGGTATACATAGCCAGAAAAATAAATGCATTTAGCTCCATTCTCGCTATTTCGATTTTGCGGCCAAATGTATTCTGTTTCGTGCAAGGTTGATGGGTCAGCAGCAAATTGATTTTTGATAATAGCTGTACTAGCTTCAGAATAAAGAAAAAGAAATTCCATTTCCTCTTGTGTCAATTTCATTTTAGAACCATATCGTAATCCTTTTGAAGACCAAATCGGAACATAGCGATCGCAATCATCCTCAATAAAGAAATAACCAAAGCGAACTACCTGGCGCACATATTCGCCAACAGCTTGATAATCTTTAAATGAAGGTGATTTAAATTGTAAATATGTCAAAATAGCTGCGGCCGCACCCCATAATGTTTTCCCAGGAATATAGAATTTCGTCTTCTGCACATTGCCCAAAGCCAGATCGCCGATGTGGATGGGGCTTGATAATCGGTATTTTAAAAAATAGGCATTCCAATTCATCAGCTCCTCTCCTTGCTTCTTATGCCATAACGGGCATAAATTAGCATTCTTTGCAATAAATCCTTAGCTAATAGCAAAGCATCCAAATTTTCAGTCATTTTGATAATCGCCTCTTCATCCTCCGAACTTTTTGGATAAGAAATGATTTTGTCCAAAGATTGATCAAGCAACATCTGTCGACAATAATCCCAGACATCTGATTTTATCTTCTCTCGTTTTAAAAAAAGATAGAAAGCATAAATTCCATCTTCCTGCAGAATGCTGATGCCATTAGTTATCTTGTTTAAAAAGCTTTTTCGATCATTTTCACTTTTTTTACTGCATAAATTCTCTATTCCTAGGGCAGCTTTTGCACAAAGTGCATCAAGATTTTTCATTGTACACCTCCATTCAAATTCAATACTGACAAGCGTCCAAATCCTCTGGTGTTCATCCCGCCAACTCCAGTTCCAGCAAAGTCTTTCATGCCAGTTTCCACGGCATTGATAACATCATGCAGGTTCTTTTTTGGCTTTTTACCATCGATTTCGAAATTCTCAGGATCATTATAAACCACCTGGTATTCAAAAAAGGTGGTTCGAGGAATCGCTTCGTAGGTAAAAAGTGCCCCTTCTACCGCAGCACCAGTCATTGGATCGATCGAAACCGATGTTCTAACCTCCAGATTATCATTAACCAATCTGGAAAATAGATTGTCGTGAACGATTACCAATCGATTCAAAATTGGGTTAAGCCTTTTTTGGACTTGCTCTTTGTTTCGTTCCGATCCAAATAAAGTCATAGCTAATTGCTCCGCATTGATTTTTTGGGGATGAACATCCAGCAATAACCAACTGATATTCAGCTTATCGGGTGGTGGATTTTTTGCCATAAAATTTTCGACAATCGCTAATTGCTCGATCCCAAGTTCAAATGGAAGCTCTAAACCTTTATCTTTCAAAATGCGATTAGAGGTCATCCAAACCGTGCCAAACATGGTGTAAACGGGAAATAACAAGATAGAAGCATCGAAAAACTGGGCCATGCCCGATAAACTCTGTTTATCGCTCTTTGAAAAGCCAAATGAAATGCAGATGACACATTCTGGCTTGCCGCAATGCTCCTCCCCACCTTCTCCGCCCTTCCCTGCACATTGAAAAGCAGGCTGCTGCAATCGCATCGAAGCATTGGCTCTGGTTACGCCAGACAAACTGCTGCCTGGAATTTTGGGCAAACGGGTGGCTGGATCTCGCATAATTGTATTGTCCACCCCAGCCAGACGATAAGCACCTGTGCCGACATGAATTGGATCAAAGGCAAAGGCATAATAATTCTTCGTGACGTAAGCCTCTTTAATTGTTGCATTCATAATGAATCCCTTTCTTATAAATTATGTTATTAAGCCAACTTTTCTTTTAAAATATGTAATTGAATATCGAGGCAGTCAAAAAAGCTACCATCAAGCATTGATGCTTTCAATAATTTGAATGGGAAACTGCCTTCCGCATAACCAAATTCTTTAATAATGATTTTCTCTGTAAATTTTTCAAAAATTTCCCTTACATCTTCATCAGCGATCTCGTCAAAGACATGCCAAGCCGCTATTCTCTGATTCAGGAGGTCTCGAATTCCATACAATTTTGTTTTGGTCATCTTTGGCTTCACGGGCGCAATTATTATATATTCCCATATTTGATGTAATTTCTCAATATCCTCGATCTGGTAAGGACGTGGGCTCTGCTTTAAATTGGTAATGGGATGATAGCGCCTTGCTAAATTTTTATCTAAAGAGGTTTCAAATCGTTTTGACGCTGTATCGAGATAGATATAATCAAAGTAGGATTGTGAAAATAATATTTTGTGCGCACCAGCTTCTCTCGCCAAGATTCGTTCATATTCTGGTGACATATCTGCCCCAGGCTTGGTTTCGCTAACCACTCTTAAAGCAGGATGCGTTTCATCCCAGTTGCCATTTTTGTTTTTCAATGCAATATCAAACCAGGCTTTCCGATTATTATTTACATTTTTCACCTCAAATCTGGCGTGTGTAGCGATGTCTTTTGAAGTTATGTTGCCTAATGAATTGATCCAATATTTGTTATCGGAATTCACTTGCTCGATTTGATAAATTTCATCATTTTGAGGGTAAGCCAGCAATCGATTGCCCGCATCAAGCACTGCCGCTGCTGGAACATATTTTTGAAAATATACAATTCCCAGCTTCAATGACAACCGATCTCGTACCTTGCCCATTTCCTCTTGATATTTCCGCTTTATCAATCGGGCAATCGTAAATGCATCGCTTGCAGGAATAATACAATAGAATCGAGTTGGTGAATGCAGAATAGGAATAAATGGAAAATATTCCTCTTTATCAGGTTTTAAGTATTCAAGGTTAATTTCAAAAGTATCAATCGGATCTTTAGATCTGCCCTGGGCATAATGCGGCGGCTCAAAAATTTCAACTGATTTTGCCTTTACTAATAATTCTATGAGCAGGTCGATTGCTTTTTCAATTGAGATTGATTTATCAGGCTTTTTTATACTCATGAGAGGGGCAAGCCTTCTACAGTAGACAATAAGATTATCAGCGCTAATGAAGTTGTCACCCAACCAGATGGCATTCAAATAAGTATCTTTCACTTTCAACTCATACGCTTGATATTTATTCAGATTTGAAAGCGGCTTTGAAGGCCTAATAACGATGCGCTTGGAAGGCTGTGCAATGCCCTTTATTAAATTGTCAAGCACATCTTTCCAGAATTGGTTAGTCGTCTCCCAGCAACGGCGGATGCGAGCAAAAGATGGATTCTTTTGAAATGTCCTTTCGATCAACGTGCCATCCAGCCAATGATCTAAATTAAAATCGCCGCACAGCAATGCTGCCCGCCCGTTTTCATCTGCTGTTTCTTCGATCCAGATGGTCTGCTTGCGACCCCAATCGTACCATTTCTTCGCCCTTCCTGATCGCCTATCCAGACAAACGGCACATATCTTACGGTCTTTCGCTGTGTTATCCTGGTTCCCATTTTCATCGAATCCAACTGGTCTTAAACGACATACAGGACAGACTTCTGGGTGAGCATTTTTAACACTTTTAAAAGACCAAATTTCATCGAGCAATAAAGGATCGGCACTAAAACCTGGTTCTCTCTTATTCAATGCATCTTGCAAAGTACCTTTCTTTTGGCCAGCAAGCACATCCTTGCTTATATGAATATGTGGTAATGTTTCTATTATTTTTAAATGCCCATCTTTTCCTTGGTCATTTTCTGAATAAGCTTTTCTAAAACAATTCTTTATTTTTTCTTCAAGCGTTTCGGCGTTAATATCTGTCCATTTTAGTAAATCATCGTCGACTTCTGGAACCAAAAATACAGACCCATTTTCATCCCGATAAATTTCGTTAGCTAAAGGATATTCTACTTCGAGCAGATGTTTGATATCATCATAAACATTGAAAAGATAATCCTTACGATGAACCATGTCAATTATCTTTTGGGATGAAGTGACGAACCTATGAAAATCAACAGCGATAGTCAGATAATGCCATTTCAAATCTTTATGAAATCCTGGTTGGAGGTCGTTTTTTGTTTTGCCAGAACAAATCAGCCCTGCAACAGCGCTTTTGAAAAAGCTGGCAGTGGAATGGCTGAGGTCCCAGAGCGTTACATCGTTTATTGGAATTTGAGTGTCCCCTAATGCATCAACTAATAAAAGGCGAGATAATTTATAAAAATTTTCATAGTCGTAAGCTGATAATCCATTATGTAAATCAAGCTCTCTAAGGAATTTCAATAATTGTCCTCTTCTTTGATCTAAAAAGTTGTCAGAGCTATTCAGCTTTAATCGCTCAAATCCATAAGCAGTGGAAATCCAGGTAGCAAATTCTGATTGTGCAGATATTACTTTTCTTTTAATAAGCTGGTCCATCTCCTTTTCTTCGCCTGAGGCAAGATCATGGCTTTGCTGAAGAATTTCAATTGCACGATAATCCGAACCTAATAAATTTTTTATTTTTGAATCATTGAATATTTTGCCTGTTTTAGCATCCTCGAATTCTATAAATCCTTTATGAAGTTCTAAAAATAATCCAATAGTATAAGGTACATCTCGGTTAGGCTCTGATAATGATGGCCGATCATCTAATGGCGGTGGTAAAGTGATTTTAGATTTTTCAAATATTTTTTCTTTATCTGAATCAGATAAAAAATCTTTTGTCTTTTCATCTTCAGCATTTTTAAGCTTTGCTTGTAATGATTGATCATTTTTATTTGTAGCTCCTTTGGCTAATCTGATTAATGTTCCTGAAACATATTGTTCGCTGTAATTCGGAGAAGTTTTTTCAATGCTCCATCGTTCTAAAAAAACTTTTCCTAATTTTCCAAAATTGTGAAGAAAAACTGCCAATTCAGCCAATCTTAATTGATCTGCATGTTTTGCAAGGGTCGCTAATTTATCCATGATTTATTCCTCCCTCGCTGAATGCGTTTTCTAAATCAGTCAGCGTTTGTAATTGCTTTTCCTGTATGTTTCTTTTTCCATCTGATTTCGGCAACAAAAAATTATCAACAATCCGTCCCTTTTGCTTTACCAATTTATTTTTAACGCTTCCATGTCCGCTGGTTCTCTTGGCGGATATTCCAAGCTCTGAAAAAAGCATCTGAATTGTTCTTAGCATGGCTTCCAAATCTTTTTTTGCAGCATCGTTGGGATCTTCACCCCGCACCATAACGGGCCTATTTTGCAAATAAAACAGCCTGAACAGCCCAATGCTGCCTGCAGGAATCATTTCCAGGTGAATCGGCTGCGTTCCTACCCGCCTGATCGAATCGTGTGGATTAATCAGCTCGACTTCTAAATTATTAAAAATAGTTGGATAGGTATAAAGGCATCCAGCCGTATTTGGAATCTCGCCAGGCGGTTGTTCTCCCGATTTAGTGAATTTCTTTATGAAAATATCTTTAAAACCCGCAGCATTTTCCTCCAAGGAAGGATGCAGTTTTTGAGTTGTTGCAGCTTCTTTTTCCGAGCCAAATAATCTCAGCATCTGCCAGCGAGTGTAAAGGTAGCTATCTTTTGAAGCCGTATCTTGTTTTTTATTATATTTCTTCCAGTTTGGAAAAAGACAAGCAAATAAAAATGCATTTCGCAACAACCCTTTCCATCCGCTTGAACCGATGATCGGTAGCTTTAACGCATAATCCTTCCGAATGGGATTTTCAATCGGATAATGCGAAGCTTCATCTCGGGTAATTACCGACGATGATAGCTCAAAATAGAATTCAATCAAAAAGAAAGGAAATTGTATATCCTGCCAGCGAGAAATATCGATGAAATTAGTCAAATCTGCCAGTATGGTTTCGGCGGTTTTCGTATAGGTGCTGGAGATTTGTTGTTGGTATAAATTTTTACCACTCTTATCATGAGCAAGTTTTAAGTAAAATTCTCTAGCTCGAGCTTTCAGGAAATCATCAGCATACCCTCCCGCCGCCAGTTTCAGCCTGGCCCAGACATCAATATCCCGAAGCTGACTTAATTTTAAAATATCCTGCGAACTGCGAATTGCATTCGCTGCATAAAAATCTCTTGGATTAGGCATGGGCAAACTCCTTTTCTAAATCAAATCGATCAATAATTTTGCTTCCTGGGAATGGACCACTTTGGGTAGTATAAAATTCAGTGATCCATTTCTGCACGGTCTTTAAATTAATATCATAAATTGGTTCGTTTGGAACGTAGCCATATACCTTCAAATACCAATTTTCACCTTGCTCTTTATAGGGGTGTCCCACAAATATCTTGCTGGCCGCTCGCTCATCATCAGTACGGGCTCGGCTCTGCCCCAGCAATTCATTAGCAATTGTTCTATTCGATTTCATTTTAATAAAATCCCGCAAGCCAGCAGGTCTTTCCTGGAAGCGATATTTATAACGCAAATCGAAGGCGCAGGCGATATGCTCATCACGAATGGGCTCACCCACAGGCAGCAATTTAGATTTAAATTTTGAAAAATTGGCAAGCTGAATTTTATATGAAAAGAAATATCTTAGGTCAAGGCTGTTCTTATCACTTCGTGACCGCATGGTTTTTGAATCTTCAGCCTCTTTTAACATATTTTCTTTACCGAGCTTAATTAGCTTTTCAAGCTCGGCGTCCATTTGCAGTCTGAAGAGTCCAAAGCCATTTTGTAATTTGGCCCCAATTCCTGCATAACGGGATAAAAAAGATAAAAGATAGGCTAAAATTGAAATGCTTTCTTCGTTATCATCATAAAAGGATGAAACCGATAATACAATTTTATCGCCAAAGATACAATTAACGCCAAATTTGTATTTGGTTGCATCTCTATCTCGAATGCGCTTCCCGCCCGTATCTTCTCCGCCATAAGTTCGCCAGAGCCAGAAAGAATTGGCATTGTATACATCTTTTGATGTATAAAATCCAAGCGGCTTGTTATCAAATTCTTCAACCTGAAGACGAAAGCGGCGCGCATGGCTTGTCATTCCAAACAATTTGCAGACTGGACATTGCTTATCATCGCTATTTACGCAAACGTAACCGCCCAATCCCCGAATGATACCAGCATACCACCAGCGAAGACTGCCAATAATACCTGCCAATTGCAGGTCTTTACTGTTTCGGTCGATATTGCCTGTCCAGATGGGTGTTATCAAATCAAATATAAAATCTTTTTTCATGATGACAATCCTCTTAATATTTATATTCTACCAATTTCTCTTTGATTTCGCATAGCCGTTTAAGGTTATGAATATTTTCTTTATCATTATTTCCTTTTTGAACAACATAGGCATTTGAAATGTGCACAATCTCTTTCTGAAGTTTTGCTTTCATATCTTCTTTTATAATTAGGGCATTGTCATTTTTGAATTCAAATGGCTCTAAGATTAGATTTATTAATTCTACAGAATGCTGTTTCCAATCTTCAAATATCCATTTTTCATTATCTTCTTCAAATTTTAAAAACTTCAGAACCTCTATTATTTTCAAAGTAATATTTTGTCTCTTTTCAGTTGGATATTTTATTTGTAGAACTATAAGGTCTTTTAGCATCTCAACGCTACTTTTGTATCTTTCATATATTAAAATGTCATCAAACGATCCCAGAATCGTTTCAATCATATTTAATAATCTTTCTTTTAAATCAATCTCAGGAGCAAATAATAAAGCTGATGTAATTTTATTAGTCAAATAAAGTATTTCATTTCTATCAAAATAATCAATTTTTCTTCTGATGCTGAGGTCTAAATTTTTCAGAAGCAGTTCACGAAATTGATAATTTGACACTTTCAAATGATTGAAGCTTTTTATTGGATTTCTATCACAAATTGCATGGATCAAATCATCAATTATTTTTCTATTTTTAAAAGCATCAATTGAATACGACCTTAATAAGAATATTTTGCCGCACAAAGAACTGAGTACAAGCAATAATAAAATTAAACAAGTAATAACCAGCATGATTTTGTCAAGCCAAATTGGGGCTGATTGGCCGACAGCAAATTTAATATAAAGCCAGCAAGTTATTAATACAGAAAGATTGGCCACATAGGTAAAGGGATTTATCAATAATTTTACCATATGCAATTCCAATTTTTAGAAAATTCTTTTCAAAGTTTTTTATTATTTGTCCGTCATACTTCTTTGGGTAACATTTCCACCACCATCCGCTCCATATCATACTGCGCGCAATGCTGCCAATCTAGATTATCGTTAATCGCGTCTACCAAATCTTCTATCCAGGGAGCAAAGGTTCTGGCAAACTGTTTTCGGATCATGAGAAAACCTCCAAAATCCACCGTCAACATAAAAGGTATTTTAATTACAACCAAATCATCAGACAGCAAACCACAATAGCGTGCCATTATGCAAGCATCCCGACTATTGGTTGGCATGATGATCGGGAATGGACTTATTGTAAATCTCAAAGAACCATACCCTCGTTTTATAAATTCAAAGCCAAGTGCATCATCCTTTTTCTGCCGTGTCATTGATTTTCTTTGGAAATTAAAGCCCTCGAGAAATTTTATCGATTTTGGCACTTGATCTGGCAGCTCTCGATAAATACAATTTTCCATCATTGCTTTCAATTCTTTATTGATTGTCATGCTTATGGCTTTATAATTTGGACGCACCCAGCCGCAAGGCATAAAGCGTGCTTTAGGAGTCAGCGAATCATCAGCGAGGTCATCTAAAGTTTTAAAAATGAAAAATTCTACTAATTCAATTATAAAAAGTAAAAAAGCAGATGGCCTCTCTTTGTCCTCTATCGTCTGCTTTTCTTTCTCTGCGATCTTCTGCCAATATTCTAATATCTCTTTCTTCTCTTCTCGCTCTTTCTTCAAAAATTGGTTTATCCAGTAATCCAATATCTTTTCTTTTAGAGGCTTATAATAAAGCCCTTGCGGCACTTTCATGTCTGGCTTGCGTTGAAGCGGCAGCAACATTTCAAAATGGATTCTTTTATTAATCTTGCCAGCATAGCTACGAAGCGCGAAACAAGCCGAAATTAATAAAATGAAAGCCGCAATAATCAAAGTAATTCTTTGGCCGCAAGATAGAGGACTTCCTGAAATCCAACCTGTACAGATATTTGTTATAAAGCCCATTGCCAAAGCTAATAGCAGCACCAGCAGAATTACACGAGCTATTTCCTGACGTCGATTAATAATTTCATCCACCATGTCAAAAATTCGTTGGGGGCGTCTGGTCGATATTTCATCCATCATTGGCTCCTTTTATGTTTATTCAAACATTTTTCGATTCAATCTCCATCCTCCCCAACCCAAACGTCGTCCCCTTGCCCACGTGCAACACCTCACTATAATGCAACAAATCCAGAAACGGCGACAAATCCCCTTCCAGCCTCAGCTCGCCCACAAAGCCGCCCATTTTCATCCTGGCCTGCTGCCGATTGCTATAACGGTCGTAATCCACCCAGTGCAAATTTCGCTTCGCAATCTGCACCTGATCCGCCGCCACTAATAAATCATGAAACTCCCAATTGATCTCAGCCGGGGGGGAATAAAAATAGGCCAGCTCCAGCACACGGCGCAGCATTTTAAACACCAGCATCCGAAAGCTGAAGTCCATGGTCAGGTCATTGCCAAATTTCAATCGGGTCTGGGTGAGAAATTTGAGCGTCAGTGCTGTGATGGGCTGATTGGCATGATTGCCGCTGTTTAGATGAAGCGGCGTGGGGGTAAATAAGATCTGCTGGCTGGCGCCATCGTACAGCAAGCGCCAATCCTCTTGAGGTGAAGCATGGGCCTCTGATTCGTGAATCGGATTTTCAAGCTCTGGCTGAAAACAATAAGCCGCGCTCAGCTCAAACAGATTCCGTTTCACACCCAAACCACTTTGACCCATTTGAAAAATCGAAAAAACGATGTAGGGCATAAAATCAACGGCGTTGCCAAGCAAAATCAAGTCGAGCCAGAGCTGATCATTTTCCTGGTAGAACTTATTGGTATCATGCGGCTCAAAGATAAAGGGACGGGGCGAGGTATCCAGCCCTTTGAGGAACGGCGGCGGCTGTTCGGTGATAAAGGTCTCGAAGATGCGGGTATAGCCGCACTGGGAGCGGAGCAGGCAATCGTCGCAACGCTGGCTGGATCGCATGGTGCAGACGGTCTTTTTCAGGGCATGGCCAAAGGCACCGCGCAACAGGGAGCCCTTCCAGGCCGGCAGATCACAGTCATTCAATGCCTTGAGGTGAAAGCGCAATCGTAAATAGGTCAGTTCTGGCAATGCGTAATGCGGCATCATCTACTCCCGGTTTACCGATCTTCAGATCATCGTGCAACTAAGTGGTACTGTGGGAAAGCTGATTTCTTTGGCATTTGCTAAGGCTCGGAAGGGCTCGGTTCCGGGGGATAAAGGTCCCCGATTGCAATGAAGCGCCACCCAGGTTAAACCGGAACCTTGAACTTGATAGCCTCGTTGCTAAAGATGTCGCAGAATGCAGTATTAATATAATTGAAAATGGTTTGAAAGTCAACAGGAATTTTTGCCAAAATCATGCGAATTTGAAAATATTTTGGCCGCACAGCAGTTTTGCCATTGACCGGCCAGCAGCTATGCCAGCCGGTGCAGTGGGTTTCGACCCTTGCCAATACGCTATTTCATTTTGGTGGGAGCGACCCTGGTAACTCGGCTAATTTCTTTTCATGGAAAACCTAATTGCCAAATTATCTAATTTCTAATTACCTAATTACCCAATTACCTAATTGCCTTCATAGAGCATCTTTCGTCATAACGAGGCAATAGTAGAGTAACCCGCGTCCTGACTGTTGGGTACTAAAATGGCTGCTTTGATCGGACAAGCCCAATTTCCCGGATCGTCATCGCTGCGGTGCCGATAGAAAAAAAGAGCCACCCATCGGAAGCAAAGATGAGCGTATAAGGTCAACGCGCTGGAGGGTTCGTCCGACCCATAGGGTCAATTTGCTTAACGCGCAGGGGGATTCGGTTGGTTACCAGGATTAATAAGTTTTTATGAATCGGTCTCCCTGGGCTGACGACCGAGCAGTTGAATGGTGCATCATGATCCCGGTTGCAGCAATTCAGGCAAAGGCGGCACGGGATCGATGGCTGGTTGCGGACTGGCGGCGGAGGACCGGCAACCAGCGATCGGCCAACCGGCGATCACCGAAAATCGCCGGTCAAATTGAAGGCCGCCCAGTACACAGGATGGACATTGATCTGTTCGCGCACAAAGTTGATGGACTGCTGCAAAGCCCGGCCGCGCGATTGCCCTTCTTTCAAATAGCGAAAGAATCGCTTGATCATGACTGCGGTGGCCAGGTCATCGACTTTCCAGAGGCTGGAAAGCAACGATGAGCTGCCGGCATAGATAAAGCTGCGGCTCAATCCGATGAGCTCATCGCCGGCTGCCACCCGAGCGAGGCCGGTTTCGCAGGCGCTCATCACCACCAGATAGGCATCCATCTGGAGGCCAAAGATCTCATGGGCCTCCAGGCGGCCATCATTTTCGCTATCCGCGGCCAGCAGCAAGGCCGAAAACAGCGGGTTGGCCGCATCGAATTCGCCATGACAGGAGAGCAAGATCGTCCTGGCCCGGGCGCAGGAGGCTTTGAAGACCGTTTCGGTGGCCTGCTGCGCCAGATAGGACACCACCCGGGGATAGAGCAGGCGAATGCTTTCGATCTCCTTTTCGGCAAAGGGCAGTTCCAGTGCCGGATTTTTCAAATCGGGATTGCCCACAGCCAGGACCTCGGCGGTCCAGTTCGCTGCCGAGAGAAAGGCCTGTCCCTTTTGCAAGCAGAGCTGCAGCACCGAGGCGCTGGGCGCCAGCGATAACGAGTAGCGTTCGATGAGGTAGCGCTGGTTGTTGTCCATCAGCGCCGCAAAGGGCAAATAGTGCAAAACGCCATGCGGGACGATAACCAGGTGGTTGGCAGACGCCAGTTCCGCAGCAAGTGGCGCCAGCAAAAAATCATGCAGTCGCTGCGAGACATTGATGATGGACGTCTGTTTTTGCAGTGCCTCGCGCAGCGCGGCCACCTGGGCCACCAGTTCCACCGAGCGATAGGGCTGCGACTGGCCCGCAATCCGGCGATTGGTAATGGTCCAGACATAGAACCGGTCGGAGGTGTAAAAATATTCAATGATGGCGACGCTATCCGGCAGGGCCGCCTGCACCAGTCCGATATCGGGTGGCTCCACCCGGATCATCCCGGCCAGTTCCGCGTTCTGCTCTTTCAATCGGACCAAAAACTGCTGGTACTGGTCTTTCAATTGTTGCAATTGTTGGGTGAGCCGGGCCAATTCCTCACGTTCCGGCGCGGTTATCTGGTTGCCCTTCATGAGCAGCCGGGAGATTTCGTTCTGGACGCGGCGCAGTTCGTTTTCCAACTGTTTGCCCTGCGCCAACTGCAGCGAATCTGCCCTGGCGCCAAACTGGATATCGCGATTGGCCAGCAGATCAATGAAATTGCGCGACTTGGCGCGCTCGACCATCTCCAGCGCCTGATCGGGTCGCTTGAGTTCGAGCAAAATATCCACCACGTCGTGGTATACATCCAGCTTGTCGTCGATGAAGCCCGATTTGTATTCTTCCACTTTGATCTGGGCGCGCATGGTTTCGATGATGGCCAGGGCTTTCTGATAGGCCTCCAGGCTCTGGGGCATTTTTTGCTGTTGCCAGAACAATTTGCCTATCAAGCGGCGGCAGCGCCATTCCACATCGGGGATGAATAACTGCTCGGACCGATCTGCGGCCAGAGTCAGCGTATCCAGCGCCGGGGCGGCCTGGTTCAAATGCAGGTAGGTTTTGCCGATTTCATACAAACAGTGCACCGCGTTGCGGCCGTCCTGAATCTGCTGGCTGATGGCCAGTGCCCGGCGGAAGTAGATCAGGGCGGTATCGATTTTCGCCTGTTGAAAATAGATGCTCCCAATATCGCGATAGCCATAGCTCAATCCGCTTTGCGAACCCAGCGCCTGGTCGATGCGAATGGCCCGTTGAAAATAGGTGAGGGCATCGCTCCAGCGATTTTGCGCCCGGAAGATCAATCCCATATTTTTCAGAATCGCTGCCAGATCCTGCTGGGAACCACTGGTCTGGGCCAGCTCGTAGGCCTGGCTTTCATATTTCAGGGCTTCGTCCAGGTTACCCAGGCTCATGAAAATCAGCCCCATGGTGGCGTAGCCGACGGACTGGAAATGGCGATTGTCCAGTTGATCATAGATCTGGAGCGCCTGCTTTTGATAGATCAAGGCTCGCTCATAATTGCCCATTTTCCAGGACACGTTGGCCAGATATTGCCGGGCCAGCGCCAGCCAGTCCGGGAGGTTCAATTTTTCGGCCAGTGCCAGGGCCTGCAATTGATATTGCAGAGCGGTCTGATAGTTGGTCAGACGTTCGTGGCTCAAGCCCAGGTTCTGCAGCACCTCGATGGTATTGAGCGAATCCTGGTGGCTGCGAAAGATTGCCAGGGCTTGCTCCTGATCTTCGATGGCGCGCGAGTAATTATCCAGTTTGAGCAGATACAGTTTGCCTCGATCCTTCAGGGCATAGGCCACCCCCAGCGGAATGTGATATTGGTCGAAGGTGCTGACGGCCTGCGAGTAATATTGCCGGGCTTTTTCGTAATCCCCCATTTGCTCATAAATCACGCCCAGAGTGCGATAGGCACCCGCGGTCTCGTCCTGCAGACCGAATTGCTGGGCCAGGGCGATGAACTCGAACTGGTGTTTGATGGCCTGCTCGTAATTCTTGTTCTTCAAATTCAGGTCCACCAGGTTGAAATAGCCGCTGAGCAAGCCGCGGGCATCGTTATCGCTGGCAGCGGCTGCGATCATTTCGAGCTGGTAACTGATGGCCTTATCATAAAAGCCGCCGTTGGTGGCACTGTCGATGATCAACAATTGCAGGTTTTGAATGGCATCGGTCTGGCCCTGTTTTTTGGCCATGGCGAGGGCAAGTTCATAATTGGCCAGTGCATCGGCCCAGGCGCCTTCCCGTGCGTACTGATTGCCAATGGCCACGCGTTGCGCAAATCGCTCCTGAGCGAAAAGGAACTCCTGTTCATCGGTCATGCCCTGGAAACCGATCAATTGATAGCCGGCAAACTGGGCCGCGGGGAAGTTTTCCCGTTTCATGGCGAGTTGTGCCCGCGCCAGCGCTTCCGACGCGGGATAATCCTGCAGCAGTTCCAGAAAACGGTTTAAGAATGCCTGATTCGACGCCGGCCAGAGCGATACCAGGATGCCGGGCGCGCCCGCATACACCAAACCGCGCGCCAGGGTCTGGAACGAGGACGTGGTGAAATCCGATAGACCATTGATGAGCAACAGCGAGGCATTCAAATCGAAACTGAACAGGTCGCGCAATGGAAACGAGATGGCTTTCGGAGCTGCGCCCAGATAAATCCGGGCGATCAGTGGATCGTGGTCGTTGGGAACCAATGTCAGGTCCCAATAGATCACATCGGCAGATTGCGAGTTCAGCCGGAGTTGCTCCAGAGACTGGCGGCTCGGCCGGGCGTTGAAGTCCGCGGTTTCCACCGTATAGCCGAGGGATTCGAGGCTGGAATTTTGGGTGGGGCTGGCCCAGAAGAGACGGCTGCCGCGGATTTTTCGTTGCTGGAAGCTAAAAAAGTAGCTGGCCAGACTGGGGGCGGTGGTGACCGAATGCAGCACCGGCGATTCGGTGGCTTCCGAATGGATGAGATACGAAAACGGCACCGCAGCCAGCACCCCATCCGGAATAATGCACACCTGGCGATGGGCTGCCAATTCAGCGCCCAGCCCCGCGAACAGACGTTGCCAGAGCCACTGCCGCGCAGGCCCATCGTCACGTTGCTGTCGAATATCCGCCAGTAACTGTTGCACCCGCTGCTGCAGGGAGTCCCGGCTCAGCGCGAGGGGAACGAATTTCACCGAATCCGCGGTGATTGCCCAGAGGTAAAGCTGATGGTCGGACAGGAAAAAGTTCAGCATCATGGCATCGGGTCCCAAAATCTCCTGCACCCGATGGAAGCTGATGGGTTCGACCCGAATGAACGCCTCCAGTTGGGGATCGTCCCGGCGGATTTCTTCCAGCAGCTTGCGCAATTCGTCCTCGAAGGACCGCTTTTCCAGGCGCCAGGCATTCACCTCCAATTCGGGGCGATCGCCTTTTTCACGAGCCAGCCAGATGCGGGTATTGAGTTCGGCGATCTTCTGCGTCAAAAACCTGGCATTGCCAAGAATGATCTTGTGGCGCTCCTTTTTCAATTCCAGCTTTTGATTGGTGATAAAATCCAGATACTGCTTGTCGCGAAATCGTTCCGTCAGGCGCAAGGCATCGGTCACCCTGCCCTGAGCAATCCAATAGTCGATCACGGTTTGATAGACCTGGCGCACCTGATGGCGATAGGTGGCCGTGGTGCGAAGCAGCGGCGACAGCACTGCGGCCTGTTCCAGGGAAGTGAGGGCTTCTTCAAAAAAATAGCTGGCGTCTTTGGAGCTATCCCAATCGGATATGCCCGGCGGGAATCGAGACAGCAGGCTTCCCAGGGCAAAGTCGATGCGCCAGAGCCAGGCGAATTGGTTTTGTTGGATCGCCAGCGTGCGCGCGGCCGAAAATTGGGCCACCGCATCCGGGTAGTCGCCCAGAACAAAAGAAACCTGGCCCAGGTTCTGATGGGCAAATATTCGGTCGGAGGGTAAATTTTCCGCCGTGGCAATGGCCAGCGCAGAACGATAACAGGTATCTGCAACGGCCAGATCCTCCAGATGACGGAGCTGCTGCTGCACGACTGCGGTGGGATCGGTGGTCAACGAATCCGGCCCGGGGAGGTTTTTCAGAAAATAAAGATGCCCCAACAGATGATAGAGTTGGGCATGCTCGGTTGGGAATCGCAGCGGCGCTTTATCGAACATCGCCAGTCCCTGGGCCACCACATCCATGCTGGCGCGCAACATGCCGGGGGCGAGCTGAGCCAGCGCCCGTCGCAGGCTATCACCCGTCGCTGCGAAGGGCAGGCTTCGCAGTTTATTCACCTGAACGCCCAGCCCGGCCAGATTGATGATATTGATCAGTGTGCCGGGCGTATTATTCACTTTTTTGCAGAGCCGGAACGATCGGTCGAAATACTCCCAGGCGCGAACATAGTCGAAATCCCAATAATACAGATAGCCGATATTGTTGAGAAAGATCGCCTCGGCCAGCCGGTCTTTGCGCTGACGATAGATCTCGAGCTTCAGCTCCAGATAGCGGATAGCGTCGGCAATGGAGCGCTGGCCCAGCGCGGCTTCGCCCATGATGGAATAGAGCAGGGCGATCTCCTCATCGGTGGTAAAGCCCCCGGCGGCGGTGGAAAAGCCCGCGCCGATCTGCCCCAGATTCCAGACGGGAAATTCGATGCCCAGGATGCCGATTTTGATCCAATTGGGCCGGGATTTTACCACGTCCACCTGGCCACTGCGGAACAGCTCCAGCGCCTTCTGGGCATAGCGCAGGGCTTCTTCGTCATCGTTCAAGAGTTGATAATTGTAGGCAATGCTCCGATAATTGGCCGCCAGTTGATTGTAGCGCTTTGACTTCAGGTCGCTGTCCGCGGCGATCTTGAAGTATTCCACCGATTCATCGTAATCGCCCGAGAGCTGATAGAGCAGTGCCAGACGTTTGACATTCAGCAGCCAATTTTCATGATCGCCCAGATTGCGATACAGGGCGATGGCGCGCTTCAAATAACTCGGGCCGCGGACGAAATCTTCCACCACCAGGGCGCAATGTCCCATCTGTTTATACACCTGGGCCGCAACAGTGGCATTGGCAAAGGTGGTATCGTATTGCAGTTTTACATGATAGAAATGATAGGCGCGTTCGAACCCGAATTCCTGGAGATTATAATAATTATTGGCCAGATTGAGCGCCAGTTCACTTTCCAGCAACGGCTCTTGATGCTCATCGTTCAGTGCCAGCGCGGTCGTTAGGGCATCGATGGCCTGCTCGAACCAGCGGGTGGGAGTTTTGGCGGGCTGAAAAGTGATCCAGGCAAACAGCGTTTGCAACGGAGCCACAATGGTTTTGACGGTCGCTACCAGGAAATTATCTTTTTTGGTGCGCAGCGCGCTTTCATACTTTTCAATGAATTCATAATTATAGCTCAGCGTCAGGTAGGCGGGAATAAGGCGATAGTTTTTGGAGAGCGCGGCCTGGATCAGGGCGTTGGATTTTACCATCTGTGCGACATCGAAATATTCGATGTTCCGCGTGCGATCGCTCAGTTCCGTGGCTTTGTAGGAATAGCACAGGCCCAACATGTACAGGGAAACTTCATCCTCGGGTTGCTGTTGCAGCCGGTTGTGATACATGGCAATGGCCTCATCGATCCTGCCCAGGCTGTACATGGTGGCGATCAGGTTGCGATGGGCTTCCAGATTGCCAGGGAACAGGCGGACGGCGTCTCGAAATCGGGAAAAAGCGATTTCCAGCTCCCCGCTGCCGCGCAGACGTTTACCTGTCTCCAGGTAGATCGTTAACAGTTCTTCTTTCGCCTGCACCACATAGAGTCCCCCCTGCACTTCGCCAAACTCGCTGATCACCTTCAGATATTGATTGATGCCTCGGCGCTCCTCTTTTTGCTGCATCAGTATTTTGGCGATGAGCAATTCGGCGCGGGCGACTTCGACGCGTTGCGCCGGATAATTTTGAGCAACCAGGGCCAGCTCTTCTAACGCTGCGGCAGCATCCTGGCGCCGCCAAAATAGTTCACCAATTCGGAACTGCGCCCGAGCCGCCAATCGTGGATAGGAGCCATAGCGGGCGATAATATTCTGAAAAATGGAGATGCTGGAGTGGAAATCGTCCCCCTGCTCCAGGCTTAGAATGCGATTCAGCGCCGAATCGACCCAGGTTTCCTGATGGGGATAGTTTTCGATCACCCGCAAAAAGGCCTGAATCACTTCCTCGGTCTGGCCAAATTTCCCGTAAATATCGCCGATCAATAACTGGGCCAGGGCACACTTTTCTGGCTGATCCGGAAAGCGGGCGATCAATCCTTCCAAACTGGACAGCGCGCGAGCATATCGCTGGGTCAACATGAGCGCCTCGCCCAGCAGCAATTGCGCCTCTGCGGCGATGGAGGGATAGGCCGGGTAGCCGGCGATAAGCTGCTCCAGCGAATCGGTCAATGGCGGGTGGCTGGCAGCATCGCGCTGGAATTGCAGTTCGATCAGTTGCAACCGGGTTTTGCCGACCAACTCCGGCAGATGGGGATATTGGGCGAGGATTTCTTCGAAGTAGGTCCTGGCCAATTCTGGCTGATCCAGTTCGATGTAGGTGCGAGCGATTTCGTACATGGCCCACCCGGTCCAGGTCTGCTCCCTTGGGAAGAAATCGTTCACCCGTTGAAATGCCAGCAACCGCTCCTGCAATTGGCGGAAGTGGCTCGCCGCGGCAGTGGCCGGCCGGAAGATCAGATCCCGATAGGCGAGGGGAAAATAGTTGGTGGAAAATTGGTATTGGAGAAAGGCATCATCCAGTCGCGGGATCAAACCTTCGGTCGGAATCGACCAGATATCATCATTGCCATTGCGCTGCGAGACGAAATAGATGCGCTGATCATGGCCGCACACGGGATAATAATCGTACTCCAGCGCCGGGATCAACTGCAGCTCCTGCAAGTAACCGCTGGCAGTGATCACGCAGCTCGAGTCATTGCTGGACTGGCCGTCCGCGTGGGGCAGCACAATTTTCATCAATGCCGGACGGTCATCTGGCGTCAATTTGCCGTCGCCATTGGTGTCATTATCGTAGCGATTGAAGACGATCTCATCGCTCATCGGATTCCAGTTAGGAAACGCATCGTTGGTTCTGCCGGCAGTAATCGGCACGGTGGCAGTTATTTTCGGGGGCTGGGATCGAAAGGAGATGCGACTGCACAAAATCTGGCCATGCTGCGATTCGTTGTTCAAGAAGCAGATATAGGCAATCCGATCCCCGGTGGGGGACCAGGTGGGCATGATGCCCCCGTCTTCGGTCAGGGCTGTAACGCGTTTGTCTGCCAATCGCAGCAGGTGGATATTGGCGCGGCCATTCCGATCGGAGGTCAGGGCGATGTAGCGTCCATCCGGTGAAAAGGCCGGCGAAATGTCCTGACCGAGATAAACGGTCAATCGCTGCGGAGCACCAGCGGCAGCAGGCTTGCCCGATCTCACCCGCAACGGTTGCAGCCAGATGTCCCCTGCGGCATCCTGGCGATAGGAGACGAACGCCAGCTTTTTGCCATCAGGCGACCAGCAGGGCATGATATCATCGGCCCGGTGGGTGGTGATCTGGATTGCCGGTCCCCCCTGGATGGGCTTGATCCAGATGTCCATATTGCCGCTGCGCCGGGAGGCAAACGCCAACCATTTGCTATCCGGCGAAATCGCTGGGTACAGGTCCACGTCCGGATGCGTCGTCACCTGACGATAGACCTGGGTGAGATCGAAAAGGTTGGCGGCTGGAGCCGGCGACGCGGTTGTTCGAGTATCGGCTTCCAGCGCCAACAACCAAGGAATCTCCACCAGAATTAGGGATAGCGTGATAATGATCTTGAATTGGTTTCGCATAGGGAATTCACCTGCAGAGTTAGCCGTCGGAAGCTATCACGCGGCGCCGCACGGTTGGTATCTATTGTTAAACGACCAATCGCTTCCGGTAGCACCCCTTCTGATGCACCAGTTGCTATGCGCCAGCCGCTGGCCGGAATGACCGTTGCACCAGCCGCGGTTCGAGCGCAACTCCAATGCTGGCCAATGGGGCTGCGCCAGGGAAGAATTGGTGACTACGCTATAAAAAAAAGATCATACATGGCCAACATATATGATCTTTCCTTCATTCGTTCGCTGGTAGACCAATTGGCTATTTGGCCTCCACCCCTTTTTTCAGCCATTTGCCGTCTGCGGTCTGACACCAGGTGCCCGGCGCCGAATTGTCCTGATTGATTTTCGAAAAAATGCGAGAAACATTCTCGGTGCCGGCCTGGGCCGCCTGCTCGTTCAACATCATCACCCGTTCCATGATGATCTTGCGGTAGTTGTTTTCGGTCTCGACGATGGTTAGCACCCGATTTTTGAGGTCTTCATCGCCCTCCAGTTGCTTATAGTCGCGAATCTCCAGCAATCCCTGATTGTTCTCGCCCACAATTTCCGCTTTTTTGAACTCATCGATATCGTCTTTATTGAATTTTCGGCCCTGAACGGCTTCAAAGACGCGCTTTTTTTCGGGCGACATGGTCGATTGCTGACCGGGATTGGCCGCCCGCACCGATGCCAGGGTCCAGGCATCCTGTTCGATTTCCCGATAGGTTCCAATGACCTGGTTTTCCAGCGCGGTTTTCTCGCCGGTGATATTCACTTCCGGAGCTTTCACGCTGCAATTCATAGCCACCAAAAGGGCCAGCATTGCCAATAGCCCCATAACGATTATCTGCCTTTGTCTCACCATTGTTCAATCCTCCTGCTCATGGAATTCTATCTGAACGCTCTCAAGCTAACGGTTTTGCTCCAATGCCATCCGAAAAACACCGCGGTTGCAACACCAGAACTGTGGGGGAAACGCCCGCCCAAAAATCGGGTCATTCGAAAAAACAATCGCTGAACTTGCTCACGCAAGAGCTACTTAGCCGATGGCGGGTGGCAGTAAGACTCCATCAGCCCCCAACAGAGTTAATGCATCGTCTCCACGATGCGCCTCATCTTCGATCCATAGCGCGGGTGTCAACTGGCGAACCGCCGAACAGAAATTGACGATCACACCCGACGGCAAGTGAAATTACTGGCATCCGGGCGATGCCCTCAACCGCGCCAGCACCTGGCGATTGCCATTCGCTGAAACAGTTAGGCGCTGTCCCGAGTTTGCGGAATTGTCTGCAACAATCGGGCCAGAAGCCAGCCATGCCGCCGTGGGGACGCACAATACCCATCATTCAGCCGCAGCATTCGCAACGACCTCCCGCAAGAACCGATCAGCCCGCGCGGCGCCCAAACCCGCTAACTCAACGCGCGGCCTTCTTGCGGTCGAGCAAACCGAGAATTGGTTTGGTGATGCCGGCAATTAATCCCACAATGGCCAGGATCGGTTGTTCGATCTTTTCCTGGATGAGCCGCTGGAATTCATTGATCCGGGTGGCAATTTGCTTGAGCTCATCCACGCCTTTTTCCACCTTGCTCACCTGTAGCTGCACGGACTGGGTGATGCGTTTGACATCATTGAAAATGATCGCCAGATCATGGGAGATAGGCCCGATGTGCTGACGAGCGGTATCCAGGAATTTTTCGACTTCCTTCGCGGTTCTCCGGATTTGAGCCAGGACGATGAGCAGGCCGATCACGAATACGACAATAAAAAACGCTATGACCGCGATGCTGATTTCAACAATCATGGTGAACACCTTCCTGCAATTTGGCAACCGTGGGGAACACATTCTGGCCGCTGCCGCAGCGGATGGTTTTTGCGACCTGGGGTTGTGGCCCACGAGCCATCAAGCATTACTTTCGTTTCTCTTTTTCGGTCTTTTTTTCGACTTCGGCCACCTGCTCTTCACCAGCACCGGCGAGTTTACCGACCCACTTCTTGCCCTCTTCGATGATTTCTGCTGCTCTGGCCTTGGCTTCTTGCAGCTTCTGCTCGGCTTCTTCTTTCAACTGCTCGGCTTGCTTCATGCGCGCCTGCCACCATTCGGCGGTCTTTTCTTTCACATCAGAATACAATAAATCCACGTCTTTGGTCAATTCGACGGATTTTTTCTTAATATCCTCGCGCAATTCGCGTCCACTTTTCGGGGCAAACAACAACGCCAACCCGGCACCAATTAAACCGCCGGCCACAAATCCCTTCAAAAAGGATTCCCACGAAGTTTTTTTCTCGTCTTCCATCTGGCACTCCTCACAATGAAATTTTACTTGAACTGCTAACTGACGGCATCAAATGATCAGCTCGCGACGCCATATCGTTCAGCTATAAATTTTAGTGACTTCAATCTACTACAAAATTCCCATAAAGTCAAGAATTTTTCTCGGGCAAACAGAAAAAGCACTTGCAAAAGCGCTTCTGAATGATTAAATTGATAATATGTCATTCCGGCATGGGAACAGTCGATTCGAGCCAAATTCAGGAGAGGCAACATGTTCAATTCCGTCATGGGTTATCGCGCCACCCTGGGCATTGTGGTCGGAGGCGGACCAGCACCAGGGATCAATGGTGCCATCTCGGCCGCCACCATCGAAGCCCAGAACGCGGGATTAAAAGTCCTGGGCATCATGGATGGCTTCGAGTGGCTGCAAAAAGAGAACACCGATCACATTATCGACTTGGAAATCAAAGATGTCTCGCGCATTCATTTCACCGGCGGTTCGATTCTGCGAACCTCGCGCGCCAATCCCTCGAAAAATGAATCGTTGCTCCAAAACACCCTCAACGCCATTAACCGGCTGGGATTGAACTATCTCATCACCATTGGCGGAGATGATACCGCCTTTTCGGCGCTTCAGATCGCCAACCGCATGGCCGGACGGTTGCGCGTGGCCCATGTGCCCAAGACCATCGATAACGATCTGCCTCTTCCCCAAAATTTACCCAGCATTGGCTACGAGACCGCTCGCCATGTCGGAGTGCAGTTGGTGCAGAACATCATGGAAGACTCCCGCTCCACCAATCGCTGGTACATTGTGGTGACCATGGGGCTCAAAACTGGCCACCTCACCCTGGGCATCTGCAAAGCCGCCGGTGCCACTCTGGCCATCATCCGGGAAGAATTTCCGCAGGACAAAATCAGCATCCGCGATGTCTGTGATGTGCTGGAAGCCGCCATCATCAAGCGCAAAGCCATGGGCCGCCAGGACGGAGTGGCGCTGATTGCCGAGGGTATTGCCGGCCGCATCACCCAGGAAGAATTGAAAAAAATTTCCGGCCTCGATCTCATTTATGACGATTACGGCAATTTGCACCTGTCGGAAATCGAGCTGGGCAAGATCATCAAATCCGAGATCGAGCGCCGCCTGGCCTCACGCGGCGATAAAATCCGCCTGATCGAAATGAACATCGGCTATACCCTGCGCTGTGCCCCCCCCATTCCGTTCGATTGCGAATATGTGCGCGATCTGGGCTATGCCGCAGTTCAATTTCTGGTCAATCCCCAGTACGAACATCAAACCCACGCCATGATCTGTGTGGACGCCGGGAAACTCGTCCCCATCCCGCTGGATCAGTTATTGGATCCGTTGACCGGCAAACTGCAGGTGCGCCAGGTGAATATCCAGACGGACTCCTATGCCGTGGCTCAGGAATACATGATCAAGTTGAAAAAACAGGATTTCGAGGAACCGGAACAATTGCTGGCACTGGCCAAAGCGGCCAGAATGACGCCCGAGGCGTTCCGCAAGAGATTTGAGCATCTGGTGCTGAGGTGACCGCGAATTACGCGAATCATTCGAATTTCGCGAAGGAACCAACCCTTTGCAAGGAGGTTGACCCTGGAAAGAAATTGCACCAGGTTGGATTTGGGGCACGATTTAGCAATTTTGGCAGTTTGGATTCTGGATTTCGTGCGAGGATTTTATAACCATGCCACTGCATCGCAAGAAAATTGGTCTGGCGCTCAGCGGGGGAGCCGTGCTGGGCATTGCTCACCTGGGCGCCATCAAGGTGTTAGAGGAGCATCATATTCCCATTGATATGATTGCGGGCACCAGTGCCGGATCATTGGTGGGCGCATTTCTGGCGGCGGGCTATTCCAGTGATGAGATGTTCGATCTGGTGAAGACGCTAAGCTGGGGCAAAATCAGCAAAGTGACGCTGCCCAGGATGGGTCTATTAAATAGCAAGCTGCTGGGACGGTTCGTGGATACCATGGTGGGCCGCATCGATATCCCCCAATTGCCAAAGCCGTATGCTGCGGTGGCCGTGGATTTAACCTCGGGCCGCCAGGTTGTTTTGCGAGACGGGTCGGTCTCCGAGGCCGTACGCGCCAGTTGCTGCATCCCGGGCGTGTTCACACCGGTCATTCGGGGCGATCAGGTGCTGGTCGACGGCGGGGTGCTCAATTTTCTACCCGAAGATGTGGTGCGGCAAATGGGTGCGGACTATGTCATCGCAGTGAAATTGAAGCCAGGCCTGGCGCATGACCGGCGGCCGGACAATATCATTCAGGTGTTGATGAATTCATTCCAATTGGCCATTGCGCAGATCGCCGAGCACGCACCCAATGGCGATGTCACCATCATGCCAGACCTCAGTGGGCTGAATCCGCATGATTTTCATCAGGCAGATACCCTGTATCGACGCGGCTATGACGCCGCCACAGCCGTAATTCAAAAAATCGAGGCCGATCTCCGCATCCATCCGAAAGGATTTTCGCTATTTCGCTGGCTGCGATAGCACCGCTACCGGAATTGATGGCATGAAGGCCATTATTGCCTCACAGTGATTCATGCAGAAAGGCACAGGAAAACAGATGATCCCCATAAAACGAAAGGCAAAATTCGATAAAGTGAGCCTGCGGGGCGCGGTTTATGCGACCATAGCCGCATTGGGCATCGCGTACGAATTGATTTTTGCCAAAGAAATACGGCCATTGTTGATTATTATGTACGGCATCGTTATCGGCTTTGGCTTCTATTATATCTGGTTTTTGGAGGAAAAGCCATAGCGGTAGGCCAGCGAGCGCAGCAGCCATCGCCGCTGGTTCCAGCCGCTTGCTGCCAGAAGTTCGCAGCAGTTCATTAGCAGAATCAAGCGCGGTCACGATGGTGATGAATTCGCGGCCGCAATTGCTGCATATTTCTGTTGAAGATGAGCCCGGATGATTATCAAAAGCCTTCGCCTGAAAAATTATCGTCGCTTTGCCGATTTAGAACTGGAACTGCCGGAAAATCTCATCGGCATCATCGGCAACAATGGGGTGGGCAAGACCACCATTGTGGAAGCGATCGGCTGGTGCTTGTACGGCAATCGCATTCGTCGTACCGACAAGCAGGACATTCGATCGCAATTTTGCGCCGAAGGGGAAACCTCTGCCGTGGAATTGGTATTCATCTGTAGCGATAACGAATATCGCGTGGTCCGGCAATTGAAGGGCAAAGCAGCTACCGTGGAGGCTGCGGTCTACCTCCAATCTCAGGCCACACCAGTAGCCGTTCAAGAGCGCGGGGTAAACGATTTTATCGAGCAATTGCTCAAGCTGGACCATCGCTCGTTCTTCATTTCGGTCTTTGCCAGGCAGCGCGACCTGGCCGCATTATCCGAATTGCAGCCCGAAGAGCGCCGCAAAAGCATTGCGCGATTGATGAACATCGATGCCATCGATGGCGCACGCAACGATATCCGCGCCGATCGCACCAGTTACGAAGCCCGCCTGCTGGGCATGCAATCCAGCCTGAAGGATGAGCAGGCCCTGAAGGCGCAGCAGAAACAATTGAAATTGGACCTATCGGCAGCCGAACAATCGAAAAAAGAATGGGATGCGCAACTGCAGCGTGCTCAAAGCCAGTTAGAGCTGTTGAAAGTCGAGTTCGAAAAGTTGAGCCAGCTTCGGGATCGCCACCAGCAGGTACTGGCTCGTATCGATAAATGGCGGTCGCGCAGCCAGGACTTTGAAATCCGCAAGCAAAAGGCCCTGGCACAGATCGAGGCCATTCAACAGGCCGAGCGGGAACTGGCGCGGTTGAAACCCTTGCTGGCCGATTTCAACAAAATCCAGCGGGAGAAAGATCGGCTGGACAAAGAAAGCGCTAAATATTTTCAATTGAAAGCCAAGGAGGCGGAAAAACAGCGGCTATCCCAGCGCATCACCCGGGAGCAATTTCAATTGACACGACTGGAGGAGGAGCTGAAAGGGCTGGCCGGCATTGATCAGCGGGTGCTGGAACAGGAGCAGAAGATCGTAGAATTGGAGTCCCGGCTGGAAGCCCTGCGGGAGCAGTTGGCCGAAGTTCGTAGCCATCGGGAGACCGTGGAACAAAAAGGCAAAGAAATCCGCGACCGAAAGGAACAGGTGGAAAAACTGGGACGAGAAAGCCCCTGCCCGGTGTGCACCCGACCGCTGCTGGATCATTACGACCGCGTCATCGAGGAATTCCAGACCGAGCTGAATCAATTGCGCCAGAAATTTTTGGAGTATCGTGCCGCCGAAAACCAGTTGAAAGAAGAGCACGACAAAATCGCCGCTCTCATCAAAACCGAGCAGCAACTGCGCGATGGCTTGCTGCAAGCGCAGCAGCAATTTCGCGAACGAGAAAAGCAACAGGTTCAAAGCCGGGATCGGCTGGAAGATTCTGTCCGCAGTCTGAGCCAGTTGAACGCTGAGATTTCTGCCATCGGCAAGGTGGATTATGATGAGCAGACCCATCAGGAGTTGAAGAAGAAACTGAAACAATTGACCGAATTGAGGGATCAACAGCTTAAATATCAGGAGCAGGTGAAGCGACTGCCCGATGAACAGCACGAACTGGTGCAAATCAATACCACGCTCAATGACATTGCTGGCGAGATCGAATTGGAAAATCAGCGACTGGCAGAATTAAATTATGACGAGCGTCAATTTCAACAGGCGAAACAGGCGGTGGATGAACAACAGCTCGAACGAGACCGTCTCAAAGAGAGGACGCATCTGGCCGAGCAGGAGATCGTTAAGATCCAGCGGGATAAGGATCATCTGAGCGACGAGTTGCAGACGGTCCAAAAATTAAAGGAAGAGATCAACCAGTTGGCCGAGTCCATCGTCTATCTGAAAGCACTGGACCAGCATCTGGGTATTTTTCGGCAGGAGTTATCGGGACGGATTCGGCCGCTGATCGCCAGCCGCGCGTCGGAGTTGCTGGCGCTCACGACCCAGAACCGGTATTCGATTCTGGAACTGGATGAGGATTATAATATCTATCTGTACGATCAGGCGCAGCGATTTCCGCTGATTCGCTTTTCGGGCGGCGAGCAGGACCTGGCCAATTTGTGTTTGCGCATTGCCATCAGCCAGGTGGTTGCCGAGCGCGCGGGCAGATCGCAGATCAATTTCATCGTGCTGGATGAGATCTTTGGCTCGCAAGATGATCAGCGGAAGGATTTGATCTTGAATGCCCTGCAGCATCTGCATTCGCAATTTCGACAAATTTTTGTCATCACCCACGTGGAAGGGATCAAAGATGCGCTGCCAGTGGTCATTGCCGTTGAAGAACATTCGCGCGACCGAAGCACCGCCAGAATCCTCTAAGCACGCTCAGGGCTTACGGCCAGGCCATCGGGCTGAAAATGATGGCGGGCTCGGCGCCAGGGCGGGTGCACTGGAGCCTCGAGGCTTTTTTGGCGGGTCAGTTCCATTAATTTTCCGAATATGGTTACCGAAAGGGAACAACATGGCAGCCGATGACAGCGATCGCGAGCCAGAAGACGAAAATCTCCCGGAATACATCGAGGTCACCGATGTTCTGGACTTGCATGGATTTTTCCCGGAGCAAATTCCAGAGGTAATGGAAGAATTCCTCCGTCATGCGCAGGAGCTGGGTCTGGTAAACCTGCGTGTCATCCACGGCAAGGGCAAAAGCAGGTTAAAGTGGGCCGTGCACCAGGTGCTCAAAAACCACCCGCAGGTCCAGTGGTTTGGCGATGCACCGCCGGGCTATGGCGGCTGGGGTGCCACCATAATCGAGTTGAAGACCAGGCCGTAAATTGTCTCATATTGGCCAAATCCCGCCGGAGATGTTTTGATTTAAGACCATTAGTAACCAATCATTGAGCTTTCACACATCTTCCATCATCAATATTTTTATTCTACTAACCCTTTACTATAATTTTATCTTCTGTTAGGCACTGAGGAATAAAATTTGCATTTGGGCGACATCGTCGCCCTACGTGGGCGAATCGCTTTTTTGTTGCAGAAATTGAAGGTCGCCGTTGGTTTGACTTAGAAATTGCAGCCGGTGGACCATTATTTTTTATTACGGATGATCTGCTAACCGGGCTGGCCGCCCTATCCAATCAACCATGAACGGCAAAATTCGGTTAACTTCAAGAGGTGGATGTAATGCGTGTGCTACTGGATCAAGAACTGCTAACGATGAGAGAAGCACAGAAAGTGTTAAAGATCAATCGCTGTGAATTGGAGCATTTGTGTCAAACGGGACAGCTCAAGGTCAGCGGGATGGGTGCGCAACGGAAAATCGACGGCAGGAGCCTCAAACGGCTGCTGTCAATCTCCGTCCAGGGATCGTTAGAGCCTCAGAATCATCGGCAACAGCCCGGGGTGAAGGCCTCGCCCTACGAACAGGCGGTTATCGGCGAATGGACCTAACCATCCCGGGAATCGACTCCCCAGTGGTCTGGTGCTACGATCGTCGGGATTTGTGGCTGCGCCTGGTTGCAGTCGATTTGGCGTCAGGCACGGGCTGATTCAGCGAGAATTTTGCTTCAGCGTCTGACTCGCGAATGAATCCGACCGAATTTGCCGAAGGCTGCCAGGCGCCATAGATTTTAGGTTCGATTTTGAATAACGAACGACGTTGTTCCGCCATAGCGATCACTTGAAGTTTTTCAATCCATCCACAGCGCGGTTTCGCTGCGAAAACAGGCATTCGCTTTTTCGAGGCAGGAACAGAAGCGCGCGCGAGTAGTCTTCGCCCTCTAAAATCAGAGCGACAGTAGTACCTCCCTCCAGAATTTTCCTCACCCGCTGCTGGTTGCCGGGAATTACTTTTGTTCCGATAATTCCAATTGAGCAGCGGTCTTTTTTTTCAACGGACGTGCAGGACTCTTCCAATCTGCTGACATTTCCATCGGCTCGATCCCACTCTCGTCGACGAGCACGGAGCAATGGCAATTTACCGATGCGTTGCCCCCCTTCTCCACCAGCCACGCACCATAAATTTTGGAGTCCAATTTAAAAAGCGACATGTCGTCCCCCCATGATTTTCATAACGATCAGTTGATACATATTTCTCTCACAGAAGATTGCAATGCAACATAATTATTTACTAAATTAATTTGGAAAAAGCAAGAATTTTTTAATGGTATTTGCAAAACCTCAGTTATGAGTGGACCGAGCGACTGACCGGTCGCTTAACTTCTTGAAATTTTGCAAGCTCTCCATTTTTCA
>CAZYNP010000068.1:0-3358 GCA_964647995.1 uncultured Cytophagia bacterium
AAAAAATAAGCTAATAAGGTTCAATCGGTTGGGCGTCAATTTTTCTACTAAGGTTTTCAAAAGTGACCAAAAAATTGTTATCAGTGGACTGAATTTTATTGCCGCACAAAAACCTTAGTAGCTTTGAAAACGACAACAATTTTTAACCTTATTAGCTTATCAGACAGACTAACGAACCGCATCCAATTTGCAGCCGCCTGGCACAAAAATTAAGGCAATAAGGTTAACTCGGTTGAAGATGAATTTTTCTACTAAAGTTTTCTATGCTTTTTTGATTTACTTTGTTTTGAAAACTTATCAATAAAGCATAAAAATAACTATAATTCTTTAACTTTTTTAATGGATGTAATATGAAAATCGAATACCATAATCTCTACACCCATTTTGTATTCAGCACATTGGGACGGCAGCCATTAATCCCTGAAAAGAACCGTGATCGCATCGAAAAATATATCACAGGAATTGTTAATAATAATGCTTCTAAATTATATGCCATTTATGCAAATCCAGACCATTTACATTTCATTGCTTCTCGGTCGCCATCCATATCTGAAGAACAATTGGCGACAATTGTGGCCGATAGTTCAGAGCGATTTATCAATGAAAATAATCTTGCCACAGGCCATTTCGCTTGGCAGAGCACAGCCTCCGCTTTTTCATTATCAAAAGCAGATGTCGATAAGTTATGCAAATATATTTTGAATCAAGGCAACCATCATAAAAAAGTGACCTTTGCTGATGAGTATGAAAAGTTCCTGAAATATTATCAGAAGGCATTGAACAAAAGATAAACAGGTGAAATGCGGTAGGAGCGATTGATTCTTTTACTCAGGTTTTCAGACATCATCAAAATTTTTAGGGTTAGATTGGATTAAATAGCTGAACAAAGACCTTAGTAGCTTTGAAAATGACAACAATTTTTAACCTTATTAGCTTATCAGTCAGATCAATGAACCGCATCTAACTTACAGCCTGGCATAAAAAATAAGCTAATAAGGTTCAATCGGTTTGCCGTCAATTTTTCTACGAAGGTTTTCAAAAGTGACCAAAAATTTGTCATCAGTGGACTGAATTTTATTGCCGTACAAAAACCTTAGTAGCTTCGAGAACGATAGCAATTTTTAGGCTTATTGGCTTATCCAAAAGAATAACGAAGCGCATCCAAGTCAGGTTGTTTTTCAAGATTGCTTCGCTCGCAATGACGGGTACGCTTAGATGTAGTCCACCTTGGAGATGGACTACATCTGAGAGGTTGCCCAACCAGGTTTAAAAAAACGGTTTTGTCGAGAACATCATTTAAATTGGCATTGCCAGACTTTCAGCAGGTAGAGGATCTTAATGGCAGAAAAAAAGTTCAATTGATAGTTTTTTCCCCTTTCAAAGGTCTCCAAAACTTAGGGGGAGAGATGGTTTTGTTTTGGAAATTGATTTTTTTAATTTGGAATTTATTTGAATTTTGTTTTTTGTAATTCGAAATTTGAGGAAACTATGGATAGAATCATAAACTTCGATCACGGCTCGGCCACCCAGCCATTGCCTGAAGTGGTGGCAAGCATGATGCCGTTCTTGCGAGACAATTACGGCAATCCCTCCAGCATGCATGTCCTGGGCCAGCAGGCCAAAGCAGCACTGGATAAAGCCCGAGCCCAGGTGGCGGCGCTGATCCATGCTGAGCCCGAGGAGATCATTTTCACCGCTTCGGGCAGCGAGTCCAACAATTTCGCCCTGAAGGGCGTGGCGTTTGGCAATCGCAAAAAAGGCGACCACATCATCGTGTCCGCCATCGAGCATTTTTCCGTGCTTCAGGCCGCCAAATCGCTGGAAAAATTAGGCTACCAGATCACCCAGATCCCCGTCGATAACGATGGCCTGGTCGATCCCGATGAGGTAAAAAAGGCGATCACCGACAAGACCATCCTGATTTCGGTGCATCACGCCAACCCCGAAATTGGCACCATCGAGCCCATCGAGGAGATCGGCAGGATCGCCAGAGAAAAAGGCGTGCTGTTCCATACCGATGCCATTCAAACTGTGGGCACCATCCCCGTGGACGTGAAGAAATTGAATGTGGATTTGCTCAGCCTGGCAGCCAATACCTTTTACGGGCCGAAAGGCGCAGCGGCGCTCTACATTCGCAAAGGCACCCGAATCAATCCGTTGATCGACGGCGGCACTCAGGAGGGCGGCCGACGAGCGGGCACCGAGAATCTGCTGGGCATCGTGGGCATGGGCACGGCAGCCGAGCTGGCCGCCAGAGATATGGAAAAAAGGATCGCCCAGGTTCAGCCGTTGCGGGATTTGATGATCCAATTAATCGAACAGAAAATCGATCATGTTTCGCTCCACGGCCATCGGACCCAGCGCTTGCCCAATAACGTGAACTTTGGCTTCGAATTCATCGAGGGCGAGTCGATCCTGCTATTTCTGGGCATGAGCAACATCATCGCCTCCAGTGGATCTGCCTGCACCTCCAAGGCGTTAAAAGCATCTCATGTGTTGCTGGCGATCGGTGTGCCCCATGCCATTGCCAACGGAACAATTCTGTTCACGCTGGGTATTGATAATACCGAAGAAGATGTTCGGTTGTTGGGAGACAAACTGCCGCTTATTGTCGATAGGCTACGCTCCATGTCTCCACTATATAAGAAATAGTAATTCCAAAAAACAATAAACAAATAACAAACAAATCTCAAATTCAAATTCCCAATGAACCAAACAGTTTGGAATTTGAGCTATTGAAATTTGAAGTTTATTTGGATTTTGTTATTTGGAGATTGAAATTTGTTTGAATTTTGGGATTTGATTATTGAAAATTTACCCCTTTTGTCTGAATAATTTTGAAAGGAAAAAAGAATGACTGGTCCTTATAGCGAAAAAGTGATGGATCACTTTATGAATCCGAGGAACGTCGGCGAGATCGAGGATGCGGATGGCGTGGGGACTGTTGGGAATCCTGCTTGCGGCGATATTATGCAAATGTTCATCAAGGTGAAAGACGACACGATTGTTGATGCCAAGTTCAAGACGTTCGGCTGCGGTGCGGCCATTGCCACGAGCAGCATGGCCACCGAGCTGATCAAAGGCAAGAAAATTGAGGAAGCGGTGAAAGTCACCAACGAAGAGGTAACCAGTGCCCTGGGTGGGCTGCCTGCGGTTAAGCGCCATTGCTCGGTGCTGGCCGAAGAGGCGCTGCATAGCGCCCTGGCTGACTATTACAAGAGGCAGGGCAAACCAGCGCCGTTCAAATTGAAAACGTCTGAGGAGTTTCATAAGGATTAATTTCTGAAATAAAAGGCTGACGCTTTATAAAAGGCTGACGCCTTAACTCCTGAATAAAAGGCTGACGCCTTAACTCCTG
>CAZYNP010000068.1:3458-14228 GCA_964647995.1 uncultured Cytophagia bacterium
ATAAAAGGCTGACGCCTTAACTTCTATGGGGGTGTTATGGAGAATAAGAATTCTGTCACCATCGTCGTTTTCAGCGGCG
Organism: uncultured Cytophagia bacterium; assembly: GCA_964647995.1. Lineage (GTDB taxonomy): Bacteria > Zhuqueibacterota > Zhuqueibacteria > Thermofontimicrobiales > Thermofontimicrobiaceae > Thermofontimicrobium_A. The sequence continues at coordinate 3,538 of CAZYNP010000068.1, forward strand.
ATCTGGATAAATTATTGGCGGCATTTATCATTGCCACGGGAGCAGCGGCATCGGGCAAGCAGGTGAACATGTTTTTCACCTTCTGGGGATTGAAGCTGTTGCAACAGGCCCACAAAAAGCCCCAAGGATTGAGCTTCCTGCAAAAGATGTTCGCCTTCATGGTAAAGCCAGGTCCCGATAAACGCACTATTTCCAAATTGAACATGGGGGGCATGGGACCCATGATGCTCAAGAAGCTCATGCAGCGCTCCAGGGTGCCGTCGCTGAAAGAGCTGATGACCACGGCCAAAAGCCTGGGGGTCAAATTTACCGCCTGCACCACCAGTATGGGCGTGATGGGGATTACCAGAGAAACGCTGATCCCCGAAGTGGATAACATCGCTGGGGTGACCAGTTTTCTGGCGGATGCAGAGAAAAGCAGTGTGACGTTGTTTATTTAAATAGGATGATTGGATCAATAAACGATTAAAGATATTCTCCAAGGAATTAAAAAACAACGGATTTTTTAAAAAAGCTTTATCAGTTGGGTTCTTTAATCCGTTGAAAATCTATTTAAAATTTACATCATGTGAATAGATCAGGAACGAATTATGCCGAAACCCGATTTTACGATAGACTGTTTGGGACTATACTGTCCCATGCCGATCATCAAAACGGCTGAGAAGATCAAGGAATTGGCGGCGGGCCAGATATTGGAAGTGATTTCTGATGATCCTGGCTTTGTCGAGGATATGCCCAATTGGTGCAAAATGACAGGGCATGAGTTTCTAGAGATGCAGCAGGATGATGATGTATATCGGGCTTATGTGAGAAAGGTTATTAGGTAATTTGGTAATAGGGTAATTTGGTAATCAGACGAGTGGATAAATGTCACCATCCAAAAATGATATATTGATTTTATCAAAAATTATTCTTTGATTCTATCAATCGAGGGATTGCTAATGCGGAGTCGGGAAAAGCATGCCCTACCAGGAAATTAAGGAATTAGTCAAAATCAATTATCAATAGAACCATAAGAACTGAGGCAGTAGGGACTACAATATGGACATCAACTGGAAACACCATATTGTCAGTACCTCAGACGTGCTACACGGCAAACCTCGAATCCAAGCAACCAGAATCCCTGTCAGTCTAATATTGGGCTACCTCTCTGCCAGATATTCTTTTGACCAAATTATTCAAGAATTTCCAGATCTAACAGAGGAACAAATTGCTGCGTGTCTTGACTATGCCCGTGATCTGGCCGAATTTGAGGTCGCAGCATGACGAAAGCAAAATTGTTTACAGGTCATTGAATCCCAACTTCTATTATCAATTCTCTAAAAACTCAGGTTTTGAAGTATATCGATTGAGGGATTATATTCCCAAAGATTCAAATGATTCGATGGTCATTTCAAAAGCGCAGGAATTAAATTCAATTCTTATCTCATTGAATGGTGACTTTGCTGATATCGTTATGTACCTTCCTTCAGATTATAAAGGCATTATTGCAGTCCAGCTGCGAAACCATCCAGAAATTATTCCATAGATCGTAGCAAGGTGAAAGGATTATCTGCTGAAAAATCCAAATGCTGAACATTATGTGGGGAAATTATTATTGGTTGAAGCTCACAGGATTAGAATTAAACAATAGAACAATTTTTGAGTAGTAGAATTGCCGCTGTTCCTGACATATTTATATTCGATTGGAAGCACATGCTTATAGAGGCAGGATTGACGAAATGTATTCATTGTCAGGGCAAAATGCAACGAAAAATTGCTCCGTTTCAAATTAACCGAAAAGGGTATCATTTAATTCTTATGGCAGTTCCCGCCTGGGTGTGCTGGGGGATTGGTTAATTGAGGTATTATTTGTTTCCGTATGCCGTAGAGACGATTCATGAATCGTCTCCCTCATCGATAATAATTCATCAATAATAATTCTTGCAATTCGAAAAATTAGCGAAATTAGTGGTTATAAAAAATGAGTAAAGAATATTCGTCGCACGTCTGAATTTTGAGGAGGATGAGCCAAAAAGGTAGTAAATAATAGCATGACTGACTTCAAATATACCAACCAATTAATCCACGAGACCAGCCCGTACCTCCTCCAGCACGCCCATAATCCCGTCAACTGGTATCCCTGGGGCGAGGAGGCGCTGCAATTGGCCAGAAAGCTGGATCGGCCGATTTTTCTTTCCATCGGCTATTCTGCCTGCCATTGGTGCCACGTCATGGCGCACGAATCGTTCGAGAACGAGACCATCGCCCACATCCTGAATGAAAATTTCATCCCCATCAAAGTCGATCGGGAGGAGCGGCCCGATCTCGATGAGATTTATATGACGGCGGTGCAGTTATTAACAGGCAGCGGGGGATGGCCACTGTCGGTCTGGCTGACGCCCGAGCTGGAGCCGTTCTATGGTGGCACGTATTTCCCGCCCGAGGATCGCTGGGGACGAGTTGGCTTCCGAAAAATTTTGCTGCAAATCGCCCAACTCTGGCAGCAGCGACGGGGCGAGGTATTGAACAGCGCCAATCAATTGACGGCCAGTCTGAATCACATCAATCGGGTGCAATCGGCAGAGCTGGAACTGGACCGATCGCTGTGGTACTCGGCGTTCAAATCGGCTGAGCAGCGATTTGATGAGCGGCATGGCGGCTTTGGTGGTGCGCCCAAATTTCCAATGGCGATGGAATTGTCTTTTCTGCTGCGGTATTATTTTCATACAGGAGAAAAACGGGCGGTGGTCATGGTGGAAAAGACATTGCAGGAAATGGCAAACGGTGGGATATTCGATCATCTCGGCGGCGGGTTTCACCGCTACTCCACGGATGAGCGCTGGCTGGTGCCCCATTTCGAAAAGATGCTCTATGATAATGCGCTGCTGTCGGTCACCTATCTGGAGGCGTTCCAGCTCACCCAGCAATCCGATTATGCCGAAGTGGCCAGAAACACGCTGGACTACGTGTTGCGAGAGATGACCTCGCCCGAGGGTGGTTTTTATTCTTCCCAGGATGCCGACAGTGAGGGAGAGGAGGGCAAATTTTATGTCTGGCAGAAAAGCGAAATCGAGGCGATTTTGGGCCAGGAAGAGGCCAGGTTGTTTGGCGACCTTTATGATGTCTCTGAGCATGGCAATTGGGAGGGCAAAAATATCCTCCATCTCCGCCGTAGCCTGCATGGCGCAGCGAGGGAGTATGGGTTATCTTTAGCTGACTTGAAAAAGCGGTTGGCAACGGATCGCCAAAAATTGTTCGAGGCTCGATCCAAAAGGATTCCGCCTGGCACTGACGACAAAATTTTGACCGACTGGAACGGGCTGATGGTCTCGGCTTTTTGCAAGGGGTATCAAATTTTGGGCGACCCAAAATATTTGGCCGCCGCCAAGAAAGCTGTTGATTTTTTATTGGAAAAACTTTATATTGATAAGAGAATTTTAAAAACTTATCGCAATGGGAAAAGCCATCTGAGCGGTTACTTGACAGATTATGCGTTTCTGGTCGCTGCGCTGATCGATCTGTACGAGTCCAATTTCGAATGGAATTATCTGCAGCAGGCAATAGAGATCAATGCGCTGATGCTCGAGAAGTTCTGGGATGAAAAATCGGGTGGCTTTTATTTCACCCCCATCGATCACGAGCGACTGATCGTTCGCACCCGCAATGCGTATGACAATGCGATCCCAGCGGGCAATTCGGTGGCGGTGCATAATCTACTGAAATTGAGCCAATTTACGGGCGGCTTTAAGCTCAAAGAACAGGCAGAGCGGACGGTGAGATTGTACCTATCCCAGATGCAGCGCTCGCCAGCAGGATTCTCGGTGCTGCTCAGCTCGCTGGATTATTTCTGGGGCAAGCCGAAGGAGATTGTGATTGCGGGTGGCCGTGATGCGGCTCAGGCGCAGGCGATGATCCAGACGGTGCGTCAGCATTATTTGCCGAATAAAATTTTGGCCTATGCCGATCCAGATTTATCGGATCAGAACGAGGCATTGCTACCAGTGATCGATGGCAAAATTTCGCAGGATGGGCAGGCAAGGATATTTGTGTGCGAGAATTATGCGTGCCAGAGCCCGTTTTTGGATGTGAATGATTTTGAGGAATTTTATCGATCGTTGATAGATAAATAAATTTTTCCAACGGATAGAAACAACCCAACGGATGTTATCAAAAAATTTTTATCAGTTGGGTTGTTTCAATCCGTTGGGAATATTTACAAATTGATTTATAAGGAACATCCATGAAAAAAATCGCCCTGTTCGCCTTTAACGGCGATGCTATGTGCTTCGTTCATGTGCTGCTCAATGCACTGGATATGAACGAAAAAGGTCATGAGGTCAAAGTCATCATCGAGGGATCAGCCACGAAATTGGTGGAGGAACTGGCTGATCCGACCAAACCGTTTGCCAATCTCTATCAGAAAGTCAAAGACCAGGGATTGATCGATTGCGTGTGCAAAGCCTGCTCTGGCAAGATGAATTCATTGAATGCCGCCATGGCGCAGCAATTGCCGCTGTGCGATGAGCTGATGGGACATCCGAGCATGGCCAAATATATGGAACAGGGATTCGAGATTATTACTTTTTAAGTGGAGGACAGGATGCCATCCTGTCCTACATGTTAATCTGGTATCAAACGGAATGACCATCGAAGAGATCATAGAAGATTACCCGTATCTGGAAGAAGACATCAAGCAAGCGCTACAATTTTCAGCGATGGCCCTTGCGAAGGTTTAGAACCTTCGCAAGGATTAGACAAAATGGAAGGGAATCAAAAATGAGATCAATAGCAGCAGTTTTGATATTTTTATTTTCAATTGCCAATCTTGTATCTGCCCAAACGATCAGCGACGCCACCCAATCCTGTATCGATTGCCACGAAAGCATCCAGCCTGGGATCGTGCAGGACTGGCTGAGCAGCCGCCACTCAAAAACAATTCCAGCCGAGGCATTGAAAAAGTCAAAGCTGGAGCGAAGAATTTCCAATGAAAATATCCCTGCGGAGCTGGCGAATACGGTTGTGGGCTGCTTTGAATGCCATGGCCTGAATACCGAAAAACATCAGGACAGCTTCGAGCATTTCGATTACAAAATCAACGTGGTCGTTTCGCCCAATGATTGCCAGACCTGTCATTCCGTGGAAGTAGAGCAGTATGCGACGAGCACGAAAGCGCACGCCATTGGCAATTTGACCCAGAACTCGATCTATGATTTGTTGGTGGAAACCACGATCAGTCCCAAGACTATTGAAGGCGATAAAATTGTTCAGGGCAAAGCGTCGCATTTCACCAGGCGAGAGACCTGTTTCGGCTGCCACGGCACCACGGTGGAGGTGAAGGGAACGAAAACGGTCAGCGCTGAGCTGGGCGATGTGGAAGTGCCTGATCTGGCAGGCTGGCCCAACCAGGGTGTGGGCCGCATCAATCCCGATGGCAGCCTGGGCGCCTGCACCTCGTGTCATCCCAGGCATGCTTTTTCCTTGGTCGATGCCCGCAAGCCGTACACCTGCAGCCAGTGCCATCTGGAGCCCGACGCGCCAGCTTACAATGTGTACAAAGAGAGCAAGCACGGAAACATTTTTTCCGCTCGTGGTGAGGGCTGGAACTTTGACAGCGTGCCATGGGTTATAAGTAAAGATTTTAAAGCGCCGTCATGTACAGTTTGTCATAGTTCTTTGATCATGAATCCCGAGGGCAAGGTCGTGGCGGAGCGGACGCACAATTTCGATTCCCGCATCTGGGAGCGGATTTTCGGCCTGATTTACAGCCATCCGCAGCCGAAACACGGGGCGACTTACCAAATCAAGAATGCCGATGGCCTGCCACTGCCGACGACCTTTGATAATCGTCACGCCTCGGATTTTTTGATCACCCAGGCCGAAGCCAGATCCCGACAGGTACAGATGGAGAAAATATGCAAGAGTTGTCATTCGACCGATTGGGTGCAGAAGCATTTCGAGAAATTCGATAATACCAACAAAGAGACCAATGGAATGGTGTTGTCTGCCACTCAATTGATGCAACGAGCCTGGGATAAAAAGATCGCTGACAATAAAAATCCCTTCGATGAAACGATCGAGTTGACATGGGCGCAGCAGTGGCTTTTTTACGCCAATTCGATCCGCTATTCATCGGCCATGACTGGTGCGCCTGATTATGCAGCGTTCAAGAACGGCTGGTGGTATTTGACGAAGACGTTGCAGGAGATGAATGTTGGGGTGATTAAAAAATAAATCTATTTTGCCAATGGGTAAAATTCCAAATAACAAAAAACAAATTACAAACAAATTCCAAACTCTAATCTCCAATTTTCAAAAGCTCATTGTTTGAATATTGAATTTTGTAATTTGGACTTTATTTGGGATTTGAGATTTGGGATTTGGAATTTTATCAGTTGGTTTCATCTATCCGTTATTGGAAAGAAAAATAATTGAATAATTCATATAAGATAACCGAAAGGAAATATGTATGACTGCACCAAAAGCCGATCTTCAAGCCCTGCAAGTGGCGTTGAAGATGGAAACTGATGGGTACAATTTTTTTAAAGATGCCGCCACTCGTGCCAGGCATCCGCTTACCCAGGAGGCGTTCGAGTACTTCGCCAAATGGGAGCTGGAGCATGTCGAATTCATCAAAAAGATGTACCAGAAATTGACGGATTCGGGTGAGTGGCTGTCGGTGGATTTGATGAACCAGAAAGTCGGCGATGCTGCTGTGGCGATCAAAACGATTTTCAAACAGAAGCACGAAGAGATCGACAAGCATGTGAAGGTTGCTACCAGCGATCTGGAAGCCTACGTTCTGGCTCGGGATATTGAGGATAAGGCCACTGTGTTTTACAAACAGAAGGCGGATTCGGCTCAGGATGCCATGGCAAAAAAGTTTTTTACTTTTATGATCGATGTGGAGCGGGAGCATTACAATATTCTCAATAATTCGTATCGTTATCTACAAGATCCCTCGCTCTACAATCTGGAAGAAGAGAACTGGATGTTTGATGGAGGCTAATCTTTAGAAATCCCAAATAACAATTTCCAAATTCCAAATAATTTCCAAATTCGAAATTCTAATGAATAAAATAACATCTACTGATTCAAAAAAAGTTTATGATTTAGAAGAACGAACGTTCCTGTTTGCAAAAAATGTATGCTTGTTCTGCAAAAAGCTGCCAAGAACAATTTCAAATATTGAATATGTCCGTCAACTTATCAGAGCCTCTGGTTCAGTAGGTAGTAATTATATCGAAGTGAACAAAGCATTGAGTAAAAAGGACTTTGTTTATCGAATTAAGATTGGTAGAAAAGAGTCCAAAGAAAGCGTATTCTGGTTAAGACTCATTAAAGACACAAATCCGATTGATTTTGCAAACGAAGCTTTAGCACTTTTAAATGAAGCGAATGAGTTGAGGAAAATTTTTTTATCCATTATCGAAAAATCAAAATAAGGATAATCAAAGCGGTTAGATTTGTTTTGAATTTGAAAATTGGAAAATTATTTGGAATTTGGATATTGGGATTTGGGATTTTGCATTATAAACGAATCAATTTAAATTTTAACTCTAAAACTTAACGTTAAAACAAATGAGGAGAAAAACAGATGAAAGCTATGGTCGATCCTGATCTCTGCACTGGCTGTGAACTGTGTGTGAGCACCTGCCCCGAGGTTTTTGAGATGGATGGCGACGTGGCCAAAGCCATCGTCGATGTCGTCCCGCCCGATTCGGAAGACTGCGCTCGTGAAGCGGCTGAGGATTGTCCAGCAGAGGCAATTAAAATCGAATAGCTGATTGCTTTTCTAACTTAATTTAACCTGATCGTCGTCAGATGCTGGATGCAGTGAGGCTGGTCCAGCATCTGAATTATTAAAGGTGATGAATTTATCCTGCTTTGTAGGACCAGATGGCAGCTTGTCCTGCGGGGACAAAATAGCATGTTGTCCTACAAATTAAAATTTTGGGATGATGAATTTGCCCCGTTCGCCGTTTCTTTCATCCCTGATCTGCATCGAATTGGGCAACTCCACAATGGCATCTCCAATCCCGCATTCAAATTTTACGACCGAATTCGCAGCACGAGGAGAACGTGGCGATCACCTGCGGAATGACGGTCATGTCCTCTTGCCGCCGATTCTTTACCGTTCATATTCAATAGTGAGGTTATTTCTGTGATGAAAATCAAAATAGATGGCATGTCCTGCCAGCACTGCAAGATGGCCGTGGAAAAAGCGCTGTCCAAAGTCCCTGGCGTCACATCGTATTCCGTGGATCTGGATAAAGGCGAAGCCCTGGTCAGCGGAAATCCCGATACAAAATCGGTTGTTGATGAGATCAATAAACTGGGTTATCAGGCCACACTGGTAGAATGAAATTCGGAAAATCAGAAGATGGACTTCATCCGTCAGCCGACGGATGGAGTCCATCTGAAATACCATGTGACTCTAATAGGAAAACAGATTATGTTCAAAATACAATTCCTGAAGCAAAAGGTTATGCGGACGGTGGTCTATACGCTGCTTCCTGCGACGGTTGCGGCGATCTTCTTTTTCGGCTGGCGCAGTCTGGCCATGGTGGCGCTGTCGGTCATCAGTTGTGTGATCACCGAATGGCTGTTCGTTCGAGGCGCCAATGGCAAAGTGTCGGAAGCCGTTTTCGTCACCGCCTTTCTCTACGCCCTATCTCTGCCGCCAACGCTGCCGTTGTACATGGTGGTTATCGGAGCGGTCTTTGCGATCACGTTCGGCAAAATGGCGTTCGGCGGATTTGGTAATAATGTTTTTAATCCTGCCATGGTCGGCAGGGCATTTGTCTATATCACGTTTCCCATCCAGATGACCAATCGCTGGATTCCTGCGGCCAATTTTTCGGATTTCCCAGCGGGGTTCGCCGCCTGGCAGTTCCATGCCACGCCCGACTATCTTTCGGCCATCACCGAAGCCACGCCGCAGATCGCCTACAAAGATGGCGCTGCCAATCTGCCCAGCTACTGGCAGTTGCTGTTCGGCAATATCAATGGCCAGTTCGAGCGGCTGGGTGAGACCACGCTGATCGGCGCTGGCTCGATGGGCGAAATTTCCGCTATCCTGTTATTGATCGGCGGGCTGTATCTGGTCTATAAAAAGGCGGCCAATTGGCGATTGGTGGTCAGCTTCTTCGTGACCTATCTGGTTTTCGATGGTATCCTTCATCTGATCGTGCCTGCCAAGGTGCCGAATCCATTGTTCGGTCTTCTGGCAGGATCGACCATGATGGGTGGCTTTTTTATCGTGACCGATCCCGTTTCCGCACCCAAACAGGATTTCACCCGCTATGTTTATGGCGCCATGATCGCCATTTTCACCATCATCATCAAATCGTTCGCCCTCTTTTCTGGCGGACTCACCTTTGGCGTGCTGCTGGGGAATATGTTTGGGCCGTTGATTGATTTTTATGTGAAAAATTATAAAGACAAAAAGAAAGCAGGAGGCAGTAGACAGTGATCAGTAGACAGTGATCAGTGATCAGTGATCAGTAATCAGTTGTCGACATCGGTAGAACAGTAATCAGTGATCAGTAAGCAAATGGATTTTATGGCGATAAAAAATTGAGAGAAAATCCGATGAGAAAGGGTTTATTCACTATTATTTTCATGGTCGTGGTGACCATCGTTTTTATCTCGGCGCTGGCGTCGATTCATGAGCTATCTAAGGAACGAGTGCTTCAAAACACTAAGATCGACCAGTACAAATCGATCCTCTATGCGTTTGATATTTTCCCTGTCAATGTCAACGAGCAAGAGCTGGGGCTTGCCAGCACCACCAATGATATTCCCTGGCAACAGGATGAAATCCTCAGCGCTGTGCAAAGCCAAATTCGAACCGTCAAAATTCCAATCACGGCCGAGCAGATTCAATTGCTAAAAGATAGTTTTCTCACAGTGAAAGATTCGGTCGAGATTTATGTGAGAACGGACGAGCGGGGCAAGCCGATTGCCTATGGCTTTCCCCTGCGAGGCAAAGGCCTGTGGGGGACGATAACGGCTTTTGGCGTCATATCGGCGGATTTGAATAAGATGGTCGGCATCGATTTCACCGAGCAGGTGGAGACGCCAGGACTGGGCGCCAGAATCACCGAAATTGAGTTCAAATATTTTTTCCGCAATCTGGATTTGAGCCGATTTCATGATCCCGCCTCGCCGACTCCACCACTGGTGCTGGTGAAAAAGAAGGACAGGACCAATCGGGAGGAACCGACCAATAGCTTCCAGGCCATCACAGGCGCCACGCAGACGGTGAATGGGGTGCTGAAGATGGTGAATACGGATTTGCGGTTTTACATAGCTGTGATTAAGGAAAATGAGGACGTGCTAAAAAGGGGAGTGATGGAGTGATGGAATGGTGGGTAATTAGGTAATTTGGTTATTGGGGTAATTAGGGCAAAAACTTTTTGGCTTATCTCGATCCGTCGGAAAAATATCAAAGAGTCAAAAAATAAAAAATCATTTCTGTGGGATCACATTTCTGGGGGAGAGAATTTTTGGTTTTGATGGAGTTAAGGCGTAAGCCTTTTATCAAGAAGGGAGTTAAGGCGTAAGCCTTTTATCTTATCTTATCTCGATCCGTCGGGAAAATATCAAAGAGTCAAAAAAATAAAAAATCATTTCTGTGGGATCACATTTCTGTGGGAGAGAATTTTTGGTTTTGATGGAGTTAAGGCGTAAGCCTTTTATCAAGAAGG
>CAZYNP010000068.1:14328-29918 GCA_964647995.1 uncultured Cytophagia bacterium
GAGTTAAGGCGTAAGCCTTTTATCAAGAAGGGAGTTAAGGCGTAAGCCTTTTATCAAACAAACTCCTCCGCCTTGTTGAAAGCTTGGAAAGAAAACACGATGTAAATTTTGATTCGAGGAAATTATGGCAAAAACAACGATATCTCAAGTCATCCGAGACGATCTCTGGAAAAACAATCCCGTCACCGTCCAGATACTGGGCATCTGTTCCACGCTGGCAGTGACGAATATTTTTTTGAACACGCTGATCATGGGGCTGGGCCTGGTCTTCACCACGGCTTTCTCGGCGCTGACCATTTCTTTGATGCGAAATATCATCCCGCCTCGAGTGCGCATGATGGTACAGACACTGGTCATTGCCGTTTATGTCGTCATTGTGGATATTTCATTGAAAGCCTACGTGCCCGATATCAGCAAGGCGCTGGGGCCGTATGTCGGGCTGATCATCACCAATTGCATTGTGATGGGACGCCTGGAGGCCTTTTCTTCGTCTAACCCGCCTGGGCTGGCGTTTCTGGATGGCATCATGTCGGGTGTCGGTTATTCGTATGTGCTGTTGGTAATTGCCTTTGTCAGAGAATTATTGGGATTTGGGACGATATTGGGCCATCAGGTGATGAACCCGCTGATGCACGCCATCGGCTATTCGGAAGGCTGGATCCAGTGGGCGTTCATGATCATGGCGCCAGGCGGATTTTTCATGCTGGCGCTGTTCATCTGGGTAACCAATAATATTTCAACGTTAAAAGTTTCGCATTCAAAATAGGGTAACAGTTCAATCCCCAGTCATTTTAATCCGCCAACTGGAGAGAAATCTGCTGATCCGAGAATGTTCAGTATTCCCACGGCTCGATACAAACAGGTTGGTTGCCGCCAACTGACGGATCGGAATGACTTCTATTTCAACAGTGGCGGGACTATTACTAATAGGAGATTTATTCATGGAAGGTCTATCCCCCTGGGTCATATTTTTTGCCTCGATTTTTACTGGCAATATTTTGCTGGTTTATTTTTTAGGAATGTGCTCGTTCCTCTCGGTTTCAAAACAGGTGAATACGGCGCTGGGCCTGGGACTGGCTGTGACGTTCGTGCTGACGATTACTTCGGCGCTCAATTATGTGGTCTATTTTTATGTGCTGGAGCCCTTGGGCATAGACTACCTGCGCTATATCGCCTTTATTGTCGTGATTGCGGCTGCGGTGCAATTGCTGGAAATGATCATCGAACGATTTTCTGAGCCGCTGTACATCAATTTAGGAATTTTTCTACCGCTGATTACGGTCAATTGCGCCATTCTGGGCGTTTCGCTGTTTATGGTCATCCGAAAATATACTTTCATTCAAAGCGTTATGTTCGGTGCAGGCAGTGGACTGGGCTGGCTGCTGGCGATCCTGGCCATGGCAGGGATCAGGCAGCGGTTGAATGAGAGCAAAATTCCCGCTGGGTTAAGAGGACCTGGCATTGTGCTCATTATTTCAGGGATGATGGCCATGGCGTTTATTGGGTTCTCAGGTATTGTGCAGATCCAATGAAAAATCCCAAATCACAAAAAACAAATTCCAAATAAGGTTCAATATTCACTCATCAAATTCAAAACGTATTGACTAACTGTGCGATTGGGTGATTAAGTAATTGGGTATTGAAATCACCCCTATTAATAATAATCCAGATCAAAATGAAAAAGTTAAATTTGTTCGTAGCTATCATTTTTCTGATCGGCGCCTGCAGAAATGAAAAGAATCTTTCAAAGCCTGACCTTTATTATGGCTTTGCGATTTGTGCGCTGGCCGATATCAGCATCACCGCCACCGATGCGGCCCAAAAATCACTCGATTCGCTGGTGCTTCATGATGAGCCGATCATTACCGATGAAGATTTGGATTATTATCAATGGAGCGAACATGTTTTTTCACTGAAATTTGAGGCCAATGAGAGAATTAAGCGATTAGCAAAATCACGACCGACTGTATTTGGTGTACCGTTCATCGTCATGGCAAATAAAGAGCGGATCTACTTGGGGGCGTTCTGGTACGCTTTTTCTTCGGTCGCCCCATTTTTCCCCACGATTGACGTGACAGACTATTTGCTTAAAGAGCATTATTCAACCGTTCTAAAAATCGAAAAATCGTGGATTGAAAATCAGCCTGATATGCGGAATGATCGACGGATTTATCAAGCATTGCTGGAAGCAGGAGTTTTGGTTCTATGAAATGAAAAAAATTACAAATCCAAAAAAACAAATTCGAACCCTGTTCGACAAATAACAGATAAACTCAGCTACCTGATTTTAAACCCGATTGGGTAATTTGGTAATAAGGTAATTGGGATATTGGTGGGGAATAGGTGCAAGTAAGCAATTTAGCAATTCGGTTGTTCAATGGTGGGTGGCAATATTTTTTGGGAAAATTGAATATTTGAATTTGAAAATTATTTGGAATTTGTGTTTTGGCATTTGGAATTTTTCGAAAATTTGTGTTCGATGCTAAAAAATTAGAGGAACTATGCTGTTAAAAATCATCATCGCCACACTGTCGATGGCGGGAATTAGTGCGCTGTTGTCTATTCTATTGGTGATTGCAGAAAATTATCTAGCGAATTATGGGAATTGCAAGATCATTATTAATGGGCAGAAAGAATTGGTGGTGAAAGGCGGCTCATCGCTGCTGGCGAGTTTGGGCCGTGAAAAGATCTTTTTGCCCTCCGCCTGTGGCGGACGGGGTACCTGTGCTTATTGCAAATGCAAAGTACTGGAAGGAGTTGGGCCCATTTTGCCCACCGAAGAGCCCATGCTCTCTCTGGAGGAACGGAAGAACAACATTCGGTTATCCTGTCAGGTCAAAGTCAAAAAGGACATGAAGATCGAGATTCCCGAGGAGCTGTTCAATATCAAGGAGTTCAAAACCAGAGTGGCATTCATCAAAGATTTGACCCATGACATCAAATTGATCCGTTTCGATTTGATCGAGCCAAATGAAATCAATTTCAAAGCGGGGCAATACGTCCAGTTGGAGAGCCAGCCGTACGATGGCGTCAAAGAAGTGGTGCAGCGGGCATATTCCATGTGCTCACCAGCTTATGAGAAACATTATATCGAATTGATGATCCGATTGGTGCCCGAAGGAATTTGTACCACCTGGGTATTCAAGCATTTGAAGGAAGGCGATACGGTGCGAATCATTGGTCCCATGGGAGACTTTCATCTGCATGATGGCGATGGGGAGATCGTGATGGTGGCAGGCGGCTCGGGCATGGCGCCGATGGTGTCGCTGTTGGCGGATATGGTCAAAAATAAAGAGCAGCGCAAAATCACCTACTTTTTTGGGGCGTTGGCCAAAAGGGATATGTTTTATCTGGATGAGATGCGGGAATTTGAAAGACAGCTTCCTAACTTTAAATTCGTGCCAGCGCTTTCATCGCCTGCCCCTGACGATCAGTGGAATGGCGTCATAGGATTAATAACCGTACCGTTAGAAGATTATTTAAAGCAAATCGACACCAGCAAAGCCCAGGGCTATTTGTGCGGCAGCCCTGGCATGATTAACGCCTGCACAGCGATTATGAAAAAATATGGCATCACGGCGGATCGGATTTTCTTCGATCCGTTTGGATAAAATCGCAAGGCAAGATGTAGTCCACTTTGGAAGTGGACTACATCTTTCAGCAGTGGACTACATCTTTTTTCCCAACGGATTGAAACAACCCAACTGATGAAATCAGATTTTTATATCCGTTGAGTTGTTTCTATCAGTTGGGGCTCAAAAATTAATTCTCGATCAGATTCGAATTTAAGTTTGTCAGAGAGTAAAACGCCAACTTCCAGAATGAAAAAATCTGAATCCAGATTTAAAAAATATTCTCAAGCCGTGCTCCGATATTTCATCGAGCTGCTGATCGTTTTTGCTGGTGTTTATGGGGCGTTTCTGCTATCGCAGTATAAAGAAAATCGTCAAAAAGCTGAACGAAGGGATCAGATTTGTGATGCCTTATTGAGGGAAATCGGCGGTATCTCAAAGGATGCTCGCCTGTCAGGAAAAAGGCTTTCTCAGATGAAGGCATGGTATGATAGTTCGATGGCTGAAAAGAAAATGCCTCCATTGATCCCATTTGCTGATCCGATAGCATTTACGCCTCATATCTGGGAGGCGACCATTCAGTCCGATGGTTTGGTGCTGCTGGAGGTGAGCATGATCGAGGAAATATCGGGATTTTATAACAGCACCCAAAAGCTCATCCATTTGGTCGAGCAATTTAGACTGCGAACGGAACCGTTTCTGATGATCGATCAGGAAAAAGAACGACATGAATTTTATGATCTAAAAACGAAACATCTCAAAAGCAAATATTCCTGGTATCTGAAGGAAATCGGCCAGATGGCACAGGCCTGTTCCACAGTCGCAGCGAAGGGGGATAGTTTGCTCGTCTTTTTGAATCGTGAAAAAGGTGGTGGTAGGAATTTTTAAGGAAGAAGATGTAGTCCACTTTGGAAGTGGACTACATCTTTCTTTAATATAAAGAGAAAAACAGCAATGGAATTTCTAATTGAACAAATTGTAAATGAACTAAAAGCCAACATCTCAAAAAAATATCGTTTGATAGAATTGCGCTTATTTGGTTCCTCTGCCCGAGGTGATCGAAGTCATGATTCCGATATCGATATCTTTGTCTGTTTAGACAAAGTTAATCGCAACATTGAAGAAGATTTATTTGACATGGCGTATGAACTCGAGTTGAAATATGGTTATACCATCGACATCTTCGTTTTCGATGCATCAATTCATCACAGCGCCAATTCATATTTGCCTGTTTATCAAAATATTCTCCAAGAAGGTATCGTTGTGTGAAAAATGAATATCAGCAGAGTGCGGAAAATGTTATTGCTAAAATCAAAGCGTATTTGCAAGGCCAGAGTGATCAAGAATAATTTTTCCAGGAGATAAAAAAGATGTAGTCCACTTTGAAAGTGGACTACATCTTTGAATCCAAGATTTATCATTAAAATCATAATCGGAGTTAATACATGAAACCAACCCCACTCGAAACTAAACTGCTCGATAATTTCAAACCAGGCAAGATCACCAAAGACGGCTTTCTGGGCGACGACACCCGCCATGTTCACGACATCATCAAAGCCGACCTGCTCACCCTATCCCGACTGGGTGTGGAAGCCGAAGCCATTGCCGATCGGCTCCAATACTTCATCGAAGAAGGGAAAAAGGGATTGGAGAGCAAAGTTGACCTGGGTGATTTTGTCGTTCAAATCTCCTGGGATCGTGGGATGCTGCCCTGCCCGTTTGGCGAGCCGAGGCGGCAGCATAAAATTGTCGCCACGCTGTTCAATAAAAAATTAAACAAGGAAATCAAGTACTCCCAGTTGAATGTACACATGATCAAAGAGCATGGGTTTTTTGAGGGGAAGGGGAGTACGTTTCGGTTGGAGCCTGAATTTTTAGTGGAAGTTTTGGAATTGAAAGGATAATACCGTTAAACTCCAAACCACAAAACTCAAACATCAAATAAATTCCAAGGGACGAAAATTCAAATTCCTATAAAACAGGGGACACAGATGATGACCTTCGTCCTGAGTATGACTTAGCTGAACTTTTAAAAAGGTGTTCGTGGGAAATATGCAAAAAGGTCTCGGTCAGGGACGAATCTGGTGTTGCTTGACCTTGATTCACAAACGAATTTTAAATGAAATAGGAGCGCAAGATGAGACTCTTCACTCTTGATGCCAATGGCAGAATGATCCCGTACAAAGAAATAAAATTCAAGGCTGAAAATAGGGAAGCTGACCTGGAAAAACTGCTCGAAAACAATCCAGAATATTTTTTTGAAAATTCAAAGATATTGATCATCGGCCGCCAGATTACCACCAATCTTGATTCTTCTATCGATTTACTGGGTATTGATAAATCAGGCAACACAATCATCGTAGAATTAAAAAGGGATAAGACGCCACGTGAGACCATTGCGCAATTGTTGGAATATGCATCGTTCATTGAGAATTTAGATTATTCACAACTAAATGAAATTTACCAGGATTATGCTGGTGAGAATATCAGCCTTGAAGAATACCACCAACAGTATTTTCAAAATGAGATGGAGGAGAGAGTCTCGTTTAATAAATACTCCAAGCTGGTTATTGTTGCCCAAGAGATAAGCAGGGAAATCAAGCAAACAGCCCAGTATCTGAGGAAAAAAGGATTAGATATTTATTGTTTAGAATTCAAATACTTCACCACGAATTCTGGAGAGAAAATTATTTCCTGTGATGTCGTTGTAGGGGAAGAGGAGTTTTTGAGGCAGAAGATAGAATCGAAATCGCTTCCTAGGGTAAATGAAAAGCAATTCAGAGCGTCCTTAGATAAGCATGGCACAAAAGTATTTGATCGCATTTTCGAGTTTGCCAGGAAAAATCAGCTTTTGTTTCGATGGGGTTCAAAAGGTTTTTCATTGAATTTGGAATTGGATGATGGTTTCGTGGGATTATTTTTTGGATATCCACCTGACTCAGTTTTCAAGCAAAGCATCTACACAGGATTTGAAGAAATAGATAAGAAAGTGAATAATTCAGAACAAGTCGTTACCTGGTATCGTTCCAGTCTGGAGAGTCTCGGTCATTTTACAAATGCCAGATCAAACCTGAAATGGGTAATAGATAAAGAATATAGCGATGACCAAATTAATAATTTTCTTAGCATCATTGAAGAATTAATTTTAAAAATAAAAGAAAATGGTTTGCAAACAAGCGCTATAAATTAGATTTTGTTACCATGCTGACTGTTTAATTGTTCATAGCAGCTCAGCCCAATGTCATTTCGATTCGCCAACAGGCGGAGAGAAATCTATTTATCTTAAAATTTACAGATTTCGTACGATTCTCCATTTTTAGATCTCCCCAATTAATGGGTAGGAATGAAACATTTTTCCGTAGCGGCTGAGCCAGTGTAATTGTTATTTTATCTACAGGCATATAAAATTAGGTACTGCTTAACAAAGTAGGCAAATTTCAAAGATGGAACGAATTATAAGAGCTGAAAATAAATATTCCGATCTCCGAGAAATCGAGATCAAATATAAACGCCAAAAGGTCGAGGATAAAGCGATTGGCCACAAGGTGATCAATGCCGCTACCATCGTCAGGCTTTTTGCCGACCTGCAAAATGATTCCAAAGAAAAACTGATAACCGTAAACCTGGACTCCAGAAACAAAATCCTGTGTTTTGAGGTCGTCGCTATTGGTTCAGTAGCAGCAATTTATCTAAGGCCGATGGAGGTTTTTCGGACATCCATCCTGGTAAATGCCAGTAGCGCTATTGTCATTCACAACCATCCCTCGGGCGATCCAACACCGACCAGAGAAGATCATGAATTTATGGAGAAACTCGTCCGCATAACAAATGATCTGGGACTGAAATTCAATGATCATATTATCATCGGTTCCAAACAATATTATAGTTTTGCCAATGATGGCTATTATTCGATTGATGAGAAATAGTTCGTTGAACCAAAAGAGTTTTGAAGGAAATTATCAGATCAAAAAGTTTTATTTGCCCCAGATTAGCGGTCTTTTTGGGGAGCAGCTTTAACAATCAAAATCCAATATGCCTAATCAATTCCAAAGATTTCTTGCCGTCATCGAGGCGCTGAATCAATTCGATGTCGAATATGTTCTGGTTGGTGGAGTCGCTGTCATTCTTCATGGACTGGAACGATTGACTCGGGAAATCGCTATTTTCATCAAAGCTATTCCAGAGAATGTGCATCGGCTGAAAAAAGCATTGCATTCGATTTTTAATGATCCGTCGATCGATGAAATCACTGCCGAAGATTTGGAGAGTTATGCGGTGATTCGTTACGGAACGCCCAATGGATTTTATATCGATATCATGACGCAGCTCGGCGAGACATTTTCATTCCAGGACCTGGAATATGAAACGATTGCCTATGGCACGGTCAAAATCAAAATTGCAACTCCTGAAACGCTTTTCAAAATGAAAAACGATTCTCTGCGGCTTCAGGACAAAGCCGATGCGTTATTCTTGCAAGATATGATTCACCAGCGGAGGTCCAATCAGTAAAATCAGGCTATCTATAAATATAAAACTCTTGATGAAGCTGAACGGGCGTTGGAGACGTTCAATCCCGATGAACACTATTTTCAACGAGTGGCTGAGCTGTGGGATTTTGCTAATGAACTAAACCCAATTTCCTATCCTCAGGGCATATTCAAATTCAAGACGCTCGAAGACGCCAATCGACAGCGTGAACGAGTCGAAATTGAGCGTGCGAAAAATGTACAAGTTAATAAAATAGGGCTGAAAGGAAAATGAATCTGTTATCAACTTTTATTAACATGAGCCATTCAAATAAGCGAAGCTTTTGGTTTGCTGGAATTTGAATAAATTTTGTTCTGACCCTGAACCAATACCTACTTCTTCATTTTAAGATGTTGAAAAAAATCCTTGATTTTGTGATTAATTTAAATTATATTTGGTTCCAGATTAAACTAATTACAAATTGAAAACCAACCAAATGAGAAGGAGATAGGAATATGGAACAGGTAACCGCAACACCCGAGGTCAAGGTGGTGAGCCTGCCTCGCATTGGCGATCCAGCGCCGCAATTTGAAGCCGACACCACGTTCGGCCATCTTAAATTGGAAGATTTCAAAGGAAGCTGGCTAATTCTTTTTTCGCATCCTGCTGATTTTACCCCTGTTTGTACCACCGAGTTCATCGCTTTTTCCCAGATTCAGGATAAGTTACGAGAGCTGAATTGTGAGTTGATGGGACTGAGCATCGATAGCACCTATTCGCACATTGCCTGGGTTCGAAATATCGAAGAGAAGATGGGTGTGAAGATCAATTTTCCGATTATTGCCGATTTGAATAAAGAAGTGGCGATGAAATACGGCATGATCATGCCTGGCGAAAGCAAGACCGAAACCTCCCGCTGCGTATTTGTGATCGATGACAAGCAGATCGTTCGGGCTATCATTTACTATCCGCTGACCACTGGAAGAAACATGGATGAGATTCTGCGCCTGATCCAGGCACTGCAGACCAGCGACAAGTACGGCGTGGCTACACCTGCTAACTGGCGTCCTGGCGATAAAGTGATCGTCCCGCCGCCCAAGACCCAGGAGATGGCTGAGGCGAGGATGAAAGAGGGCTATGAGTGCAAGGATTGGTATTTCTGCAAAAAAGAGCTGATTAAGTAGGAAATTTGGTGACTGGTATTTGCTGTTCCAAATGCTTGAGGCTTGCATTTCGTGCGAAAATTCTTAGTGCAAAGAATTGAAATTGGTCAGAATTGGGAAATCCCTTGGGAGTGTCCTCATTCCGCCAGATGGCAGTTCTAAGCGCAATAATTGTTTTATGCGGGTTTTGACAGATTTGATAGGTGAGGGAAGAGGTAGAGTTGCTAAAAAAAATCAAACCAGGAAGGTGAGGAATTATGGCTTGTATCAACCCAGATGGGACTATTTCCGATTCGGCAAAGGGGATGCTGAAAATTCTTCAGACACCAATGACGGCCGAACAGGTGGCTCAGCAGACAGGGCATCCGTTGTTCCGGGTGCGCAGCAGTCTGCGGGAGCTGGTCGATGGGGGATTGGTGAAATTGGAAGCGGATCGGTATTCGATTACCGAAAAGGGGAAAGAAAAGATGAGGTAATCGGGTAATTAGGTAATTAGGTAATTAGGGATATGACCATCATCCGCTAATCAGCGGATGATGGTCACTTGTCTAAAAAAGAACTTTTTATGAATGCTTTCAATTCTGAGAGCAAAAATTAATGGTCAAAAAATTTTGATAAAACGATTAATTTAGAAGGAGAGGTAACTATGATATCCGACAAAATGGCAGCAAAGATCAATGAACAAATTAAAAACGAGTTGTACTCAGGACATCTTTATCTGTCGATGGCCGCCTATTGCTCGTCGGTGGATATGGATGGCTTTGCCAATTTCTTTATTGTGCAGGAGCAGGAAGAACGGGCTCATGCCATGAAATTCTATCACTATCTGGTGGAGCAGAACAAGGACGTGAAAATCTACGGTCTGGATCAGCCCAAGCAGGATTTCAAATCGCTGGTGGAGGTGTTCGATCTGGCCTGGAAACACGAGCAGCATGTGACCAAATTGCTCAATGACATCATGAACCTGGCCGTTGAAGAAAAAGATTATGCGACCCAGAGTCTGATCAAATGGTACATCGATGAGCAGGTGGAAGAGGAAGCCTCGATGCTCAAAATTTTGAAGCAGCTCCAGATGGTCGGCGAAAAAGGTCCTGGGATTTTTATGCTGGATGCGCATTTGAAAGAGAGAAAGTTCAAAGGGTAATTTGGTAAATGAGTAATTGGGTAATAGGGAAAATCAAGACCATCTTTCCGAAGGTTTAAAACCTTTGGAAGGATGTCCCCCCAATTGATATTTAGGATTTGAGAATTATCTGGATTTTGGAGTTTGTTTCTTGGAATTTTCTTCAAAAGATCCAATGCTCTTATTTGAAACGCAATTAAAAATTGTCCTCAAAAACCTTAATAAGGAGTATTGCCATGACACAATTAAATCAAATTTACAAGTGCGAAGTGTGCGGCAACATTGTGGAAGTTGTCCATACGGGCAAGGGTCAATTGGTCTGTTGCGGCCAGCCCATGAAATTGATGGTGGAAAATACCGTTGATGCTTCCAAAGAAAAGCATGTGCCTGTCATCGAAAAATCGGGCAACAAGGTTACCGTGAAAGTCGGCAGTGTGGCGCATCCGATGGAGGAGAAGCATTATATCGAATTCATCGAGCTAATGGCCGATGGCAAAGTGTATCGGAAATTCTTGAAGCCAGGCGAAGCCCCCGAGGCGACGTTTGAAGTAACGGCAGCGCAGTTGACGGCTCGGGAGTATTGTAATTTGCATGGACTGTGGCGAGCATAGTCTTAAATTCCAAAAAGCAAATTCCAAATTACAAATAATATCCAAATTTCAATGATCAAAATGTTTGGGAATTGGAGATTTGAAATTGAGATTTATTTGGGATTTGTTTTTTGAGGT
Source organism: uncultured Cytophagia bacterium (assembly GCA_964647995.1). Taxonomy (GTDB): domain Bacteria; phylum Zhuqueibacterota; class Zhuqueibacteria; order Thermofontimicrobiales; family Thermofontimicrobiaceae; genus Thermofontimicrobium_A. Next base: position 25,382 of record CAZYNP010000068.1, read on the forward strand.
TTGGAATTTCAAATTAAGGAAAACGGAAGGAAGAAAATGAGAAAGATAAATATTGATCAGTTACCTCAGAAAAAAGGCTTGGTGGCAGCCCGAGGCAAACCACTCACGTTGTTGGGACCAGAGTTGCAAGTGGGCGACAAAGCACCTGAGTTCCAGGTGGTTGACAATAACCTGAATCCCGTCAAATTGAGCGATTTTGAGGGCAAGGTGGTGTTGCTCAGCGTGACGCCATCGGTGGATACGGGCATTTGTGATCTGCAGGCGAAACGGTTCAATAAAATGGCGACCGAGGTCTCGGGCGATGTGGTGATCCTGAATATCAGCGTCGATCTACCGTTTGCCCTGGCTCGCTGGTGCGGCGCCACAGGCTCGGATAAAATCAAGACGCTCAGCGATTATCAGGATTGGAATTTTGGTCTGCAATATGGTTTGCTCATCAAAGAGACGAGATTGCTGGCACGCTCGGTCTGGATCATCGACAAACAAGGCATTATTCGATATATTCAAATCGTGCCCGAATTGCCGACCGAACCAGATTATGAAGATGCCTTCAAGGCATTGAAGAAAGTAATTGGCATTTAAGCAAATTCCAAAAACCAAAATCCAAATTACAAATAAATTTCAAATTTCAATGTTCAATGACCAAAATGCGCTGCGAAGATTTTTAACTTTCGCAGGTTTTAAAATTGCTCACGATGTTTGGAATTTGAGATTTAATTATTGGAAATTGTTTGAATTTTGATTTTTGGAGATTGGAATTTTTAACAGGAGGAATTATGAGGACCTTAAACCTCACCCTGGCTCTGCTTCTTTTTATAATCCCCAATTTGTTAGCGCAAGAACTCCCTGCTGGTGACGAAGCGCTGGGCAGCAAAAAATACGATCAATACGAAAAGCCCCAGGTCTGCCAGAGCTGCCATCCCGATATTTATCAGCAATGGACCCAGGCCATGATGTCCCAGGCCTACACGCATCACTGGGATGAGATCGAATATTTCGATCTGGCAGTGGCTCATGGTAAAGTTGATCAAAAATTCTGGCCTGTGTCCCATGGCTGTAATGGCTGTCATGCGCCATTGGCATTTTTAGCTGGCGATGTTCCGCCGCCACGGCCTTCGGCCAATTCTCGAGCCAATGAGAGTGTAAGTTGCGATGTTTGCCACACGATCAATAGCTTCAAAGGCGATACGCCATTCAATTTCAGCTACGTTTCGCAACCAGGTCGGGTGAAATATGGCCCCAAACCAGGCTTGGTCTCGCCGCATCATGAAACCAAACAAAGCGATTTAATGACCCAGGCCGAGTTTTGTGGCAACTGCCATAACGAAAAAGATCCCTGGGGCGTGTGGGTGAAATCGACCCATCTCGAATGGAAAGAAGGTCCTTACGCCAAAGAGGGTGTTCCCTGTCATCAATGCCACATGCCGAAAGCGATAGGCAAAAATGCCACCATGTCCAAAGAGGATCTGGTTGCCCAGCACCTGTTCCATGGGGCGCATGATCCTGGCAAAATTGCAGGGACAATAGAAATCCGCATGCATCCCGAAGAGCGAGAGGTGGAGGCGGGAAGCGTGGTCGTCCTGAAGGTGCAGTTATTCAATGCCAAGACGGGCCATAAATTTCCCACTGGTTCGGTGGAAGATCGTATCGTGTGGCTGCATGTGACAGCGACCGATGCGGCTGGCAAAGAGTACCATTTGCCCGTGGATAAAAAAGGCTTTGAGGGCGAGGAGTACACCATTGCGGCGGATGTGCTGGCGTATCAGGACCTGGGCATTCCCAAGGGCATTCCCAATTTCAAAGGCGTTCAGCGGGATGGCGTCCCGTTTGGCGATCGGATTTTCCGCATGCCCTATTTCGATGAGCAGGGACGGATGACCATCATGCAATGGAACACGGCCAGACTGGGCGTGGATTATCGCATTGGGCCCAGAGAGACGAAGGTAGAGACTTATACCTGGAAGCTGCCCGATGATATCCCAGTCGGCAAAGTCACGTTCAAAGCGCAACTGAATTATCAAAAATTGGTCAAACCTGTGGCGGATTTTCTGGGCGTGCCTGCAGACGAGAGCGAGATCGTGCCTGTCAATTCGGCGACCACCTGGGTTGAAGTCTATGACTGATTTACGATTTTAGATTTACGATTTTAGAATTCAAAAGAATATTAGGGACACGGAAAAGGAACAGACACGGAAAAAGACATTTCTGTGTCAGTTCCAATTTCGTGACCTAAAGAGTTTCAACTTTCCAGGAGCAAAGAAAATGAAATATCAGAAAATTTTAATTGGACTGATTTTTTTGCTGTTTACTTCATCCCTATTTCTTCCCACTGATTCCAATGCTATCCCAGCTTTTGCCCGACGCTACAAGATTTCCTGCACCACCTGTCATGCACCATTCCCTAAGCTAAAACCTTATGGCGATGAATTTGCGGGCAATGGTTTTATCATGATTGAAAATGAAAAGGAAAGAGATTACGTCACGGCGGGCGATAATTTGCTGTGGTTGAATAAAGAATTTCCTGTGGCGGTGCGGTTCGATGCGTATGCCCTGTTCGATGACAAAACCGAAGTCGATAAAGATTTGCAAATCCCCTGGGGCTTGAAATTTATGTCGGGCGGCACGTTGTACAAGAGCATTGGCTATTATTTCTATTTCTATCTTTCCGAGCGAGGCGAGGTGGCGGGCATCGAAGACGCTTATGTCCATTTCGACAATGTGCTTGGCACACCGCTGGATATTATGGTCGGGCAATTTCAAACTTCCGATCCGCTGATGAAACGAGAGCTCCGATTGACGTTTGAGGATTATGTGTTTTATAAAACCAAAATCGGCGATTCCCGAACCAACCTCGCCTACGATCGGGGGCTGATGCTGGTTTATGGCATTCAGAAGACAGGCACCGATGTAATTGGCATGGTCGTCAACGGCAATGGCAAGGGGGAAGCAGGAGCCGATCGAAAATTCGATGATGATAAATACAAAAATTTCGGCTTCCGAATCAACCAGGGGGTCGGCAAAATCGGCAGCATTGGCGGCTATTTTTATCAAGGCAAAGAGAAGCTGAACGGTTTTATGAATGATATTACCTACTATGGGCCTGATGTCAATGTCGCTGTTGGCCCGCTGGAATTGACTGCTCAATATTTGCTGCGGAAAGACACCAATCCGCTCTTCCTGGCTAATGCAACCGAGATCAAATCGGAGGGGATTGTGGCCGAATTGATTTATGCGCCGAAACTGGACCTGTCCCGATTCTATTTCACGGGATTGTACAATCGCATCGATTCGGAGCTGAATGATTATGATTATCACACGGCCACGCTCAGCGGCACCTATCTTGTCGCCCGAAACTTGCGGCTCATTGCTGAATACACCCGTGATTTGGAATTTAAGATGAATCGATTCACGCTGGGATTGGTAACTGGATTTTAAGTGATATTTTTTCCGCCAACGGATTGAAACAACCCAATGGATGTTTTTCCACGGGTAATAAGACAACAACGGATTTTGAATTCCAAATTCCAGTTTCCAAATCCCAAATAAATTTCAATTTCCAATGTCCGAAATTCCAAACAATTTGTCCATTGAAATTTGAAAATTATTTGTCATTTGGTTTTTTGATATTTGTAATTTTAATCTTCTTAACAAGTCATATCGATAATAAAAAAACCAAAAGATACCAAGGAGAACAGACATGTCATCCAATCGAAGAGAGTTTTTGAAGCAAGCAGGAATTGGGGGAGGCGTTTTATTGTTTGGCAGCGGCATGGTGAACGCTGCTGCAATGGGCAAACCTGCTAATCCCATCGCAGCGGGACAGCACCAGTTGGCGCCATTGCCGTATGATTACAATGCATTGGAGCCAGTCATCGACGAGCAGACGTTGCGCTTGCATCACGACAAACATCATGCAGGCTATGTGAAGGGCTTGAACACGGCCGAAATCAAGCTCAAAGAAGCTCGTGAGGCCAATGATTTCGCTTTGATCAAACATTGGGAGCGGGAGCTGGCGTTTCATGGCTCAGGTCATATTTTGCATGAGATGTTCTGGCACAACCTGTCGCCCCAGGGCGGCGGCAAGCCCGATGGCAAATTGGCCAAAGCCATCGACGCTGAATTCGGCAGCTTCGATGCCTTCAAAGCCCAGATGATGGCTGCCACCAATGCCGTGGAAGGCAGCGGCTGGGGCGTGTTTGCCTATCATGTACCGTTCCAGAAATTGGTGATCCTGCAAGCGGAAAAGCATCAGGATTTGACCATCTGGGGCGCCATTCCGCTGCTGGTGATCGATGTCTGGGAACACGCCTATTATCTCAAATATCAAAATCGGCGGTCCGATTTTGTGACAGCAATTTTCGATATCATCAATTGGAAAGATGTGGCGGCCAGGTTTGAAGAAGCCAGTGAGTAAATCTCAAAACTCAAAATTCAAATAACAAATAATAATCAAACCCAAAATTCCAATATCCAATATTTCGCTTGCTGGAACAATCAAGTTTGTTATTTTAAAAATTGAGATATTGGGATTTATTTG
>CAZYNP010000069.1:0-5396 GCA_964647995.1 uncultured Cytophagia bacterium
CCGCTGTCCTTGAGCTTTGATCGCAAGGTTCACTTTGTGGACAAATGGCCCAATGTCTTCAAATCCATTTTGATCTCTTTGGTAGTTTTTGTCGCCTGGGATGCCATGGTAACAGGACGCCATTGGTGGTTCAATGATCGTTATATTTTGGGCATAAAATTTATCAAACTGCCTATTGAGGAATGGCTGTTTTTCATCACCATTCCGTATGCGTCGCTGTTCATCTGGGAAGTGTTTGCGGCCTATTTCAAAAATCGGGAAATTCAAAGCCTTCAGGTTGTTCCCAGAATCTTATATGTCGGCATCCCTGCTGGCATTGGCTTATTTGTGCTGGGCAAAGAATACACAGGATTGGTGCTCATCGCTCTGGGAATGGTGGCTCTGTTGGATTGGAAATTGAAAACGAAGCTGTTCATCCAACTTCGAACCATTCAATATGTAGCAATTTCAGCCCTGGCAATGCTGATTTTCAATGGGTATCTCACCTGGCGGCCTGTATTAATTTATAGCGAAGCTTATCAATTGAATCTTCGCATCTTCACCATCCCGATTGAGGATTTTGGGTTTGGATATGCTTTGATTTTGTTATGTACGATTCTTTATGAGAAATTTAAGAAACAGTTGCCAGTGAACAGTAATCAGTGATCAGTCGCCAGTCACCAGTAGGCAGTCGGCAGTCACCAGTCGGCAGTAGCCAGTGATCCATGGCGACAGATGAATCTGACGACGATGGCGGATTCAGGTTTGAATTTTGGTTATTGAAATTTTTGATTTGTTTGTTATTTGTAGCTCTACTTAGTCAGATTATTAAAATTCATCAGTAAATGCAAGTCATTTCGATCCGCCGAGTGGCGGAGAGAAATCTGGTTATCAAGCAGACTAATCTTAAAATATACGGATTCCTCACTCCGCTTCGCTTCGTTCGGAATGACACGACTCAGCTTAATCTAACTAAGTAGTAGTAGCTTGAGGTTTGGAATTTTAATGAAAATGCATTCAAAAAAACAAATTGCCATCATCGGCGGCGGCCTGGGTGGGTTAACGGCAGCGATTCGATTGGCTCACCAGGGTTTTCGAGTTCAGCTTTTTGAAAAAAATGAAAACCTGGGCGGGAAGATGAACCAATGGAGCAGCGCTGGCTTTCGATTCGATACAGGCCCATCGCTGCTGACCCTGCCAGTGGTGATGGATGAACTGTTCGACTCGATCGGTTTGAAGCGAGCGAATTATCTGGAATTCGTTCCTATCGATCCTATTTGCCGCTATTTCTGGCAGGATGGCAGTACCCTGGACGCCACCGCCGATACGGCCAGGATGATCAGCGAGATCAAGAAATTTTCAGCGGAGGATGGGGATCGGTACGAAGAGTTTTTGGCTTATGCGAAGCGAATTTATGACATCACGGCGGATGTGTTTTTGTTCAAACCAATGCATGAAATTAAAAAGTTATTGAACTGGCGGACATTTTTAAAATTATTTCGTGCCCCGCAGATTGACCCGTTTCGCACCGTGCATCGGGGCGTCGGTCGATTTTTCCACCATCCGAAGCTGGTGCAACTGTTCGATCGCTACGCCACCTATAATGGCTCCAATCCCTATCAGGCGCCTGCCACGTTGAATATCATTCCCTGGGTGGAATATGGTTTGGGCTGCTATTACATCAAAGGCGGGATGTATCGGCTGGTGGAAGCCCTGAAAACTTTAGCCGAGCAGTCTGGCGTGGCGATACATTGCAATTCTCAAGTGGAAAAAATTCTGCATCAGCAACATCGAATCCAGGGCATAAGGGTCAATGGAGAAAAAATTCCAGCGGATTATGTGATCAGCAACGCCGATGTGGTGGTGGCGTTCCATGAATTGATCGAAGGCTTTCCGAAACAGCGAGCCAAATTAGATCGGTTGGAGCCATCGCTCTCGGGAGTTGTTTTTTTGTGGGGCATCGAAGGGCAGCATCCGCAACTGGCGCAGCACAATATCATTTTTGCCGATGATTATGAATTGGAATTCAAGCAAATTTTTGAGGATAAAAAAATCCCCGACGACCCGACGGTTTACATCGCCATCACCAGCAAGCTCGATCCCGATCATGCGCCTGCTGGTTGCGAAAATTGGTTCGTGTTGGTCAATGTGCCATACCTCGCTGAAGATCAAGATTGGGATGCGGCCGTGGCTCGATTGAAAACGGTGATATTGGAAAAATTGAGCCAGCTTGGCATCGATGTTTCAGGTCGGATTCGAGTCGAAAAAACCATCAAGCCCCAGGATTTTTACAATCGCTATCGCAGCAATCGGGGCAGCATTTACGGCATTTCATCCAACGATCGCATGACGGCCTTTCGGCGACCCGCCAATCGCAGTCGGGAGATCGAAGGTCTGTATTTCGCAGGCGGCTCGACCCACCCAGGCGGTGGTGTGCCATTGGCGATGCTATCGGGGAAAATGTGTGCGGAGTTGATATTAGAACGTGAGACGTGAGAAGGCAGAGGGCAAACGTGAGACGGCAGAGACGAGAATGGTGGTCAGTTTGACAATTAACATCCCCCCTGGCCCCCCTTCAAAGGGGGGAGTTAAAAGTCCCCCTTTGAAGCGACCGAAGTAAGCACCCGCCAGGGTAGGGGATTTAGGGGGGTGCCAAAGCAGATTGATCCATAAAACCCATACTCGTACTGCAAACATAAGCTGTCTCACATTTTTCATCTCACGTCTGCCGTCTCACATTTCACATCTGCCATAAAAAATTATAAAAACTAAAACGAGGAAAAAATGAGCAAGAAAAAGATCGTTATCGTTGGTTCTGGTATCGGTGGTTTATCTCTGGCGATTCGTCTTCAGGCAAAGGGCTTTCAGGTTACGGTGCTGGAAAAAAATGACAGGGTGGGAGGCCATGCCTATCAATTGAAACTGAACGGCTATACGTTTGACCTGGGTCCATCGCTGATTACTATTCCTGATCTCATCCGAGATATCTTTGCCACGGCTGGGAAAAAATTGGAGGACTATTTAGAACTCATTCCGCTGAATCCCTATTATCGAATCTATTTTCATGATGGAACCTACATCGACTATTCGGGCGACACGGCCAAAATGAAGGAGCAGTTGGGCCAATTCCATCCCAAAGATGCGGAGAGCTATGATAAATTTATCGAGTACACGGGCAAAATTTATGATCAGGTGATCAATAAAGGATTAGGCAAGCAGCCGTTTACCTGGGCGAAACTTATGCAATTTGCGCCGAAGGCGATTCGACTGAAAGTGCCGCTGCCCGCCTATCAGGCGGTGAAAGGCTATTTCAAGGATTTCCGCAGCCGCTTCACGTTTTCATTTAATCCATTGTTCATCGGTGGCAGCCCATTTCGGGCCTCGGCGGTTTATCTGATGATCCCTTATCTGGAAAAGATGGGTGGCGTATGGTACACCAGGGGCGGCCTCTACAGCCTCATTCAGGCGCTGGAAAAGGTGTTGCTGGAGATCGGCGGCGAGATCAAAACCAATGCCGAGGTCACTGAGATCGTGGTGAAAAATGGTCGAGCGGTCGGAGCTGTGGCCAATGGTCAATTTTATGAGGCCGATGCCGTGGCTTCCAATGCCCATTTCGCCCACACTTATCGGGATTTGATCAAGCCCGAGCATCGCAAGAAATGGAGGGATCGAAAGGTCAATAACATGGCCTATTCCATGAGCGCCTTCATGCTGTATCTCGGCTTGAAGCAGCGTTACCCCAAATTGTTACATCACACCTTGATCATTGCCGAGCGGTACAAAGAGCTGATCAAAGATATTTTCGATCGAAAAATTTTGGCCGATGATTTTTCTATGTACTGTCATGCGCCCACTCGCACCGATGATTCCATGGCGCCGAAGGGTGGCGAGAGCCTGGTCATTCTGGTGCCTGTGCCCAATCTGGCGGGCAAAATTGATTGGAATCAAATGACGCAGCCGTTTGCCGAGAAGATACTGAATTTCATGGAGCATGATTTTGGCTTGAAAGATTTCCGAGCCAATATCGAAGTAATGAAGCTATTCAATCCCAATGATTACGCCAAACATTGCAACGACTATCTCGGCAGCGCCTGGGGCCTGGAGCCCCGATTGACCCAAACGGCGTCCCTGCGCCCCCGCAACCGCAGCGAAGATATCGAGCGCTTCTATCTGGTCGGTGCCAGCACCCATCCAGGCGCAGGCATCCCAGGCGTGATGCTGACGGCCGAGGCGACGGAGTATGCGATGTTGGAGGATTTTAGTCGAGTTAGTTGAGTAAGTTAAGTAGGTTGAGTAAGGTGAGCAAGGGGAGTAAGGAAGCGAGGCAGTAGCCATGATCCCAACTTAACTCACTTAACTTACTTAACCACTCAACCTTTCAATCAAAATCGAACCCCAAAATAAAATTAGGGAAATTTGAACAATTAGCACAATTAGCGGTCAAGGAGACGATCTTGAACTTCTGGCAAGACCCAAACTATAAAATAGCATTCGATCACGTCAGGCAACTAACGGCCCATTGGGCCAAGAGCTTTTATTTTTCCGCTCGATTTTTTCCGACGGAAAAGCGCTGGGCAACGTATGCCGTGTACGGTTTCTGCCGCTACTCGGATAATTTGATCGATAATCCCAGGAATCGACCCAAGCAACAATTGATCAGCGAGGTGGCCTGCTTTCGGCGGGAACTCCGATTGGCTTATCGTTGGGGCGAGTCCGAACACCCGATTTTGAAGCCGTTCATTCTGGTGGCAAAAAAGTATGGCATTCCCATCCAATATCCGCTCGATCTGTTGAAGGGCGTGGAGATGGACATCGAGGCGACCCGCTATCAGAATTTCGATGAGCTGTACGTTTTCTGCTATCGGGTGGCCAGCGTGGTGGGACTGATGATGACGCACATCATGGGCTATAAGGACGATCGGGCGTTTGAATTCGCCGAAAAATTGGGCGTGGCCATGCAGTTGACCAATATCCTGCGGGATGTGAAAGAAGACAAAGAGATGGGCCGCATCTATCTTCCGCTGGATGAGCTGCGGCAATTCGGCCTCACCGAAACCGACGTGATAAACGAGAATTTCAACGACCAGTTCCGCCGATTGATCAAATTCCAGGTGGATCGGGCGCATCGGTATTATCAGGAATCGCAGGCGGGAATTCCCATGCTCAACCCCGATTCCCAATTTGCCATCTATTCTGCCAGCAAAATTTATCAAGGGATTTTGCGGAAGATCGAGGCGAGGGATTACAATCCGTTTCTGGGACGGGTGTATGTGCCACTGGGGAAGAAGCTGAGGATTTTGTTGGGGGAAGTTTTGAGGAGCAGGGTGAGGATGGTGAAAGAGAAACTTGGGGTAATTGGGTAATTGGGTAATTGGGTAATTGGGAGAAAGTGGCTGTCTATTTGCCCAACGGATAGA
>CAZYNP010000069.1:5496-9877 GCA_964647995.1 uncultured Cytophagia bacterium
TGGGTTCATCTATCAGTTGGGATAAGATTATTTTGATTTTTTCTATTTGCCCAACCGATAGATGAAACCAACGGATTTTTTTCTAGAGGCTTTTTATCAGTTGGATTCATCTATCAGTTGGGATAAGATTGTTTTGATTTTTTCTATTTGTCCAACGGATTTTTTTGAGGTTTTTTATTAGATCGCTAAAGGGTTTTTGAATATGGAAAAATACGAATTAGGCTGTTGCTCAATCTATCCTGAAGAAGAACGAACGGTCATCGCCGAGCTGATCGGAGCGTCAAAAAAGTTTAAAAGCGGGAATACAGAAATTGTCGCTTTGCAGGAGACTGATTTGAAATTGAATAAGGGCGAGCTATTGCTCATCGTGGGACCTTCGGGATCGGGCAAAACCACGCTTCTTTCATTGCTCGGCTGCGTGCTTTATCCCACCGATGGCTGCGTGTGCATCAACGGTGTGAATACGAAGTATCTGAATGACAGGCAAATGGCAAAATTGCGGTTGAAAGAGATCGGCTTTGTGTTCCAGAACTTCAACCTGATTGCACCGCTGAATTCAGAAGAGAATGTCCAGACGCCGCTGCTGTTGAACAAATTGCCCAATGACACCATCCGTGAGAAGGTCACCTGGGCGCTGGAATTGGTCGGATTGCAGCATCGAAGAAAATCGCTGCCCAAGCAATTGTCTGGCGGTGAGCAGCAGCGGGTGGCGATCGCTCGGGCATTGGTCAGTGATCCATCGATTATCCTGTGCGATGAACCCACCGCCTCGCTGGACTCAAAATCGCTGGAGGTGGTGATGAAAGAATTGCGTAGCCTGGCAGACCTGGGTAAGGCGGTGGCAGTGGTAACGCATGACCTGCGGTTGAAAGGATATGCTGATAAAATGATCTATTTAGAAAATGGCAAAGTAACCGAGTTTCATGAGGGAAATTAAGAAAATGAAAACGATAAAAATGAGTATAGGACAGCGAACACCAATGAGATCAACGTTCGTTTTAATGAGTGTGTTGTTCATTATGGCTGGCTGTGGCGCTAAAAAATCCGAGCAAATTCAAACCACGAGTCCAGCCACCAAAATTGAACCTGCCCAGGTGTTTGGAATTGGTAGAATCGAGCCTGAACTAAAAATTTTAGAGTTGACCAGCGAAACCACAGGTATCATCAAAGCCATCAATTTTCAGCCTGGGCAAATGGTTTCGCAGGGTCAAAAAATTATCGAATTGACCAACGATATCGAGCAAGCCCAGCTTGCTCAGGCCGCCGCCAAAATCAAAGTCCAGCTATCCGAGATCGAAGCAGCGCAAGCTCGGCTGGCAGGGGCGAAAATCAAAGCGGACAATGCGAAGGCAAATTTCGAGCGGGCCAAAAATCTGTTCGATCAAAACGCCGAAGCAGAACGAACTTTTGATGATGCTCGAGCTGAATACGAATCGCTGGTGCAGCAGGTGAAACAATTGGAAGCCGACGTGGCTACTGCTCAAAATTTATTGAAACAGCACCAGGCAGCCTATCAACTGGTGCAGGCAGAGCTGAATCGGAAATTTATTGCTGCTCCAACGGATGGACAGATTTTATCACTGGACGTGACGATTGGCTCATTGATTTCGATGGGACAGGTGTTCGGCACCTTTGCTCCCAAAAGTGCCCTATCGGCCTGGTGTGAAATCGACGAGCTGTTTGCTCCACAGGTTCAGATCGGTCAAAAAGCTTATGTTCGCTCCCAGGGTATGGCTGATACGCTGGCCTGGGGCAGGGTCTCGTTTGTCGGACCTTATTTAAGAAAAAAATCCATTTTTGCCGATGATGTCGGCGCCCTGGAAGATCGACGGGTGCGAGAAGTGCGAATTCTGCTCGATCCGCAGGCGGAGATTTTGTACGGCACCAGAGTGGAATGTGTGATTTTTATTGATCGTGAGAAGTGAAACGTGAGTCGTGAGACGTGAGATGGCAGATGGCAGACGTGAAAACGTCCGTGCGAGGAAATAAAGTTTTATGATGCGGTTTACCATTTTACTTTTCACGTCTCACGTCTGCCGTCTCACTTCATTTCGTAACATGAATCAATTGAAGGAAGAATATGCTTAGAATTGCATTACGATTTGTCACCTACGATAAACCCAAATCCATTGGCGTGATTCTAGGAATTTTGATTTCCACCTTTTTGGTCGGACAGCAAACGGGTATTTTCCTGTTTCTGACGGGCGCAATGTCTTCGCTGGTGGATAATACCGAAGCCGATATCTGGGTGGTGGATAACAAGACGACCAATGCCAATTCATTGGGCGCCATCGATGTTCGTATTGGCTACCAGGTCGAATCCATTCCTGGGGTTAAAAAGGCCTATCCGATGATTATAACGGGCGGCACCGCCAAATTTAGCGGCGGCAAATCAGCGCCTGTGACGATTATTGGTGCGCAGCCACCATTTTTTAAGGGTGGACCTTTCCGCATCGTGAAAGGGCAATTGACGGATTTGCTGCAAGAAGGGGCAGTTTCAACGGATGAATTCGATAGCAAAAATCTGAATAATCCCAGAATCGGTACCAGTTTTGAAATCAATGGCAAACGAGTCCAGGTTGCCCTGCAAACCCGAGGCGCTCGGGGCTTTGGCGCAACCAATATGTTCACCACGGTTTCCCGAGCACGGGCGCTGGGAAATATTCCCAATTCCAAAGCCAGCGCTTTTCTGGTCGATCTGGAACAGGGCGCTGATCCCATTGCTGTTGCCAATCAGATCAATCAAACGATCTCAGGCATTCGGGCGTGGACTAAAAAGGATTTTTCACGAGCCACGGTCTCGACCATTTTGGGTACCAGCGGCATTGCGTTTTCCGTCGGCACGCTAATAATTTTTGCCACGATTTCAGGCCTGGTCATCATCGGTCTCACCATGTACTCGGCGGCAGTGGATCGACTGCGGGATTACGGCACCCTGAAGGCAATTGGGGCCAATAACAGTTATATTCGTAATCTCATTACGATCCAGGCGTTGCTATTTGCTCTTATCGGCTATGGCATCGGAATTTTTCTGTTACAAGGCTTCCGCAATGGCATTGCCAATACAGGGGTTTTGTTCGATTACAGTTTGGCGATCAAAATCGGCTTCTTTGTGGTGACAATGTTCATTTCGTTGGGCGGAGCTATTTTTGCCATGAGAAGGATCGGGAAGCTGGAGCCTGCCAGTGTGTTTCGGACGTAATACTGTAGGGCAAGAAGGCATCTTGCCCTACAATAGAAGAAAAAATTGGAATTGAAAAACCCAACCTGGACAAGCCAGAACCAAAAAGAAAATTTTGGTCTCAGAATTGAAAGGTCACAGAAATGACACTTTGAATTCTGAGACCTTTCATTTCTGAGACCAAATAAATTTTTGTACAATGGGCAAGAAGTGAACTTTTTAGATATTAATTGACAATTGTCAATTGACAATTCTTCAAACTAATAAAATATTCAAGATAGATTATCAATGATCAAAGCCAATCCCACTCGTTGGGCAAAATTTATCTTTCACATCTACGTGATGCGGCTGATGAAGCGGCATTTTCATGCGTTTCATCTGTTCGGCGATTTGCCGCAGCCCGATCCTGAATTGCCGTTGCTGCTGATCCCCAACCACAGCACCTGGTGGGATGGCTTTTTTGTCTATCTGTTGAATGAAGAAATTCTCAAACGAAAGACCTATTTGATGATGCTGGATCGCCAACTGGCCAAATACAAATTTTTTGCCCGCCTCGGTGCTTATGGCATCACTCCTGGCGCACGCAAAGATATTATCGAATCGTTGAATTACACGGTCGAGCTGCTGCAGAAAAAAAATGTCATGATCACCATATTCCCCCAGGGCATCCTGCTTCCCTGGGGCAAGCGGCCATTGAATTTTAAAAAGGGCATTGAGGCGATCATTCGATCGTACGGCAAACCGATCAATATTTTGCCGCTGGCCATGCGAACTGAGTACGGTGGTGAGCAACGGGCCGAGGTATTTTTCCAATTCGGCCAGAACTTTGTGGTCGATGCCCAGTCGTTTCAGGGAGTGAAATGGCTGGAGGAAATTGAATTGAATTTATTGAATGATCTGGCTGAAAAAATTCATCGAGGCGAAAAAGCGATACGGCTTTTGATGGGGCGAGGGTCGATTAATGTGAAAATGGATAAGCTATTTGGACGTGAATAATTTTTTTCCAACGGATAGAAACAACCCAACGGATAAAGAAATTCCAAAAAACAAAAGGCAAATACCAAATAAATTTCAAATACAAAAAAGACAAATTCCAAACCTGTCCGCCCACTGACGTAATAAAACTCAAATACAAAATTACAAGAACCAAAAGCTGAGCTATCATCAGCCGAGCTTTTGTTTGGAATTTGAGGATTGAAA
>CAZYNP010000069.1:9977-23008 GCA_964647995.1 uncultured Cytophagia bacterium
TGGGTTCATCTATCAGTTGGGCGAAAAAAATCTCCAACGGATAGAAACAACCCAATGGATAAAGAAATTCCAAAAAACAAAAGGCAAATACCAAAAGCTGAGCTATCATCAGCCGAGCTTTTGTTTGGAATTTGAGGATTGAAAATTGGAATTTATTTGGGATTTGAAGTTTGAGGTTTGAGATTTAAAAAAAATCCGTTGGGTTCATCTATCAGTTGGGCGAAAAAAATCTCCAACGGATAGAAACAACCCAACGGATAAAGAAATTCCAATAGACAATTTCCAAATAACAAATAAATTTCAATTCTTAAATTCCAATTACCAAAAACAGCAGATGAAGTTTGATATTTTACCTTTGAGATTTATTTGTAATTTGTTTTTTGGAGATTGTGATTTAAGATGGAACAACTTAACTAACTCAACTCACTTAACTCACTCAACTAAAAAACATGGAAATAATCCTATACATCGCCCTGAGTATCCTATTCCTGATTCTCTCAACCACGCTCTTCAACTTTTTCACCGCACCCAGAATCGCCCGAGCGCCGAAGTTGAAGTCGACGCCCAAAGTCTCGATTTTGATCCCCGCTCGGAACGAAGAGCAGAACATCGGTCATTGCCTGGACGGGCTACTGCAACAGGATTACCCGAATTGGGAAATCATCGTGCTCAATGATCATTCGGAAGACGATACATTGGCGGTCATTCAAAATTATCAACAAAAGGACCGTCGCATCCAGTTCATCAATGGCAAGGATCTGCCCGCTGGCTGGCTGGGCAAAAACTGGGCCTGCCATCAACTGAGCCAGGTGGCAACGGGAGACATCTTTATTTTCACCGATGCCGACAATCGCCATGCGCCGTTTGCAGTCAAGAATACCGTGGCACATATCCAGAATTTGAAATTGGGTTTGATCTCCGCCTTTCCGCAGCAGTGGACCGTCACTCTGGCCGAAAAAATGATCGTGCCGATCATGGATATTTTTGTGTACGGGACACTGCCATTGTGGGCGACCTATTATCTGCCGTTCCCATCCATGGCCGCAGCCAATGGCCAATGGATCGCTTTTACCAGGGGAGCCTACCAGCAGCTCAGCGGCCATGAAACCGTGAAAAATGAGCTGGTGGAGGATACCTTTTTAGCCCGATTGGCAAAGAAGCAGAAGATCAAAATTTTGACCACGGCGGGGACGGATGCCGTGTTCAGCCGCATGTACCAGAGCGCCAATGAGGTCTGGCATGGCTTCTCCAAAAATTTCTACGGCCTGGCAGGGTACAACAATATCGTCTTTTTTGGGATCATCGCTGCGATGCTTATCGCCTTTGTCAGCCCCTACTTTTTATGGCTCTTCTTGTCAGTCAGAAATTTGGCTTTTGCGGCGATCGGCATGAATGTTTTGATCCGAATTCTGATTTCCATCAAATATAAACATCCCTTCTGGGTGAGCGTCATCTTGCATCCGATTTCTATGCTGTACGCTGTGGCGATTGGATTGAATTCATTCGTGAGCATCAATCGGGGGACGATTCGGTGGAAAGGGAGGGAGATAAGGGTGAGGGGAGGGCAGTAAACAGTGATCAGTGAGCAGTGAACAGTGAGCAGTAAACAGTGATCAGTGAACAGTGAAAGACAGTCCTTGTTCAATCAATCGCTTTTTCTTCTGTCCAGATGAAAAAAATACCCACAATCTGATTTGTGAAAACCTCAAAGATAGAATTTAGCTATTTTCTTTTCGGTTTGGATGAAATTTATTTCAGATGGCAATCAGGAAAAATTTATTTTTGATTCCATAATCCAAAATCAAAAAATCAGTTCTAATCACTGCGGTCCGAAATAATTTAAATTTGTGAATTTGCTCCTTGTACAATCGCTCATTGAAAGCAAATTTGTTCGTTCTTCAAAATGAGGTTCCATTTCAACCTGTTTGCCAGTTAGCTGATTATATTTTGTTGTGCCAAATGCTAAATGAGAAATCTTTTTTTGACAAAAGTGTTTTTCAATAAGCTAATAAGGTTCTCCTATCATGGAATTTTAGATGTTACTAAGGTTTTCATCAACCTGACATATAAGACCAATTCAGAAAACCCTATTGACCTTAGTAACCATCCTAATCCACTAACGATTTAACCTTATTAGCTTATTTTTGTATTTTGCTGTCTAAAATGCCAAACGAGAAATCCTATTTTGGACAAGAGTGAGTTCTAATGATAATCGGGTGGCGAATCAAATTTTAGAAAAGGAAGTGCAGGGAAAAGCAAAAGAAAAAGTCGGTGCAAACTCCGATGATCCTCGAATTCTCCGCCAGGGCGACCGAAACATCGACAACCAACTGGCGATGGTGGACTATGACCGCCTGAATTCTCGGGAATTGCAGTTTAGCTCCCCTGATGATTCGTGGGACCAAGGATAACAAACGCTTCTTTTTCTGTCACAGAATTAATTAAACTAATTGGACAGAGTCTAAATTCCCCTCGTATTCTACTCATTCCCCTTTCAGCACCAAGCTACTATTAAATTTGAGTCAAAGCGTTCTGCAAAATATCCTGAATGAAAGTATGTATTGATGAAGTTTGGCAATTAACAACGTTCATGTGATTTTTTTTTGGATGCTTATGGATTCTGGACATGTGCGATGACTCAATATCTCAGAAAAATCCTATTCGATATTCCGCCTTACATACCAGGAAAATCAATCGAATCGCTGAAAAAAGAATATGGGAATTTAAAAATATATAAACTCGCCTCCAATGAAAATCCGCTGGGGCCTTCGCCCAGAGCTGTCAAAGCCATTAAAAAATATCTCAAAAATATCCACCGATACCCTGATCCCGATGCCAATCATTTGAAGAAAAAATTAGCCGAGAAGCTCAATCTTTCACCTGATAATTTCTTAATCGGCAATGGTGCTGCTGAAATCATCGATCTGATTGCGCTGGCTTTTATTGATGCTGGTGATGAAGTTTTGTTGAGCTATCCCACCTTTCCGAAATATGCACTTTCAGCAAGAAGAGTTCTTGCCAACGTGATCAACATCGAAATGAAGAATTTCCAGCACGATTATCACGCAATTTTGGATCGCATCTCACCGAAAACAAAGCTGATTTTCATCGACACGCCAAGCAATCCTGTTGGATGTAAATTGAGTCGAGCCGAGCAACAATACATCCTGGACAGGCTGCCTGATCATGTCATATTGGTAATTGATGAAGCGTACCGTGAATTTATGACTGAACAGGACTGGTTGGATTACTCTGAGGTTTTGTCCGATCGGAAAAATGTGCTGTTTCTTCGCACCCTGTCCAAAGTCTATGGATTATCTGGCCTGCGAATCGGCTATTTGGTTGGCAATCCTGAGACGATTGCCGATGTCAATCGAGTCAGGGAGGTTTTTAATGTGAACTCACTGGCTTTGGTGGCAGCCGAGGCAGCGCTGGATGATGAAGAACATCTGAGGCGAACCATCGAAGTCAATGAAAAAGGCAAACGATATTTGTATCGCCATCTGAAACGGCTCGGTTTTAATTTTCAACCAACTTATGCCAACTTTATTTTGGTGGATACCAAACGCCCCTTGACCGCAGTTTATGATTATCTGCTCCAGCGTGGGATCATTGTCCGTCCCATAAACCTCAATGGAATTGCCAATGGATATATTCGATTCTCGATTGGCAAGCCCGCTGCCAATCGAGCGTTTATTCAGGCAATGAATGAGATGAAGCCAAAAATAATTGAAATGGAAAAGAATTTATAGCGAATTCAAGAACTTTTTGCTTGATTTCTACAATTTAATTTCTTATTATGAATGTAACAAATGTCCATATTAACTATATTTAATAGCAAGAATTCGAGACTGGCTGGCGTTTCTATCAAATACGATCCCGTATTATTTGGGAATTGATGAGCGATAAGAACGTTTATATTCATGAAAGCAAAGCTGATCGTCAACCCATTTTAAGCTTGTTAATTCAGAGGAAAAATCAACCGCCAATTTAAAAAGTGAAACCAGTGAGGTGTAAGAGATTTAATCACAATATAAATGCAAGTGCAGTCCAGACTTTTTCTATGGCTCTAAAGCATCCTGACATCAACATTCCTTAGTCTGAATTTAGTGTCAGAATTTTTTATTGAAACTAATAATGAGCGTTTTGAATCATTTTTATAATTCAATCATCTAAATAAGCAGTTTTTAATTTAATAAAGATGATAATTTTACTATAAAAACTTTATTATGGTTATGTTTCTTTAACGTGAGAAGGATGTGAGCCGATGAATCCCAAGTTCGATAAAAAAATCGCCGTCGTGGGCCTGGGTGGCCTGTTCCCCGATGCCAGAAATGTGGATCAGTTCTGGCAAAATATCATCACCAAAAAAGTCTCCATTCGAGAGATGCCAGAGGAGATGTTCGAAAGCGAACTCTACTATCGGCCTGACCTGCTGACCGCCATCAATAAGCTTGAAAAATCCTACACCCGTATCGCCGCCTGGATCGAAAACATGCAATACGATACCGTCCGCAAATACAAGATTCCTCCCTCGATGGCGGAGCGCATGGATGAGAATCAACATGCGGCGCTGTATGCCACGGATCAGGCGCTGCAATCGAATGCGCTGCAAAACGTGCCCAAAGATCGAGTGGGCGTGATTCTGGGCAATGGCATGGTGGGAACGGCTTACGGCGATTCGCTGGTGCGGGTGCAATTTCAGTTGATCGAACATTATTTGCGGCAACATCCAGACTTCAAAAAGCTTTCCGAAAAAGAGCAACATGAGATCATCGAATACGTGCGTGCCAATGTGCTCAAAGGTTCGGTCCCGATCAACGAGGACAGTGCCCCAGGCGTGCTGCCCAATATCATTGCGGGCCGAATTGCCAATGTGTATGATTTTCACGGGCCATCGTTCACGGTGGATGCCGCCTGCGCCTCGGTGCTGGCAGCGATCACCACGGGCATCCAGGGACTCTATTTGAACAAATACGATGCGGTGATTTGCGGTGGCTCGGATATGCCGCTGAAGCAATTGGGGTTCATCTATTTTTCCGCCATCAATGCGCTATCGCCCGATGGCTCCTATCCGTTCGATAAACGGGCCAATGGCTTTGTGATGGGACAGGGTGCTGGCTCGGTCATTTTGAAACGCCTCGAAGATGCGGTGCGGGATAAGGATACGATTTACGCTGTGATCACTGGTTTTGGCGAAGCCAGCGATGGTAAGGGCAAATACATTGCAGCGCCCAATGAGGAATGGCAGGCTCGCACCATTGAGCAAGCCTGTCGCATGGCGGGGTATCCCGTCGATACCATCGAGATGATCGAGGCGCATGGCACGGCCACCATCGTCGGCGATGTGGTGGAAGTGAATGCGCTCAAGCGGGCGTTTGCCGCACTGGGCGCAACGAAAAAGAATTACTGCGGACTCACATCGGTCAAGTCCAATATCGGGCATTTGAAATCGGCAGCGGGAATTGCGGGTTTCATCAAGGCCGTGCTGGCCATCCACCACAAAATGTTGCCGCCGACCGCCAGTTTCAAAGAGATCAATCCGAAATTACAGATCGAAGATTCGCCATTTTATATTATCGATGAAGCCAGGGAGTGGCCAGCGAAAAAGGAGCATCCCCGCCGAGCCAATGTGAGCGCCTTCGGATTCGGCGGCGCCGATTATCATGTGGCGCTGGAGGAATATCGGGAGGAAGATTATCGCCAGGTCATGGGCATTGGTTTTGAAGCTCCCAAAACCCAGGCCGTCGCTACCGTATCGGTTCAGCCATCGGCAAAAACCGAATCTTCTCAAATCATCTTTTTTTCAGGCGCATCATTCGGCGACATTGATGCGCAGGTGAACAATTTCCAATCCAGAGCCCAATCACGCCAGGATATTTCATTCTCCGAATTTTCGTTTATTCATAATTACTCGGTTCAGGCGACGGAGAAGATTAGGGTCGCCATGCTCGTTTCATCCGTTGAAGAACTTCAATCAAAATATCAATTTTTTAAATCCAACCAGGGCAAGCTGGATCATAAAATTTTGAACAGCAAAGGCATCTTTTTCAAAGAGGGGGCCGCTATCACACCTGCTGAAATTGCCGTGATGTTCCCAGGTCAGGCGTCCCAGTATCTCCACATGTTCCGCCAGATTTATGATCAGTACGATTCGGTGCGGGCCTGGTTTAGCAAGGCCGATGGGTTCTGGTTTTCAAAACATGAGCATACCGTTTCTTCGCTTATCTTCCCTGTCAACAAAAATGAGGATGAGGCGCTGGAAATTTTGCGCCAGACGCAGAACGCCCACCCAAGCATTTTCATCACCAGTTTTGCCCTGTACGATTTGCTCAAAAGCATGGGCTTTTCCGCCCTTTATATGACGGGCCACAGCCTGGGCGAGATCACGGCTTTGGCTGCCGCCGAAAAGCTCTCCTTCGATGATGCCCTGAAACTGGTGGAACAGCGGGGCTATGCGTTCCATAATGCGCAACTCGAAGATACGGGCAAGATGATCAGCCTCATGACAACGCTGGACCAGGCAAAGAACCTCATTCAAGCGAGCGGGATCGACGTATCTGTCGCCAACATCAACAGCCCCCAGCAGATCATCGTGGCGGGCAGCTCGGCCAACATCGATCAGTTCAAAAAATTTCTCGACGGCAAAAAGGTTAGTAATAAGATTTTATTTATCTCTCACGCCTTTCATTCGTCAGTGGTTCAGCCTGTGGCGGATATTTTTTATCAGCAGATCAAGAACATTCCGTTCAAAAAATCCGACATCAAGGTCATCATGAATCACACGGGCGATTATTACCCCAACACGGCCAGGGGATTGGAGAAAATTCCCGAGCTGCTGCGAGACCAGATTTTGCAGCCTGTCAATTTTGTGAATTCCATTGAAAAATTGTATCAGGATGGCGTGAGGCTGTTTGTCGAAATCGGCCCTGGCTCGATCCTGAGTAATCAGGTGAAAGATATTCTCAAAGACAAAGAAATTTCCATTCTGACGTCCAATTTTAAAAACACCGATGAACTGCAGAGCCTATTGAAATTGTACGGCGGATTGTTTGTCGAAGGCGTGCCCATCAAACCGCAGCCGATTCGACAGCCCATGCAGCCGATCGTGGTGCAGCAGGTTCAAGAGACCAAAAAAGAGGAAGTTGTTCAACCGACACCAGCGCCTGTCCCTGCTCGATCTGAAATCTCTGCCAGCGTGAAAAAGGAGACTGTGGTTTTCAGCGGCGTGTCCATTGGACTGCCTGGCTCGTACAAAGAGGTTTTTCGGGATGATAATTTCGACCAGATTTTCGAGGGCAGAAATTTCATCGAACGCACGACGGATGAGGAACGGCAAAGATTCGTCGATCTGCAAATTACCAAATTGGTCAAAGATGAAAAAGGGCCGTCGTTCAAATTGCTCACCTCGCTGGAAGAGGTGATCCAACTGGCGGGCAAGATCGGCAAGCTGGACATGATCAGGGACTACCAGATCGATGAAAAGGACTGGCAGAACATGACGACCTGCATTGCCATGGGCGTGGCTGCTGGCTATGAGGCGCTGAAGGACGCCCACATCCCGCTGGTCAGGGAGTACACCATGACCGCCTCGGGCAAGATGCTCCCCAAGAAGCTGGCCCTGCCCAAATACATGCAGGAAGAGACAGGCGTCATTTTCGCCAATGGCTTCCCGCTGATCGATCCCGTGATCCGAGAGGTCTCCCGTTACATCGCCTTCAAATACGGCCGACAGACGAGAAAGGACCTGATGGAATTTTATGAGAACCTGATCAGTCGGATCAAGGATCACGACACCCGAAAGCTGCTCACCGATTGGTACACGTTGTATTACAGCCGATTGACCGAAAATCCTGGCGTGGAGGATGTGTACCAGTTCAATTACAATTTTATGTATCAGATTTCGGCGCAGGCGAATAACCGACTGGCGAGCCTCATCAATGCCAAGGGGCCGAATTTCCAGATGAACGCTGCCTGTTCGTCCACTTCCAATGCCATCAGCATTGCGGAGGATTTCATCAGAACGGGCAGGGTCAAGCGGATGATTGTGGTCGGCGCTGATGATCCGACGTCAACTATCAATTTCCCGTACCTGGGCGCTGGATTTCTGTGCACAGGGGCTGCCACCAATGAGGGCGATCTGTACAAAGCGGCTGTTCCCTTCGATGTCCGCCGTAACGGCATGATTATCAGTGCGGGAGCCGTCGGCGTGGTTCTGGAAACCAAAGAGGAAGTCGAAAAGCGGGGCGTCGTTCCTGTGGCCCAATTGCTGGGAACGCACTCTTTCAACACGGCGCAGCATCCCTCGCAGATCGATGCCGACCAGTTTGCCCATGAGCTGGATAAGTTCATCAGCCGCATGGAAAAAGAATATGGGCTGAACCGAAACGAGCTGGCGAAGCAATTGATCTACATTTCTCATGAGACCTACACCCCGCCACGAGGCGGCTGCTCCCAGACCGAAGCCGAGGCGCTGCGGGGCACGTTTGGCACCAACAGCATCGACATCATCGTTGGCAACACCAAGGGCATGACGGGCCACTGCATGGGCGCCTCGCTGGAAGATGCGGTGGCTGCCAAATCGCTACAATATGGCAAAGTGCCGCCTGTGGTGAACTTGCAGCAGCCTGATCCCATGCTGGAAGGACTGAACCTGTCCCGAGGCGGTGCTCATAATCGCATTTATGCCCTGAAGATGTCAGCAGGATTCGGCTCCCAGGGTCATTTTGCGCTACTGAAAAAATTGGCTTCGGGCGATCAGCGGATCATCGATCAGAACAAATATCAGCAATGGCTGAAAACGATTTCCAGCGACAGTGAAGCCACCACCGAGCTACTGGGCCGAATTCTGGTGATCAAAGATCGGCGCCTGACGGAACGAGGCGTTGCGGAAAAAGTCGTCGCCGAAAAACCGATTCCTGTGGCAGTGCCCAAAGTCGAACCAGCACCGACCGCTCCGAAAGAAGCCATGCCTGCGCCCAAAGCGGCCGTTGACAAAAACACCCTGTCCAACGAGATCATCCATCTGATCTCCGAAGTGACCAAATATCCGCCCGAAATGCTGGAGTACGACATGGAGATCGAAGCGGATCTGGGGATCAGCAAGGCGAATCAGGCGATTATCGAATCGAAGCTGGCCGAGAAATACGGCGTTGCACTCCAATTATCAAATTTCTCGAATATCGGCAAGCTGATCGGTTTTGTTTACAATGAAATGGGCAAAGCGAAAACCACTGCCCAACCTGTAGGGGAGGTTGCCAACCTGCCCCACATGCCTGGACAGGTTGCCAACCTGTCCCACAAGTTGGACAAAGAAACCATTAAAGCCGACACGCTGAAAGTCTTTTCTGAAGTGACCAAATATCCTGAGGACATGCTGGAATTGGACATGGAAATGGAAGCCGACCTGGGCATCGACACAGTGAAGCAGGCGACCATTCTTTCCATTCTGGGCGAAAAATACATGCTGGAGCGGGAGGAAGGGATGCAACTCTCCAACTATCCCACCATCGGGCATATTGTGGATTTGATCTACGAGAAAGCAGGCACGGGGCAAATCCCTGTTGGGCAAGTTTCCAACTTGCCCACTGAACCTATGGGGCAAATTACCACTTTGCCCGCTGAACCTGTTGGACAGGTTGCCAACCTGTCCCACAAGCGGGACAAAGAGACCATCAAAGCCGATGTGCTGCAGGTCTTCTCGGAGGTGACCAAATATCCGACAGACATGCTGGAACTGGACATGGAGATGGAAGCCGATCTGGGCATCGACACGGTGAAGCAGGCGACCATTCTTTCGATTCTGGGCGAAAAATACATGCTCGAGCGGGAGGAAGGGATGCAGCTCTCCAATTATCCCACCATCGGGCACATCGTGGATTTGATTTACGAAAAAGCGGGCAGCGCCAAGATGCCGCCCGAGCCAGCCGAATTGCTTGAGGTGGCTACCGAGCCGCAACCAGCCGAAAAATTGCCCGAATTGCTGCCGCTCGAGGAATCCAACCTCACCCGACAGGTTGTCGTGCTGGCCGCAGAAAAATTGGGCCAGAAAGATTTTGATCTCAAAAATAAGCATGTCTGGGTGCTGGGTGAAAATGAGGCTGCAATGCAAAAGATCGCCGCAGCTCTGGAAGCCAGGCAGGCGCTGGTCAGCCATTTCATTTTTCCTGACGACGCCTCTCCCAACGACATCGAAGCAGCAGTGGGAAAATTGATTGATGGCCGATCCGCAGATGTGATCATCGACAGCACTCATATCGGCAAGGCGGTGCAGTTCCATCAGCTTCCGCCCGATGCCGCACAACGGGCGCTGTTTCTGAATGGCGATGCCCGATTCATCTTTTATAAAAAATTAGCCAGCAAACTGCCGCATCCTGCCAGGATTATCGGTTTGACTTCGATCGATGGCCTTATGGGCTATGGCGGAATCCAGTCGCAGGTGATCGATCCGACCTTTGGCGCATTGATCGGCTTCTACAAGGCGCTGCGGAAAGAGTGGGTCGATTCGGCGGTCAAAATCATTGACTTTTCACCTCAGACGGTTGCCGATGATTTTGATGGCTTGATAAAAATTGTGATGGATGAAATCGAGCATTCAGGCCTGGGAGTCGAAATTGCCTATCCCGAAGGCAAACGCATGGTGGTGAAAATTGATGAACAGGAAATTCGAGCCGATCAAAAGCTGACGTTTTCAAATCAAGATACTTTTTTGATAACAGGCGGTGGGACTGGAATTGCCGCTCAAATCAGCCTGGCGCTGGCGCAACGCTATCCCGCTAATTTCATCATCGTAGACCTGGTGCCGTTGCCCGAAAATATCGCAACGCTGGCGCAATTGGACGAGACGGGATTGGAAAAAGTCAGGCAGGAAATTCATGAGCGATTGAAAGCGGAGCACAAAAAAGTGACGCCCGTGATGATAAATCAGGAGTTCGATGCCATCACCAAAGCGATCGAGATTTACCGTAACATCGAAACCATCCGAGGCTTTGGCAGGAAGATCGAATATATCGCCTGCGACGTGCGGGATGGCGAAAAACTGAAATCTTTGTTGAACCAGGCCCGCAACAAAGTGGGACAGGTCACTGCCATCGTTCATGCGGCGGGCATCGATAAGAGTCATTTGCTCGATCAAAAGAGCGTGGCGGAATTTCATAATGTGTTCAGCGTCAAGGCCGAGGGCGCCTACAATTTGATGTACCTCTGCCAGGATGATCCGCTGAAATTAGCCGTCGCCTTCTCCTCGATTTCGGGCAGGTTTGGCAATGCAGCGCAACTGGATTATTCAGCGGCCAATAGCTTTTTGAATTACTGGATAAAAATGATGCGTCACAGCCGAACAGATCTCCACGCTATCAGCCTGATCTGGTCGGGCTGGAAAGATGTGGGCATCGCCTGGCGAAACGAATTTGTCAGGCAGAAATCGGAAGAAATGGGATTGAATTTCATCGAAGTGAACGAGGGCATCGCTGCTTTTATGCAGGAGATCGAAAACAAGACGTCGGATGAGGAAGTGATTCTCCACAAAGGGCTGGACGGCTTTGTGGAGCCAGGATTGGCAGTGACGGATTTGCACGATTATCCGTTGATCGATCGGGTGATCAAAAAAGATAATCGCATCATCAGGGCCTATCGCATGTTTTCGATAAAACGAGATGCGTTGATCGACCAGCATCGGCTGGGCAAGACGCCGATTTTGCCTGCGGTAGCGTATTCGGAATTGGCCGTCGAGTTTTATGCGATGCAAGCAGGCAAGAAGCAGCATTATGCCCTGCGTGATCTGACGTTCTCCAATGCCTTCAAGCTGTTTCACGAACAGCCACGGGAGCTCTATATCGAAGGCAGGCAGGGCGAAAATGAACATGTCTGGGAGATCGAGATCAAATCGAATTTCCGCCCGCTGAAATCGGATGCGGTGCAGACTGTGCTACATTCCCGCTCTGTCGTGTCCGACCAATTGTCGGATTACAGTGACATGAATCCCGAAAACTGGCAGTTCGATGAGACGGGACAGATCAATCTGTCGCCTGAGGAATCGCTGTTGCTGATGCAGAATTCTGGTCCAGAGCAGCGGATCATTCTGGGAGCGCTGTACAACGATGTGGTGCGAGATTCCACCTCCAAAGCGCCCGTTCAGATTTATCCCAACAACACGATCTACCCGACCTATTTTCCTTTGGAGCAATTGACCAACGACAAATATCCACTGGATCGGCTGCTGGTCAATCCCTGTTTTCTGGATTCGATCTACCAAGCCTGCGCCGCTCATTTGCTGGTGAACAAAAAGCGGGTTTATCTGCCGTGGGAAGTGAAAGAGCTGGGCATCGTCAATGTGCCGAAGGCGCCTGGGTTGTTCAAGAGCTACACCAAAGTGATCGAGGATGCAGGTGATCTGGTGGCGTTCGATGTGGTGATGGTGGATGGCGATGGGCAGGTGTGTTACTATGCGAAGGGATGTTATTTTAGAAGGATCAACCTGTAAATTTTAGGAAACAAAAGTCTCACGCCAAGACGCAAAGCCTCAAAGCTATTTTCTTAGCGTCTTGGCGGCTTTGCGTGAGGCTAAATAATCATCAAATATTATGAAAAAGTTCCTTGAAACCAACGCCCAAAAATTCGGGTTTTTCTTTGGCATCCAGAGCATTGCCGATGCAGCTTCCATGCTCGATCAAAAAGGAGATGATTACGCTTCATCGATACTCAACGCCAACGAATTCGAAATTTTTCAGAAATTCAGGATCAAAAAACGAAAAGCGGAATGGCTCTCGGGACGGCTGGCTGCCAAAAAAGCGTTTGACAACTGCACTGCATCTTTGCACTACACCAATCGAATTTCAAAAATATCTGTTCTCAACAATCAGGCACGTGCGCCCTATTTTGTCGATCATCCAGAATTGCATCTTTCCATTAGCCATTCACACGAATACGCCGTAGCTGTCGTCGCTCCCTTCAAAATTGGGATCGACATCGAAAAGATCGAGCCACGACCCGATAGCCTGGCCCATTATTTTTGCAGCCAGGAAGAACGGGCA
>CAZYNP010000069.1:23108-29136 GCA_964647995.1 uncultured Cytophagia bacterium
ATCACCCAGGATCCCTATCCTGTTTACCCATTGGGCATGTCCATGGTGGCGGAGGCAGCCCGCTCGTGCGGACACGAGGTGGCAGAATACGACATCACCGCTCAGGGCAAAGATGCGGCGCAAATCCAGAAATTTATCAGAGAGGCGAAGCCGCAATACGTGGGATTGTCACTGCGCAACGTAGACAGCGCCAATTACAATAAGCAGGATGCCTACATCGCCGATTATAAAAATGTCGTCAATGCCATTCGTGAGGTGTCATCGGCGCCGATTATTCTGGGTGGTTCGGCATACACCATTTTTCCCGATCTCATTTTGAATGAACTGGGAGCGGATTACGGCATTGCAGGCGAAGGGGAAGGCGCCTTCTGCCATCTGCTGGAGCAACTGGAAACCGATCCCGATTCGGCGTATCGGATTTATTACAACTACCCGCCGCTCACCGAATTTTCGGCTTTGCGGCGCAATGATTTTCTGGCGGAATATTATATGAAGCACGGCGGCATGCTCAGCGTGCAGACCAAGCGGGGCTGTCCCCATCGCTGCGCCTATTGCTCCTATCCCGTGCTGGAGGGCAGGCATTACCGCTTTCGCTCGCCCGAAAATGTGGTTGACGAGATCGAAATGCTGATTCAGAAATATCGGGCCGATTACTACGCCATCACCGATTCCGTGTTCAACGATGCAGCGGGTAAATATTTGCAGATCGCCGAGGAGCTCGTGCGGCGGGGTATCAACGTCCCCTGGATGTGCTTTTTGCGCCCCGATAATTTCACCGAGGAGGAAGTGGCTTTGCTGAAGCGGTCGGGGTTAAACGCCATCGAATGGGGCACGGACTGCGCTACCGATACCACGCTGAAAGCCATGCGCAAGGATTTCACCTGGGATCAGGTAGTGCATTCCAACAATCTGTTTGCCAGGCACGGCATCTCAAACGCTCATTTCATCATTCTGGGCGGACCCAAGGAGACCTACCAGACCCTGGAGGAAGGGCTAAAGAATTTAATGCAACTGGAAAAATGCGTGGTCTTTGCGGGCATCGGCGTGCGGATTTTTCCCGAGACCGCTGTTTACCAATGGGCGCTGGAGGAGGGCAAAATTACGGCGGATCAGAACCTGCTGCCGCCCACGTATTACTTTTCCAGCGAGGTCGATATCAAGGTCATGCACGAGAAAATCCTAACGGCCTTCAAGGGTAGGCTCGACCGAATCTATCCCGATGGCCAGTACACCGAAGTCACCCGAGCGTATCATCTGGCAGGGAATCGGGGACCTGCGTGGGATATGTTGTTGAAAAGAAAAATTACAAAGTAAACTTACCAAAATTCCAAAAAGCAAAAAACAAATTCCAAATAAATCTCAATAGCTCAATTCCAAAATCTCAAACTCACGTTCCCAAAAGTCGTTTGGTATTTTAGAATTTGAAATTGAGATTTATTTGAAATTTGAGGTCTGGGATTTGAGATTTTTTCTGTTCATTAGAATTTTTACCAGATGACATAGCTTTTAAAGATTGGATTAACAAAAAGAGAAGAAAAAATTTGGACGAAGCCAGCTCAAAATTTGTCGATCAAATTGCCATGCAGCGATTGATCAATGATAAACTGAAACGGGTGCATCATGCCCCAGACCAATCGCTGGCAACGGTTGATACCAGCTTCCGTGATTTCAAAAATCTGTCGCTGCTGCCTGTTGATGTTACCGAAATTGCAAGAGAGAAATACACAGAAATTTCTTTTCGATCTCCCATTCGAACGAGGTATGAGGAGAACAATTGGGTCAAAGGCAGGTGCTTCTGTGCACAGGAATCAGTCGGGGAAGTTGTGTTCGTGCATGGGCTGTACGAAGATAATATGGATATTTATAAATTCTTCATCTCCATGCTCAACGAACAGGGGATGAACGTCCATCTGATGGTGTTGCCCTATCATTACGAGCGGACGCCGAAAGAGAGCGCCTTTAGCGGCGAATATTTCTGGAGCGCTGATGTGTATCGCAGTGCGTTGGCGTTCAAACAGGCGGTATATGATCTGTGCCAATTCTACAGCTACGTCAAAGCCAAATCGGGTCGCTCGGTCTGGATCGTGGGCTTCAGCATGGGCGGCGGCATTGGTTTGAGCCTGGTGTCGCTCATTCCCATCGATGGCATTTTCGTCATCAATCCCGTCTGCAACATCACCGAGCTGATGTGGCACAGTGCTCTCTTTTCCACCATCAAAATCGATCTGGAAGCGAATCACTGGTCGTTCGAGGACATCAAAGATAAGTACAGCATCTACGAGCCGCTGAATATCAGCGACATTAAGATTTCAAAAGATAAAGTGGTGATGGCCAAAGGGCTGTACGACCAGATCAACGATCCCCGCAATTACGATCTGTTCAATCAGAAATGGGGATTGAAGCATGAGCTGAGTTATCATGCGGGGCATTTGAATATTTTGCGGGTGCCGAAGTTGGCGATGGATATAACTAACTTTTATTTTGATAAAATTGAAAATTAAATTAGCCACAAAGCCACAAAGACGCTAAGATTGTTCTAAAAAATAAAAGGCCGTTGAAATGAGGCAATAATAAACCGTCTTGAAACATTGATGACTTGGAGGGAAAAAATGAGCTATGAAAAATTAACCGAGAAAGAAGAGGAAATTGCTCGAAAGATCGTTGATGCGGCCTATACCGTTCATAAAAACTTAGGGCCTGGTCTGCTCGAAAAGATTTACGAGGTATGCTTCTGTCATGAATTGGCAAAACGAGGTTTGAGTTATCAAAGACAAATTGATCTTCCGATCGTGTATGATGGAATTACATTTGATGAAGGTTTAAGATTAGACGTATTGGTTGAAAATTTAGTCATCTGCGAGCTGAAGGCTCAAGACGAAATCAATCCAGTATGGCAGGCTCAGGTATTAAGCCACATGAAATTAACCAAAAAGCGACTTGGGTTCCTAATAAATTTTAATGTCGTACTCATCAAAGATGGCATAAAGAGATTCATTCGATAATCTTTGCGGCTTGGTGACTTCGTGGCAGGCTAATTTTTTAGGAGGAGTAGAAATTGAACTACTGCGACTATCTTTTCAATACCAGAAAAGAATGGCTGGACAATACCGCCCTGGTCGATGTGGGATCGGGCAAGCGGTTTAGCTATCGGGAATTGCAGGAAGTGACTCGCATCTTCGGCAATAACCTGAGACAAATGGGCTTCAAGCCTGGCGACATTATCACCACCCATTTGTACAATTCGGCGGAGGCGGTCATCGCTCATCTGGGCATTCAATACGCAGGCGGCATCACCTGCCTGCTTGACCCGCTCACCACGGCCGAAGGTCTGACCTACTATCTGGAAGATACAGGGACAAGGTGTCTGTTGACCCATTTGAACAGAGAAAACGTGCAGCCGTACGTTCCCGATGGCGTAACGATTTTCGATCTATCGGATATCGAAAGTCTAATGGCCAACAAAGCACAGGATCAGGTGCTAACTGAACCATTTCCATTCGACAACAACCAGGTCGCAGCGATCTTTTACACCTCGGGTACGACCAGCCGACCCAAGGGCGTAATGCTACCGCCCAGGACGTTCCATTCGCATTTTAAAATATTTATTCGATCATGCTACACCTACGTCCCTGGCGATAGCCTGCTGTGTTTCGTGCCGTTTTCCCATGGCTATGGCTCAAAGTCGATTTTCATCCCCTGCATCTATTTTGGCGCCACGTTTGTCATCATGCGCTCGTTTCATCCGCTGAAGGTCGTGGAGACGATCGAGAAGGAAAAGATCACCCATCTGTTCGGCGTCCCGTCGCACTATCAGCAACTACTGCGCCGAGAGGAATTTTTCCCGTCGCTGCGGAAATTGAAAGCTGCCTTTTCCGCTGCAGCGTTGCTTAAGCTGGAAACGGCACGAGAGTGGAAAGAGAAGATCGGCTTTTATCTTGACGAAGGATATGGTTTGATCGAAACCTGTACGGGCGTGGCCTTCCGAAAGGCTTCCATGCCGATCAAATTGGGGCACATTGGCACGTATCCCAACGACCTGGTCGATATTGAGATCGTGGACGATGATTTCAATTTCCTGCCGCCTGGCGAACGGGGGGAGATTGTGGTGCACGGCGATAGCGTGATGAACGGCTATCTCAACAAGCCCGAGGAAACCGAGCGGGCGATCAAAAACGGCTGGTTCCGAACGGGGGATATGGGCTACAAAACCGATGACAACCAGATCATCATGACAGGCCGAATCAAAGATGTCATCAATGTGGCGGGGATCAAAGTCGCTCCGTTCGAGATCGAGGCGGAGTTGAACGAGCACCCCGCTGTGAACGAATCAGCGGTGGTCGGCGTGGAGGATGAGATGTATGGCGAGGTGGTCAAGGCATTTGTCAAACTTCAGCCAGGCGCTCAGGTGGCAGAGCGAGACCTGATCGTTTTTCTCCAGAAAAAGCTGATGAACTTTCAGGTGCCGAAATCCATCGTTTTTGTCGACGATTTTCCCAGGAATAATATGGGGAAGATCGATAAAAAAGCGTTGCGGGAGTGGTGATTGGGTAAATTGGTAACTGGGTAATTGGGTGATTGGGTGATTGGGAGTGCTGTATTTTAAATTTGGAATTTTAGGGAGGGAAATTGTTTAGGATTTGTTTATTGGAGTTGCTGCTGCGGGTTACATTGGTTTTTTAGTGCCCAAAATAAGGTTTGCATCTAAACTCGGATTTTCTTAAATTCTTCAAATTATGAAAATCTGAACTAATTTTGAAGATCAAAATGATTCATGCAGAAATCAAAAATATTTTAAAAGGTGGCGAAGGTCTAAATGTCGAGTTCAAAGAAGCAAAAAATCAGTTGCCAGAGAATCTGTTTGAAACGGTTTGTGCTTTTTTGAATACTGAGGGTGGAAGCATTCTGCTCGGCGTACGTGATGATGGCACGGTGACTGGCGTCGATCCCGACCGTGTAGCCAAATTAAAGCTGGATATTGCCAATCTGTGCAACAATCCCCAGAAATTGGATCCCACGTTCATGCTGACGGTGCGTGAAGTGGAATTTTACGGGAAAATAATTCTCATCCTGGATGTGCCTGTCAGCTCACTGGTGCACAAATGCGGTGATACAGTTTTTGCCCGCAATGAAGATGGCGATTATCAGGTCAAAAGACCCGAAGCCATTGCAGGGCTCGTGAATCGCAAGCAGAGCTATTTTACCGAGCAACGTGTCTATCCTTACATCAGGCTCGATGATTTTGATTTGCGCCTATTTGACCGAGCCAAACGGCTGATCCAGGGACGATCGCCTGGCCATCCCTGGGCTGAGCTGACGTTCGAGGAGTTGCTGCATCGGGCAGGATTTTACCGTCGCTCGCCCGATGGCACCGAAGGTTACACCCTGGCAGCTATTCTCTTATTTGGCAAGGATGAAACCATCCAATCGGTGGTGCCTGCCTACAAAATTGATGCGTTGTTGCGAAAGCACAATCTCGATCGCTACGATGACCGATTGACCGTGCGAACCAACCTGATTGATGCTTACGATTTGCTCATGGGATTTATTGCCAAGCATTTGAACGATCCATTTTTTCTTGAGGGTGATATTCGAATCAGCTTGCGGGATAAAATTTTCAGGGAGCTGGTGGCCAATATCATTGCTCATCGGGAATA
Source organism: uncultured Cytophagia bacterium (assembly GCA_964647995.1). Classification (GTDB taxonomy): domain Bacteria; phylum Zhuqueibacterota; class Zhuqueibacteria; order Thermofontimicrobiales; family Thermofontimicrobiaceae; genus Thermofontimicrobium_A. The sequence continues at coordinate 28,763 of CAZYNP010000069.1, forward strand.
CCTGGATGGTCGTTCGGCCATGATCATTATTTATCGAGACAAAGTGGTTTTCACCAATCCCAACATTCCTCACGGCCGAGGGCGGATCGATCCCGGGCGGTTTACGCCATTTTCCAAGAACCCCACGATTTGCAAATTTATGCTGCAAACAGGGCGGGTAGAGGAAGTGGGCTCGGGAGTGCGAAATGTGAATAAATATCTTCCACTGTACGCCAGGGATGGCAGGGTAGAATTTGTTGAAGATGATATGTTCAGTACGACCGTTTACCTGGGAGAGGTTGTGGGGGAAGTTACCCCACAAGTTACCCCACAAGCTACCCCGCGAGAAACCATGCAAGAAACCATGCAAGAAACCATGCAAGAAACCATGCAAG
>CAZYNP010000070.1:0-29065 GCA_964647995.1 uncultured Cytophagia bacterium
CGGAGCGGAATCCCACAGAAATGAATTTTGAAGTTGGTCTCAGAAATGAAGGGTCGCAGAAATAAAATCAAATATTTTTCTGAGTCCTTTCAATTCTGAGACCAATTCTCAAATTTTCAATTCGGTGGCAAATCATTTCTGTGGGAGATTAATTTTTTTAAGCGAATTTCGAATTTAAATAAATTGGATTTTCTGATGATCGAGCTTCTTCAATTGCCCTTTATGCAGCGGGCGCTCATGGCTGGAGTGCTGGTGGGATTTTTGGCCAGCTATTATGGCGTCTTTGTGGTGCAGCGGGGACTTAGCTTTCTGGGCAGCGGCCTAGCGCATGCAGCGTTCGGAGGAATTGCCCTGGGATTGCTGCTACGAGCGGAACCGCTGTGGATTGCAGTGCCATTTACGGTTGTAGTCGCAATCGCTATCTTCTGGGTGCGCGATCGCACCGAATTGGGCAGCGATACAGCAGTTGGTATTTTCTTTTCGGTATCAATGGCCCTGGGAATTGTATTCATTTTTCTGAAACAAGAATATACAACCGATGCCTTCACCTACCTCTTTGGTTCAATTCTGGCCGTCACCAAAACCGACCTGACTCTAACTGTAATCGTGCTGTTATTGACAATTTTTACATTGCCGCTCTGGCGAAAATGGGCTTATGCTTCATTTGATCGCGAATTAGCAGAAACAGACCATATTGCAGTGAGAACCGATGATTATATTCTTTCAGTCTTGATTGCCATTACCATTGTGGTAGCTATTAAAGTGGTAGGCATTGTGCTCATTGCCGCCTTTTTGGTTATTCCTGCGGCAACAGCTCGGCTGTTGTCACCCACCTTCCGTCGCATGACAGTTGTGTCCATTCTAATTGGGGTTACAAGCGCGATCATCGGCTTATGGGGTTCGTATTTCTTAGATGTTCCCAGCGGCGCGGCGATAATTTTGTTCCAGGCCATGTTGTTCAGTGTTGCCATGATGGTGAGCCATCTCAAGAAGCGCTAACGATGATTCTCTGCTCCAATGCTAACGACGGTATTGAAAGAAATTGTGATTGCTAAAATTGATTAATTTCAATCGACAGCAAATTGGGGCTCAATCTACTGCTAAGACGTTTTCAACCGTTTGATAATCACCACAGTGACATCATCTTTCCAGCTAACACGATCGCCAAAATTGTATACCGTTTCAATAATAAGATTTGTGAGTTCCTCAGCAGCGAGGTGTTGATACTCAAGGACCACTTTGGTTAGCCGTTCGATTTCAAATGGGACACCATGTCGATCGAGCCGTTCGATAAGTCCATCGCTATAAAGAACCAGGACGCTGCCCGGATCTAAAAAAGCAAATCCTCGCTTGAGCTTCACCTCCGGCATCGGCCCCAGCACGAAGCCACCCGTTTCCAGTGTCTGAATATTGTAACCCGAGACCAGAAGTGGCGCCGGATGACCGGCATTGGAGTAAACCAGCATCCCGTTGGCTTCGATCTCGCCATAAAAGAGCGAAATGAAGGAAGTGGATAGGGTGCTCCGATGGATCACTCGATTCAGTTTTTCCAGCGCCCGCGTCAGCTTCATCTCTTTTTCCACCCCCATGCGCAAACCGGTTACCACGTCGCGCACCAGCAGCGCGGCTGGCAATCCGTGGCCGCTGGCATCGCCAATCGCCACTCCAAATGTCCCATCATCAAATTCGATAAAATCATACAGGTCACCACCAACGACATCGGTCGGGATCGACTTGCCAGCGATATCATAACCATTTATTTTGGGAGCTTTTTTCGGCAGGAGGCTGCGCTGAATGAGTTCTGCTTGATGCAAGTAGTTACGGAACGTTTCGCTCGACATCCTGGCTTGCAATACCCGGCGAATGGTATTCAACGAAAAATCGATCTCCTCCCTATCCCAGCCCGGCTGCAACTCAAACACAAAAATCCAGCATTGCTCCTCTTTTTGAACCGAGAATGCCACTGGCGTGAATATTCTGGCCTGGTCGGGCGTCTGGATCTTCAGACGCAACTGCGGATCGTTATAGATATAGCAACCATGTTTCAGAACCAGTTGTACCGCAGCATCTTCCAGCGGCAAACTCTGATCAATATCTAACGAGCTGTTCACATTGATCCGGTGAAGCAAGACGAATTTATCCAGCTCTAATTCATACAAACGCCCATTCTCGATCCGCAAATCTCTGCCCAAAAAGCTGACCAATTCTTTCAGAACTGTGGACAGCACATTTTCAGCACCCAGATGGTATATTTCAGATAGAAAGGTATCTAATTTTCGATAAAATTCTTTGGGATTGGTTAGCATGAATGCTCTCTAAATCAATAAAATATCCAATAAGACATTGAACCAAACGATGATCAGGGCCCCATTTAATTTCTGAAATGTCGTCGAAAGCGAAATATTATCCATTAGCAAAACCAACTCTATTGTAGAACCAAAGGTGGCTCGTTGGCATGAATCCAAGCCGTTATGGACGTTAGTCAATTTGAGCTGCTTCGAGCGTATCATAATAATCGAAAAATTGATTCAGGCGGGTGAGCGTCAACGCGCCTTGAATGAATTCATTGACAGCCACCAAGCCTACCTTATCGCTACCGCAGTTAGTGCAGAGAGTCGTCGCGGTGATCAAAATTGCCAGGCCAGTGCTATTGATACGATGCACCTGGCTTAGATCCAGCACGATTCGTTTAGCGCCTTGTTTAAGCAAGTCTTTCAACAGCGTTTCGAAACGTTTGGAATCGGCCGGCTCGCCCAATGTCGTCCCCAAAAAGGTGATAATTCCCGTGGTCTGTTTCAGTCGACTTTCAATCTCCATTATGCCTCCTAACTCAGCTCCATTCTGTGCTACGACTTACATCTGTGATTGGATGCTTTTTTCAGCCAACAAGCTCTATGAGCAAAAAACAAAAATCGCATACTGCAACTCGCTGCAGCAGATTGACCATCGCTCCCCACATGAATCATGGGAACTTGATAACGAAATGCAATTTACCAGCTAAATGGTAGTAAAACTATTCACCCGTGTTTCATCCAGCTCTTTAATGGCTTCAACCACAAGCCGAATGCAATTATCGATGTCATCCAGACAAAGTACTCCAACGTGCGAATGAATATGTCGGGTCGGAACACCGATGACAATGCTCGGACAGCCAGCCCGAGAAATGTGAATTGCGCCGGCATCAGTACCTCCGCGTGCCTGGGAAAGCTGGTAGGGAATCTTGTTTTTCTCGGCAACCTCGATGATAAATTCTTTGAGCGGCTGATTAGGTATCAGGGAAAAATCATAGGTACAAATGGCCGGCCCTTTGCCCAGTACTGCCGGCGCCTGTTGCGGTTCGATGCCTGGGACATCCCCAGCGATATCGACCTCCAGCGTTAAACATACATCCGGCTCCGCCAACCAGGCAGTTGTGCGCGCGCCCCGAGCACCAACCTCTTCCTGAATCGTCGCAGCTCCGATGACAGTGTTGGGGTGATCAATCATTTCCTGCTTGAGCCGACGCATTACCTCCACCGCAATAAAAACCCCCACCCGGTCGTCAAAGGCCTTGCCAAAGGCCATTGTCACCGTACCTGTTTCTTTATCCTGACCATTTTTGGTCTCAAAAGCCTGTTTGTTTACCACCGAAAAGGTAGATAGTGGCACCACCGGATCGCCAACCCGAACCCCCATGGTCTCAGCCTCTTTTTTATTGGAACAGCCGATATCGATAAACATCTGACTCTTCTCGACAACTTTCGTCCTTTCCTCCGGTGATAACACATGAGGTGGCTTGCTGGAAATCACGCCTTGAATTTTGCCGCGACGGGTGCCGATTAGCACTCGCTGGCCCAACAACACCTGATCAAACCAGCCACCAATGGTATGAAAGGTCAAAAAGCCTTTTTCATTAATGCCGGAAATAATGAATCCTATTTCATCGACATGTCCCGGCAGCAGGATAATGGGTCGGGCGCATCGTCCGCGCTTGGTGAATAACAAGGAGCCCAATTTATCGAATTGCAGCTCATCGCAAAATGGCGCGACATAATCTCTGGTGATTTTGATCGGCTCTCGCTCAAATCCCGACGGGCCGAAACTATCGCATAGCGTTTGGAGCAAATGTGTCGCCGCGTTGGTCATCGCTTCTCCTGGATATTTCAATTTGGCGGATGGTAAATTCCATCGATCCTAACAAATTTAATGAATGCTACCTGCAAAATCAAGCATAATTTATGACTTCTAAAAATAAGCCGGCTTCGCTGAAAAATTCGTAACCTAATACGCATCGAGCAGTTAATAGTTCCTTCGGCACCGACAAAGAAAATTATTGAGCGCTGCGATCGCGATACTCCCCCTTGTGTTGGTTCTGTCAATTCGTTCGCGCCAGCGGCCGTGCTTTTCTAATTCTGCAAACTTCATTGAAGACTCAGGGTCCAGCTACTAATAGTATGGTCGTTGTACATCCTGATCCAGATTTAGTTCAAATATCGGAAAAAGCGCTTGACAATTGCTGATTAATGTATTATATTTATACCGCTTTTTGGAGGTTGGCGAGTGCCCTTCAGACCTTACGCTGGAGGGATTGAGTCATCATTAAGTGAGGGCGGGAAAATGGACAAAGAAACGTTGAAATATTTTAAAAAGCTGCTGCTGGAAAAACGGCAAGAGATATTGAACGAGTTGGGTTACATTCGCGAGGTTTCGGCTGATAACTCCAAGGAAGCATACGGCATTGATTCTTCGTACTCGACTCACATGGCCGACCATGGCACAGATGAGCAAGAACGAGAAAAAACGTTTTACCACGCTTCGCGCGAAAATAAATATCTCTTGCATCTGGAAGAAGCGCTGCAAAGAATTGAGAATGGAACCTATGGCATTTGCATCGCCTGTCACAAAGAAATTCCGAGAGAAAGGCTGGAAGCCGTGCCCCATACTCAATATTGCCTGCCCTGCAAGATCGCCGAAAAAGAGGAGTAACGCGTTAGGAAGCTGACTTGCTCCGCAGAGCCAATACCCGCAGGGCATTTTTCGCTTTGATTCACGATTTCCTTAGGGCTACCATTCCCGGACACTGCCTACGCCGCCAGTTCGTTGCCGATCGGAAACGGTGGTGATCGCTTTAAAATTGAATCAATCGTTGGATAATGGGATCATCCAAATTGTCCGTAGTAACCACGTAAACCCCTGTATCAATCCGCTGGGCGACCGTTCCACCAGCCAGGGCTGTCATCGCAGCCTTAACCCCTTCGTAACCCATTTTAAATGGATCCTGAACGATTAATGCCGAAATTTCGCCTGCTTTCAGTGCGGCCACTTCATTGGCAGCAGCATCAAAACCGACCACTTTTACCGTGCCAATTTTATTTTTGGTTTTCAATGCCTGGATCACGCCGATGGTTCCCGCTTCATTAGCAGCAAAAATACCCTTGATGTCGGGATGGCCGGTCAGAATATCTTCTGTCACCGCCATCCCTACCGCTACATCGCTCTGGGAGTAGCGGATGGGCAGCAGTTCGATCTGCGGATATTTTTTGATCTCATCCACAAAGCCCTGTTCACGCATAATCGAAGTCGCGGCACCAGGAACAAAAGGAATGCAGGCCACCTTTCCCTTCTCGCCGATCAATTGCGCCAGCGTCTGCGCAGCCTTGCGCGCGGCAGCAATATTATCCGTCGCGATAAAGCTCAGCGGCAAATCTGAATCTACGCCGGAATCAATAGTGATGATCGGAATGCCGCGGCGGTGGGCTCGCTCCAACACCGGCAGCAGTCCCTTGGCATCGCACGCCGCAAGCACAATGGCATCGATGCCTTTATTCACATAATCTTCAATGATGGCAATCTGCTCGGCAATGTGGATTTCCTGAGCTGGCCCCTTCCAGATAATTTCAGCTCCCAGCTCTCGTCCGGCCGAATCGGCCCCGGCCTTGACGCTGACCCAAAATGAGTGCACCAGCCCTTTCGGTGACACCAGGATTTTGGGTCTGGTTGGCTGCGATTTTGGCGAGCAACCAACCAGGATGAGTGAAATTACCGCCCACGACAGGATCCGTTTCAACATAATTTTTCTCCTCTCTGAAATCTAACCAACCATTCGTTCGGTTTCATTACCTGCATCGAGCCAGTCGTTCTGGTTTTCGGTTATTTGGTCTTCTGGTATTGATCAATGAAAACCGCCACGATGATAATCGTCCCAATGGCCACCTGTTGCCAGAAGGCCGAAATGTCCAATAGATTGCAGCCATTGCGCAGCACACCAATAAGCAATGCTCCCAGAATAGCACCCCAGACGGTCCCCACGCCGCCACTCAAACTGGCGCCACCGATCACGCACGCGGCAATTACATCCAGTTCGTTGCCCGTGCCGGCCGTGGGCTGGCCAGTGCTCAGTCGCGAGGCCAGAATGATTCCGGCAATGCTGCAGAGAAAGCCACCTAATAAATAGATGGCAACGATCAGGCGCGTCGTGCGGATGCCGGATAACCTGGCCGCTTCAAAATTGCTGCCGATGGCAAAGGTATAGCGTCCAAATGGCGTAACATTCAACGCAAGATGGGCGATAATCCCCAAACAAATGGTAATGAGCACGGGTATGGGCAGCACACCGAAAAGTCGACCATTGCCCAAAACTGCGAAATTCGTGGGCAAACCGAAAATTGGAACACCCTTGGTGATGATCAGCGTAACTCCGCGAGCAATGCCCATCATTCCCAAAGTTGAGATAAATGGCGGCAATTTTCCCACCGCGGTTAGAAAGCCGTTCAGCAAGCCACAACCGGAACCCACGACGATCCCAGCCATGGCTGCCAGCACCATATTGGCGCCATCGGCAATGAGCATCGTCGTAACCACGCCGGCCAGCGCCATGATCGATCCGACCGATAGGTCAATGCCACCGGCAATTATGATCCAAACCTGCCCGATGGCCATAATGGCAATGACCGACATTTGCAGGCCTATCGACAGAAAATTCTCTGCCGTCATGAAGTGCGGCGATAGGATCGTCAGGATCATCATGATTAGCAACAGGCTCAACACCGACGCCAGTTTTCGAAAATAGTGTGAATATTCGCTAATACTCATATTCCTCAACATCAGCAATCAAATCAGCAATCCATGCTCTGAAGCCAGCAATTAACCATCTTGCGCTGCACCAGCCGATAATCAATCCAGCGATCCCTGGTGTCTTCGGTAGGTTCCATTGCCATAACCTCTCGGCTCAACCCTTAACGCTACCCAATGTCAAACCGGCGATGAGCCAGCGGCTCAGAATCAAAAACAGAATCACCACCGGCAAACTCACAATGATTGCGCCAGCCGAGTAGAGACCCCAGGATGTCTCCATGGCCGATTGATAGGTTTTCAGTCCCAGCGGCAACGTGAACAAATTTTGATCCTGAATCAACACCGCGGCGACCAGATACTCGGACCAGGCGGCCATAAACGAGAACAGCGCGGTGATGACCAGCGCCGGCGCCGCCAGCGGCAGGATGATGCGCCAGAAAGTGCCAAATTGGGAACAACCATCAATAGCCGCAGCTTCCTCCAGGCTGAAGGGGATGGTATCATAATACCCCTTCATCTGCCAGATCGTAAATGGTAGTGCCGTCGCCGAATAAGCGATAATCAATCCTGCATACGAATCATAAAGCTTGAGCCGAATCAGCATAATGAACAATGGCAACAGCAGCATGGTCAATGGAAACATCTGGGTAGTGAGCAAGCTAAACATAGCGGCAGTTTTGCCAACAAACTTGTAGCGCGAAAAAGAATAGCCCACGGTTGCGGCCAATCCAACACCTACGATCATCACCGCTGCGGAAATCATCAGGCTATTTCCCATCCATTGCAGAAACGGCTCGTTAGTGAACAGCCTGATATAGGAAGCGAAGGTCGCATCGGGCGGAATCAGCGCCAGGGATTTCGATAACAAACGATCGCCCGGCCGTAGTGAAATGGAAATGACACACAGGATCGGATAAATGGCAAAAATCGTGAAGATCGTCAACAACACATACGCGCCAATTTTGCCGGTCAATGTCAGTTCTCGCGATTTACGCATAGCTCGATCCAATGCTCAAATTGAATCTATTCAAAGTTATTTTGCCGATCGCCGGATCATCCTGGGTTCGAAATACCGATTGCAGCAAATTTCGGGCGCACATTTTTAAAAAAATACTATTACCGCTATTGGCGGTAGTTATACTGCCCAAACGCTGCTTCAATCAACTGGCCACCGAAAGGTTATTCAAATTAGATTATCTTCCTCAATCCAATGGATTAATAAACCGCCTCCGCGGCTCGGGTTCGCTTGATGAAATTCCAACTAAAGAGCAACAGGATCAAAAAAATGATCGTGGAAAAGGCCGCGGCATAGCCCATGCGAAAATAGCGAAAACCCGATTTGTAAATCCACGACACCAGAATGTGCGTTTTGTCGGCCGGCTCGCCCCCATTGCTTACCAACCAGACCACATTGAAATTATTGAAGGTCCAGATGATGCCCAAAGTAATGGCAGGAATCATCACCGGCTTCAATAGCGGGATCGTGATGTTTTTCAATTTATGCCACCAGGAGGCGCCATCGATCTCCGCGGCCTCATACAATTCATCCGGAATGCTTTGCAAGCCACCCAGGGCCACAATCATCATAAATGAAAATCCCAACCACACATTGGTGATCACACACGCCGCAAATGCACCCCACTCTGTGGTCAGCCACGGGATTTGCAGGCCCAACAGCCGATCCAGCACCAGACTGATGGCGCCGTATTCTGAGTTGAACATGCCGCGCCAGCTCAGCGCAGTGATATATTGCGGGACAGCCCAGGGCAAGATCAGCAGGACGCGAAATAACGATCTGCCTTTGAGATTTTTATTCAAAACCAGCGCCAGCATCACGCCAATGGTCACATGGAAAAATACATTGATGCCCGTCCACAAAATGGTTTTGATCAAAAAGTACCAGAAGGTTCGCTCGTTGAAGACTGCCGCATAGTTATCCCAACCAATGAGCTGCCAATCTTTGAAATGCGTCAGGTTCATGTTGGAAAATGAGAGCACCAGATTATAGACGAATGGATATAACACCACCGCTCCCATCACGATGAACGCTGGTAATGTGTAAAGGTACGCAATGCGCGGATTGTGAAATTTCGTACTGGGGCTTGCCATATTGTTAGCGATTCTCCCGAATCAATTTTTCCGCCAGTGATTGCATTTCAGCCGCGGCCTGTTCCGGCGTTAGCCGGCCCGTAAAAATGGATTGATAAGCAGGCCGCATCGCATCCCAAACCCAGCGCAATTCAGTAACCACGGGCATCAACGTTCCCACCGCCAATTGATCAATGGAATTTTGGATTATTTCATTGTGCAGGATCAATGAATCGTCAAAGGCCTCCTTTCGGGACGGAATAGTACCCATAGCCCGGGTAAATTCCAGTTCCACCTCCGGCGAGGTAAGAAACTTGATCAGCTCCAGCGCCACCTGCAATTGTTCGTTTTTCAGATTGATATTAACGGAATAACCCAGCGGGGAAACCATGGGCGAAGGCCAGCGTCCTGTGGCCTCGATCTGAGGGATGCGACTGATGCCGATATCGATGCCGTTCTCTAAATACGTCCCCCAGGACCATGACCCGTTGATGATCATGGCCGAGTAGCCATCGATGAACAGGGCATTGGCCACTTCATAATCGCATTCCTGCGGAATGATGCGATCGCGGTGAGCCAATTCGTAGATGAGTTGCGCCGCTTGAATCGTAGCCGCCGTATTCAATTGGGGCTGGTTTTGGTCGTCCAGAATCCGCCCGCCGAAGCCATGAATGAATGGGACCGCAAAAAAAGGTTCGGTGTAATTCCAGGCCAGGGCATAGCGATCGGGTTTGCCATCACCGTTGAGATCGCGAGTGAGCTTCTTCCCTACCGCGCGCAGTTCGCGCATCGTTCGCGGAGGCGTTGCGATTAGCGCTTTGTTATAGACGAGACATAAATGATTGCCAACCTGATCCGCGATTTGATAGAGATGTCCTCGAAACCAGGTGTTGGCAACGATCGGTTCGGTAATAAAACTATCCAGAAACGCGGCATCGAACCAATCTTCCAGCGGCATGATGACCCCCAGTTCCACCAATGGGCCGATATTGTCGCTGGCGCCCCATAGCAGGGCCGGGCCACTCCCCCCCATTGCGGAAATGATATAGTTGGTGCGCGCCGTCTCCGGTTCATAGAAAATCTGGCTGAATCGCCAGCCGGGATATCTTTTTGAAAACTCCACCAATTTCTGCTGCAAAATTTTCGTACCGAGCGGTCGCATGGAATGCCAGATCATGATGGTCCGCTCCCGCTGCTGTTGGCATGATACTACCACCATGAAGCTGATAACAATGCTTCTGGCTAATGTTTTCGACAGAAATTTTTCCATCCTGCGCCTGCAAGCATCTGGCAAATAAAAAGGGGCAGATGCCCCTCATCGGTTGTCAATAACGCTTAGAATATATCAAATAATTTAAGAAAAGCAACTAATTTTTTACAAGGCTGCTAAGTATCTAACTGCTTCTGGTCATCGATACGGACTTCGGTGGACAGGTGACGAAACCAGCTAATATAAAGCGCGGTGGAGAGCACGATCAATGCCACCAGCAGATAGAAAAACTGGTCCCAGCGGCGCATGATCAGCATCATCCACAGAAAGAACAGCACCAATTGCCAGGGCACGGCCAGAAAGGTTGAAAAAATATCCCGCCGATTTTCTCGCTGAATTTGTTGCACAATATGCTGCGGTAATTTCGCCCGCATCCGGCTCCACCAGCCAAAGGGACGCGTTTTTCGATAAAACTCGAATAACACTCCCTCCTCGGTTGGCGCCGTGAGCAGCGTGCCGATGATCATGGCAATCAGCGAAACCACGCTGGCGAAGCTGAACGACACGTACTCCGGAACCAATGGGAAAAACATGCGCTGAATAATGGCCGCCACCATGCCCGCGCCCATGCCGATGGCGAAACCATACCCATTCAGCCGCCACCAGTACCATCGCACCAGAATCGGAACAATCATCCCGGCACCGATGCTCATCGTAATCCAGCCCCAAATATCATTGATATTTCGGATGGCCACGCTAAACGCCAGGCCCAGGATCACAATTAACACCGAGGATAATCGGCTCTGAAACAGCAATTTCTTTTCGGAAGCCCTGGGATTGATGAACGCCTGATAAATATCTTTTACCCAATAAGCAGCACCAGCATTCACGGTAGGCGCAAAGGTGGACATTGCAGCGGCCATCAGGCCAGTTACCAACAGCCCTTTCATGCCCACATGAACCGATTCATTGATGACCACGGGAATTACCGTTTCCGGATCGGCGATGGTGTGATGCGTCTGCCCATAAGCGATGGCTAACCATGCAATCGCGGCGATAAACATCCAGCGAAACGACAGCAGGATGGTCCAGAACAGGGACAGCCAGCCCGCTTCCCGATCGCTTTTGGCTGCAAAATAGCGCTGAATCATATAGCCGCCAGTGCCGCCACTCCCTTCGATCGTCGTCTTAAGCAAATAAAATAGTATGGCCACGCCAAAGAAATTATAAATCGAATACTGAGAGTTGGCAGGAAAATCAAGCTTCCAGGAGGGTATCATGCTGGTCCAGGCTTCTTTGGTTTTTTCGACTGCGACAAAGCCACCGTTGACCAGCGGGACCGAAACCGAAAAGACATCGGGGATTGACTTGCCCAGAGCGAGAATGGAAATATAGACAATGGCAACAAATATGAGGAACGCTTGCACCACATCGGTCCAGACGACACCATACAGTCCGCTGGCTGCCGAATAAATGACACACAGCAAGATCATAAGGATGCTGGCCCAAAATTCGGAGGACAGGCCGAAAAAGGCGGGGATGCCGAGAAAGCCGCCGATGAATTTGCCAGAACCCACTGCGAAATAGGTGATCATCGCAATGGTCATGATGATCGAAGCAATGGCCGCGACCAAACGTGCGACATCTCCCTGGCGATCAGGCCCAAATCGAAAGCGCATCCATTCGGCCATGGTCATGACCTGCGCCCGGCGATTCCATTTGCCCATGAAGATCATCAGAAAGGCCATGATTAGCGTAACGCCGCCCCGAATCTCGATAAACATGCCGGCGGCTCCAATGGCGAAAATCCAGGCTGTATTGATCATGGTGCCGCTGACATCCAGGTTGGAGGCCATTCCTGATGCGCCTAACGCCCACCATGGGATCTTTCGATCGCCAAGAAAAAATGAATCGATTCCGGCTGAAGCGCGTTTCTCCAGGATGAATCCGATAATCACCATGGAAATGAGATAAACAACAACGATGGCGTAATCCCAGATCTGCACAAATCCTCCCACGTTCAAGTAAAAAAGCTGCGCTGCCATCTTGTGAAATGATCGTTAGCGCACAAGGGCAACCGGAGTTAACATCAAACCCGCATCTGCTGGCGTAGGCCCTTGGCTTCTTTCAGCGAAGCCTTGGCAATGTCCACGCGAATGACACGATCGTCAATAGAACCCTGATCCCAATCTTCGATGGCTTTCATTGCGGCGATCTCATCGGGGAGTTCCAAAAAGGCATAGCCCCGTGAGATGTTCGAATAACGATCCCGAATGATTTTGATGTTTTTGACCGTGCCGTACTCACTGAACATCTCGAGCAGGTCACGCTCATCGGCGTCCTTGGGCAAATTTCCAACGTAGATTCTCATTTCTCCCTCCGTAAAAAATTAAGAAATCCGTAACCGATCGAATATGTCAAATAGCTACTGGTGTGAGAACCTCCTTTGGATTCATTTACTGGTTCTTAAAAAATAAACATCAATTATAAAAATTTTTTTTCAATTTGTCAACATAAAAATTAAGTTGTGTTAAAATTATTTTCCCTCTCTGGCCGAAAACAGAACGTCCGATCATTTCCACCGCGGCCGGCGGTTCCATTTTGGACCACAAAAGGCCAGAATCAGACCTCATCGCTACGAAAATTTCTCGGTCCGACCAATCGCCGCTCTTAGTCCGATTGCTTTTGAGTCACTCCAGATAAGATCGCGGGCCAAAAATTAACCAGGAGCTAAACGATCGCCGGGAAATCGCCAAAGCAGGTTCTGTTTCTTGTTACCTATCGAATTCGATAAATTCAAATCGCCGGGTGCTGACTGCCCGGGCACTAGCGGCCACAGTGTTAGCCGCCAACCCACATCAATCGTGGGAATCGACGGGAGTGGCTTCTCAACCAATTAACACCTGACCACCAAAAATTGTCAACGATCCTACCATTGGAGGAAACCCAATGATTTTTGATCTCGAAAATAAGTCTCAGTGGCAATCTATTTCGATTGCTTCCACTCAAAAAAAAAGCTTGCTATTTTCTGTATTATGTATTATTTTAAAATCGCTATGCCAGGAAACGATTTAAAACTATCGGTAATAGAAATTCAAGGACGCTGCCCTGTGTATCAGGTCGGTGATTCCTTTTATTTGACCAGCGGCTATATCCTCGAGCCAGCAAAATCAGGTCGGATCTGTTTGCACTCGCTGGCGTCCATTTTGCCCTTCCATGTCGCACTGTCGCATGGCGTGGCGCCGGCGGCGATAGGGCTAAACCGTGCAGATAATCCCCAAGCATATCTCCAGTGCCCGGACCCATGTCGTTACACCGATGGCGGCACAGTGACTTTTGAAGTGGAAATCATCCCATGAATGAATCTTCGGTCATGTTACCAATCGGAAAACTGGCACCGCATTTTTTGAGTCGATTGTTGGAACAATACACCAGCCAGGATGAAACAATCATTGTCGGTCCCCAAATTGGCATTGATGCCACGGTAATCGAGCAGGGGGATCATTATTTGATTGCCAAAACCGATCCGATTACCTTTGTGAGCGACAACATCGGCTATTACGCTGTGCATATTAATGCCAACGATATTGCCTGCATGGGCGGAATTCCGCATTGGTTCCTGGCCACCCTGTTATTGCCAGCCAATTTTACCACGCCAGACCTGGTTACGCTGATTTTCTCGCAACTCCGCGCAGCCTGTGATGAATTGAATATCATGTTTTGCGGCGGTCACACCGAAATCACCCATGGCATCAATCGTCCCATCATCGCCGGCCAGATGTTAGGAACCGTGGCCAAAGATGGCCTGTTTCGCCCGCAAAACATCCAGGTAGGCGATGATATTCTACTCACCAAGGGGATTGCCATTGAAGCGACGTCGATCATTGCCCGCGAGAAAGCACGGCCACTGCGTCAAATCTATTCCGAGGAGCTGGTTGAAAAATGCCAGAATTACCTGTTCGATCCAGGCATTAGCGTGGTGCGGGAGGCATTGCTGGCTGCTCAGATCGGCGGCGTTCATGCCATGCATGATCCCACCGAGGGCGGTCTGGTGACGGGATTGCGTGAATTGGCTGTGGCGGCTCAGGTTGGACTGACTATCATCGAGGATGATATACCTATCCTGCCAGAGGCCAAGCTGCTTTGCGATCAATATGGCATCGATCCATTGGGTGCTATTGCCTCCGGCGCGTTGCTGATCGTTGTGGATCCCTCGGCGACCCACCGCATCCTGGAGGCCTTTCGCCAGCAACAATTAACTATCAAAGTCATCGGCAAAATCATGAACGCCGAAAGCGGACTGCAAATGATATCCAATGGCCAGCGAATAAGTCTACCTGAATTTCAACAGGATGAAATAGCCAAATTATTTCACTGAATCAAAAACGATCACAGGAGGGAGCTTATGGAGATAGAATGGATAGAAAGTCAATTCTTCGATCCCGGTAAAAACGCCAATGCCATGATCATTGTTCATCATACGGGCAGCACCAATGGCCAAATCAATAGCTTTGAAGGGACAATCAATTGGTTCAAGCCGGCCGTTTGGCGTTCCACCAATCAAGCGTCAGCGCAATATATCATTGCCCGCGACGAGCGTCCCATTGTCCAGATGGTGCGCGATGAAGATACCGCCTGGCATGCAGGCAAAAGCAGTTGGGAGATCAATGGTGTGTTGCGGGAGAGTCTGAACAGTTGGAGCATCGGCATCGAACTTCAGGGCGATGGAACACTGGTGCCGTACACCGCGTTTCAATACGAGGCGCTGATCTGGTTGCTTAGGAAAAAAATGAAACAATTCAAAATTCCGGCGGAACTGATTCGCGGCCATCAGGAGGTCTCCCCCTGGAAGCCGGATCCGGGACCGTTATTCGATTGGAATCGGGTGCGACGAGCGTTGGATGCGGTATCTGTACCTGGCGCGGATTTCCCCGACGACGAGACATCGGGCGGTGAATTGGTGGATGAAGATGGTGATGGCATCATTTATATTGACGAGACCGACGACGTTTACATCCCTTCGGGCAGAGATCGAAATCTGGTCGAGCGATTTTTCGATTGGCTGTCGTCTCTATTCAGAAAATAAGATGGAGTCATTGGGCAACCCTTGCGAGGGACGGAAGCCGTCGCAAGGGTTTGGAAATCACCGAAAGATCCCAGCCAGGCCATTTGCTCAAGGCTATCACTGCCAAAATCGCAATCGGCTCGCCAGCCGGTGGTGGCTGCGCTTGTTTCGATAACATCACCTGCCGTAAAACCGTTCCTATCATCAGCTCACGAACGGACGTTTAAGAGGGACGACAATTGGACGCGCAGACAAAGGTTTCTAATTGCCGATAGAGTTGCTGTTCATCGGCATATTCAAACAGCAACAGATGGGGCGAGTTGTTGCCGATAATCATGCGGCTGACGAAAATCCCCGACTGATACAAACACAGCGTGGGAATTTGATGTTCCAGCGCATAGCAAATTTCATAGCCCACTCCCAGGGATGGATTCGATACTTCAGCAACCACCAGATCGCATTCATCCAGCCAATGGATGTCACGCTCGAAGATCTCTCTGGGGCTCCATTTATTTTCAAACTCAAAGATGTTATCAACGATGATGTGCTCCGTTAGGACCTCGTGATTCTTTTGCTTCAAATAGGCCACAATCTTCTTATAAATGTCCAGAAAGCTTCTACCGCCGCTAATCGAAGCGGAAAAATAGATCTTCATCCAACCTCCAGTAACTCCATAGCCCACTCGCAACCCGCATGTGGTCTGTGCCGACGCTCACACTTTTGGCGTCGCAATCAATCGTAAATTCCAGCCTACGCAAAAGCAGTTGGCCAATTTGAAAAAATAATTTAATAGCTCATGGCATCCAGTTTCACCTTGCCCCGGAAAATCCAGTAGATGCTCACGGTATAGGCAAGTACCAGTGGCACCCCGATCACGGCAATGATCAACATGATCTGCAACGTCTTGGCCGATGAAGCCGCGCTGTAAATGGTTAAACTGTGCTCCGGCAGCGGATTGGAATACACGATATTGGGAAACATGCCAATGCCAAAGATGGTCATCAGGGCAATCATGGCGGCACACGACGACAAGAACGCCCGAAAATCCCGGCCATGAATAATTTCCCGGGGGATATTGGCGATGGCCAGCATATTCAAAAACGGAACGATGAATAAAACCGGATGCAGACGGAAGTACTGCACCATGTGCGGAATGAACATCAACGTTACCATGGTAGTGGTGACATAGCACAGGATGAAAAAGATAATGGTATTATTAACCCAGCCGCGAATTTTCTGGTGTAGTTCACCTTCCGTTTTGAGAACCATATAAATCGCACCATGCATCATGAACAAGGCTACCGTGGTAATGCCCACCAAAATGGTATAAGGATGAAACAGTCCCCAAAATGAACCAGCAAATTCCCCCTCGGCATTTAGGGGAATCCCCCAGATAATATTGCCCAGCGCCACTCCGACCACCAAAGTGGATAGGATGCTGCTGATGCTAAAACTCACATCCCACATTTGGCGCCACCAGTGCATGGGCTGCTTGCTGCGAAATTCGATTGCCACCGCGCGAAAGATTAGGCCAAACAGAAAGATCATAAAGGCCATATAGAAGCCGGAAAAAACAGTAGCGTATGCCCTGGGAAAGGCAGCAAACAGAGCACCGCCCCCGGTGACCAACCAGACTTCATTGCCGTCCCAAACCGGACCAATGGCATTCAAAAACAAGCGCCGCTCCTGATCCGATTTGACGAATAGATGCAAGGCACCCACCCCAAGATCAAAGCCATCCAACACCGCATAACCTGTAAACAACATCCCCACCAGGGCAAACCAGATGGTATTGAGATCGAATGAAATGTTCATGCCAGATGTCCCTCCTTAACCACTTCTGCGTCAGGTCCGTGTTGTATCTTTTCATTGAGCAAATAGATAAATAGTACCACCAGGAACAGATAGATGATTCCAAATAAAACCAACGAGGTGATCACCTGATTGGGCGTGATCGATCTGGAAAAAGCCTCAGAGGTGCGCAGCAAATTATAAACAATGAACGGCTGTCGGCCTACCTCTGCCGAGAACCACCCCATTTGATTGGCCAGTTGGGGTCCCAAAACCGACAACACATAAACCCAGAGCAACCAGCGGTATTGAAATAGTTTCTTACGTCGCCATAAAAACAGACCAAGCCAGGAGAGCAGGATCAATCCCATCCCAACAATTACCATGGCATGGTAGGTTTGAAAAACAATGTTGACCGGTGGACGATTTTCCGGTGGAAAAGCACGCAGGCCGATAACCGGCTCGTGAGGATTGCCGGTGAGCAGCAAACTCAATAGACCGGGAATGCTGATGCCATACACCTTTTCCTCTTTGTCATTCACCCAGCCGATGATATGATAGGGAGCGGCTTCCAGTTCCGGGTAGTGCGCTTCGAAGGCAGCCATTTTGGCAGGTTGATGATTTTTCACCACGATGGCGCTGTAATGGCCCGAAACCAATTGCAACACGGAAGCCGTTGCCGCCACGATCAAGCCGATCTTAAACGACCGCTGGGCAAATTCAATGTGTTTCTGTTTCAGCAAATAATAGGCGCTAACACTAAGAACCAGAAACGCGCCGGCCTGCCAGGCGCCACACAACACATGCGCCAGCCGATCCATCGATGACGGATTGAAAACCACCTGCCAGAAGCTAACGATCTCCGCCCGGGCCTGTAAGCCCTGGCCTACAATGTGATAGCCAGCCGGAGTCTGTTGCCAGGAATTGGCGATAACGATCCAGATGGCGCTAAAATGAGCGCCCAGCGAGACCATAATGGTCGCGAAAAAATGCGTTCTGGGCTTCACTTTGTTCCAGCCGAAGAGCAAGATTGCCAGGAATCCGGACTCCAGAAAGAACGCAAAAATGCCCTCGGCGGCCAGGGCGCTGCCGAAAACATCCCCTACAAATCGGGAATAGGTCGCCCAATTGGTGCCAAATTGAAACTCCATCACAATGCCGGTAGCCACGCCCAGCGCAAAGATCAAACCAAAAATTCTAACCCAAAAATGCGTCATCCGGTGATAGAGCTCGTTTTTGGTCTTGAGATATAAGCCCTCCATGATGATCAAGATGATGCTAAGGCCAATGCTGAGTGGAGGAAAGAGGTAATGAAAAGCGATCGTAAGTCCAAATTGAAGGCGGGAGAGAAAAACAACATCCATATTGTACTCCGTGCTGATTTAGTTTAATAGAATATGTTGCCAGTTGAGCTACTATGGCCAAAACACTGCAACCAGCCACTCCAGTCGAGGCTGAAGAAGCCATTATTCATTTTTTTATTGACATTAGAAATGAAATAGCTTATATTGGTGCTCAAAAAGTTGACAAATATTAATAAAATAAAATTAAATATGCAAGGATTAATTTTTGGTGTCGTGTCAATTCTGTTGGGACATTGGCCTTTCGCCAATTCATAATTGCTGCCACTTCCCAATGTCCCCGACCTCACCATCCATTCCGGCGGCAATTTCCAACGCCAGCAGTATCGCTCGGGTCACCTTGACCCATGCTGACCTAACTTATCTTGTTCTTTCCTATGCTGAATCATGCATTACCAATTGACCATTTTCCATCATTTATAAATGAAGGGAGATCGTATGAATTCACACGAAACAATGGCAACAACCGGTAGCGCGGCGATACCGAATATGGCGCGAGATATGAATTTTATCGGCATTATCACCATCATCAGCGGCGCAATAACCTGTCTCACGATTATTGGAGCGATCATTGGGGTTCCTATCATTATTTCAGGTTTGAGGTTGCGAGAGGCGGCAACAGCATTCATGGCTTATCACGCTTCGAGCAATTCCAGCACGCTAATGGAGGGATTTGAGCGACAGGGACGATACTTTTTCATTCAAAAGGTCATTGCTGTGGTTGGAATCGTAATTGGAGTGCTGTATTTGATCTTTATTTTGGGCATATTTGTATGCGCCGGGGCACGTTATCGCTGAGATAACAGAGGAAAGTTAAGCTATAACAGTTTACTGCAAGGCCAATAAGTCTGATCAAATCGGCTTTGTTACCGCGCCAGATTTGAGCCCGGGCCTTAAAAAACGATGCTTCGGCCAGGACTCTGACCGAAGCATCATTGTTTTTGCTACGTTCGATTTAAATATGTTTTTTCGATCACCTCATGGGCCTTCTCCGACAACGCCTTCGCCTGCGGCAGCACATTATCTTTGTCAATGGGTTTTTCCAGCAGCGGTGGATTTACGATCACCTCGGTATGAAATCCCTTTAAATTCAACACCCCCCAAAAATGATCCACAAATGTCATGTCACTATGCCAGGTGACCAGGTCACAGTTGTGCGGTCCAAACGGTTCTCCGTTCACTGAAACGTAGCGCAGGGTCAACGGCAGAATGGGGGTTTCGGCCAAAATAGCCGAAGAAAAAATGGTTTTTTTGAATGGCAGCACCCCGCGGCCATTGGACGAAGTGCCCTCGGGAAATACCAAAATCGTTAGCCCTTGCTTCAGATATTTCGCAATCTGGGCGATGTAGGGCCGATGTGCCGTCGGACCTTTTTTGCTACGATCCACAAATATGGAACCACCCAGCCAGGCCAATTGCCCCAGCAGCGGCCAATAAGCGACTTCTTTTTTCGCCACAAATAAGCCGGGCTTTTTTGACCCCACGATAATAATGTCAAGGTAACTGAGATGATTACCAATGATAAAATAGTTCTGTTTTTTATCGATCAAATGGCCATTGACTAAGTCCACCGTGATTCCCAGGACCGCTGCATTCCAGCGCGCCCAAACTTTGGTTAGCGCTATGGCCACCCGGCGATGAACTTTTCGGCCACAAAATAACGGAATAGGTGCGCAGATCAAGGCAATAACCAAAAAAGTAAGATTTACCCCCAGAAATCCCAACAACCGCAATAACCGCCGCATAAAATTTGTCCCTCTGTCATCTGAATTGTTCATATCCATAGTCGTTTGAGAAACCAAGTCCCAAAATGAAATAACCCCACCCATCAGCCTCTGTTTGCATCGATAACCTTTTGCGCAAACCCAGCACGAGGTTGTCACGGTCAACCTGCGTTGCGTTCATTGCGAGGTTGTTCGTCAGTAGTTATTTCTTTTGGATTGTCCTGTGCAATTATACCGGCAAGTATTCTCATTAGCGGAGAGAAGCTGCTAACATTATTCCTGACCGGCTTGATAATGCCGCTGATAGCGGCTATTTATCTGTGCCGTTGGCAACAGAATGCAAAAGTCCGTGGTACCAAATTCCGCGTCCAATGCCGGCGCACCGCAAATAGAGGCCCCAATACGAAAATAGCCCTTGAGCAGCGGTGGTAATTTTTTCATGACTTCCCGCCGATCGCATATCGGCAAATCGTCGCGGAGGCCCGGAACCACGCATTTATCCACCGGATACACCCGAAATTGCTCTGCCGCCATGTGGTTCGCCTTGAGGTAGGAATAGATCTCACTAATTTCTTGCACATGGTGGGTGTGGAGGCTGCCACAGCCAAAGAGATATTTCGCTTCGATAATTTCTAAAAATTTGGCAATGCCCGCCCAGAGCAAATTGATCACACCACTGGCGCGGTAGTCTTTATGAACACAAGACCGCCCCATTTCGAGAATTTCTTCGGGCAGTTTTTTAAGATTGGTCAGATCGAATTCTCCCTCAGAATAAAAACCGCCATTGCCTATCACGCGTGACTTGGTCAGCATTCGATAAGTGCCCACCACTCTATTTTGATTTCTTTTATCGATAACAATAAGATGATCGGCGTGCGCATCATATTGATCCTGGTCCAGACCGGTTTCCCAGGAGGCATCCAATCCCTCATTCATCTCCAGATTAAATACTTCAAAGCGCAACCGAAGCGCCGCCTCCAGTTCCTCGGCCGTTTCGGCTATTTTAACCAAAAAATTATCAAATTCCAGACGCAGCGAAGATCGAGCCTGAATTGATTGATCCTGAATTGCCATTTCTCATTTTTCCTTTCGATTTAGTAAATTACTGGTGAACAATTCACTGTATCCGACCATTCGAAGCCACGGAGGCACTCAAATTCCAACATCCGCTTGAAAAATTATCAAGAGGAAGCTCTCTTAAAAAGCTATCGCTTTTTGTCAGCATCACGGATCGTGACAATCCTTGCTTGAAAATTCCACGCAAAGCTGTTTCACCAAAAATTTGGGAATATTAATTTCCCACGCATAATGTGCAAATTTCAATTTACATTGTCAAGAGCTGAATGTAATAATACTGTAATTATTTTATTAATCAGGTCGTTAAACATCAGGCCATTTCTTCTCATAGCACCTATTTTGTTCCAGATTGCTCCTCGACAGGTTCAGAATATTGAAGGAACAAAACAGTAAGGAAGATTATTTCACGGCTAATGTAGATAGAAAATGATATTTTTTTCACTTGCTTCTCATCTGAATAATTTGTATTTTTGCCAACTTTTCAGTCTGACCAACCACAATGCGGATATTGACGATCGCCGGCAAGCTTCGCTGTGATTGGCAAAATCATCAATTCTATGCTGACCGGGGCGATCTGTTTGAACGAACTTTGGAAAGGCCTTTGGTTTCGAAGTTGGCAATAAACGCTGCTTTTGATTGACCGAAATCAGATTCATGAACGACCAATCGACTCAGAATGCGGAAATTCAATTGAAATAGGAACCCAATGGAAAAATTAATCACCAAAAGCCAACAAACCACGAATGTCACCTTTGAACCTATTGCCGATAATTCGGCCGCTGCAATCGCAGCCAACAACCATAAAACCTCATATTCGGTCGCGGTGTGCCGGCAATTGCAGCAGATAATCGAGCAAGCGCGGCTGTTGCGATACTATCCCCCCACCCGCTTCGAGGTCGGCGATACCCTGGAATTGAATCTGGTGGGCGTCTGTCCCGATGTTAGGCTTCGCGCGACATTTCAAATCGAAAAATTCGTCGGCGGCGGCTTTGCCGGCCAGGTGTACCGAGTCCGATTGCTGCAAATTGATGATGCGGCTTCGGCCATGGCACTTTCCCTGCGACCAGGCGCTGCGTATGCCATGAAAATTCTGGTGCCGCCCTCAGGCTTTTCCATCTGGTTCCGGAATTTTATTTATTGGCTGGCCTATCAGGGACCTTTTTCCGCTCAGGTGCATTTTGCGGCGGCTCGGGTGGGCGTCCTCTGGCAGAAGCTGATTCGTCGCGGTGCCAGAATTCAGTTCGGCACAGAACAAGCCATTGTCGATACCCATGCGACATTCTACTGCGAACAATTCCGCAGCTACGGGGAAATAAATGAGTGGGTGCCAGGCCGCACCTGGAAATTCGAGATCGACGATCAGATTTTCAAACGTAAGCATTTAAAAAGACTGCCGGTCATTCCCGAGGACGGCTCGGTAAACTCCGCCGAATATCTGGCCAAACACAAATTTATGGCCCGCCTGGTACGCCTGCTGCATGACATGGGCGCGCCCGAATTGGCCCGCCAGTATGAATGGAGCACGATGAAAAGCCAGCCCAATGTGCTCAAGCGCCTGGATTCTGCGGATGAGAAAGTCAACGATCTCACTGCCATCGATTTTCGCGCTGGTCTGGCCTTACTGCCATTCCTGCCAATGAGCCCAGCCGATTTCAAATTAATCGTGAAAGGTCTTCTTCGGGGCAATCTGGTACAGTTCGACCGCGGCGATCTAAACAAGCTAACGACATATATCCAGCAGCATCGGCAAGAATTTGAGGACCTACTGCCAGCCTATGAAGAATTGCTGGTACGAGAGCCCCAGTATCGGGAATCCATCCCCGACCTCTCGCATCAAGGACTGCGCCTGCTTTTCTCCAGATCGTTGCGCCAATCCGTACGCAGCGGCATTGTCGCCGGATGGGCGGCTCGGGAACTGGTTGATAGTGAACACCAGCAGCAGCTCGAGCAATCGTCATGGAAATTTATGCTTTTTTATTGTGGCGGCATTCTTCCAATTATCGGAAAATTAATTCGGCGGCTATGGGGAAATCGCCAATACGCCGCTCACATTAAACACATTTTAACCGAAAAAGGCTATCTGCAGCGCACCCTGCTCGCCAAGCAAGCTCATGCGCTGATCGATTGGTATCGGGATGGCCGAATCACAGAAAAGCGAACTGCTCAATTATTAGCCCATCCCTTTCGCTTCTGGCGGCAACGCTTTCTGCTGAGCTGGTTGCCGGCAAAATGGCACCGCTTTTTTACCGATGGCCGATATGCGCTGGATTCCCTGAAACATGCGATCACCTATCCCATTCGCTTCTATAAAGATGCCGATTTCCGGGAGAAATGGCTGATGGAACAGGTGCAAGCCGGTTCTGAAGAAGGGATGATCACCCCCAAAGAAGCCGCCCACATTCGGCAGCACGTCAAAGATCCGTTCATCCAAAAATACCTCAAATGCGTTGCCGTGCATGTCGCGACGCTACCCATTACCCAGGTAGTTTCCGTGGTCGTGGCTCTGTATTCGATGATTCGTTTTGGCAAAACCTGGTCGGAAGGCCTGCTCATTGCCGGAGCGATACTGGCAGCGTTTCAAGCTACGCCGGTGTCGCCTGGTTCACTGGTAAGGGGATTGTATGTGGTCTATTTGGTGCTCAAGGAGCGCGACATCAAAAACTATTGGATTGCAGCGCTGATTTCTTTCTGGCATTATATCGGCTATTTAGCATTCCCGATCCAAATGGTAGCCAAATTTCCCGCGCTTTCCCGGCTCATGGCTGGCCGCTGGGCTACCAATATGGTTCATATGATTCCTGTTTTTGGAGAACGCGGCGCGCTGCTCGAACATTGGATTTTCGATCTCTTTTTTAATGTTCCGGTTTCAATCCGACGACTGTTTGGCAGAAGGAAATAAATGATCATTCCCTGGAGCAGAATTTTTTTTAAAAATTCTGAATATCAGACCTTGATTATGCCATCTAATTCAATGAATTTTTAGTGAATTAAATTAATTAAAATTTTTTTTAATTTTTTGGGTTTGAAATGGAACTTCTGAATCCGTCGATAGTTGAAAACATCTAAAATTAATGAAAACGTAGGTAAGTTGTAAGATAATACCCTCCCAATAATATGGTCAGAAATGACCAAATGAAAAGTAAGCGGTCTTGATTATTTTGGGTTTTACCTCCTTTCTTCCCATTATAATTCGAGGCCGCTTTTCTTTTTTATATAAGCCCCGATTAACCCGCATTCGTCAGGCAATTAAATATCCGGAAAACATAAAACCAGCCCAAAAACCAATCCAACTCTGGCCGCACCTCCAGGAACTTGAACCACATTATAACCTGAGATTCTAAAATGGGAATGATTATCAATAATTGCCGCCATGAAACACCCGAAAAATCCTGAAAGCGCTTTTTAGCTATTTAATTTCATGTCATCATAGTGTATTTCGTGGGCAAAAGGTGGCAATTTTCAACCTTCGCGGCGCATTCAAGAAATTTAGGTACTAATAAAAACTCCCTATATTCCCTGCCATTTCACCTCTATCCGCCTTCGCTAAGCGATGGTGCTTGAGGAACTAACAAATTTTCCCGGGCATGGCACCTCACGAAATAAAAAACCCCCGACAATAAGCGTTTTATTAGACATCAAGATATTCTGCAAGCTCAACAACCAGGCAACGAAATTTTTCGCACGATGCCTTGAGCATTCATTGGAACATGGTTTATCTTTTATCCAGACGCCAATAGCCAGGGGACAGAGCCAACACCCAGAAGCAATTTTATGGTTCTTCAATTTCTGTTTTTGGTTCTTCGACCTCCTCCACAACTTCGGCTGGGGCTTTTTCATCTTTGATTTTGTTTATGTAGCATTTCCAATGGTATGGCAAATTTGAATGAACGGGAATAAATGGTTTCCCTTTAATCTCCTGACGGCAGTAGTGGCACCGCGTGATCTGGCTCATTCTAATCCTCTCCATCTTTACTTATTCTTAATGAAACACTGGGCCGTTGAAATTCTGATTCTATTTATATGATTTCAAAATAGAAAGTTCCCCATGAATATGACTTTTTTTGAAATACAACAAATATTATGCCAATTCATCGCGATTAGGCCACAGATTAAAGCCTGGGAAAAATATGGCGCAGGAAATCAAGAGCCGGTGACCAGAAAATATGCTGCAAATCTTTCGGAGAAAAATAGCCACATTACCAATTTGGTCAGCATATTTAACCCGTTCTTTTGCTCTGGAGTAAGCTATAAGCAATCGGAATCACAATTAATACGAAGAGTGTCGAAGTCGTTAGTCCCCCGATGGTCGATAATGCCAACGAAAACCAGATGCTGGTTCTTTCCTCAGCAAACAACACCAAGGGCAATAAACCGAAAATCGTGGTGCCAGTGGTCATTAAAATTGGACGCACACGGTCGGCAGCGCCCGTAACAATGGCATCGAATAATTCCATCCCCTGCCAGCGCAACGCATTGATATGATCCACCAGGATAATGGCGTTGTTCACCACAATCCCCGATAGAAAAATCACACCAATATAAGCCGAACGATCAAAGTTTGTATCAGTCAAATAAAAAATCAGGAAAATTCCGACCAGCGCTAGTGGAATGGTGAGAATAATCACCAATGGCTGTCGCAGCGACTCAAACAGGGCGGCTGTCACCATGAACACCAGCAAAATCGACAATGCCAGCACGCGATAAATCTGTCGCTCCTCTTCGCCCTTCAAAAAGCCCCAAGTCTCTCGCTTCAATTCATAGCCTGGCGGCAAGTGCGTGGTTTTGAGGATGCTTTCCACCAGCCGATCGCCCAATTTGTACGGGCCACGATACTCGAAAGTGATCCAGCGCTGGTACTGCTGGTCTTCACGGACGATCTGGGAGAGCACTTTTCGCTCCTCAATGCTGGCCACTCTTTCCAGACGAACGGATTCTCCTTTGGGCGAACGCAATAGGGTATTTTTCAAATCTTCTAAATTGAACTTCTGAAAACCGGCCATTTTAATCCGGAAATCAAATTCTTTGCCGTTGATTTTTAACCGCTGCCAGTCCAGGCTTTCCCGCAGGTGAGCCCGCAGTTGTTGCAGCACCTCGAAATTGGAAAGATGATACTTGGCGACTTCATCGCGGTTCAGTTGCATCACCAGCTCCGAGCGGTTTTCCCACCAGCCCCAGCCGCTGCTGCTGACGTCGACATCGCGCACCCGACTATAGCGTTGCAATCGCTGCCCCACATTTTCGGCAAACTCTTTCACCTGATTATAATTGTAGCCCAGAACTTTCAATCGAAAATTAGATGCGCTGCCTCCGCCGCCGCTCCAAAAACCCGGACCAAAGCCCGCAATACTGATGGACAAGCCAGCTAACTGGGTGGCGGCCCCGGTGAGCTTCTCTTTGATGATCAACGGGATTGAGGTAAATTGGATCGAATCTGGAAAAAAGACTCTCATATACGCGCGTTCATTGCTGATCAATGCGCCATATTTTTCTATCCCCTGTTCCTGCGCTAATTTCTCTTCGAAAAAGCGAACCACCTGGTCCGTGCTTTCGATATCCGCGCCGGCCGGCATTCCGATATAAATGGTAATATAGGTATCACCTCCCCAGCCGCTCCAGATCCGCCCCTTGGTTACGTATTTATCAAAAATCAAATAGCTACCAGTAAAAATGGCAATTGTGGCAAGAATAATCACCCAGCGATGGCGTAAGGCCCACCTTAACTGTCGTTGATAAACCAGGCGCGCCCATTGCACGAGCGATCCTCCTGAATTGGTGTTTTCCGGAACTGGAACATCGCGGCGCAGCACCTGAAAAGAGAGCGATGGGATCAAGGTAAAAGCAACCAATAATGACGACAGCAGCGAAAGCCCGATGGCCATGACAAACGGCACATAGTACAATCGCAGTTCGCCAGTCAGATAAAGAAACGGCAGGAAGGCAACGACGGTCGTCAAGGTGGAAGCCAGAATTGCTAGTGTGACCGAAGTTGTCCCCTGATGACAGGCCTCGCTCAATGCCATGCCTCGCCGCCAGAAGCGCTCGATATTGTCCAATACCACAATGGAATTGTCCACCAACATGCCGAATCCCAGCGACAGCCCCGCCAGCGTGAACAGATTGAGCCCCATATGCGCGGCATAGAAAAAATTCAAAGTGAGCAGCACCGAGAAAAAAATCGTTGTCAAAACAATAATCGGCATTCTCAGCTTTCGCAGAAAGAAAAATAGCACCAGAAAGATCACCAGCACCGAAAAGATCGAGCGAAAGCTGAGATCGCGCAGTTGCTTTCGGATCGCTTCGCTTTGATCAGAAAGCTTGATCATTTTCATCGTCGGTGGAAATTTTTTGGATAACTCTTCGATTTTTTGGAATACCCGATCCGCGACTTTGATGGTATTGGTGCCAGGCTCACGAATGATGTTGATGCGGATGGCGGGATTGCCATTGATACGACTGAGCTGGGTGGCATCCTGAACGCTTCGAACCACGGTGGCCACATCCCGAATCCGAATCTTAGGCTTCTTATCTGTCTTAACGAGCGCCCGGGAAATTTGATCGATGGAGGCAAGCGGATTGCGAACCACCAGGTCGAACCGATAATCCCCTTCGACAAGATGTCCCACCGTGTTCTCTGCCGATAGCTCCCGAATCGTTTCGGCAATTTGTTGAGGCGTTATGCCAAATAAATTGATCTTGGCTTCATCGAGGATAATGTGAATCTCCTCATCCAGACCGCCCACTATCTGCACCTCTGCCACTCCAGGGACTCCCAACAACGGTCCTCGAATGTGTTCTACCGCATATCTTTTCACTTCCAGCGGCGAATAATTCCCATATAATTGATAGGATAAAAACTCCGAAGTCTGAAATTCCTGAGGCACGTATTTGGTGATTTTGGGCGGCGAGGTTCCATAAGGTAAGTTCTTGCGGATGACAGCCAGCTTTTCGTTCAGCTCCAGCGCCACAAAATCGGTATTGGCATCCTGGATCAATTCGATATCCACCTGGGATTGGCCCTCGCTGGAAACCGAGCTCACTTTATGAACATCGGTCAGGGTTTGCGCCACCGCTTCGATGGGTGAAGTTACGTACGCTTCGACCATTTCCGCTGAGCTATTGAACCAGCTCGTAGTCACCGAGAGCTTCGGATAATCCACCTCTGGCGTCAATTCCAATGGCAATCGATAGAGTGACATGAACCCGGTGACCAGGATTGCCAGGAAAAACATCAGCACCGCAGTGGGGCGATTGATGGCGGTTTTGATCAGGCTCATTTGTTCGTAAGTAAATGGGTAATAGGGTAATTAGGTAACTGGGTAATTGGGTAACTGGGAATTTACCTAATCCGCTAAAAGTTTCAGCAACAATCAAATTTGTTAATTAAACTACCGAAACATCAAAACTGTTCACTACTGCTGTGTTTTTGATAGTTCAATACGAACGACTGACTAATCACAACTAACCAATCACCACTAACCTCTCACCAACATCTGTTCTTCACACATCCTCCGATACAACCCATCTTGCTTGATTAAATCCTGATGAGAGCCCATTTGAACAATTCTCCCATTATCTAGCACAATGATTTTATCCGCAGCCATAACAGTGGATAAACGGTGGGCGATGATGACTTTGTTAGTGACCCCGATTTGACAGTTTGATGAATCAGTCTATTGAAAATAAAGGAAATAGCGCC
>CAZYNP010000071.1:0-9748 GCA_964647995.1 uncultured Cytophagia bacterium
TTAAAAATGGAGTGCTTCCAAAATCTCAAAAAGTTAAGCTACCGGTTAGTAGCTCTGTCCAGTCATAAGTGTGGCAAAAGATCAAGTATAGCTGGACTGACCGGTCGCTTAAAAATGGAGTGCTTCCAAAATCTCGAAAAGTTAAGCGACCGGTCAGTAGCTCTGTCCAGTCATTAGTGAGGTTTTGCCGGCGACGAGCTGCTGAATAATTAAATTCCACGTAATTCCAAATTAACCGAAGAGCTAAAAACATGCCCGAATTGCCAGAGGTTGAAACTATTGTCCGCCAATTGCAGGAACATCTGATCGGCAAAGTCATTGCCCGGGTGCTGATTTTACGCACCAGCCAATGGAAAGAGAACGATCCCGACCTTGTTTCTTCCCAATTGATTGGCGAAAAGATCGCCGCCATCCATCGCCGCGCCAAATTCATATTGATCGATTTTCACAGCGGCTGCCGACTGATCATTCATTTGCGCATGACGGGAAAATTGATCTGGGCGCCTAACAATTTAGCTCCCGACCAATTTGCTCGCACCATACTTTATTTCACCGATGGTAGCAGCTTGCTGTTCAGCGATACCCGAGCCCTGGGTCGCCTGGCATTGGTGAACTGCGCCGAGACGGCAGGATCATTGGCCCAACTTGGGGTCGAACCGTTGAGCGGGGACTGGCAGTTGGACCATTTAACCGCACTATTGAAACCATCGCGCGTAACCATGAAAGATTTTCTTCTGGATCAAACAAAAATTGCCGGCATTGGGAATATCTATGCCAATGAAATCCTGTTTCGAGCCGGCATCCATCCACAACGCCAGGCAATGACGCTGAACGAGGAGGAAATCGAACGGCTTTACCATATTATTCCCAGAGTCCTGGAGCTGGCCATCGACAAAATGGGCACCTCCATTGGCAATAAAGTATCCGATTATCGTTCGGTCTATAATATGCAGGGGGAATTTCAAAATGTGCTCGCCGTTTACGGTCGTGAGGGAAAACCCTGTCTGAAATGTGGCTCGCCCATCATCAGGATCAAGCAGAAAGCCCGAAGCACCTTTGTGTGTGAAAACTGTCAGAAATAGTTGCTTTCCCCGTTTCATTGACTCCGCCGTCGGGAGATCGCTTCAGTTTGATAGGAGAAACTTTCGCTGCAAGCCATGAGTTCAATAAGCAAAAGCAGCTAAACATAAAGGGAGTTCGATCGAATCATCACCTTGATACCGTTCACATTATCTTAAGCAGCAAACCATGCCCACCACGGCTGAAGTGAGCTGATAACTTTATGTTAACCAATTTCGAGGAGGAATTAGTTATGAACCGTATGCTGGCCTTTTTCGTCATCGCTCTCTTCATTCTCCTTGCCTGCGAGGAGAAAAAATCACCCTACATCCCCTCCAGCTATGATTTGCTCCCGCAATCGGATCTGCCGATCATCGGATCGAGCTGGCATCAGTGTTCGATACCTGTCGGCAAAGATCTGGCATCACAAGGGAAACTCATCTGGTTCAATCCCTGGGAACAGGTCGCGATCCCTACGATTTGGCCGGCCTATGAAGTGACTCCAGAGGTCCCCAGTCGAACCCATGTTTTGAATTTTGAATTTTCGCCAACCGCCAATCTCGCCTCGGCCACAGATTCATGGAATGGGGTGATGATGCAGCTTTCGGGTGAATTCAAAAACCAACTGGCTGGTTTTCGCTATCTTGAGCTAACCATCAAAGGCGATGTCGGCCAGATTCATTTTGACATCGGAAATATTTCCGAGGATGCCATTCCGAATGGGAAGCTGAATACTGAAGATCGCTTGAACGACGGTATCCGGAATTCACGACTGGACCCCGGGGAGAACATTGGCCTGGATACCATGGCCGGAGTAGACCCAAATGATTGGTGGGATCTGAATGGCAATGGCATCAAAGATGCTGGTGAGCCGATCAGTTATGACGACTATTACTATCAATCAGGCAGTTTCGATTATCAATACATCAACGGCACCGAAGGCAATCCCTATTTCGTCGATACGGAGGACCTGGATGGCGATGGAACGCTTGATTTGCAAAATGATTACCTGGAGTATACCCTTGATCTGAACAAAGCCAGTGCTGATACAGCGCTGATTCAGCCTTCCTTCCCCACCGATGAGAGTCGTGGCTGGTACACCTATCGCATTGATTTGACCCAACCCTCGGCTACTATCGGCACGCCCAATCCCTGGCAGCTCGACTTTTTTCGTATCTGGATGGATGGCTTTACCAGACCAGGCAATATTACGATTGCAACATTTGATTTCAAATAGCACCTGAATCTCTAAAATGCACCATGACGATGGAAAATGATAACTCTCTGCCTACGAAACAAACGGGACGACACGAAATTCAAAAAATAAAAAAAAGGCTTTGGTGCATTTCGTGGGGCAACCATTGCCGATCAGTTCCCTTTTAGAATTTCAGGTAGTACCTAAATCTCTGCCATGACATCAAAGCAGGTACTAAATCAAATCTTGCCCACGAAAAACGCGGAATAGCGCGAAGGTGTCAGCTCAAAAAACATGCTCCATGCCTTTTCCTGCGTTTCTTATGATAATTTCGGCATTATGATTTTCATTTCAGAATCTCAGGTATTCGCTAAAAATAATAGCCAGGCTACCTATCCCCCACTTCGGATAGCCTGGCTGTTAAAACCTAACCCCGCGCATTGATTGCGCGCCAATTTGCTAATTTCAAATTTAAATACGAACGCGCCCGGCTCACTTCATGTACAGCATTTTTATGGCGGATACATATCTGGGCGTGATCAGCTTGCCCAGATAGAGACCAGAACTGAGCACCTGGCCCGCGTCATCCTGCCCATTCCAGGTGACCGCATGTTCCCCGGAAGTTTGCGCTGCATCTACCAGCGTTCGAACCAGTTGACCGGCAGAATTATAGATCAACAATTTGACCGGCACCAATCCCAGTTCATCCTGACCAATGCGGTAGTGGATGGTGGTTTCGGGATTAAAGGGATTCGGGAAGCATTTTTCTAACCTAAATTCGGTTGGTGCCGCCAGAGTCACCACTTTGGTCTCGGAAAATTCAAACGAGCCATCGGTATCGATCTGTTTGAGCCGATAATAGTAGGTTCCTCCCGACACACTCCCATCAACATACTGATATTTTTGCTGGGACG
The DNA here is from genome assembly GCA_964647995.1 of uncultured Cytophagia bacterium. Classification (GTDB taxonomy): domain Bacteria; phylum Zhuqueibacterota; class Zhuqueibacteria; order Thermofontimicrobiales; family Thermofontimicrobiaceae; genus Thermofontimicrobium_A. The sequence goes on from CAZYNP010000071.1 coordinate 3,169, forward strand.
TGGTGGTACCATGGCCGGCAACGAAGCCGACGCGCTCAAAATTAGTGTCACTGCCATGTCGTTGAATCTCAAAACCCAGGTTATTGGTTTCGGTTTCGGTTGCCCATTCCAGATGAACCTGTCCCTGAACCAGCGAAACCTGAAATGACGAAAGCTCCACTGGCACCACCGGATCCAGATGTAGATCGGGCGCAGCGTCACTGCCATTGCTGGTCATGGTGACTTCAACAGCACCGGTTTCGCCATTCACAATATTGGTCACTTCGGTGCGCAACACATCACCCACTGCCCAGGGAGTGGGAAAATTGCCCACGGCTACATTCCAGTAACCCGATGAATAGCTGCACCCGTAGGATGATTGGGTGAGCACTTCAGCGGGTCTGGTGATAATATAGGAGTTGAAGGTGATATCGCCATTCGGCGGCACCGTGCCATTGGAATTGAACACTTTTCCATAGGCCGTGTGCGGCGTGCCAGCGAACGCTTCGCTAAAAACCATTCCCAAGAGACCGAACGCTAGGATCAACGTCAAAAAACTACCACATCGCATAGTAACCTCCAATAATTTAATTGAAATCAGTCACACCGGATCGGCTGAACAGGATCGTCAGCATTGGATTTTAGGCGATTCGCAATCCGTTTCAGCCGTCGCTTTCTCTTTTAATTCAGCATTGAAGAATTCAACCGGCCTGATCTTACTACCCAATTCGCTCCAGCCGGTCAGTTCATTTATTTGATCATTACCAATTTTAAAGTCGCCTGAAATCTGGTCGCTTCCATCCGGCAAAGATAAACGCCGGAGCCAACGACCTCGCCCTGGGCATTTCTACTGTTCCAGCGTATCTGATGATACCCTGCCTCCTGATCAGCATCTACCAGGGTACTAATCCAACGACCTGATAGGTCAAAAACCTGGATTTTTACATGACCGAAATGCGGCACGGCATAGTGGATCACCGTCTCCGCATTGAATGGATTGGGATAATTGGGTTGCAAAACAAACGCTTGCGGCAATTGCTGCTGTTGCATTTTCGAATCGCTATTTGCCTGGGCTAAATGAACAACACCGGCATTATCAGAGCCAGCAGCACTCAATCGTACCATGGTCTGGCCGGTCAGCCCAGAGTTCGGGTCCGTGAGTACAACAATCAGGGTTTCGCCAATGGCCCATTTTGTGGCAAAATTGCTCACCCCGATCCACCAGTAATTGCCATCACAGCCAACACCAGTGTTTTGATCTGTAATCACCTCGGCAGGACGTCCTGCGATCCAGGCCTGGATTTGGACATCCCTTGCCTTCACGATGTTATCACCCGCCTTGTGTAGCGTGCCATAAACCGTATGGGGCACGTTGCCACCGGAACAATGGGTGCGGGGCGGAACAGAGCCCGTCGTTTTCGATAATGAGCTGCCCCCAGCGGGCCACACCGTCGCCGCCGTGACATTCACATAATAGGGATACCCCGCCCGCACGGCAAAATCGTTGAACGGTAGTCCCACCACATGACCAATAGTCCCCTGGCCGTCAGCGCCCCAGCGATAGACATCAGTACAACCCGGAATATCCTGCCCCAACTGCTCGGCCGTAGTCAACGATCCCTTGCTCAACGGCACCCCGATATGATTGATGTCCGTGCCCTCGGTGGTAATCAGGTTAAAGCTGGTATCAACATACGACCCGGCCAGCGACCAGACCGTATTGGCCGTCACATTCACGATGTAGGGATAGCCGGCATAAACCGGAAAATCATTAAACGGCAATCCTTTGACATGGCCCACCGTCCCCTGGCCCTCGGCCCCCCAGTAGTAAACATCGCTGCAATTGGGAATCGCCTGGGCTAACTGCTCGGCCGTGGTGATGGGCGCACTGCTGTTTCGCGTATCCAGAATGAGCACGATTTCGTTGATGTCCGTGCCGCTGGTCGTCGTCAATTGGTAATCAAATTCGCCCGCAACATTGGAAGGTGCGGATTCGATATCCGAAACCACGGTTACCTGATAAAAATAATTTCGGTTTGGATCGCCCACAATATCCGCGCCGTTACCGGTATCGGTCCATTGAACCCCACTCTGGCCGGGATCCTCATCGCTGACCTGAAAGCCAATTCGATTCGTGCCGTTGACCCGATCGGGCACAAAGTTGTAAATCGTATCCCGGTAGACATTATAGATCGCGCTCGCCAACGAGGGGCTCCACTGCAATAGAATGTTCTCGCCCACAATCGAAGCACGGGAATCGGTGATCGGGATGAGCGAAAAATTGGCGGTCACACTTTGATCGGCGTTCATCGTCACCACGGTCGTGTCATTGTTCGGATCGGCAACGGCACCGGTCCAGCCGGCGAATTGATAACCGGCTGCCGGGAACGCGATGATGGTCACATTGGTACCCGGAGGATAGCCATGAACTCCCACGGCAGGATTGGTAGTACCTCCAGCCGCAGGATTCACCGCCAGGGTGAGGTTATAATTGGCCGGTGAAATGGTAAACACCGCGTCGCTTTGATCGGATGGGGTTACGTCGGTATCCGAGATCTTCACCAGGCAATTGTTAGATGGGTCATCAGGAATTGTCCATTCGTAGCTGCCATCATCCGTTGTGCTGGTAACAATCTCTTTCCAGACCGAACCATTATTTACGCTATATTCAAGCTTGACCGTGCCACTGGTATTTTGTGATGCCCAGGTGATATTATGTACACTGCCCACTTGCCAGTTTTCACCGCCATTGGGCGCCGACAGAATTAGAGTTTCTGACGATCCGCTTTCGGTAATCGTCAAAAACTGATCGGTGGCCACATTGGTTAACGTCTGCACTATTCCCGAGGGCCACTCGATTTTTAACTCATCGATCGTGGTGGCATTGCCCAATCCGAAATGCGCGCGCAGCTCGTCGTGACTACCATAGCCATTTTGGGCACAAATCTCACGCATTTGCCATACCACTTGGGAATTGATGGTCGCCTTCACCCGCACTTTGGCCCCAATGCCTGCCCGGTTAGAGGTCGTGCCGACACATTGAATATTGATCCAATGATTGGTATTGCCATTGGACTGCCCACTATTCCTGAACAGAATGCTGTTGCCGTCACGGGCAGTAAAAAGATCAATAAAACCATCTTTATTGAAATCGGCAAAGGCCGAGCCATAGGTGAAGGTCGAATCCAGCACAACGCTGCTGGTATTTTTGGTAAAGGTGCCATCGCCATTGTTGAGATATAAAAAATTCGTCAAGCCCGGCGTGCCATCGTTATCATTTCCAACGAATAAATCCAGGTCACCATCGTTATCGATGTCACCCCATGCCTGGCCAATGGAATAAGTGGTATCAGTGACAATATCACCCGTAGTGATTTTGGTGAAGGTATCATTCCCATCATTGCGATAGAGAAAATTCGCCTCTGGGCCGGAATCGCCGTAATTGGTGATAAACAGATCCAAATCGCCATCATTATCGTAATCGGCCCAGGCAGGAGCAGAGGAATCGCTGCCTTCAATTATCGACTCGTTGTTGCCATTGAGTAGTTTCACAAAGACATTATTACCGTCATTTCGCCAGACGGCATTATTGGGACCAGCGCCACCCGCAACGCAGAGATCGAGCCGCCCATCGTTGTTATAATCACCCCAGGCGAAACCAGAGATAAACGAGCCATTGCTGCCATCCACTAACGCGATGCCAGTGATGTCGGTAAAAGTGCCATTGCCATTATTGGCATACAGCGAATTTGCCTGCTTGACGGCGTACCCATTTTTAACGAACAAATCCACAAACCCATCGTTGTTGTAGTCGCCCCAACCAACAGTAGCGGTGTATTCTTTGTCGGTCACCGGCGGCCCGGCAGTGGAATTTTTGCTAAACGTGCCGTTCCCATTATTGACATAAAGAAAATTGTTTCGATTGGGATCGTTAATCAGCTCGACCGTGGTCGCTACATATAAATCAAGATCGCCATCATTATCAAAATCGCCCCAGGAGCAGCCCCCAGAAATAACCTGATCTTCGGATTGGGGGCCGGTTGTAATTTTGGTAAAGGTGCCATCGCCATTATTGTGGAATAAAAAATTCTTCTGCTTATTGCCCTGGGCCCCATTGGTTACATAGATATCTGGAAAACCATCATTGTCATAATCGCCCCAGCCGACTCCTTTCGAATTTGCTCTGTCGCTAAAAATAATGGCCACGAACGGATCTTGGGCTAACAGCGATGGGGATGGTATCAGCGATAAAGTGAAAATGACACAAATAAGTATCGGCGGTACCCGCGTCAATTGTAATTTCATATAAGTCGACCTTTCCTTGATTCGATTCATTCTACCTTGACCATTTTGCGATTCATTTTAAAATCACTCGCTTGAATTTGCAGCAGATAAATCCCCGATGGTACCTCGCTGCCGGCAGCATCCTTGCCATCCCAGATAACCCGATGATATCCGGCTGGCTGGTTTTGATTGACAAGCATTCGAATTTCTTTTCCCAGCAAATTGTAAATCTTCACGACTACCGGACTCGCCTTCGGCAAACTATAAGCGATGCAGGTCTCCGGATTGAATGGATTGGGATAATTGGGTAGCAGGGCGAACTCCTGCCGTCGGCCACCGCCCTGCACCATGCGTGCACTTTCGGGTTTGACCAATTGCACCGTGCCCCCATTATCCGATCCTGCGGTCGTCAAGGCTACTATGGTCTGTCCCAATAATCCCAAATCTGGCGCGATTATCTCGACATACAGGCTCTCGCCTTCGGCCCATTGGGTGGCAAAATTGCTCACCCCAACCCACCAATAACTTCCGTCGCAGCCCACGCCGGCAGTGGCTTGCGTCAAGACCTCCGCTGGCCGGCTCGTAATCCAGGCATTGATCTGCCATTCCTTCGTACGTAGCTCCTGCCCATCGCTAACGCCTATTTGACCATAAACCGTATGCGGCGCTCCCCGACCCGGCCGGGGCTGAACTGCCGAACCCGCGATGGGTGCTTTCGCCAGCGAGCTGCCGCCCTCCGGCCACACCGTCGCCGCCGTGACATTCACATAATAGGGATACCCCGCCCGCACGGCAAAATCGTTGAACGGTAGTCCCACCACATGACCAATAGTCCCCTGGCCGTCAGCGCCCCAGCGATAGACATCAGTACAACCCGGAATATCCTGCCCCAACTGCTCGGCCGTAGTCAACGATCCCTTGCTCAACGGCACCCCGATATGATTGATGTCCGTGCCCTCGGTGGTAATCAGGTTAAAGCTGGTATCAACATACGACCCGGCCAGCGACCAGACCGTATTGGCCGTCACATTCACGATGTAGGGATAGCCGGCATAAACCGGAAAATCATTAAACGGCAATCCTTTGACATGGCCCACCGTCCCCTGGCCCTCGGCCCCCCAGTAGTAAACATCGCTGCAATTGGGAATCGCCTGGGCTAACTGCTCGGCCGTGGTGATGGGCGCACTGCTGTTTCGCGTATCCAGAATGAGCACGATTTCGTTGATGTCCGTGCCGCTGGTCGTCGTCAATTGGTAATCAAATTCGCCCGCAACATTGGAAGGTGCGGATTCCATTCCATTATAAACGGTGATCTTGTAGTAGTAATTTTTGCTTACATCCCCGACGATATCAGCCCCATTGCCTGTATCGGTCCATTGAATGCCCGGCCGATTGGAATCCTGGTCATAGACAAATTGACCGACGCGATTGGTGCCATTGATAACATCAGGCACAAAATTATAACTGGTATCTCGATAAACATTATAGAGCGCGGGCGTCTCAGAGGCAGTCCATTCCAGCAAGATATTTTCCCCCTGAATCGAAGCCCGCGAGTCGCTAATTGGCTTTAGGACGAAATAGGCGGTCACTTTTTTGTCGCCGTTCATAACTACTGTCGTAGCTGCTGCTAAACTATCGGTCACGCCCCCAGTCCAATGGTCGAAAATATAGCCGGCAGTCGGTGATGCCGTGATATTGACGGTGCTGCCACCGGCGTAGACATGGGTACCCACTGGTGGCTCCGTACTGCCACAGTTGCTCGGACTGACGGCCATGGTCAAATTGCAACTTTCGGTTGAAATTGAAAAAATACTATTGCTTTGATCAGACGGTGAACCATCGACGTCCGTGATGCGCACCAAACAATTGGTCGAAGGATCATTCGGAATCGACCAATCATAGCTGCCATCATCTGGCGTGCTGGTAATAACCGATTTCCACAAGCCCCCATTATCCGTGCTATAATCGATCCGGACATTGCCGCTGGTCAGACTGGAACTCCAGGAGATATTTTGAATGGTACCGATCAACCAGACCTCGCCGCCATTAGGAGCATTGACCGTGATGAAATCAGCCTGGGAAATAATAAATGTCGTGTTGCTCACATCCGTGGGGCTACCATCGGTATCTGTGATCCTCACCAGACAATTGGTAGACGGATCATTGGGGATCGTCCAGGCATAACTGCCGTCATCCGTGGTGCTGGCCACGATCTCCTGCCAGGTTGCGCCGTTGTTGGTGGAATACTCCAGCTTGACATTGCCGCTGGTGCCGCTGGAATTCCAGGTAATGTCTTGGACCGACCCGACCTGCCAAT
>CAZYNP010000071.1:9848-28993 GCA_964647995.1 uncultured Cytophagia bacterium
GGCGTAACTGCCGTCATCCGCGGTGCTGGCAACGATCTCCTGCCAGGTTGCGCCGATATCGGTGGAATACTCCAGCTTGACATTACCGCTGGTGCCGCTGGAATTCCAGGTAATGTCTTGGACCGACCCGACCTGCCAATTCTCCCCCCCATTCGGGGAAATGACGGTGATGAATGGCGATTGCGAAATGGTAAAGGTGGCATCACTCACGTCCGAGGGGGAGCCATCGGTATCGGTTATTTTCACCAAACAGTTGGTTGACGGTTGGTTGGGGATCGTCCAGGCGTAACTGCCGTCATCCGCGGTGCTGGCAACGATCTCCTGCCAGGTTGCGCCGTTGTCGGTGGAATACTCCAGCTTGACATTACCGCTGGTGCCCTGGGAAGTCCATTGAATGTTGTGGACACTCCCGCCCTCCCAATTTTCACCACCGTTGGGAGAGGAAATGGAGATTGCTGGAGTTGGACCAGACTGGTTCACAAAGAGATAGATTTTGCCGCCCCAGTGATAAACCTCGCTGTAATAGGTAGCGGAAGTCATAAGATCCGGCAGGCCGTCGTGGTTGACATCGCCGGCAGTAGCCACGGAATAGCCCGCATAATCCCCAGCATGTTCGCCCTGGAAATAATCGGGAATTGTTGATAGCGAAACATCTCGTTGCCAGCCGGATGCTTTGCCTTTGATGAGATACATTTTACCGGCGTCAGTGCCATTGGCGTCGTTATACCAGGCACCAACCAGAAAGTCATCATAGCCATCCTGATCGAAATCGCCGGCTTCTTGCACATCCCAGCCGGCCTGGTCATTGCTGGCTTCGCCAATGAACGACGCATCGGCATCGGCCAGATTGGTTCTCCAGCCGCTGGAGCGCCCCAGAACCAGGTAGGCTTTGCCACTTTCGGGGCCATTGCTATCGTTATATGGGGCGCCAATGATGATATCGTCGTAGCCGTCGTTATTCACATCCCCGGCCCGAGAGACCCGCCAGCCTACATAATCGCCGCTATATTCCGCTCGAATCACGACATCTGCCTGATCAATATCACAATTCCGCCCCCAATTGACGCTTCTACGGCCAAAAAACAGATAAATCTTCCCCTCCCCGCGCGCACCGATGGCAAAATCCGGCACTCCATCACCATTGACATCGCCAACACCATCCACTGAATAACCGACCAGGCCGTTTTCATTCTGTCCATAAAAAGAGGCATCGGCCTGGCTCAGATTCACATCGCGCATCCAGCCCGATGCTTTGCCCAATATCAAATAGGCTTTTCCTCCATCGGACGCACCATAGTCATTATAGGGAGCGCCGCAAATAATATCATCATAGCCGTCCCCGTTGAGATCTCCAATGATGGCATTGGCATCTCCTGCTGCGTCCTCAGTATTTTCCTCGACATAGGAAGCATCGGCACTTTGCGTAAGCACACAATTGTACCCCCAATTCGCTGATGCCTTACCGAGGATCACGAACAAATATCCATCATCCGCGCCAATCAAAAAGTCCTCGTATTGATCCCCATTCAAATTCCCGCCGCCACCCAAATAGTAGCCAGCAGCTTCATAAGCCTTGGAGCCAATGAAGCGGGCATCTGCCTGCGTGAGGGAAACATTCTGTCCCCAATCGGCCGCGGCTTTGCCTAAAATCAAATAGGCCGCGCCCGAATTATAGCCGCTTGCATTATTATGAAACGCGCCAATCAAGAAATCGTCATAGCCATCACCATTGACATCCCCCGCCTTGTGAATATGATATCCCACCCGCTCGTATTCATGTGTCCCCAGGAATGACGCCGTCGCCTGGAACGAATTTTGTGCCCACAACGCTACCGGCAGCATAATGCCCAGCACTAATAGCAGTAGCCATCTCGTCTGAAAGATCATGGATCCCCCTTGCAATTTTTATAGAAATTAAACTTGCAACCAAACTTTCAAGTAAGCGATATGTTTGTTGATGATATATTTAACCTATGGGAGATAGTACCAGCAGATGAATTGGATTGCAGAAAGTTATTTCGTATTTCTGACGGGAAAAAACCAGGTCTTCAAACGCCGGAAGGCATAAGTGAACGGAACAAGAAATGGCCGGACGCTACCATTCTGTCGTAACTTAATGAGACGCAATATATTTTTCTGGCCTGCGGTTACATAGTGGATTTCATCCAGGAATTTTTTCATAATGAAGATGCCCAATCCACCTTTTTTGCCGCTCTGAACATAAAGTGACAAATTGGGGTCAGTAACCAAATTCGGATCAAAGCTGATGCCATAATCGATGAGTTCCACTTCCAAACGATCCTTTTTGACTTGGACGTTCATGGTTATTGAACCCATGGGGCGATCTTGATACCCATGTTTGATGATGTTGGTGCAGGCCTCATCCACAGAAATAGTCAAGGCATTGGTTTCGCTTGGGGAGAAGCGATATTTCGATGCGACGCGGGCAATGAACTTCCGTAATTCTGGAAGATAGTTGATATGTGCGGGAACTATGATCTGTTCATAGGGGGTTTGGTATCTCACGAGCGGCGTTCCTTATATTGATTTCCGAGCCTGGCTAACCGATTGTCAAACATCCAATCTAAATTTCAGCACTCCAACTTATCAAACAAGCGAGCCGCGCATTTGACCACACCAAAATTAATAAATTTCAATCAAAAAGTCAAGCAAAATTTAATGATCCTGATGAAGTTATTGTATCAATTAGCACTCCTTGATCTTCAAGACTTCTTTTAAAAACTGTCCGGTGTAGGATTGATGATTGGCAGCAACTTCCTCTGGAGTACCAGTGGCAACGATTCGTCCTCCATCCTCGCCGCCCTCGGGGCCCAGATCGATAATATAATCCGCCGTCTTGATAACATCCAGATTGTGCTCGATGACAATGACGGTGTTGCCCTTATCCACCAATCGGTTGAGCACTTTGAGCAGCATATTGATGTCCTCGAAATGCAAACCAGTGGTCGGTTCATCCAGGAGATAGATCGTTCGACCGGTGCTGATGCGAGAGAGTTCGGTGGCTAATTTTACGCGTTGCGCCTCTCCTCCCGAAAGGGTAGTCGCCTGTTGCCCCAATTTGATGTAGCCCAATCCCACATCCTCCAGCGTTTTCAATTTCCGCTTGATGCGGGGAATTTTATCAAAGAATTCCAGCGCCTGCGTCACTGACATATCCAGCACATCGGCGATGGACTGGCCTCGATATTTGATTTCCAGCGTTTCGCGATTGTAGCGCTTCCCTTTGCACTCCTCACAGGTAACGTAAATATCCGGCAAGAAATGCATCTCAATTTTGATGATGCCATCACCCTGACAGGCTTCGCAACGGCCGCCTTTCACATTGAAGCTAAATCGGCCTGGCTGGTAACCCCGAATTTTGGCATCGGGCAATTGCGCAAATAGGTCGCGAATATGAGTAAATAGACCGGTGTAGGTCGCCGGGTTGGAGCGCGGCGTTCTTCCGATGGGTGACTGGTCGATGTCGATCACCTTATCCAGATATTCGAGACCGAGAATTTGTTCGTAGGGCAAAGGCGTCTGCTTGCTATGATAAATTTCTCGTTGCAGAATAGGAAACAGCGTCTCATTAATCAGGGTGCTTTTGCCCGAACCCGACACACCGGTAATGCAGATGAACAAGCCCAGCGGAATTTTAAAATCAACCGATTTTAAATTATTTCCCGAGGCACCTTTCAATTCCAACCAATGACCATTGCCATTTCGCCGTGCAGCTGGAATCGGGATGAACTTTTTGCAGGATAGATATTGTCCGGTGATGGAATTTTCAGCCTGTGCAATCTCTGCCGGTGTACCCGTCGCCACGACATAGCCGCCATTTTCTCCGGCACCCGGCCCCAGGTCTACAATAAAATCCGCCTGCTCGATGGTTTCCCGGTCATGCTCCACCACAATCACCGTATTGCCCAGATTGCGCAGTTCCAGCAACGTCTCGATGAGCTTGCGGTTGTCTCGCTGATGCAAGCCGATGGATGGTTCATCCAGGATGTAAAGCACCCCCATCAATTGGGAACCAATTTGCGTGGCCAATCGGATGCGCTGGGCTTCTCCCCCAGAGAGCGTGCTGGCGCTGCGTTCCAGCGTGAGATAATCCAGCCCCACATTGATAAGAAACTTCAATCGCGCATTGATTTCCTTCAAAATCTGGTAAGAAATGGTTTGCTCCCGATCGGACAGCTTCAAATGCTGAAAAAAATGCAGCGCTTGCTTGACCGACAACCGGCAGGTTTCATAAATATTTTTATCCGCAACTTTCACAGCCAGCGATTCTTTTCGCAACCGGGAGCCCTGACAGTCAGGACAATTTCTCACATTCATGAAGCTTTCGATCCAGGTGCGGATGTACTGGGAAGTGGTTTGATGATAGCGACGTTCGAGGTTGTTCAGAATGCCTTCAAATTGCGTGGTAAACTCCGCCTGCCGCTCGCCATTGTCGCGCTGATAGACCATCCTGATCTTCTCACCGCCGGAACCATAAAAAATGATGCGCTGGTGTTCCGGCTTCAATTTATAGAACGGGGTATAAAGATCGAAACCATATTTGTCGGCGACCGATGCCAATTGCGAGAAATACCATCCCTCGCGCGCTTCACCCCATGGTTTGAGCGCACCCTGCTTGAGCGATAGCGATTTATCCGGCACCACCAGATCCGGATCCACTTCCATAATTGTCCCCAGGCCGTTACAGGTCGGACAGGCGCCATACGGACTATTAAATGAAAACATCCTGGGCGCCAACTCCTCATAAGAAATGCCACAGTCAATGCAAGCGAAATGCTCGCTAAAAAAAAGCTCGGGGCCGTCAATCTGCTGGATCAGTACGATCCCGGCGGCTAATTTCAGCGCCGTCTCAATGGATTCGGTCAGTCGACCACTGATTTCTGGCTCGATTATCAATCGGTCAACTACAATTTCAATATTATGCTTCTTGTACTTATCCAGTTTGATTTCCGATTCCAGATCGAAGAGCTCCCCATCGACCCGCACACGCACATAGCCATCGCGACGGGCCTCCTCGAAGATATCCCGATATTCCCCCTTGCGACCACGGATCACCGGCGCCAGCACCTGGATGCGGGTATCAGGTGGTAGCGACAGCACCTGGTCAACGATTTGCTGCACCGTTTGCCGTTGAATTGGCTTGCCGCAATTGTAGCAATAGGGTTTGCCAATTCGGGCAAACAATAACCGCAGGTAATCATAAATTTCAGTGACCGTGCCGACAGTGGAACGGGGATTTTTGCTGGCGGAGCGTTGTTCGATCGAAATAGCCGGAGAAAGCCCTTCGATATACTCGACATCGGGCTTTTCCATGAGGCCCAGGAACTGGCGGGCATAGGCCGACAGCGATTCGACATACCGGCGCTGCCCCTCAGCATAGATGGTATCGAATGCCAGCGAGGACTTCCCCGAACCGGATAGGCCAGTGATGACCACCAGCTTATCCCGAGGAATTTCCAGGTCGATGTTTTTGAGATTATGCTCGCAGGCACCTTTGATGAAAATGGACTTCCGATCCGACATAGCGCATTCATTCTCGTTTGAAATCTTAAAAATTAGTCGTATAATTAACGAAGCTGTACCAGAGTTGTTCCCAGCTAAATATTTGGCCGAGCGCACAAATGCAGGTCTTTTTCTCCTGGTCAGGAAGAACATGGCTGCTCTTGCCGGCTAATGCGGCAGCAATTAGCGCGGCAGGAATTTGACTTGACATTTTGATCGCAGGGTGATAAATTGAATAGTGGCAATGAAAGGTGACACCGAGGCATGTTGTGAAATGGCATGCTCAACCTCTGGCTGCCATTGGAAGAAGCGAAAATCCAAAATCTGCCGGGAAATCGTTGGCGGCCGAATGATGATTGAGGTGATTTTACTACATCATGGCTGTGAAAACGCCACAATGAGTTCTTTTATGAGTCAGTTCTCTGCCTATTTTCAATGAGTTATCCGACCTGAGGTTGCGGCACGTAATTTGGTAGTGATACATTTGTTCTAAGCGCTTCGATGTAGCTGGCCAATTCCGAGGAGTATTGTTTTGCGGTGTTCTGAGGTTGATTAATTAAATTGTCGACCAAGGTCGATGATAAATTAAACCCTTCAGGAGTAGTGGTTCGTTCTTTGATAATCAGCAACAACGGAGGTTTGTTTTCATCTTTTCTAATTAGATTAATTTTCTGAAAAAGGGAGTAATAGTCCGGAATGATGACCGCCATCGAAATTTCATTTTTGGTGCAAAAATTAATGAGATCGCATTCGGAATTCATTTCTTCGATTCGATGGGGCTTGAATCCATTGACTTCGCTGATATAATTTTCCAGCCGAACTTTTCTGACTTCATAGGAAAAGACGGGATATTTCTTTGAGCTTTGGGCAAATTTATCAGTGGTAAGCATGATGATGACTTCATCGGCAAATTCAAACGCTAATTTTATGTATTCTTTGTGGCCTTGATGCATGGCATTGAAGGTACCGCCAATAATTGCCGTGCGACGTTTTTTGCCAATTTCGTTGATATTGTCCATAAGATGCAGCCCGTGATGCAAAAAGCGTTCATCAATTAAACCGTCCGAAATTCAGATAATAATACACACAGGTGGAACTATTTGCGCAACCGGACACACTTCAAAATAATAAAAAAAATGTTCATTGTCAAATCAAGTTATTTTAACCAACATTAACAAACCTAAAAAGTTGAGCAGGTCATATTTTTATCAAAGGGAAATGAAAGGAGCCAATTAACAAATGTCTCTTGCTCAGATGGAGGTTATTCAAAGAGCCAGCGCAGGCTCTGGCACAGATAACCAGGCGGACAAGGATCCTCCCTGGCAACAAATCTTCATCGACAGGCTGAATCGGCTATCAGCCGCGGATAGCGTTCTGCTTTCCGAAGTGGCTAAAAAATCGCTGGACAAAAAATTCGATTACATTGTTGAAACCGCTACTGAAATTTTAAATGCCGAGCTTTGCACCCTCTGGCTGGTTGAGAATGGGCATATTTACATCAAAACATCCTTCGGCATCAAAGAGGGCCTGGGCGAACCCGAAAAAATCGACAAGCAAAAAAAGTTGCCAATTAAAACCGGCCCGGGTGCCGGCCTGCATGGCCATATTGCCTTCACCAAAGAAAAACACAATCTCACCTATCAAGAGATCCATAAGCATCCAGCGCTCAGGACTCCTTACGCCTCCGATTTTTTATCAACCGAAATCTCTTATTCCTCCCTTAGCTTCCCCATCCTTGATGAAAACAACGAACTCCTTGGTCTGCTGTGCGCTTACAATAAACGCGATGCAACAGGCAAACCATCCAAAGAGGTTAGCTTTTCCAAAGACGTTGACGAATGCCTCATGCAGACGCTGGTAAACAAACTCCTCATCGCCATCAAAAATGCCCAATTGGTCAACGAGCTGGAAAAATACCAGCTAATCATCGAAACGACCCCCGATCCGGTGGTAGTGACATCGCTGGATGGCACCATGATTTATATGAACAAGGGCGCCATCGAAATCTTCGGCGACATCCGGGGCAGGCGGGTGAAGGATTACTATTTATCCGATGGCATTTCATCTGGCACCGAGAAAGCGTTCGAGGTGATGAAACGATTGCGGGAGAGTCCAGATGGTTCGATCCGAAGCTATGAGACCAAGTTCATTGGCAAATACGGCGAGCCAGTGCCGGTCAGTGGCACTTTTAGCCTGTTCAAAGATATCAACGGCAACGTGATCGGGACCATTGGCATCGTCAAAGACCTGCGCCACATCGAAAAAATAATTGCGGTTGGCCATTCGCTGCTCTCCCTGCACAACACCGATAAAATTCTGAACAAGATTTCGGAAATCTGTCTGGATTTTCCGCAGGCCATTCGGGCGTATATTCGTATCTTTGATGAATCATCCCAGGCGCTTCGCCTCTGCGCCCTGAAATCGAAAATCCCGGGCGAGACCTTTCCCAGCGACACCAGTTCCGTGGATCGAGGCATCACTGGCTACGTCTTTCAGCATCAGCGACCCTTCATTTCCAATAATCTGGACAGCGAGCGGAATGAGTTTCAATCCCCATTATTCAAAGACGCCAAATCCAAATTGGCCATCCCTATCAATCGGGTAGAGCCGGCGACCAATTCTTCCAAGACCTTTGGTGTCATTTATGTGGATAGTCAGCAGGTCAATGCCTTCTCCATCAATGAAATGTATTTTCTCTCCACACTGGCCAACCAGGCCGCGGCCGCCATCGAAAATGCCAATCTCATCACGGCCAAGACCAAAATCATTACCGAGCTGACCGCGCTGGAAAAAGTGCAGGAGGCCATTACGAAATTTCTGGACGTGGATATGATTTTGCAAGGCGTCCTGGACGTGGTCATCGATGTCCTGGGGTTCGATTACGCTACCATTTCCAAAGTCGAACCCACGCTGAATCAGATTGGGACCGTCAATGGCCGGAATGTGCCTGATGAGTGGCTGGATCTGGCCTGGCATCCATTGAACAGCAATGATATTCAGGCCTGGGTAGTGAACAACAAGCAAGAAATCAAATTGACCGGCTGGGATGACCGTCTGGACCGGACCATTTTTGAGCGGTTTAACCATCAAAATCTGGTTCGAATTTATCTGCCGATTCTCTCCCACGGCGCGGCCTTCGGGACGCTGGAAACCGGCTATCACAAGGAGCATCGCCAGGATATTGCTCCTCACGAGATTGATATCCTGCGAAAAGTGGTAACGCTGGCCGGCATTGGCATCGATCAGGCATACATGAGGCGAGAACAACGAAAGTTATTGGACCAGCTCCTGATATTGAATAATGCCAGTATTTTGATGCAATCATCCAAAACCCAGCATGAAGCAATGGAACAGGTCTACCATTGCCTGGAGCGACTGGGTTATCCACAATGGATGTTGTCATTAATTAGCGAAACCTCCGGCAAGATCGAGGGCAAGTATGCCTCCGGGACTAATTGGAAAAAAATCCGTCTCGAAACCGTCGTCGACGTCAATTCCGATAATATCCTTGCCGCGGCTATCCGTGACCGGCGCTCGTATTTGAGCAAGAACTGCTCCACCGATCCTGCTTGCGATCCAGTCACCACACAAAAGGCCGGCATCAAATCTCAATATGTCATTCCCCTGGTCGTGGACAACAAAGCCTTCGGCACGCTTCAGATCGATCTATCGGACAAGCAGGGGCTGATCAATGGCGCAACAGACGTGTTGCTACACCGAATGCAAATTTTAGAAACATTTGCCTGTCAGATTGCCACTGCCCTTCGAAATGTCAAGGCCAAAGAAACCATCAACCTTCTGGAAACCACGCTCACCGAAACCGCACATGAGTTTCGCAGCCCATTGCATAATATTCTCACCCAGGTGGGTGGTTTGAAAAGCTACCTGGCGCGCGAGGCCGAGAAATCAAGCGAGGTGGAGGAAATTTTTAAAATCATTTCCGAAGAAATTCATCGCGCCAAGCGACAGATGGAAAACACGCTGCTGTTTTCCGAGCGCTCCCGTGGATTGATGAGCTGCCAATTTGAGAAAGGTTATATCCAGAATGTAATCCAGCTCTGCGTAAACAACTACCGCCTGCGCGCCCTGGAGCGCGGGATTTCGATCAATGTCCGCGATAATGTGAAAAAGCTGCCCGCGTTCGAATTCGATCGGGTGAAAATCGAGCAAGTGATCAACAATTTGCTGGATAATGCCATCAAGTACTCGCATAATAACCGCTACATTCAAATTCAAGGGTTCGATGACGGTAGCAAGATTCATATTGACATCTGGGATAAAGGCCTGGGCATACCCGAGTCGGAGTATGAAAACATCTTCAAGGGCTTTGTGAGAGGATCCCCCAAAGATCGCAAACGCTACATACCAGGGACCGGTTTGGGCTTGAAGATTTCGCAGGAAATTGTGGCGGCTCATGGGGGACAGATCAAAGTAAAGAGCACGCCTTTTTTTGATGATCCCCGCCGCATCGAAGAATACGAGGGATACGACACCATCTTTACCATCATTTTACCCAAGAAGCAGCAGGAGAAATAACATGAAGACACGAACGCTTTTTATTGAAGATGAACGCTGGGGAGTAATTCCCTATTTTAGAGAATTGGAGACCCGCGAGTTCGAATGCCAACTGGCCTTGAATGGCGATGAAGCGATCAAACTGCTGCAAAGTCGGCCGTTCGATCTGGTATCGATGGATGTCATGTTCCCGCCCGGCCGATCGCTGGGCCACAATACTACCGCAATCAATGCCGGCATCCGATTGCTGGAATACATTCGCAGCGGCAAGATCAAGAATTGCGACCCACAAACCAAAGTCATCATCCTGACGGCGGTCATGAATCAGGAGATCGAAGCGGAAATCAAAAAAAGAGGCGTCAGCGCTTACTTGACCAAGCCGATCGAGTTCAACAAAGTCATCGAGACGTTCTGTCAGTTACGAGATGACGCGCACAAGGAGGTAGAATGAAAAAGCCACTCACAACCGATCTGGCCTCACTGCCGATGGGACTTGTGGAAATCCTGCTGGAAAACAATCGCCGATTATTTGCCAATCTCAACGTCCATGATGTGTTTACCAGCATTTTGAATTCCAATTTCAGTCAGCAACGACGACCCAAAATTGGCCTGCTGTTTATTTTTCATATCACGGAAAACCAATTGCAACTGGAGGCACAAACCGGGATTGACGATTCGGTTCTGCCACAAAAAGCATTTGCTATCGATCATAGTTTGCTTGGCAGGACGTTTCAAACAGGTAAAACTGCGATCATTCGGGAGCCGAAGGAATTGGTCGAAGTCATTCCAACAGATGTCCTTAATCAGCAGCAGATTGGCACAGGCATTTTTCTGCCGTTGCGAGTGGCGGGAAAAGTAATCGGAATTTTGAATTTTTACTTACAAGATACAACGCCGCTGTCGAAAACAGAATGCATCATGCTGGAGATCCTGGCCGGGCACGCTGCGGTGGCCATTCAAAATGCCAATTTGTACAGCCACCTGAAATCTGAAAATTCTGATCTGGACTTCATTATTGAGATTGCCAAGGATCTCACTTCGTCCCTGGAATTGGACCAGGTGCTTAAAAATATTTTGAAAGCAGCGCAGCAAATTGCCGATACGAACATTGTATTTTTATGGTACAAGGATCTAATCACCAAAAATTGGTTTCGCAAATTTCCGGATAATCTCGAAATGCCAGAGCGGCCATTGCCCAAAATCGAATTGGGCGAAGGTATTATCGGCCACGTGCTCCAAACCGGCGAGCCCTATCTCTGCCCGGATGTCACCCGCGATCCCTACTATTTCGCCACCTGGCCGGAAGCCCAATCCGAAATTGCCGCGCCGCTGATCATCGATAACGATGTGCAGGGTATTCTGGATATCGCGAGTGCCGACATCAATGCGTTTACCGACCGCGACCTCAAAGTCCTAACCATGCTGGCCAGCGAAGCCGCCATCGCCCTGCGGAATGCCCAACTGTTCAAAATTGCCGAAGAGAAAACGGGCGACTTCAATACCCTGAAACAAGTGGGCGAAGCGTTGAGCCAGCGCAAAAGCTTGACCGAAATTCTTAACATCATTGCGCAACAGAGCCTGCACATTCTTGGTCAGGGCAATAAAATCTGTTTTGTGATGATGATCGACCGCGAAAAAAATATGCTGGAAACCAGAGCCGTCAGTGGCGACATCCCGGCAGGACGTAATGTCGAATTCGTGGTAGATCTGAGTCAGGATCAAAGCATTGTCGCCTGGGTTGCGCGAAACGGCCAGCCACACCTGGCGAACGATGTGAGAACCGATCCTCTATATCTGCAGGTTTTTCCAGACACCCGCTCCGAAATCTGCATTCCGCTCCGATTTCGAAATGAGATCATTGGCGTCATCGACATTGAAAGCACCGAGCTCAACGCTTTCAATCTGCATGATGCCGATATTTTGCAAGCCCTGGCCGATAACACCGCCATTGCCGCTAAAATTGGGGAATTGTGCGACATTCGGTTGCAACAATTCAAGTCGCTGTATGAGATCGGCAAGAAAATCACGGCCACACAAAGACTGGATCAAGTGTTTAGCCTATTGGCCAATGAGGCGCTGGAGGCTCTTGGATTCCCCAATCGACGGCTTTATGTCCAGCTTATCGATCGGGAACACGAACTGGTCGAGGTCAAAGCCATTGCTGGCGATACATCAGCGCAGAAAAATTATCTCGGCGTCAAAAAAACCTTGAAGGAGGGCATCACCGGAATTGTCATTCAAACCAAACGTCACTATCTCTGTCCGGACGTTAAAAAAGATTTGCATTATATCGAAATCGATCCGAAAGTTCAATCGGAATTGGTCGTGCCCATTCTGTTCAATGACGAGGTGATCGGTCTGATCAACGCGGAGAGCATCCGAAAAAACGATTTCGGGCGACACGACATCGATTTGCTGCAACATTTGGCCAATCAAGCCGGCGTGGCCATCACCAATGCGCAACTCAATGAGCAACTGGCCGACACGCAATTTCAATTGACCGAGGTCACTGGCGTGGCAGTGGTGAGCGATGCGCTGGCCGGATTGACCCATGATATTCGCACGGCCCTGGCTTTGATTTCTGGTGATGCCCAATGGATCGAGTATTTGCACGAAAACAATCAGCTTACTATGGGCGATGTGATCGATGCCATAAAAAAAATCGAAGCCCAGGTAGAACGTGTCGAACAGATGACCGGTGATCTCATGGAGCGTGCCCGCACGTTACCGCCCCAATTTGTCTCGGCCAACCTCGCCGAAATTATGGGCGTCACGCTCAATCTCACCTCCGGCTATTTGCGCCGGGAGAAGGTCATTCCCAGGGTTGATTTTGAATCGCTGAATTTTTGCGCCGAGGTGGACACGCTGCGCCTCAATCGGGTGTTCATCAACCTGATCAAAAATGCCGTCGAGGCCATGCCCAATGGCGGCACCCTGATCATCAATGCCAAGCGCTTCAAACATTATTTCGATATCTATTTCACCGATACCGGCGAGGGCATCGCGAAGGAGGTTCAAGACAAAATTTGGAATCCATTTTTTTCATCAAAAAAGGGAGGCTTTGGTTTGGGTCTAACAAATTGCAAACGAATTGTGGAAACCGACCATAATGGAAAAATTATTATGCGTAGCGTAATGGGTAAGGGTACAAAAATTAGAATTCGATTGCCTTATCAACAAGAACGTTAATCTGAGGAGCGATCATGCAACAAGGGCAAAAAAATATTTTGGTAGTGAATGATGAGCAGGACATGTTAGATCAAATCCAGAGATGGTTGGACGTGGCGGGGTATCTGGTCAAATGCACCTCATCGGCTGAGCAGGGCGTTAAGCTTTTTGGCAAAACTCATTTCGATCTGGTGTTATTGGATTATAACTTAAAAGCTGAAAAGGCAGGCGCCCGAACCGCTAAGACCTATATTCCCATGTTCAAAAAGATTAACCCGGCCATTCCCATTGTCATCATCTCGGCGACCGAGTCCGACCTCGATCGAAACGAGTTGGGAGTGGCCGAGGTTATCATTCTGCATCCGGCTATCTGGAAATCGTTGCCGCAACTCGTCCACGGCATTTTGTCACGTCAGTGACTGCGGTTTG
This sequence comes from uncultured Cytophagia bacterium, assembly GCA_964647995.1. Classification (GTDB taxonomy): domain Bacteria; phylum Zhuqueibacterota; class Zhuqueibacteria; order Thermofontimicrobiales; family Thermofontimicrobiaceae; genus Thermofontimicrobium_A. The sequence continues at coordinate 23,484 of CAZYNP010000071.1, forward strand.
CCTGGCGGAGCCAGCGATTCTAACCACCAACGACCCGGCAGGATGCCTGTTTCTACGGAAATCACCGGATGAAAAGATCAAAGCAATCGATCTGATGGAGCAATATATCTATACCCAAATGATGCATGAGGTCACTTTAACAACAGCTAATTTCGCTCCTTTGAAATTCCCAAAAAGTCGATTATCCCAAATAAGGCCATCGCTCTGCGGGCGGCGAGTCGAGGGCATTTTGGTGCGGACCCAGGCTTCCGAACGCGACATGCTGGCCGATTTTATCTCAAGCCACCCCTCGCATCCAGACAGGGGGCACAGTTGCTATGAAACATTCGAATTATCTTCCTTAACTATCGAAGTGCAATTTGTTATGACGATGGGTGCATTAGCTTTCGATGAATTCCAATGATGCAACGATTGCAACAGCGCCACTTTCGCCAGCCGCCAACCAGTTGGCCGGCGCATTCACAAATGGCAATCTTGACAAACCAATCGGCCATATTTCGAGAAATTAGCGGTCGAATTAAAACTTAAGGAGTATCACCAAGCGAATAGGACAATGACGGGATAATACAACCAGATCTATCCGCTCTACCCAAATTCTTGAACTCAAGCAGAGGAGGTCAAATGACCAGGGCTAAAATTTTAATCGTCGAAGATGAAGCTCAAGTTAGAGAACAAATTGCTCGCTACCTCAGCCAGGAGGGTTTTTTGCTGGATCAAGCGCCCACCGGCGAAATCGCACTGGAAAAGGCCATCCACACCACGTTCAGCGTCGTGCTGCTCGATCTCAAATTGCCCAAAATGGACGGTTTTAGCGTATTGCAGCAATTTCGGAAAGAGTACCCGGACACTTGCGTGATCATTCTCACGGCTTATGGCGACACCGAAACCATCAATAGAGCCCGTCAGGCCGGTGCCTTTGACTTCTTCGACAAGCCAATCAAATATAAACTGCTGGTTCCAAGCATCCAGCGGGCGGTGGAACAATTCAATCTATCCCGCGAAAAGGATTATCAGGCAGAGGAAGCGCAACAAAAATTTACCCTGAACACGCTCATCGGTAACAGCCCCAGCATGCTATCCCTGTTGGAGCGCATCGAAAAAGTGGCCAAAAGCGACGCACCGGTGCTAATTCTGGGTGAAAGCGGCACCGGCAAAGAGCATGTGGCCCGGGTGATTCATTATAACAGCTCGCGAAAAGATCAGACACTGATGATCGCGGATTGTTCGACCATTACGCCGTCGCTGATCGAGAGCGAATTGTTCGGGCACGAGAAAGGCGCCTTTACCGGCGCTATGAAACGAAAGATGGGGAAGCTCGAACGGGCTCATGGCGGCACCCTGTTTATCGATGAGATCGGCGAACTGGAACCACCCCAACAGATGAAGTTGCTGCGTTTTCTCCAGGAAGGCACCATCGAACGAGTCGGCGGCGAGGAGGTGATTTCGGTGGATGCCCGGGTAATTGCCGCCACGGCAGTCAATCTCAAGAGCGCTATCGAACAGGGCAAATTCCGGTCCGATCTCTATTTTCGGCTCAACGTTGTAACCATTGAGATCCCCCCGCTGCGGGAGCGGCGTGAAGACATTCCGTTGCTGGTGAATCATTTTATCAAAATCTATAGCCGAAAAAACAGAAAGCCCGACATGTCCATCTCCCCCGAGGCCATGCGAGCGCTGCTCCATTACGATTTTTACGGAAACGTCCGGGAACTGGAAAATATTATCTACCGGGCGATTGTGCTGACCGATGGCAATACCATCCAGCCTGCGGCTGTTGCGTTCGATCCCATCACTTCCCAACAAACCGCGATCGCCAAATATTTCGATCTGCCGATCCGAGAATTCAGCGATGCCTGCGAGCGAGATTATCTGATGCATCAGTTGACCAAACATCATTGGCACATCAGCAACACCGCCAAAGCCATCGGCCTCGATCGCTCCAATTTGACCTTAAAAATGAAGAAGTACGGTCTCAACAATTATCACTAAACACCTGCTCCAGCACGGTCCGGCAGTTATCAAAATAGGCCGGGCCCAGGGCATATTCCAAGCCATGGCGCTGGTAAATGCTTTGGCTTTTCCAGCGGTAATTCATGGAATCGATGGAATAGCGATCAATATATTTTTTAACCTGCCGGCCCAATCGCTGGGGATCCATGGGCAGGATGGGCCCAATAAACACCCAGGTGCGAATTCCCTGTTCGTGTAATTGTCGCAGCGCCGCCAGGCGCGATGGTATCGGCGGCGCAGCCGGCTCGAAAATCTGTCGGATGTCGTCCCGGTCGGTGGTGATGGTAAGCCCCACCTCGATCTTTTCAAATTGCTGGAACAGGTCGATGTCCCGCAAAACCAGTGGTGATTTGGTCAGGATTGAGACCGAAACCGGATAGCGAAGCAGGATTTCCAGACAGCGCCGGGTGAGCTGATATTTCTGTTCCAGCGGCTGATAGGGATCGGTCACAGTACTCAGGCTCACCCGCAGTTGCGTGCCGGGTTCACCTTCCACTAAATCTGGCGTCATCAGCAACTGCCTCGTCCGGGAATAGCGGCGATGCAACTCTTGCTCCAGTAATTGCGGAAGATTGATTTTCACATCCACAAAATTGCCCCATTGCTCGGGATGACGGCTGAAGCGCTGCATAAACTCCGCATAGCAATAGCGGCAGCCATGGGCACAGCCGACGTAGGGATTCAAAACATAGTCGATGCCGTGGATGCGCGAGAGCGCCAGCGCAGTTTTAGCGTTTTTTTCAGTGACCAAAAATGCCATTTTAATCGGGTCTAAGATTTTTTCTCGAGCTGCATGGTCTGAGTTTGCGGTTCACGCGTCCGACCACGGCCAAGATAAGCAAATCGCTTTGCAAATTCAACAGTTTTTTAGTCCTCATCGCCTCTGTCGGACAAAAAAACAAGCCGGTCGTTGCAGATGTGAGGGCAGATTGCTTTTCATCCGACAACGACCGGCCCAATAGCATCCTCTAATCATTATTTGGAGAAATTGCCCGACCGGCGAGTAATCATGGCAACGGGTCCAACCTGAGACCCGCTCCGGTCAATTGCGCTGGACATAGACGCTGTCCACCACCGTCTTTTCGAGATAGATCAGTTTCATCACCGGCACCTGCTCTGGTACTCGGTTGACCGGCGGCGGGGTATATTTCATCAGGCTGGCATCGTACCCCCACATTTCGATGGCCGCCACATTGTTATCCTGTTCCAGATGCAATTTGATCGGTACACCCTTGTAATTGCGGCGCAACCCGCGCAACAGTTCAGCAAAGATGGCGCCCATGGCTCGCACCGAATCGGGCGCATTTTCGAACAGCTCGGGCGAATCGTTCGAATTGGCCGTGAATTTGATGTTCCCGCCAAAACTCCACATGTTCATGATCTTTTGCGCTTTGGCGCTGGGCGTGAGCAAATAGATTTTGCCGCCGGGAAACGTACGGGCAATATCGCGATCGCCAAATCCATCCCCGGCCAGATCATAAATCACCATCTTCTTCACATCTTTTTCGGGAATCATAAAATCTTCCACAAAAAAGTCAATTAGCTTTTTACTGGTAACTGTCGTCGTCTGAACCACCGCTTGATCCACCACTACGCTCCGTTGTTGCGTCCAGGCGAAACCGCTCTGGAGCAGCATCACTACCAAAATCGGGAACCTAATTTCCCGAATGATCCTTTGCCGATTGCTGGTCATAGTCCACTCCTCATTTCATGCCATTTGACGGCGCATCGTGCTGCTTGTCAGTGGCAGCCGATTGGGCCGAGCTCTGTTTCCATTTATTAAAATAGTCCCGGGCTTCGTCATAATTACCGGCGCTTTTGTGGGCACGGACCATGAGCGACAACAATTCGGTGGTCTCGGTCGGTGTCAGTCCCGCGTTTTTGGCCAGTGCCTTCTTGCCATAAAAAATGGCCTGCTCCGGATCATTCCACAGCAGCGTTACCAATTCGATATACGCCTTTGCAATTTGATCCCATTCAAACGAAGTCGCCTTGGTAAAATAGGCCAGCGCCAGCTTCTTCTCCTCTTTATCACGCGCCTCGATGCCCAGCCGATACAACATGGCGCCGTAGCTATTCAAAAACGGCTGAATCTCTTCATCTTTGGCGCTCACCTCCCCATTATTGATGGCCTCATAGATGGCACGCATCCGTTCCACGGCCGGGGCTTTCTTGCCCAAGAGCTCGAATTCCACCACCGCCAGCTTGTGGGCCACCATCAGCCGCGCCTTGAGGGTTTTGAGCGTGGGCAGCAACTGCTCACTGGCACGGGCCAATTTGTCGTATTCCTTGGCCCCTTCCAGCGCCAGGATTTTATCCCAGACTTCGGAGGCGCGAATATTGCCCCCGTCCCAGTTGATCCATTTGATGTAATTTTTTAAATCCGCTTTTTCCTGGGGGGTTCGAGCAAATTTTTCGGCCACCTGAAATGCTTTAAGGCTGCGCTCGGCATCGAACAGACGTGCATACGCATCGCCCTGGGCATATAGGTAGTAAAACATCATCGAGCTATCCGGTGGCGCATCAAAGCTGGTTTTGATCAGCACCATTTGCGCCCGCTGAAAATTGAGCAGAGCATTGGCATAATCCTTTTGCGCCAGGTAATTTTCAGCCAATAATCGAAACAGCTCATGCTCCCCTTTTTCGATGCGGGTGAGCCGCTCCAGAATTTCGATCGCCTTTTCATAGTTTTTTTCCACCCCAAATCGATGCTGAAGATTATAATAGCAGACCGCCAGAATCGCTCGAGCATTTTTATCAAAGGGATTAATTTGAACGGCCTGCTCCAGATGTTGCTGCGCTTGTAAGCAATAGCCTTGCGCCTCTTGAGCCTTTTTCTCATTGTTCCCATTATCCGAAAGCTCCTTGAAGCGACCCAGCAGTTGCACCCCCAGATCATATTCCCGCTCGAACTGCTCCTTTTCATCCGCGGACAACGTGCTCTTTTTCACTCGTTGCTCGAGATATTGCCAGAACTCATCCACTTTTTTGAGCTCGGTTTTGCCCATTTTTACCAACTGCGCCGATTTTTCCTCGCGCTGTTTGGAGACAAAATTGCTATTCGCCACCTCGGCCGAGCGAACAACTGTGGTACTGTCCAGACCCGGTGGGATGGTTAATTTTCCTCCGCTTTTTCTACCGGAAGTGGCACAGCCGATCAGGAAGATCAGCAACATCACCCCCGCCACTGACACTCCATGCCTGACTATCGTTTTCACTGGTTGAATCATCCTCCAAGTAATAATTTATTAATGCTAACCGGTTAATGACCGCTCATTGTGCCAACTAACCGTGGGCTTTCCTAATCCGCCCCTGGCCAGCGCAAGCTTATATTAGCCACCAAGCCACCAAGCCACGAAGTTGCTGATAACCATCGTTATTCAATGCGAACCTATTAAAATAGAAGAATGTGATAACAAATTTATGCCTTGTCAGTCTATTGGCCAACATGTTATTCAAATTCTTCGTGCCTTTGGGGCTTGGTGGCATGAAATATACTT
>CAZYNP010000072.1:0-537 GCA_964647995.1 uncultured Cytophagia bacterium
CAGTCGGCAGTTCTCAGTCGGCAGTGGGCAGTCGGCAGTCTCCAGTTGGCAGTTCTCAGTCGGCAGTGGGGGGTTTTGAGGTGCTGGTGGATGGAAAAATGGTTGTCCTGAGCAGAAATGACATGGTGGAGCGGCTGAAGCTGCACGTGGAGCAGGCGGATAAATTGGTTGAAAAGACGGGTTACCGTCGGCGTTCCCCCGAGGTGGAATTGGGCTATGCGGGGCTGTTTCTGGCGCAGGGGGATTTGGAGAAGGCACGGGAGCATCTGGGTCGTGGGAAAAATTTGTTGGAGGAGATGGGGATTCGGTGTTGGGATTTTTGGGTGTTGGAGTTAAGTCGGTTAAGTGGTTGAGTGAGTTAAGTGGGGGATTGGGGGATTGGGTAATTAGGTAATTAGGTAATTAGGTGATTAGGTAATTGGGAGTATTCCTCACTTACCTGACTCAACTTACTTAACTCACTCAACTTACTTAACTCACTCAACTGACTCAACTCACTCAACTAACTCAACAACGGGACTGGGGGGTAGCTAAAAG
>CAZYNP010000072.1:637-27742 GCA_964647995.1 uncultured Cytophagia bacterium
GCTGACGGCTTAAATCCGTAAAAGGCTGACGGCTTAAATCCGTAAAAGGCTGACGGCTTAAATCCGTAAAAGGCTGACGCCTTAAATCCATACTAAAAGGCTGACGGCTTAAATCCGTAAAAGGCTGACGCCTTAAATCCGTAAGCTGTAAACCAAACAAAAGGAAAACGGGATGAGCGAGAAAGCGTTTCAAGATTACTATCCGGATCAATTGGCGCAGTGTTATGGTTGCGGGCGACTGAATGAGCATGGGCTGCAGATCAAAAGCTATTGGGAGGGCGAAGAGGCGGTGTGTCGCTTTACCCCTCGACCCTATCATACGGCGATCCCGGGCTACGTCTATGGCGGGCTGATTGCGTCGCTGATCGATTGCCACGCCACGGGTACAGCCGCGGCTGCGGCTTACCGGGCCGCGGGCCGAGCCATGGACACAGAGCCGCCGTTTCGATTTTTGACTGCTTCGCTGAAGGTGGATTATTTGCGTCCGACGCCGATTGATTGCATGCTGGAATTGCGCGGGCGGGTGCTGGAGATCAAAGGCCGCAAGGTGGTCGTGGCGGTCACACTGACGGCCAGAGGCGAGGTCTGCGCCAGAGGCGAAGTGGTGACGGTGCAGATGCCAGAGCATTATTTGGAGCAGCAGGGGAATGGGTGATTGGGAAATGAGGCAATTCAGCGATGGACCGATTGGGGTATTGGTGGTTTCAGGCTGGGCTGGAAGGCCGGCATATTTGGGCTACGACTGATGCGCATCAAACCCAATTACACGAATTCGCCAACTGGAGGATTACTGAAATTGGGATGATTGGGCCATTGGTGGGGGCACATTTTTGGGGCTTCGGCTTGTTCGGGTTTAACAATTATCACTTGAACCGTTTGCTGTGACGCCTAAGTTAGTCGAATTAGAAATGAAGGAAAGTAATCTATGAAAAAAATCATCCATCTCAGCGATTTGCACATTGGTTACAAGGGGCAGGATCTGGACGCTCGGTTCGAGAGCATTGTCCAGAGCATCATTTTTTCCAAAGAGCCGGCGGAGAACTATGTGGTTGTGGTGACCGGCGATCTGGTGGATAAGGCGACCGATCCGCTGAATCATGTGCTGGCCAGGCAGCAGCTCGAAAAGTTGTGTGCCAAAGGCTTTGTCGTATTGGTCGTTCCGGGCAATCATGATTACGGTACCGGAACCCGGGGCAATAAAAAGTACATGCTGCGGTTCAAAGAGATGTTCTATGGCGATCCCAATTTCACCTTTCCGAAGCTGGATCTGATCGACAATATTGCGTTCATCGGGCTGGATTCGATGGAGGAGGAGTTGAACACGTTCGATAAGCTGGGGGCTAATGGGGAATTGGGGCCGGCCCAGCGGGAGCGGCTGGATGCGCTGCTGGGAGAGCCAGCGGTACGGGAAGCCTCGTTTCGAGTGATCTATTTGCATCACCATCCTTTCGATCCGTGGATTTTGCACGAGCTGAAGGATTCGGAGCAGGTGGGTGCTATTTTACAAAAGCACGGGAATATTGATGCGATTCTTTATGGCCATAATCATAATTTCAAAAGCTGGAACGGCAAGTGGGGGATTCGGCGCTGCTATGATGCCGGTTCCTCGACCCGGAAAAACGATAGGCCCAGCTTTGTGCGGGTAATCGATCTATCACAATCTCCACGAGGGGATTATGAAGCGGATTTCATCTATTTGACCAATGCGTAAGCTATTTTGGGCTCACCGGTGCCCGACGGGTTGGCGATTCTATTTCATAACTAAATATTAGCCACCTGGCCGGCAGCCACGGTGAGCAAAACAGTGGGGAAGGGATGATCGACTCGGCTTCTGGGAATCAATTGGGACGATCGATGGCGATTTTCGCCGCACCGGTTTGGTGCCCGAACCGTTTCGTGGCTGACTGATGTTGCGATGGAAGGTCTCCAGCGCCAAAAATCCGCGGTGAGGAGGATAGTCGCCGAGAAAAATCGCTCCCAGCAACCGGCCTTGCGTCCATCAGTTGGGGTCAATCCGGCTTGAGGCGCAATTTGGGCCAGCCGCGTCAATTTTTATCTACGGTCAGTTTTTTTCGCAGTCGCACTTTTTGGGGATAGACCGACCGAACGCGCATGTTCAAAAATTCTACGCCGACCGAAAAGGCCATGGCAAAATAGATGTAACCCTTGGGAATGTGGAAGTCCAAACTCTCGGCCAGCAATGATACGCCCACCAGGATCAGGAAACTCAGCGCCAGCATTTTGATCGTGGGATGACTGTCCACGAATTCGCCGATGGAGCGGGAAAAAATCATCATGATGACAACTGCAATTATGATGGCCAGCACCATCACCGCGAGATGCGTGGCAAGGCCCACCGCGGTGATGACCGAGTCCAGGGAAAAAATGATATCGATGGCGGCGATTTGAACCAGGACGCTGGCAAAACTGCTGGCTTTCGCTGATTGGGATTTGTCCCGGGACGGTCCTTCGAGGCTGACGTGGATTTCATGGGTGCTTTTGGCCAGCAGAAACAGTCCCCCCACCATCAGGATGATATCGCGGCCAGAGATTTCGGTGGCCAATAGCGAAAATAGGGGCTGCTGCAAGCGCATGACCAGGGTAATGGAGAACAGCAGCGCGATGCGGGTGAGCATGGCCAGGCCCAGTCCCATGGTGCGGCCGCGATTTCGCTGCTGCCGGGGCAATCTGCCAGCCAGCACAGAAATGAAAATGATATTGTCAATGCCAAGCACAATTTCCAGCGCGGTTAAAGTTGCCAGCGAAATCCATGCCTGTGTCTCGAAAATCCAGTTCATCGTTGTTTCCCGAAAATTAAAAAGTTATTCTTCAACCCAACCCTGCGCGGGTGATGGTTCGGTTGCTGTGATCGCTTATTCATTATGGTGATTGGGGGGTTGCCTTTGCTGCGCCGGATGGGAAGTTGAGCCAGTGAAAAAGTCCCGCGAGGTCATGGAATTTCACATTGCTCCCTAACCAGACCGGGCAGCGACAATTAACATGAATGGCAAGGCATTTGGGAGAGAATGCCTCGCCATTCCAGTTCGAACCAGGCCATTTCCGGCCGAGATCGGCGAGCCAGACGCTATTTTTCTTGAATCCGCCAGATCTTCTCTTCCAACCCGAACCGTCGCTTGCCGAGAAAAACAGCGCACCAGCGAATTGGAAATCCCACACATGATGGTTCAGCGTACCATGTTAGGGGGTGTTCCACTGTAATGATTCCAACCGCGCCGGTTCATTGGACCGGAAAGCTCAATGGATAATGACTAATGAATGCCCAACTGCGCCAGGATATCCTGGGGAACCGGCTTGTAGTTGCGATTGCCACCCTGCATCTGGAACGCGGCATTGAAAGTGATGGCATAGTCCGGTGCGCCACCGATATTGGTGATGAGAATTTTGGCATAGTGATTGTCCCCCGTTTTTATCGCATAGACATGTCCCAGCAGCACGGCAATGGATTTGCCCTCTTCCGAATAGCCGCCCGCTGGTGCGATGTCGGCTGCGTTGAGATCTTCCATAAAACCCAGGTCCTGCAAGCCGCCGCCGTTCATGCCGGCTAACCAGCACCGAATATTGCCAGCCGAACTGGGATCGAAGGCTTCGTTGATGATATCTGCGCCGTTGTCATTGGTGTAACCAACTGCCGGTACCGACACGACTTTGAAGGTGTTGAAATCGAAGCCGGCCTGGGCGTCATTACCGGCCACCTGCATGGTGGAAGCCGATTTGAGGACCACCGAATTGATTTCCGGTCGCGGCGTATCTTTGATCACGTTGCTGGGGAAGCTGATCTGCTCGCCGAAATAAGCATAGGCCGCCACGGCAAAGCTATAGGTTTGGCCGTTGGTGAGGCCGGTGATGACCTTGCTGACCAGGCCGTCGGAATAGCCGTAAACTTGCAGGGAATCGACGATTTTGAAATTTGAGCTAAGCGATGAATCGCCAGTCTCGCTGGTCAAATCACCGCTGGCTTGAAAAATGTAATAGCCCTGAAAAGCTGGTTCATAATTGGAAGTAAAGAAGAATAACGAAACCTGGCCATTGCCGGTGACGCTGCGCAGACCCAGCGGCGGCGAGAGCTTTTCTTTGGCGGTGACCACTTTTTCCTGCGGCGTGGCGGCAACGATATTGGAGGGGTAACTGATATTTTTGCTGCCCTGTTCGAACGCCACCACGGCAAAACTATAGGTGACGCCATTGGTTAAACCGGCAATGGTTCGGCTCACCTCACGATCCACTGGTGGGAAGAGCGGGATCGAGTCCACTTTGGTGAACACTGCGCTCAGCGCGCTGTCGCTGGTCTGGCGGGAGTAGTCGCCGACTGCGCTAAAAATATAGTAGCCTCCGAAATCGTCTTCGTAGTTGGATGTATACCAGAAAAGAGTGACCTTGCCATTTTGAGGTTCGGCGCGCAGACCCAGTGGCGGCGCCAATTTTGATTTTTCAATGGTATTAAAAATTTTGTCCACGTTGCTGCAACCGCTGAAGATGCTGGCAACGATGATCATGGACACGACAAGATGCATGATTTTCATAATTAAGTCCTCCTTACAAAAGCAAAATGGATGTGATACCTAAATTTCTAAAATGAACCATGGCGATGGAAAATGATAACTCTATGCCCACGAAATACATGGAATGGCACGAAAGTCAAAACATAAGAAATGCATTCAGCCTTTTTTTGTGTGTTTCGCGGGCCAATTGTTGATAATCATTTCCATTTTAGAATTTCAAGTGATAAATGAAAAGCCACAGAGGCCAGCGATGCATCATCATGCCCAACAATTCCAAAGTTGCTATGTTCTCTGTGGCAATAATTAGAATGAATAAATTGCGCTGCCAATGGGTCAGCCCAAAATCACCAAACCGTCGGCCACTGCAAGTTCCGTTTTCATCGCAATCAGTCAATCGAAGACATAACCGGCATTATTCTGATCGTAGTCGGTAACAGTCGTCATCGTGGGGGCTGACGAATTCTGAGCTCGCTTCCGCCGGTGCTGGTTTCCTCGCATTCGAGTTAACGAGTCGGCTCCACACCGCCTGCGGCCATGATTTGCAATCGCCTGATGCGCTCCTCAATAGGGGGGTGCGTGGCAAACAACCGTTGCCAGCCGCCCATAAAAGGATTGACCGTAAACATGTGCGCATGGGCCGGATTGCCATGAGCGATGGGAAAGCGTTGCGCGCCTTGCTGGAGCTTATTGAGGGCACTGGCCAGGCCCAGCGGCTTTCCGGAAATCTCTGCCCCTCCGGCATCGGCGGCAAATTCGCGCGTTCGCGAGATCATGGAACGAAGGATTATGCCGGCCAGTGGCGCACCAATCGCCAACAACACCATTGCCAGCGGATTGCTTCGACTGCGGGAGGCTCTGGAAGCTATCCCGAAGCGGGCAAATTGAGCCATCATGGCCAGCGCACCAGCAAAAGTCGCGGCGATGGTACCGGTGAGCATATCCCGATTGCGGACATGCGTCAATTCATGTGCCATTACGCCGGATAGCTCATCCTCGTTCAGCAGATTGAGGATGCCCTCGGTGGCTGCCACTGCCGCGTGCTGTGGATTTCGTCCCGTAGCAAACGCATTGGGCGATTGGTCTGGAATGACATAGACCTTTGGCATCGGCAGCCTGGCCTTTTGAGCCAGATTGGCGACGATGCGATACAGCGGGGAATTGTCTTCCGGGCCGACTTCTCGAGCACGATATTGTCGCAACACCATCCTGTCGCTGAACCAGTAGGCGAAAAAATTCATGCCGGCGGCTACGATAAAGGCGAGGAACGCGCCCCGTCCGCCGCCGAGTTCGCCACCAACCCAGATAAACAACAGCGTTAGCACCAGCATTAGCATAAAGGTTCGGATATTATTGCTCATATCAAGTAACCTCCACTGCACAGTCCCCGCTAACGGCTACCCGCGCTTTCCGCCAAGCAAGCCGCCGAGCAAGCTGCCAATAATGTTGCCCCCCTTTTGGGAGCCAGAGCCCATCAGTCCCTGCATCAAGAAGCCGGCGACATCATCGAGAATGCTGCCATCGCCATCCTGATCGAGCAATGCGGCAATGCCACTGGAGCCGGCGCCTTGAACATCGCGTTTCTGCATGAGCGCGCCCAGAACCACCGGTGCCAGCATGGGAATGAGTTTCATGGCCGTGTTGCCATCCAAACCGAATTTTTCGGCAATCATATTGGTGGCCTGGCGGCCGGATTCTCCCAGCAAGCCACCCAACGCCGGGTCGGCATTTTCATCCTGGGCTTTCTGAGCAAATAAACCACCGATGTCGTTCAAAACATCGGCTTTGCCATATTTATTCAAGATATGGTCCACGCGGGCTTCCCCGCCGTGTTCATCTTTTTGTTTTCGCAGCCCGCCCAAGATCATGGGAATGACATGGGGAATGATCTGCTGCGCCACGTTCTGATTGATCCCCAGATTGGAGGCCATTTGTTTGGCCACGGTGGGACCCAGAGTTTGCATGAATTCATCGACAAAACCAGCCATGATGAAATCTCCTTGTAAAGAATTTTCTAATGTAGAAAGAGCAGAGATTGGATATCTCTGCTCTGTGAATTAATGATGACAATATTATTACCGATCGTGCCTTGGTTATCTGGCAATCTTAGGTATACGAATGACCTGATTGGGATAGATTTTATCCGGGTCCTTGATTACTTCCCGATTGGCCTCAAAGATCACCGGATATTTCATGGCATCGCCATAATATCTTTTGGCAATTTTGGACAATGAATCTCCGGGTTTGATCGTGTAGAATTCGGTTTCTTCCTCCGGCTTCGGCGCGGTGAAATAGTCGTCATTCACCTGCGAGACGCCTTTGATATTTCCAGCCAATAGGATGGCCTTTTCCTTGGTGGCATGGGTATCGCATTGACCATAGAGCGTCACCAGGCCGTCCTTGAACTCGACCTTTAGGTTTTTTATGCGATCGCCAAGCTCGGCTTTCAGCATGGTTTCCAGCTCTTGCGCTTCATTTTTGCCGCCACCAAAGATGCTGGCGCCAACGCCTTTCAGAAAATCGAACATTCCCATTTTAATTCTCCCTTCGTAAGCTGAATGATAGTTGCAATAAGAAGTATCCTGCACCGCTTTTCGATGGCAGGGGTTGCTGGTTAATAGGTGACCATCGGCTCTAAGTTTTTAGCCTGTTCCACCCAGGATTCCACCAATCCCAGACTGGGCAGTTGTCGGACCAGGTTGAAGTTGGAATTGGTTTCGAGCAATTTGGCGTGCAAATTTTCCGGCTTTCGATTGCGCAATTCCTTTACCGAGTCGACGCCTGCTTTTTCTAAGAGCTCCGAGTATTCGCTGCCAATGCCTGTGATCCGAAATAGATCGGCGATATTGGTCCATTTTAGCAACGTTGCTTCATCGATCCCAGTAGTGGCAGCCACCTCCTTGCGACCTTGCCGCGTGCAGCATCGTTGCAGCAAGGCATCGACACTACGGATATTGGCATTCTGAAGTTTTTGAGCATAGACCGGGCCGATGCCCTCGATGTCTGTAATTTTGTAACTGGCCATTTTTAGATCTCCTTATCGGGTTTTAAGTCATGCTTGGTTGAACTTGCAAATTTTAAGATGCACGTAACGGGGATAGGATTCTCCTTCTTTTGATAATCGGGCTAATTCCTGAGTTATTTTGAAGCGGCTAAAGATAATGATAATGTAACAAAAAATCAAGCAAAAAAAATTAACATAATAAAAATGCTCATAAATTTCGATCCTCACTGCCGATTTGCCAGCCGAAATAGCATTGATTATTATCCCGGTCCGGGGTTGGGTCACGGTCACCTGGCGTCCCCAGGCATCGGGAGAGGTGTTCCGATTAGAAATAAGTTGCTTCTGAAAAAAGTGTTTCGTATATTCCGGGCAAAAATCATCACGATGCCAAATTGATCGTGAGCTCGGCTAATGCTTTGATCGTGCCTTGAATTGCTATCGTTGTAGCAATAAAAATGAATTCTATTGACCGGTGGGATCAGCGAAAATTCTTTTGAGTAACTTCAATCGGTGCTTTTTCTGGGGCGCGCAGATGGGTGATGAATTGTGAGATTGAACCAACCGCCAGATACCCTGCGCGCCAATCAGCGGGTGGCACAGGGCTTGTTGAAATTATTATTCGAACGGATTATTTCAGATGATGGAGCAGGAGACAAGCGATGTCGAAAATCAATCTTAAAAATCAACTGGAAACGGTCGAGGAATTTGAAAGGTCTCCGGTACCTGCCGATCACCAGAAAGGGTGGGGGAGCTTCATTGGCATGTATGCCGGGGAGCATACGGCGGGCACTGAATTTGTCATCGGACCGCTGTTCGTCGCCCATGGGATTTCGGCCAGTGGCCTGGTTTGGGGATTGCTGGCAGGCAATTTCTTGGCCGTGCTGAGCTGGGCGTTTCTCTGCGCCCCCATCGCCACCCGGGAGCGATTGACCCTCTATTATCTGCTCGAAAAAATTGGTGGCGTTAGGTTGTCGCTGGTCTACAATGTGGTCAATGCGCTGATGTTTTGTTTTCTTGCCGGCGCCATGATCGCTGTTTCGGCCACCGCCGTGGGCATCCCCTTCAATATGAAAATGCCCTCATTGACCGATTGGCTACCCAATGGGCCGGGCTGGATTGCAGCGGTATTGGCTGTTGGTGCCATCACTACGGTTGTTGCCATGTTTGGCTATGTTCAAGTGGCCCGTGTCGCCAAACTGGCTGCCCCCTGGATGATTCTGGTTTTCATCGCCGCCGCAATTGCCGTGCTGCCCGATCTGGGGGTCACGTCCGTTTCCGGTTTTTGGCGAGTAGCCAATGAAAAGATCTGGACCAATAATCCCCTGCCCGGTCAGCGCCATTTTACATTCTGGCATGTAATGTTCTTTGCCTGGTTTTGTAATATGGCCATGCACATTGGAATGGCCGACCTCTCCATTCTGCGCTATGCGAAAAAATGGTACTATGGCTTTTCATCTGCTGCGGGCATGTATGTTGGCCATTACCTCGCCTGGCTGGCCTCTGGCATTTTATATTCCTTGTTTTTGCTGGAGTCAAATTATAGCACGGAGTTCGCGCCTGGCCCCATTGCCTATCGCGCTGCTGGCATTGCCGGGCCCCTATGCGTGATCATTGCCGGCTGGACCACGGCGAATCCCACTATCTATCGCGCGGGCTTAGCTCTGCAAGCGATCAGGCCCACCTGGAAGACCTGGCGCGTGACGATGGTCGTGGGCATCATCACCACTGCCGCCGCCTGCTTTCCGGCGCTGGTGATGAAACTGCTGGATTTCGTGGCACTTTATGGTCTGATTTTGATGCCCATGGGCGCAGTGATTTTTTCTGATGTGTACTGGGTCCCCCGACTGGGCCTTCAGCGCAATTATGCCGCCGTTTTTGGAAAATCCTTCAATTGGTCTGCTGCGGCCGCCTGGCTCGTGACCATGGCGTTTAGCCTGTGGCTCAATTTAAATTTTGGCGTCGAAATTTTTTTTCTGGGGCTGCCAGGATGGTTTGTAGCGGCAGCAGTCTTTCTGTTGCTGAGCTGGGCCATGCAACGAAGATCACTCGTTCAAGCACCAAAGGAATAAAAAAAATGATAACTACCGTCGCAAAACTGCTCTCCTACGCCGGCTTGGCATTGACTTTGGTTCCCTCATTGCTGGTTTTTGCTGGCAGCATCGCTTTTCAGCTTCACAAACAGCTTATGCTGGTTGGTGCTATTCTGTGGTTTGCCACCACGCCTTTCTGGCTGGGCAAAGAACGGCGGGAGCAAAAATGAAGTAAATTGCCCTTGGCTAAGTGCTTCATTTCAAAAATTCTTGTAGAGTTTCAAATATGGAATTAAGGCGTAAGCCTTTTAGTAATCCTACAAAAAATTATGAACTGATCTACTGAGCCATCGGCGAAATGCAGCTCAGACTAACTCGCTGCGCGACCTTGCGGGAAGCGACCGCAGCAGGATAGTCAACGCGGCCATTGGATTTTGAGCCAGCGTAAAAAAGGGCACAGATTGCGATCCACCCGCCCGACCGCGGGTGGATCTGCACACCTCCCGGTCTGACGCGCTGCTAACAATGATTGCACTCCCGCGCCAGGTTCAATTTCCAATGCCACCTAAAGATTTTTTCAACCATTACTGGATCAGAACCATTTTCTTCAACGCCCCGAATTCCCCAGCCCGCATCTGATACAGATAAATTCCCGATCCCACTTGTTGGCCTGAATTGTCCCTCCCATCCCAGACGAGCTGATGATAGCCCGCCTGCTGCTCGCCATGGATCAGCGTTCTGATCTCCTGGCCCAGGGTATTGTAAATGGTGATGGCAACATGGCAGGAGATGGGGAGTTGATAGTCGATGATGGTTTCGGGATTGAAGGGGTTGGGGTGGTTTTGAGACAATGAAAATTCTTTGGGAGTATTGGCTTCGGGTGCCGTTACCGATGTTGGATTGAATTGGAACTGCCAGGGAGCTGAGCCGCTATTACTGCCCCAGGTGACCAGCCCGTCGCTATCGACCGCTTTGACCCGCCAATAGTACGCTGTCTTCGCCATGCCCTTCAAATCAATGGCAATAGATGAATCGGTCAAATTGGGAACTGAGACGACATTTTCCAGAAAGCTGCTGCTGGTGCTATAATCCAGCGTGAAACTGAATTTGTCGTTGGGATCGAGATCACTGGTGCTGGCCCAGGAAAAAGTGATCGAATCGGCCGTGACCGTGCTGCTATTGGCAGGGCGGTGTAATGCAAACGGCCTGGGCGCTTCATCGATGGCGTTGACCCAAAAATTTTGAACTGCGGACCAGGGTGAAGTGAGACCTTCATCATCGACGGTTTGGACTCGGTAATACCACCTGACATTTTCGCTGAGCGGATCGGGCACTTCAAAAGTGTTCAATCCCATGGCAGTGGTGTATTGATATTTATAGTTGCTGTAGAACTCGCCATCATCATCCAGTTGCAGCTTGTAGCGTAGCGTTCCTGCATGATCGCTCAAATCGGCATCTTTGGCCGGATGCCAGCTAATTTCGGGCTTGTTGGTGCGCACTTCGATGCCGTCTTTGGGCGAGAAGCCAGCGACCACAGCCTGCGGCGCCGTATTGGTTTTGTTGAAGAAAAAACGACTGGTGCCGCTGGTGAAATTGGACTCGGCCCCATAATTATCGACTGCTTTGACCCGCCAGTAATAGGTCGAATCGTCCCTGAGATTGTTGAAATTTTGCAGACTGCGGAGCTGGAGGTAAACTGCATTGGACATCTCTGCTGCAAGATTATCGTCGAGTTGATTCAGAACCGCCTCATTATTCATTATATTCCCCGAAATTCCAGACTGATGAATTTCGGGGCTGGAGAAGTTGGCGTTGTTATCCAGCTCCAACGTATAAGTGATGACATCTCCCACATCAGGATCCGTGCTTTTCGCCCAGACCAGATAGTCATCAGGACGGGCTTCTTCGCCGTTGATGGGTAGGAGGACGGTGGGGGATGTTGGCGGATGATTGATAATTCCTGAGGTATCAACGATGGCGAAATTACCATTGCTGACATCAAACCCCATGTTTCCTGAAAAATCGAATGCTTGAATTTTTATTTTGCAATTGTTGGAATAGGGGCCTGAAACCGTCCAGTTTAAAACCCCTGGATTTGATGAGAGGGAATCAAACTTAGAAAATGTTACGCCTGCATCTCTGGAGA
This sequence comes from uncultured Cytophagia bacterium, assembly GCA_964647995.1. Taxonomy (GTDB): domain Bacteria; phylum Zhuqueibacterota; class Zhuqueibacteria; order Thermofontimicrobiales; family Thermofontimicrobiaceae; genus Thermofontimicrobium_A. Next base: position 12,335 of record CAZYNP010000072.1, read on the forward strand.
GGAATAAATAAATTTTGGAAATGCCATCGTTATCTATTGCCGACCAGGTAATGGTTTGTTTAGATCCAATGATCCAATTTTCACCTCCATTCGGGCTGATCACGGTAACCAGCGGCGATAACACATCGGCGGCACTATTAAAGGGATAGAAATATACACGACCCTTGCTGCTATGATCAATTTTGTCATAGATTAGCTTTTCTATTTGAAGGGAATCATTGGTGTCCCAGTAATTATTTCGAGCATAAATATCGGCTGATCCATCATTATAGAGAGCATATTTACTGGATTTGTTTTTAAAAGCATAAAATTTATTTTGGCCCTGGCTGGCTTGAATGCCGCCACCGAAATCAGGGCTGGCGGCATTGTAGCAGATGGCACCATGCGATCTTGAATTCGCAATGGTAACCCGCTGAATTTTGGGGCTGGCATTATCAAACGCTAAAGGTGCCGCATAATTCCCATAGCCGCCACAGCCTGCATAAAAAATCTTTACATTGTCCAATAAGCATAAATTGTCATCGCTGGCATCCCTAAAACCAATTCCTCCCCAGTCCCCTGGCGTGCCGACTGATGCGCCATCGCCATTGCTATCGCCACCGATGGAGTCATCTTTAATCGAGGTAAAAAGAATTGGCATTGAAGATGTGCCCATGGCACTAAAAGAGCCGTCGATATAGAAATCGCATTCGCTGCTAAATTTTAAAATAACTCCTGGCAGAATTGTTAATTTAGCTGGTGACTTGATAACAAGATCGCCGCGAATTAAATAAGGGAAATTAAGAATATCAAGTTTGAAATCAGACGAATAATCTCCTGTTATTAAATCAATAGCATTCCGAGAATTATTTAGAAGAAGGGAATTTGTTATCCTTGGATTCGCACGACCATCTAGAACAATTGGACTCTCATTATTTCCGTAACCGCCGCAACCGCTATACATTACTTCACAATAATCCATCACTGTAGTGTTATCGATTATCGAATCGTACAAACGAATCCCGCCCCAATTTCCTTTTGAGCCAACGCTGGTACCATTTGCATTGGTGTCACCTCCATGGAAATCATCCTGGAGACTGGTAAAAATAATATGGTCGCTGTTATTGCCCTGCGCCTTTAAAGCCCCTCGGATATAAAAATCACATTCGTTTCCAAATTTAATGATTACTGCTGGACTAATTGTGAGCGTGGCACTGGATTCAACGACAAGATCGCCACGTATCATATAAGGTTGATTTGTGATGTTTAACAATATATCTGAAGAGTAGCTTCCCGTACGCAGATCAATGCCATTGAATTTATTATTAGCCAGATAAGTATTGGTTATTGTTGGGTTAGCAAGAGCATGAAGCTCCAGGGGACAATCGTGATTACCATAACCTCCCTGACCAGCGTAATAAATTTCACAGTAATCCAGAATGGTATTAGCGTCTATTATGGAGTTATCAAAAAAGATGCCGCCCCAATCACCTGGCGTTCCTGCCGTAACTCCATCACCATTACTATCTCCGCCATGCGCATCGTCTCGGATAGAGGTAAAAATGATATGTTGGGTGGCGGTGCCTCGGGCTTTCAAACCTCCATAAATAATGATGTCGCTGTCGCTTTCTAATTTTATTAATACTCCTGGCTGCAGTGACATCGTTGCCCCAGAACTGATTGCCATGTCTCCTCGAATTATATAAGGCAGCGTGGTAATATTCAGATTGATGTCAGATGAGTAAGTCCCAGTTTCAAGATCGATGCCATTCCGATTATTATTGCTCATGGTTGTGTTCGTAATAGTCGGATTGGCATAGCCATTTAGTATGAGCGGTCTATCAAAATTGTCATAGCCGCCCTGTCCACCGTAAGAAATAGAACAAAAATTTAGTATCGAAACGTTTTTCAGTCCCGATTCATAAAATTTGATACCACCCCAATAACGAGGATACGGATTCGTTGCATTCGCCGTAAAAGTTATCGGAGCGCTGGCTGTTCCATTGGCCACCAGAGCGCCGTAAATATTCATATCCCGATCGCGATTGAATTTGATAGTAACTCCTGGTTCGATGGTTAAGATGACACCAGCATCTATCGCCAGATCGCTGGTGACAACGTAAGGACTTCCAGTTAGTGGCCAGGTGGTATCTTTGTTGATATGTCCACCCACTTCAGTCGGATCATTATAGACGTTAACAATAGTCGATCCGCTGGTCAAGCCTGGTGAGGATGCTGCAATCGTAACTATTCCTGGCGTCGTTGTCGATTGTAAGGTAATTGTGGCAATTCCATTTACGGCGTTGACTGGATTGGTGCCGATGAGTTGACCTGAAGCAGAGCCAGATGTAATGGTAAAAGTAATTTCGTTGGTGGCATCGACAACCAGGTTACCATTTTGATCCAACACTTGAGTTGTTACGGAAGATGTACTGGTGCCATTGGCTTGCAGGGTTGTAGGTTGAGCCGAGCACCTAAGCTGAGTTGCAGTTGAGTAGCTTATCAAAGCAGCATGAGCATCGACACGACCGCTACCAAGGCGTCCTTCAAAGCCTGGATTTAAATTGTCAATATTGGCAGTAGAGTTAATTATTTGAGCTATTACTTTATGGTTATTCCAATTTGGATATTTTGAACGGATAAGGCCAGCTATTCCTGTAACAATTGGTGCTGACATTGAGGTGCCATTCTTATAATCCCACGCTAAATTAAAATTAAAACTCGGATCATAGAACATTGTATTAAATATGTTTTCTCCTGGTGCACAAACATCAATATAGTTGCTACTATAATTTGAAAAGGATGATTTAAGATCATTTGAATTAGTAGCAGCTACCCCTAAGACAATGTTTTGATTGCAATCATTACAAACTGGACTTTGAGGAGTAAGATCTAAATTAATATCCTCATTGCCAGCAGCTGCTACAATAACACAATCATAATTGTTATATAAATATGACAATGTTATATCATAAGCGTTATCATAAGGGCCACCAAAGCTACAATTAATAATCTTTGCTCCGTTTTTAACCGCATAAACCATACCATGAAAAATGTCCCAATATGCAAAACTTCCCTCATCATCGCCCACTCGTATTGGCATGATGGTAACTCCCCAGGCCAACCCAGCGACTCCAACCTGATTTGTATTGGTTTCGGCTCCAATGATGCCTGCCACGTGCGTACCATGAGTACATCCGCTATCAATACCGTTTTTATTATCATCATCAATTCCATTTGGCTCGGGATTTGGATCATTATCAGCAGGAGCATTATGACCAACGGTGACAAAATCCCACCCATGGACATCATCGATATATCCATTATTGTCGTCATCAATATTATTATTTGGAATTTCATCATTATTGGTCCATATCTTAGACGCCAAATCTGGATGGTCAGTATCGACTCCTGTATCTAACACTCCAATAATAACATTCGCATTCCCAGTCTCAATATCCCATGCTTGTTCGGCATTAATATGAGGCAAGTACCACTGTTGGCTGTAGAAGTGATCGTTTGGGACAATGCACTGATGTCCTACATAGTTTGGTTCTGCAATTTCAACATTCGGGTTTTGATTATATTCATCTATTGCTTGGAAAATATCAAGATCTTCAGGCAATTTAACCAGTTGAAGTCCGAGTTCTGGTAGTTCGCTTATGACTTCAGCCCTTAATTTAGAATGAAAATTTTCGATGGTAGCTTTAGCTTTAGATTCGTTGAATTTAACCAGTATCTCCCCTTCAATGACTTCAACCTCTTTCTTTTGAAATTTATCGAATATCTTGATAATCTTTTTTCCATGATCGAATTTTGATTTGGAATCGTTGGCGTTTGACTCTAATCCTATCAGCAAAAGGAAGGCAAAAGCCAAAATGATTATACAGTAAATATCTTTCTTCATTTTTTTTTCTCCAAATAAGTTGTTAATAAAGCAAATTAATCCTTTTCTCTGAAAAGGTTGGTGCCAACCTGTCAATTTCCACAATCAAAATCTTTAACAATAATTTTAGTTTAGACTGATTCCATCCACCCACTGGCGGATGGAATCAATTTCTCTTTTCATTTCAAATTGGCTAATTGAGATTGTATGCTATTTAGCAGCCATCTCCTCCCTCAGCAACTTCACATTCCGCTGGATCGACAGCACCACCAAAAACAACGCCAGAAACGCAATGAACACAATGCTCCCGCCGATCACTTTCAAGCCATTGAGCCGATATTTTGATTTGACAGCTTTCTTATGCGCCAGAACCGATTCGGCGTCCTCTAATTTTCTTTGGTATTGATTGTCAAGCTCTTTGATTTGGCTCTCCCGCTCATAATTTTTGCCCACAAAGGTCCGATAATATTCCACCAGAGCCTTTGGCTGTTCTTCCGTTGTGAAACTGGCTTGCATGGCTAAAAATAGATCGGTCGCCTCCTGCTGCCGCTCAATCAAATTAAAATGATTGTAGTACGAACTGATCATATTCGATAATATCTGCGGCCGAATATCCCGATCAAATTTGGGCATGATGGTATTGACATAATTGATAAATGCCCGTCCGTCCCGAGGATTCTTTCGGCCAAAAGTGGCCAGGTCAGCGACAAAATCGCTATTATAGACATTAAAATTCGGCACGGTAGCTCTCAGCAATTCGATATTGGCAACCGAAGTGGGCACATCCTCCTTGCTGTAATCAATGGCCGCCCTAAAAACCGTAAGCCGCTGGTCTTCTGGGAATAATGAGATCAATTTCAAATAAGCTGATAAAAGTTGCTGCTTCAATTTGAAGTTATCCGCATCCAGATTGTTAAAGACGCTTTTTAAGCGGTCTGAGATGCCATAATAATCTACCACCCAGCGCCGTTCATACCATGATTCCTCCCAATGGCCTCGGGTCTCCCATTTAAATTTTTCTGGTGGCAACAACAGCCTGAGACTATCCATAGCCGCCAGATAAGCCTTTTCGGCGGGGTCTTCCGTTGTTGGCGCTATTGGTTTTACCTCCGTCGGCGAAGGTTGGACGGTTTCAACGGGTGTCGGTACAATGACCCTGGCTTTAGCGGGCGGCTGAATTCTTAATTTAATCTCCTCGGCCGTCACTTTCACTGGCTCGGGATAAACTGGTTTCTTCACTCCAGGCCTAAAAGAAGGTGTCAGGCTCCATAATAAAATAATAATCCCCGCCAGCAAGGCTAATCCCGCCAGTCCCGTTAATAGATGCCAGAAAATATGAGAGGTTTTGAAGTAGAATTTTTCTTCGAAGGTTTCTAAAAAATTAAATTTCATTTTGCGCTCCTGATTTTGTTTTTAAAAATTCTTGTTACTTTCACTCCATAGCCTCACTCTAACTTTGAGCGTCAAGAATTAAAGTATCAATCCATCGTCGTCAGGACACAACTGGCTTCTGCATAGCCGCTTGGTCGGGATTGCAGCTTAATCCCACGAAGCTGGGTTAAATTATCCTTAAATGAACCTGCCAAAACCTTTAACCCATTGGCCAATATTTTTCCAGGCAGCTCTGGCATTATTTCTTTAGCAACGACCGCTTTTATCAGCTCACTGCCATAGGGCGGCTTGACGACAAAATCAAAGGTATCTCGGGCATCGGGTATCTGGTAAATAACTCCGCCCAGAATTCGATTATTAACCTGGCGCGCATTGGGGTATATTAAAATATCATTGCCTTCCGCGTCATGATAAATCAGATAAAGATAGCAATCCCTGGTTGCTCGAACAAAGACCGCAATTTTTTCTCCTTTATGATAAACAGCACCAGAACCACGATCGACCCAGACTTCCACTTTGAGATCTTCCTGGATTTCCTGGACATCACCCAATTGTTGGTCCCGAGAAAAATTTTTGAAATTGCTGGGCAGATAAGCTATCTGGGCGGGAATACAGGTCATGGGAATGGAAATTTTGGATGAGGCTAATACCGTTCCTGAATGACTCTGCACTGCGTAAAGATTAAATTCCAATACCTGCTCACGATCCCAGTAATTTCCAGTCACCATCGCATCCGCATCGACTAAGGCGGCAAGAACTTCAGGCGAATCGGGACGCTTGCTGCCCCGATAGCTAACTTTTGCTTGATGAATACTGGACTCAATTTTATCAGGTGCAATTAATTTCATATTGGGCTGGATTGCAATTTCAGCGGATATTTTTTCTTTTAAGTAAGCAATGAACTGGCTGGCAACGGCTGTCTCTGCGTAAGTTATATTCCCGATAGCTAATTTACATTCACCTCTGTTCTTTAACAATTGCGTAGCTAAATCCTGTGCCGCTGTGGCGCAATAATCATCCAGGTCAAGATCCAATCGCTTCAGCGAAAATATCGCGGGATGGAAAAGTTGCTTTACTTCCAGATTCCAGGTTTCCGCTATTGTTTCTCCTTCGGTAATCAAATATGGACTGATATCAGGCTGAATTTCAATCAAATACTCGCCATGGGGTGCAGGTTCTAACCCGCGGATCCAGATGATCGTTTGACCCTGGTCATTGGTCTTATCCGACGCTTCTGCCTGTCCTCTGCCCTTTCGAAATTGACAGATGAGAGGCAGATTGGCTAACGGTTGGTCGCCACTAAAGGCAGTAACTTCTAATCGGTAGGGTAATTCATTTTTGTTCTGTAGGGTAACTGAATTTTGCAATGGCACCACCCGAACGGAAGCCCCAGCATGATGCAGCTCTGCTAACATCTGCTCGATCGTTGGCTGAGAGGGGAATTCCACCAGCGGCGCAGGGAATGGCTTTAGCACATGAAGAATTTGCTCGCGTTCCATTGCTGACATTAAAATCAAATAGGCGCGGCGGATATTGGATAGCGCTGGCAGAGGCTTGTTCGAATGGATCAAATCGGTGGCAGTTTTCAGCGCTACTAGAGCACCTTGCTTGAGGGTCAATATTTCCTGGTACATCGAATTGGCAGCGACCTTGCGATCGAGCACCGCCAGCGCATAGCAAATTTTGTTTTTCCTATCAATATAGTTCGCCTCAATTCGCAAACCCGAGAGCGTAATTTGCGTTGCCGATTGCAGCTCTTCAGCCGATTGCTCGGTGAAGACATTGGCTGAGGTACTCTCAAATTTGACAACTCGTGATTGGGACGCAATGTGGACTTGCAGTTGCTCGGCGATCTGATTTTTCGCCATGAGCTCTGCCTGGGCTATCGCTTCGTCAGAGCTCTTTCCTAATTCCGCCTGCCCCACTGCCTGAAGGTAAGATTTGTTAGAAACACGAGTGTCCCCCCGATTTTTAACCCAATCAGGGGGGTCATCTTTTGCTGATAAAGGCAAATAGCTAAAAAAGAAAAATAAAATGAGAATTAGTGAATTGGATTTTTTCATATTTGGTTTTAAAAATATAATAACTGATTGGTCGCTGTGGGCATCAGCAACCCAACTGACCGGTCGCTGGCAGCGACCGGTCAGTATTTTCAAATTTATTTGACCGTTGACAGCTTTAATTCCCGATCATAATTGCCACGCAAGATCGGGTTTTGTTTACCCTCTGTTGCCTCGCTCACCTGTCGGGAAACATAATCATAGAGCTCGGGTACACTCACAAAGTTATCTTTATTGTGATCGGCCTGCCCTCGTAACCCCTGCAATAGAAAATAAGTAAATACGCCATGGCCACCGCCCCATTTGGTTCCTTCCTGACTGTATTCTGCGGCGGTGGCTGACATCAACATCGCCAGACCATTGCGCGCTTTGGAAATTTCGGTGAGCAATCGATTGGTTGCGCTGGCACGACTGGCTCGCATACTCACCTGGGTATCTTCACCCAGCGAGCCGCTATGGCAGGCATCGGCAAACCACACGATTTTATTGCTTTTCATGCGCCGCTGTAAGAGATTTTCCAATTCAGTCTTTTTCACGCCAGTCGCCAATAGATTCCGTGGGTCGCTATCATGGGCAAGAAAATATAATTCACCCTCATCAACCATCCCGTGCAATGCTATATAAATATAAACCACATCGTTTTCAAAGGCTTTGCTGGTAATCCATTCCATATCCCGCAAAATTTCTTCCCGAGTAGCATCACGATTGAGCAACAACTTCACATGATCCGCCTGCAAATTTCCTCCTTCAGGGCTGCGAATAAAATCGTAAAAACTCTGGGCGTCGGCCGCGGCAAACTTCAGATCATCGATCTGATCATTTTGATAATCGCCCACACCAATAATAATTGCCCAGATGTCGGTGCGTTGGGGCACATATTCCACCTGAGTGGTCTCCATGCCCATCTCATTATCGGCATCGTAAACACGAATTTCGATGTCATTGAAACCTTCGCTCAGTTGCACCAGGCGGTACATTTTTATTTTCAGCTCATCTTCTTTGGCCTCTCGTTCTTCCAAACCGATCCCGCGCAAGCCCTGCTCTTTCGGTTGCAGCCTACCATTGACTCGAATCTCTGGTTCAATAGCCAACAGGGGTTTATCATCTTTTATCTGAATCTCCAGCTTAACAAATGGATCATACGATTTCCCCTCGGCACCAAGATTTTTTAAAGACAAAAAAACCACAGGTGGGGTATTGGCACGGACAACTGGCATCACCCGTGGCATAGCAGTGGGCTGTTCGGTTGGTGTTACTGTGACAATTTGGGCACCAATGGCGTTTATTGTATAATTTAGCGTTTTAGTTACTGGAGCAAAACCATCAGCCTGACGAACCTGCAATTGCCCAACCAACGGTCCCACGGTCGCCCCTGTTTTGACCAGAAAACTGAATCTCGCACGTCCTTGCCCTCCAGCAGGAATGCGTCCCAATGTCTTGGTTCGCTCCCGAAAATCAATGCCCGTATGCGTGAAGTTCAGATCGGCTACAACATTTTCAGCATCCAGGTCGCCTTGATTTTCCACCACGATATCGATATCCACCGTCTCGCTCTGCTGAATATCAGCGTTCCCATCCGTGGTTGTCACGACCTCTCTGGCGATCAAATTGGGTGATTTCAATCGAAACGGAATATCGAGCTTTTGATTGATATCAGCAAAATCGCTCTGACTGAGACGCAAATTGAACTGCGGCATTCCATAGTTGTAATTTCTTGGGAGGGCAAAATTAAATCGAATCGGTGCGGCACTTGCGCCAGCCGCCATATCACCAACTGCAAAAAAAGGATTACTGATGGTCACACCTGCTGAAGCAGTGACATTTGCCTGGACCGATCTGGCAGCAATCTGGCCCTCATTGCGAGGCATAATCTCCAAAATATAACTACTGCCATTGCTGACCTCATCCACCTGCACGCCACGGCTATCTAAAAAACGGCTGTCAAAGGCGAGAATTGGAGCGAGCTTGCTCATGGGGAGAATATGTTCTTTAGTAATCTGGCTGGCGCCAATCGTGTCCCGAGCTGCAAAGGCAAGCCTGAGATCGCTGCCGCTGTAAGTTCTCGGAATAGCAACGACAACTTTTGCCTGCTTCGTTTCCGACGGCGCAATCGTTCCCAGCCGAACCTTGCCCTGACGAATTTCCGCACCTGGGCTCACTGAATTCAAATTTACTGTCGTATTCAGCGATGCTCCAACGCCAGTATTTTTCACAAAGGCGGTTATCTCCACCGTTTCACCATTTTCGACAATGCCGTTGCCATTCCCGCTTGCCAGGCCAGAGGTGCCATCGTTCAGAGTGAAGCTCGTAAAAGATAGGACGGGTTTATCCAGGTGGCGGACTGGGATTTGTATCTGGACGGGGCGGGCGTCGTAACCGCGTTGTTCTTTTGTAATAATAGTAAATCTTGCATTGCCATCAGTTATTTCCATGCTAGGAAGAATAGGAATCCGTTGCTCCACCTTTCTCTTTGGCTCAATAGTACCAATACTATAATTTGATTGAAAAGAAATCTTGGGGTTATCATTGACAATATTGAGCTTCACATCGAGGGCTTTGCCTTCACCACGGTTTTCGATGGTTGCCACCAGAAAAGCTTTTTCGGCACCGTCGATTATTTGGTTGGGTTTCCAGGATGTGGCATCGTCAAAGCTAAGCATAGTCACTAAATCAGGAGGGCGTATTGATGCGTAGTAGGCTTTAAGATCAGAAAAAAAACTGGCAGGAACTTTAATGATTTTTGATGCCTGGGGCGGCTCTTCTGTTTTGAAATTGACCTCAAGATCAGTGCTTATAGGAACTAAATCAGCCAGTTCTGCCAAATTTAAATGAACATGGCCTCTCTCATTTGTAATGAGTTCAAAATCTTTATTTATGAGTGGACAAAATGCTATTATTTTTCTATTGGGAAAAAATCGAAAATCTTTATCGTCTTCTATAACAACCTCCTGATAATAATATTTTGAAGCTGAGACCCAACCTTTGGACATATCTCCCCAAAGACCAGCCAAGCCCAATATGCCGATTAAAATTCCTGTGACTCGAGTTCTATAAAAGCGAACGATCTCGCCGTTTTCTTCCTGTAATTCATAATCATCCCAGCCATTGATCGCATAGCCAATACCGCCTGCTGCCACAGCCAGCCAAAGTGAGGCATAAGAGGTTTTCATTTGGCCGACTTTTTTAACATTCTGAGTTTCTTTGTAAGCGGGATATTCTCCAAATGTTACAACGAGATTGGGAGCTTTTGGCTCAGGCATTTTAACCAATCGTAAAGTGGGTATAGATTGGATTTTTTCCCTGCCAATCGTCGTGTACTCTCCTGTTGGTCGCATATTGCGATACAGTGTGCAATTAGAAAACATAAGTAATATGGCAATAAAGCTGATAATGCAGGCTTGATTTTTCATCGCTTTTATTTTTTGCATACCATAACCTCGCTTTTTAATAAAACCATTTTCTTTATAATTGCAGCTTATTGATCTTGATAGACGCCCATCTGTTAAGCACCTTTAGATCGATTTTAAACTCACCTGCATCAACTTAAACCCGCTCATATTTTCTAACTCCAAGAAATGGCTTTTGTTAATTAAAAATTTATTGACCGGTCGCTCCCAGCGACCGGTCAGTTGAATGTAGCAAATTTACTTAACCTGCCCCAATGGCATACTCCGATCCAAATTGCCTCCGGAAACTGACGTTTGTCGCCCATTTATCGCATCGGCAACGGCTCGCTGGACATATCGGGAGATTTCAGCCAGAGTAATGAAATTCTTTTTTATCTTTATCCGTAGCACCTTTTAATCCCTGTGTCACTGACCGGTCGCTCCCAGCGACCGGTCAGTTATAGTCCGTTATGCAATTACTTTTGCTAATAAAATGCCTTGGGTCCATTTATAATTTTTCACAAGCGAAATTTCTCCACCATTATTTGTAACAACTAACCAATTGCACAAACTTTCATTAAAAACCTCTCCAGTTTCAAAAAAATTCCTTGACTAACCCTCTTCTTAGTAATATATTGACCCATCGTTTCTGTTACTGACCGGTCGCTTTAAGCGACCGGTCAGTGAGATAGATCATACTGAAATATTTTGGAGGGTCAAAACATGCCCGCTCGTCTCCAGGAATTTCAAGCTGGTGAGTATTATCACATCTTCCATCGAGGTGCTGAGGGTCAAAAAATCTTCTTTGAAACTGAAAACTATCTTTACTTTCTGCGCCTCCTTTATAAGTATATAAAATTGTTATCCATGAATGTCATCGCTTATTGCCTTATGCCCACTCATTTCCATTTTATGCTGCAACCCTGCATCGATAATAATCTTTCAGATTTCATGCGTCGCTTACAAACCAGCTATGTCCAGGCCATCAATAAAAGATATAAACGAATGGGTTCGCTATTCCCAGAACGGTTTAAGCATAAGCATGTTTACAGCGAACGTTATCAAATCCTCCTCTGTCGATACATCCATATCAATCCCCTGAAAGATGGACTCGTGAGTAAATTAGAAGATTGGGCGTTCTCCAATTATCTTGAATTCATTGAAGCACGACATGGCAAAATATATATCCCGGAATTTCGAAACCGTTTTTTCCCAACTCCGGAAGCTTACGCCGAGTTCGTAGCCGCTTATGGTACTGATGAAGATAAAGATTTTGAAAATTGGTTAAATTTAAACTGACCGGTCGCTGAATACTGACCGGTCGCTGGCAGCGACCGGTCAGTTGAGCGCTTTTAAATCGCTTTTAAACCCACCTGCATCAACTTAAACCCGCTCATATTCTGAAACTCCAACGAAATCGCTTGTGGCAATTTGTAGTCAGTGTCCCGCATCAGCAACACTTCTTCTCCATTGATGAAAAGCTTGAATATCGGGCCCTGTTTGGCCAGTACCGCTTTCACGAGCTTGTTCCTCCAGTCTACGTGCTTATCCACCTGCGTTTTGTTTAGTCGGTACCAACCATAAACATCAATGGTCATGGTCAGCGAGCCAAGATAAGCGAATAAGTGGGTATGATAAGCCTGGCTGGCAAACTGAAAGACAACGGTGAATTCGAAATTCTCAGGAAAATTTACATTGTCAATGAGCACCTTATGATTGTTTTGTCGTTCGAAATCGGTGACAAATTTTTGTCTGCCGTCGCTCTTTACCATCAGCTTTTCCCCGCCCAACCAGCCTTCTGGCAACATGCCTTCCTCCACATTTTTGAAATCTTCAAAATAGACATAGCCTGATGGTGCTGAATGGCTGGTCGGTGGAATCGGCTGAGGTGGGGGTTGGATTTTGGCCCCTGGCGCCCATAAAATGGTGTTGAACATCTTGCTAACATTTTCTGTTTTGGCAATGCTTTCGCCCGCAACGGCTAAAACGGTACCTTCCCGCACATCAATTAATCGGGCATTGGTTTTGATTTCATTGCCAATATCGCTGAGCGAGCCAGTAATAATGGCATCGGCACCGACTATCTTGCCGATCTCCTGCGCCTGAGTAAGATCAATGATGCCAGTTTGGCTGAGCGCCTGTTCTCGCATCACCTGCTGGAGCAAGCTGCGCTCGACCATGGAAAATTTGCCTTTCTCGAACAAAGCAGTGGTCAAGTCCTCGGCAATAAATTTGCCCAGTTGCGATATCCGACCCTGCAAATCCAGGAATTCCAACACACCAATTTTGACTTGATTCGCTTCTGATAATCCCTTTGCCAGCTTATCCGCTAAATTACGAATAGCAATTTCCAGCGCAGTGGCAACAGGGGTAGTCGCCACTATCGGGGTTGGTACTGGCTCATATTTTGGTTTGTCGGGAATAGTCGGGGGCAATTGCTGTGGCGGCGGGATTTCTTTTTGCAAAGGCGAAGCCTCGTCAAGAATGAGATTGCTCAGGCGAAGCAGGCCAGTCGTGCGAGGGAAATTGGTGCGATGGGTACCAATAACGCTATTTCTTGTGTCGCTGTAAATATCGATCGTCAAGCTAATTTCATTCGCCCCGCTGATAATTCGCCCTCGAATTAATGACGGTACTGCCATTCGAATCGCAATGTCGGGACAATCCTGTGTCCATCGGATATTTGCCAGATTTATTTGATTGCGCAAGACGCTCGCAACCTCATCCGCAGCATTAACTTCCACTGTTTGTTTGAGCTGCAGCTTTTTGCCGAACTCTGAACCGATAAACTCGGTTAATCCGGTGCGATGATTATTTTCATCCCGAAATGGAATAATCGCTGTCCTGGTAATTTGAAAATTTGCTAATGTAGTCGCTGCGGCATTAGCAATTTGAGCCAATTTGTATTCGATATCACTCGCATCGACCTCTGCCAACAGGGCGTTCATGCGAGCATCAAAATTTTGCCCGTGACTTTCTATTGCTAATAATGGCAGAATGATAACAAATAAAATCAAAAAAAGAGATTTCATGATGGCTACCTTTTTGTTTGTTCGTTTTAATTTTTTGATTTTCAAACTTTCTGTTGAACCAGTTAATTTTCATTTCGTGCGTAATAAGTGCATTACAACGGCATCCGACATAGCACATAACATTGCCGATTCGACCAATCAAGCCACCGCTTGACTACTGTTGTCTGCCGCAGTTGAATTGAGGCTTTTGCCTCGCTCCAGGTTTTCATTGAAGCCTGCTCCATCCAATTCATACTCTGAATTTTCGTCCCGAGCGTGTAAGCCAATTGAAAGCGGGCATTGGCTTCCGCTCGATCCCAGGAATGATGTTCGTAATAGTAAAGAGGTGCTGTTCCCACCGCATAAATTACCGAGTCCTCCTGTGGAAGCGTATCGATCCATGGCGGTCGTTGTGATGGTGCAATACGATCTTTCACGATTTGAAAATTCGTATTTCCAGAAAATTGTGCCAAAGAGATAACCATATCGCCGACCACAGCCGAATCGATGATCGTAAAATTTTCATTAATAGCGGATGCCAGGCTCGAATCAATTGACTCCACCTCTTGAAATCCGATAAGCTTGTTTTGTCCAACTTGATTAAATAATTCCTGACTGGCATCGATAGTGACCTGCATGGATCGAAGCAGTTGCCAGATACAATTCCGCCTGGCATACGCATAGCTGGTATCAATCCGAGTATAGTGTCGAGCATAGCCCACGGCAAAAGTAGCACTGCTATCCACTGGCATCTCCCAGAACCAGGTGGGATAGACTGCTATCGATCGGGAGGTCGTTTCCTGACCGCAAAGCAATATAAATTTTAGCCAGAAAATAAATAAAAGAGACATAAGATCATCTTCTAAAGAGGCATAATGACTATTCATCGCATTGACCGGTCACTGGCAGTGACCGGTCAATCTTCTCGACAAATTAAAATGACTAATTTTGCTGCTTCTTGGCCTCTTTTTCCTGCTCGAATTTTTGAACTTCGGTTTCTAATTCTTTGAAAGCGTCGGTGGCAGCGGTTTTTTGGCGCAGCAAATCATTATTCTTGAGCTGCTGCAGAAATTGCGCATTGGCTGCTCCGATGGGATATTCCATAAGGATGCAAGCTCTCCACAGCGTTCCCTCTTTTTTGGTATATTGATTTTTCGCTTTGCAGCCATTGAGCGTGGTCGATACAATCGTTTTTGAAACGGTGGTAAATTGAGCATTCACTTGCGAGTCTTCACCTTCGCCAATTTCTTCTTTAAATTGTTTCACCAGCCCTTGAAGCCTTGCTTCCATCTGTGAAGCGATATCCACACGAGCATCCTGCTTGGCTTTGTTGATTGCCGTTTGTAGATCTTTTGAAGTCGCAGTTGCAGCAGCATACAGGTAATCGGGATCTTCGGGCACATTAGTAAACCAGTCAGGGCAGGGCGATTCGCTGGCTGGTTGCTGCTGCATTTGCACCATTTGTTTCGAGCCGCCACAAAACATTAAAAACAGACTGAGAAAAGCAAGCATCAGCAACAATAATCTGAATTTCATAAGGCCTCCTTAAAATGACTTAGGTTATTGATGATTACATTATGAATTATTGAATCTATGACTAGATAAGAAAAGGGGTTTTAGATCATTCCACACCAAGTTTGTCTTTCGTATAAATTGGAATACAGACCGGTCGGTCGCTGGCAGCGACCGGTCAG
>CAZYNP010000073.1:0-26932 GCA_964647995.1 uncultured Cytophagia bacterium
TGAAATTTTGGAAGCATTCCATTTTTAGGCGACCGGTCAGTCCACCTATAACTGAAGTTATGCGTGGACAGAGCCACTGACCGGTCGCTTAATTTTTTGAAATTGTGAAAGCATGCCATTTTTAAGCGACCGGTCGGTCCAACCATAACTGATCTTTTACAGCTATTGAAAAAAAAGCTTGATTTAGAGGATAATTTCCATTACATTTATCCCCTTTTTGATGCACAACATGGCGTCGAGCGAGCCGATCCTCCGTCTCGTGCCATTCGGACGCGCCTCGATTTCGGCCGAGCGCGAGAGAGAATCCAAACAATGGCCAGCGATGCGTTCGAGCCTCGACGTCAATCGTCACATCGAAGCGGTTAACTAACAGTAAGATAAGAACCAAAAAATAGGTGGGATGGATGAGCGTTTATGCCGGATTTGATTTAGGGGGAACCAATTTGAAATACGCTTTGGGCACCAGCAACGGGGATATCATTAATCGACATAGCAAGCCGTCACTGGCCGACCAGCCACAAGCGGTGATTTTTGAGAACATGTTTGCGGCGTTGGAGGAACTGCTGCAGGAGGCGAAGGCGCAAGGGGAGGAAATCGCCGCGGTAGGCGTGGGAACGCCAGGCAGTATCGATTTCGCAAAGGGGCAGCTCATTGGCAGTACGCCCAATATTCCGCATTGGACCGATGCGCCGATTAAAAAAAGTTTCGAAACCCGGTTCAAGATTCCGACCTGGGCCGATAACGATGCGAATTTGATGGCGCTGGCTGAGGCACGCAAGGGTGCCGGTCGCAGCTATGGAACGATCCTTTGCCTCACGCTGGGCACCGGAATTGGCGGTGGGATCATTATTGATAATCAGATTTATCGCGGCGTTCATTCCAGTGCTGCCGAAGTAGGGCATATCATTATCGAATTCGGCGGGAAGCCCTGCAATTGCGGCAATTTTGGCTGCCTCGAGGCCTATGCTTCGGCGCCGGCCATGGTGGAGCGTTATCGTCGCAAACTAAAGCGTACCGGCGTGGTATATGAAATCGAGGAGCTGTCGACTGAATTGATTTTTGAAAAGGCGGCCTTGAATGAGGAACTGGCGAAGCAAACCATCATCGAAACCTGTGATTACCTCGGCGCCGGCATTGCCAGCATGGTTCATATTATTGATCCCGAAATTGTGATCATTGGCGGTGGTGTGGCTGATGCCGGCCAGGAGTTTATCGACCGAATTGAGGCAGTTACCAAAGGCGTAGTGCTGAAACCGATTGCCAAAAGCTTGAAAGTGGTGAAGGCGGAACTGAAGAATGATGCTGGCATCGTTGGTGCCATTTTGCTGGCGGCAGAAAATGCCAAACGATAATAGCTATTGCAGCGGATATGAGGAGGCGGAAGACTGAAGATTTGCTGCTGCAGCAGCAGTTGCCGAATCCAATTTTATCAGGCAAAGGTCGATTATGGCCGCGGCCTTTCCCTTGTGGGGCCTAAATAATCAGGGGCGGTTGCTTAAACCGCCCCTTTTCTATCTAAGGCAGGTGCCAATGGTGGTAGCTTTCGCTCTGCTTTCGGACATCCATCAACTGCATCCAGAACTGGCCGTTTGGCCGCTGGTTCATTTTCACTGACCGCTACTCATCGAATTCGAATCCCTGTTTCTGTTTGGTATAGCCTCGGGGCACTTCAAATTCGCTGTCGGAAACCGCCGTGGGGACAATCCTGGTGACTTTGGTGGTGCTTTCCATTTTGCCCATGCCGATGTCAAAAGCAGTTTTGGTAAGCAGGGAAATGCCGCGGATTTTTTTGGCTTCTTCTGAGAGCTTTCCTTTCATCAAGCCCATGCGATGATACAACTCCAGAAATTCAGTACCCAGGTCGTATTTATCGGTCATCCACATTTCTAATAGCGGTTCATTATTCAAAAACATGATGACCTGCTCGCAGTCATAATCCATGACCTTCTGTTTTTTGCCGCTGCGTTTGAGGGTAATCTCCATCCAACCCTCGGAGCCAAACATGTCGCTCATTTTTTTGCCCATCATTTTTTCCATCATCTTTCGCTGCTCGGGGTCTTTTTTGTTCATTTGTTCTTTCATGGCCGATTGGGCCCGAGCCATATTTTGCTCCATCTCAGCGAAGGTCATTTCATTATAGACTTTGGTTTTGCTATCAAGATTCCACATCAATTCTTTATCGATGCGGATGATGATGATCTTGCCGGTGCTCAAATTAGCCATTTTCATCTTGCCGGATTTGTAGAAGACTTTTTCATTTTCAATGACAGTCGGTGGCTGGCCAGAGAGATTGGAGGTGCGGGTGGATTGTTGCTCCCAGTAACCTTCAAATCGCTTCTGTGCCAGGGAATCGTTATTGAAACAAAAGAAAATCATTGCCAGGCTGAGCAGCCCGGCGACCAATCGAACCGATGTGTGTCGCATAAGACCTTTCCTTTCATTTTAGTTGCAATTGATCATGGTTGCGTAGGCCACGGTTCAGACATGAGACGAAAGGTAATATAAAAATGTACCAATCACCAGCCCTGAGACGACCACGACGAGTAAATAGTTGCTGAAGTTGAACTCCGGGGTTTTGGATTTGTTTCCGCCGATTACATTCAGTAGCATGGTAGTAATGGCAACAACAACGGTGAGAAAATAGCTATTGTACACGATCTTTAAAAAATATTCATCCGGGGTGATCGCAATTCCTTTGAAAGCCTGATTCATCAAAATGATTCCCAAGATGAGGGTGATGACCTGCAGGATGATCCTAAATTGGATATTGGTCTGCTTTTTTAGCCAGACATTAAACAGGGTTAGAACTGAGCAGAAAAAAGAGGCGCCGAACAAAATTATGGAATTGACAAATAAGATCTGGAATTTTGTTGGATTGCTTGTGAGAGTAAGAAAAAATAGTCCGACAGCCTCTCCAATGACGATGGTTTTGACCAGCAAAATAAACTTGGGGTTTGGTTGGTCCTCCTTGGGTTTTTCCTCTGGTTCTTTTTCTGGCCGGGCGCGGATTTTTCGAAATCCTTTGATGATAAACCCGTCAGACGCGGGCTGATCCGCTTGGGGAGCAAACGAAGCAAAGAGCAGAATCGACAGACCGATCATTGCTACAATCAGACTTGCGGCAGCAAAATAGACCATTGTTCATTGCGCTCCAGTTTAGTGATAAGGTAATGTCCCCCATTGTTGGCGGGAACTGAAAGCTACCCACATTTATTTTTGAAACCGTCACCGCAATCACCCAGTCGCACTTTTCCAGTTCGGGAATTGGAATAATTTGTTTACAATATACGAAATTCTCGCTCAATGTCAAGCAAAAAATATGACATAAGGTAAAACCTCACTTATGAGTGGACCGAGCTACTGACCGGTCGCTCAATTTTTTGAAATTTTGGAAGCATTCCATTGTTAAGCGACCGGTCAGTCCACCGATAACTGATCTTTTATGACCCAAGTTTTTCGATGGCCAATGTGAATCCTGGCGAGTTTGGCAATGCAGCCGCAGTTCTGTCGCTGTATCAATAATCATTGGTTTTTGCTGGCTGATAAATTCGCTGGATGGCAGACAGAACCAGGGCCGTTAGCCAATCCGAGGGTTGACCTTTCTGACCAAAATTAAAAGTAGCCCACTCCGGAATTTCCTTCTCCGAGGTCAACCAGTGGTGGCCATCCCATCGTTCAATCACCGCGTTGATCAGCGGCTGCAATACGCGTGGCTCAATTAAACCGGGAAAGAATGACAGACTCCGTATGATATTGATAATATCACCACCAGTATGGTGTGGTGGATAGCGAAGCTTATTGGAGCAAAAGGCATGCTGCGCATCGTAGCCACAGCCCGGTTCGCGGCGGGATTGCAAGAAATTCAGACAAAAAACAATGGCCGAGCGGACCGATTCCAGGGGTTTGCTGTCGATCTGTCCCAGTGTCATCAGGGCAGTGATGGTGGCGCCGAAGCAACTGGAGTTGGCTGCGTTATGAGCTGTTGCCCCACAATGCCAGCCACCATCCTGGCGCTGGGTGGATAGTAGATGCTCGCAGGCAGCCAAAACCGATCGGGAATTAGGGGTATCCAGGCGGCTCAGGCAATACGCCAGATGCGCGGTAACGCATACCAGATCCAACGCCTGGCGCTTTCGGGTGTAATAACCCAGCATGAACGAACCATCCTCGAGCTGATTCAACTCTAATAGCCGGATGAGATGCCCGATACCCAGGGTTTCACCGGAGAGACCAATATCGGCTAAAAACCGCAGCCGCCAATAGTAGGTGCCATAGACTCGAAAGTCGATCGGCTTCTGGTCCGCTACTTTCAGGCCGGTTAGCTCTTGTTCCAGTTTTTGGAGTACCCGATTTAGCTGAGAATCAGCTAAGAGTTGTTGTTCAATGGCGTTGCGTCGTGGCTGGCCAACAGGCAGTAGCAGGAATTGCGACCAGGGTGCTCCCCGTTGCCTTATGCTGCGTTCAGCGCTCGAGCAAAATTGCTCCAATTTTTCCCGGAAATCCATGGCAGCATGGCCTTTCTATTGAACTGTTGCTGTTTCAACGACCTGCTGGCGAATTCGTTCCAGACCCTGGCGCTAGGACCATCTGGGCCGGATTGTTTCACCAATGCCGGGATGTTTCATCAAAGTACATTTATGTAAGTGTAGCCAGCCGAATATTAAAGAAACGTGAAGATGCAAAGCATTATATTTTCATCAATATTGTTCTCAGTCAATTGTTGGCACTTAAATTGCAAGGCGACTGAACGAATCGTGCTGTTTGGTATCTATCCAGCCGAATGGCACACCATTGCAGGGGTTGATTGCAGCCTCGTGGGGTATGGGAATGGACAACATGGTTGACAGCATAAGCAGCAGAGGATGGAAAGATGAAGACGAGGAAGCTTTTTTGGGTGATGTTAATGTGGGTAATTGTCAGTGGGAGTGGCCTGGTGTTCGGCCAGCAATCGGGGGCCATCTGGATTCAAACATTTCTGCCGGGCAGCGCCGATTTAATGGATCGAACAATTGATAAGCGGGCGTTGGCGTTTGTCGACAGCTTGATGCAACGAAACGATATTGAAGTGATTTTTTTGGGCGCGGCCGACCGCATCAAATGGAAATCCCTGCCACAAGAGCCACAACTCTCCTCGGCTTTTGATCAAGCCAAAAAACTGGAACGCGCCTTGCAGCTTCGCCAGCGCTATGGACGGGGCGAAATCGGGATCACCGATGAGCCAATTCGCGGGGTGAAAGTGGTCTGGTCGCCCAAAAAACCGGATCCGTTTAAAATGCGAGCGGATATTTCCGAATTGCAGGCCGCGAATGATTCCCTCCGCAAGATGTTTGCCAATCTCAAATCGCAGCAAGCAGAATATCTGGCCGCAATGCAGGAAAGCCTGAAAACGCAACTTGCGCCTCGAGATTCACTCGTCGAAACCAAAATGGAAATTAGCTTTGCTGATTGGGAGGTGAAAACGGGTATTTTGACCTGGACTGCCGGCGCGCCCTGGGATTTGTCGGTGCCCTGCATCGGGCTTTCGCTGAAGCGACAGTATTGGGCCTTTGAGATCGAAGGTGGTTTCACGCCGTGGAGCCGACAGGGGTTGTATGGCGATCGTGGCGACGCGCTGGTTATGGCTTCGGTTAGCATGTATCCACAACATGCAGTGGAAATCAAAGCGGGTGCTTTTTCGGGGTGGGAGTTCCTGTCCCGAACGGATCAGTGGACCATGAAGGTGATGGGCATGGCCGCTGGGCCTTCGATCAAATGGAAGTTTATGGAGGGATTTCTCGGCTATACGTTTTCACGGTTGAGTTCTTTGACCCGCGATGATCGGTGGGTGAGCGGCGTTATGTTCTATTTCAATTTCAAATTCTTGGTGAATTAACATCGGTGAGGGAACCATGAACTGCAACAGAT
The DNA here is from genome assembly GCA_964647995.1 of uncultured Cytophagia bacterium. Classification (GTDB taxonomy): domain Bacteria; phylum Zhuqueibacterota; class Zhuqueibacteria; order Thermofontimicrobiales; family Thermofontimicrobiaceae; genus Thermofontimicrobium_A. The sequence continues at coordinate 5,905 of CAZYNP010000073.1, forward strand.
ACACAGCTATTTGGTTATTATTGCTTTTCATCGTGAGCGCCTGCAGCAAGGCGCCGTTGCCTACGGCGCCGGGACAAAATCCTGACCCCAACAGCAGCGCAGGCAATTTATTCGTTGCTGCGACTGATGATATGGGGCAGCCCATTGACAGCGCTCGAGTCTATTTGAACGGACAATTTCTTGGTTTCACAACGTTGACCAAAAAAAATATCGACCCGGGAGTTCATTCGTTGAGAATCCATAAAGAGGGTTTTGAAATATTCATGCAAAGCGTGGCTATTGAAGCGGCTCAATCGGTCTATGTCGAAGCCTTGTTGAAAAAGCTGCCCTCCAATAAAGGCCAATTGTTGATTACGGTAGACCAGGATTCGGCATTAACGACCCTGACCAATGCCCGAAATGAATTGATCGGGGTGACCTTTTCCCGGGAAAAGACATTTGTGCTGGAAGCTGGCGGCTATTTCCTCAAAACGGAAAAGCCGGGCTATCGGCTGATCCACCTCGCCGTCGAAATTCCTGTGGATAGCATCGTCATCGAGAATCTGCGACTGGAAAAACTGACGCAGCCGCAGCTTCCGGAGATGATCCTGGTCGTACCCGATTCGGCCATGGTGAGCCAACCCGTGGTGATTTCCTGGGAAACAAAAAATGCCGATCGGGTGGATATCGATTATATCGAGAATCCAGGGCTCAGCGGTCGCCGGGAGGTGGCATTTCGCTCCCAGGGTTGGCAACCGATAACCGCTCGAGCGACCAATCAACATGGCACGTCTATCGTGGCGGATAGTATCTTCATTTATCAAAATTCAGCTTCGCCTCGTACCCGACCGCAGCTATCCTTCCAGGCCACGCCAGCAGAAGTCGAGTTCGGTGAGCCGGTCCGCTTGGTGTGGAGCAGTGATGCGCTTTATGTGATCATCGATCAGGGAGTTGGGCTGCGCGGGGCGAGCGGCACGGAGGAAATAATTTATCAGACACCGGGAGCAAAAGTATTCACCGCGATGGCGTATGGCGAGGGTGGCCTGACCACCGTTGCCCGCGACACCGTGGTCGTCAATCCGCCCCGGCGACCTGAATTGCCAATTGTGGCGCTGGCCGTTGTGGATAGCGTGCAGCTGGGAGTGCCGGTGACCGTGGAATGGCGCAGTCAGAATGCAGTGCGGCTGGACGTGGATTATGTGCCCAATCCCGGCTTGAATGGCAAAGCCGAGGTGATTTTCCAGTCCCCTGGCCGACGGATCCTCACCGCTACTGGCTACAATGCTGCCGGTCAGTCGACCGTAGCGGAAACGCTCTATGTGGTGGCGGCTCCCGTGCTACCCCAGGTTGCGCCCGTGCTGGTGGATCTAATGGCCAAGGTGTGCGCGGTGCATCCAACGGTGCCGGATGTGATTTCCAATGCGGCAACTTTTCGAGTGGAACATGCCGGCCACTATCGGCTGCGAGCAACGGTCTGGTATGACAGCGGCGATAGTCAAAAAAATGAGAGCTTTTTTATCATGATCAAGGATGAGACGGGCGCGGTGCATTCCCCGCGAGATCCAAACGCCGGCATTTACAAAGTCGTTCCTGACGAGGCAGGTCCCGCCCATGTCAGCTTTCGGGATGCTGGCTTATTTTACCTTCCGGCAGGGCTGGCACAAATCGAATTGCACCACTACAGCACCATTGCCGAACAATATCCGCAATTCGTGGTGGATGGCCCACTAACCGGTGCCGAAAGCGTGGAAGTCATCAGCCTGAAAATTGAATATAGCCAACCCTAAAATTGTAGAACCGTTGCTTTTGGTGTTCATCGAGAATATTTCCAATTGCGCCGAATATTCTCCTCATGGACTAAAAAACCGCCAGCCGATTTGCCCATCAGACTGGCGGTTTTTTTTTGTTTTTCGAACCTTAAAAATACATTAGCGCCTGTTCATACATACGGGGCCGATCAAATTACCCCGAATCCCCTTGATCGAATGCCCGCTATTTGTCATCGTACGAACATTTCATCCACCCTAACGATTTTCACGTTCTCCGGCTGGATGTTCAGCGGATATTTTTCGATTTCCTTGTCCTCTTCCAGCACCCCGGGTGGTTTGGGGGTTGCGTATTTCATCGGACTGGGCTTATCACTGATCAATGCTTGCTTTAAGCTGTCGGCATCCCTGGTGATCATGGCAATCTGCAAATTTTGGTATTGCAGATGTTTCTTGATCGCCGCGTTCACATCGGCCAGGGTAAGCTTCTCCAGCATGGCTGGCAATTTGGCCAGATGATCTGTGATGCCATAAAACTCATCATCCAGCTTATAGCCCAATCGCATGGCTGTGGTTGGGGCGTAATGGAGATAGTATTTTTTGAGGAATTTTTTGGTCAGATCAAAATCTTCCTGCGTCATGCCATTATCGACCAGCTTCTGCAGTTCCCGAAGCGCGGCTCGCAAGGCAAAGTGGGCTGCTTCATTTTGTACCGGTCGGATCCAGATTTCGAAGATCTGCTGCCGCCGGGCGACATTGGCCGGTGGAAATTGCAACGCCCAGCCGTTCGGAAAACATTCGATGTACGAATAATCACCATAGTTCAGGCCTCGCGTTTCCCGAATCACTTGATAGAGATGGCTGCTGGAATTGCGATGCTCGCCCAACCAGGAATTGGCCAGCCACAGCGCATAAAAATCGTCATCGCCCCGCCGCACATCGATGGGAAAACCGATGGAGATGGCGGTCGAGCGAGTGTCTTTTCCGACCAGAATAACCTGCCGGCCCTCGATCGGCCGGGGAACGGGCTTTTCCACGGCTGGCGGGGTCCCTGCTGGCAGCGATGCCAGCGATTTTTCCATTCGCCGAACCAGGCTGTTATCAAACCCGCCGCCGATGCCGATGACCACATTGTCCCTGGTAAAATGAGTTTGATAGAAATTTTTCACATCGTCCAGCGTAATGGCGTTCACGCTCTCAATCAAACCGGCTTCAGGATGGCCATACGGCGTATTGGCAAATATGGTTTGGTATAGCACTTCTTTGCCAAAGGCTTCATCGTTGGCATAGCGCAGGGTTTTTTCCAGGTAGTTGATGGTATTGCTTTTGATCCGTTCGAAATCTTCGGCTTTGAAGGCTGGATTAAGAATAGCCTGCGTGAACAGCGCATAATATTTTTCCAGATTGTCCTTATGGATGCGACCGTTGATGACGGTCATTTCTTTGTCTACCGAAGAGCCATAGCCAGCGGCCATTGGATACAATTGCTCCAGAATTTGATCATAGCTGTTGTGCTGTGTACTACCTTCCGTTAACATGGCAGCGGTGAGCGCCGCCAGTCCCTCTTTGCCTGTGGGGTCATTTTGGGAACCGACTTTGAACCATACCGCCAGCGAAATGGTCGGATCGGATGGAACCTCGAGCAGCACCATTTTGATTCCTCGGGAAGATTGACAGCCGATCAAAAGTAGGCTACAAAAAATTGCCACGCCAACGAGTGCACTGAGTTTGTTCATTACTTCTGCCCTCCTTTCAACACCACAACGGTTCGTTTCTGTTCGACCAAAAATTTATTCGCAACATTGAGAATATCCTCCGGTGTCACCTGATCATAGGTGGCGTAGAGTTGGTCTACCGATTGGATATCCCCGGTAAGAGCGATGTAGCGCGCCAATCGACCGGCAACATCGTCCGGCGTTTCCAGCCCCATCAAGAAGCTATATTTGAGCCGACTTTTCAGATCGGCCAATTTTTGGTTGCTGACCGGATTACGTTTGAAACTATCGATGGTCTGATAGATTTCGGTTTTGATGTTATCGATATCATCTTCTTTTTTGATCATGCTCCAGATGCTGAGCAATTGCGGATCTCGGGCCGAGGAGAAATCGGCGGCAATAAATTGCACGCGCTGTTCATTCAATACCAGCTTCTTGTAGATCTCGCTGGTCTCGCCGAACGCGATCTCGCCCAGCAAATAGCAGGCAGCCATTTCTCTATTTTGCGGATCAAAGGCCAGCGATTTATAGGCGACACAAAGGATCGGCAGGGTTTGGCCGTTATAGACAACGTTTGCCGTTCGCTCGCCCTGCTGCTCTGGCTCGACTGGCACTTGCGGCGGCACATACCCTTTTTGCCAGTTACCATAATATTTGTGAACCAATTCCAGGGTCGTGGCAGGATTGATGTCCCCGACGATCAGCAACACCACGTTTTCGGGCCGGTAGTAGCGATTGAAAAATGATCGGCTGTAATCGTACATGGTCGGCATGGCTTCGATATCCTGGCGAAAGCCGATGGTGGTATGTTTATAAGTATGAACATCAAAAGCCGTATCCATCAGCTTTTCGGACAGTAGAAAATAAGGGCTGGAGAGACCCTTTAGATATTCGCCATGCACTGCTCCTGCTTCGGTTTTGAAGGCCTGTTCTTCATAGAATAAATTTTGAAAGCGATCACTTTCCAATTCCATCACCTTTTCTAAATCTTCGGCGGCAAAATTCAGGTGATAGCAGGTGAGGTCATCGGAAGTGTAGGCATTGGCGTCGGCCCCCATTTCCGTGACCAGCCGATCATAAACAGAGCCGGGATATTTTTTAGTACCTCGAAACATCATGTGCTCGAAGAAATGGGCGAAGCCGGAATGACCGGGTTCATATTCATCCCGGCTGCCGGTGCGGACCACGCTGTAGTAGGCCACTAAACCGGGGGTTTCCATCGGGATAATAATGACCTTCAGCCCATTGTCCAGAACTTGTTCGTGATACGGGTACGGGAAAATTCCGGTGGTATTCTCTGGTGTGCGGCCCATAACTGCGCTCAGCAGTATGGCCAGCAGCAACAAAGTGAGCGAGACAGGTTTCATAATGGATTTATTCCTCCTATTAAGCGGCGAGGGTCTGGCAACCTCGCATCAATTGGTGGTTAATTGTTTGACTCGACCAGGTGATTTTTGCCTCAGCCCAAAATTGCCAACGGCAGCAGCGGTGGCAAGCCGTCGCCATCCAGAATCCTGCACGAGTCATGCGAATGGATTATTTAGAGAAAATTCGTTTCACCTTGCAGGTGAGGCTCAATCGTGGTGCCATGGCGAATTCAAGATAAGAAACAAAAATTTTAGATGCAAATATATTTTTGTAAAATGTGCGGCAGATCAAATTTTCTTTGTCGTGAAAGCTGTATAATTAGGCGTGACAGGAGGAGAATCGCTTACCATCTTTTTGTTAGCGCACAGCTCTCACATCCTTTCATCATTCATCAAGGGAGGATGTTATGGCAGGCTTAGTTAAAAACAAATTTCTTTTTTTGGTCGTCGCCATCATGCTATTGATCGGCAATACGACCTGCGAGAAGAATCCCACCGAGCCGAAAAAGCAAACGGTGCCAGTTCTTCCACCGACTGCATCGATGCAAATCGACGTCTCGTTTTTCAAAGCCAGTCCCGAGGCCAGTTTAAATAAAACGATGCTGTCGAAATCCAATTTCATTGCGGCCGCCGCACGGGTGGCATTCATCAATGCCGGCGTCATTTTAGCCTCCATTGTGCCATCAGCCGTTTTTGCCGCCGCCATCAGTCAACAGCCGGTGCTGCAGGAAGATGGAAAATTTCACTGGATTTATTCAGTCAGCGAAGGTCTCGTCAACTTCAGTGTGGATCTCGTTGGGTGGATCGATGTCCCCGATACCGAAGCCGTGTGGGAAGTATATGTTTCCAGCACCAATCATTTGCCGCCCCTGAATCGCTTTCTCTGGTATCAGGGACGATCCAAAATCGGTAACAAACTGGGCTGGTGGTTGTTTCATGACCCCAAATCGGCAGATTCGCTGCGTGATGTGTTGCGCATCGACTGGGAACTGGATGATGAGCTGGATCATGAACTTGTCTTTACCAATGTGAACTCTCTCAGCGTCGATTTTGGCGATTGGCTCAAATACGGCATCGAACTGAGCGACCGCTTCCTCATCTTCTTCGATGCCTCGGCCAACCGCACCAATACCATCTACTGGAATGCGGAAACGGGCGCCGGCTTCATCGAATGGTTCGACTACAACAACGGTGCTAAAAGTTATTGGGATGAAAATAGAAATGACACGACCGGACCTCCAGCATAATTGATTGACGAATTATGTTCTCGGTCTACAGCCCTGATGCTTAACCCCTAATCGGCGTCAGGGCTGTCTATTTTCAGGCCTATCCTGCCTTGCCTTTGCCGACAGGTATCATCCTTGATGCGATCATCACGATATTCGTTCTTGCCCCATTGCAGCGGCGATACCCAGTGAACCACACCAGGTTGCCCTGGCCACGCCAGGAGGAGCCGATGCCAACCAGGGATTCCCGATCGCTATAGTCGGCAGTCGCATTGATAGCAACTATTTCTCAGGTTTGCCTCAAAACATTCTTGCTTTTTGGAAAATATTTCGATATATTGCCCTGCATTTTTCTACCAAAAATTCAGCAACTTTTTGTTGCCCACCGCCGTAACAATCGGCAAAAAAATGGCATTCATTATTAACCGAGGGAGAAAAAAAATGCAGCACCAACCGACCTTCAAAAATGCGTTTGCGCTTTTCTTTATCATGTTGAGCATTCTGGCGCTCGTCACTTGCGCCAAAAAGCCCTTCTGGGGCAATGAGGCCACTGGTTTCATCCTCAATTACCGGCTCAATCCCAATCAGGAGTGGAAATACCAGATGACTTCGGATCAGAATATGACCATGGAGCAGATGGGGCAGACGATCAATATAAAAACCGAGCTATTGACCAATTACACCATCAAAGGCGCCGGGCTGAATCAGCAGAAAAACCTTCAGGCAACGTTTACCCTGGATACCATGAGCATCGTGATGGGCTCTTCCTTTGGACAAAATAAAGTGGATCTCTCTGGCATTATCGGCAAAAGCTTTCGCCTGGCATTTACGCCCAAGGGCAAAGAACTGGAATATACCGAAACCGAAGGCTTCGACATCGATTTTGGCATGATGGGCGGCGGCAAGCAAAACATCAGCAACAATTTTCGCAGCATTTTTCCTGATCTGCCCCAGAACCCAATTAAAATCGGTGATTCGTGGATCAGCCGAGATACCTTAACCATTCCACAGGGCGGCTTGCAAATCAACGTGAAAAATGAAACCACCAATAAGCTCGAGGGCAAGGAGATCGTCAACGGCATCGAATGTCTCAAATTTACCAGCAAAGCCAAGGGTACGGTGGACGGAAGCGGCGAACGAATGGGGATGAATATGACGATTGAAGGCGATACCGAAAGCACTACCACCTGGTATTTTGCCTATAAAATGGGCAATTTTATTCAAGCCGAATCCGAAGGCCTGACGGAGAGCACGATTGCCATTTCCGGCCCCACGAACATGACCATGCCCATGAATCAGGAAACCAGGGCGCTGGTGAAATTGGTTCTGCCAGCCGCAACCAAATAGTCGGCGCTACCTCGGCAAGCCCCCGGCGATAATTTGGGCGATCATTCATTTTGACTTCAACCGGCACGGGAAACGCTGTCCCCATAGCGATTTTTATTACCAAGCCCGTTCTCGCTCAAAAGCAAAAGCTGCGCCTTAGGGGACAGTTGCACCCATTGCCTCATCTGGCCGTTGGCTACCGGGAGAATGCCCGATTTTTAGCTCCAGAAGCGCTCATCATCCGTTGACGATGGCAACGCAGTGTTCTGCAGCGATGAATCATCGGAAATTGGTGCAATTGCTCAGGAATCCTATTGTTCGTGAAGCCGAAAAATAAGTCATGATGGTCGGTTCGTTGCCGGGGTCGCTGGTTGTGCCAAAATCCCTCCTTGTTGCGCCGGGGAATTTTGGGAATCAGGGATTTCAGGCGACATCACCCATGAAAACCTATTTATCAGTGCGAGAGGAAAATATGTCTCGAAATAAAAAATTGGTGCTGGCCATGCTCATCATCTGCTGGCTGCTTCCGCTCTGGGCGCAGGGCCAGGAAGTGCCACCAGCAGGCCTAATTTCCATAACTGCTGAGGAGATGAAATCCCATGTCTACTATCTGGCGTCGGACGCCATGAAGGGCCGAAACACCCCCAGTCCGGAATTGGATAGCTGCGCCAGTTATATTGGTCGGCAATTCGCCGAGTATGGTTTGAAACCCGTGGGGCACCAGAAATCGTACTTCCAGAGTTTCAATCTCCTCAAAACCCGACTGTCAGAACCCAATACCCTCATGGTGACCATAAATCGGCAGGACAGCATCTATCGCATCAAAGACGATTTCGTTCCCCTGCATCTGACCGCCAACCGAAAGGTGAGCGCACCCATTGTCTTTGCAGGTTATGGCATCACCGCTCCTGAATACAATTATGACGATTACCGATCCATCGATGTCCGCGGCAAGATTGTTTTCATATTTGCCAATGAACCGCAGGAACGAGATAGCAGCAGCGTCTTCGATGGCCGCAAAAATACCGATCATAGCAAGCTGATGATCAAGGTGGAAAATGCCCAGGACCATGGCGCGATTGGCTTGCTGCTGGTTGCCGTTCCAATTCATCGGTTCAAACGGCCGCCGAATCCCTGGCCCACGCTGATGAAAAGCGCCTCGGAAGATGCCATTCCACTGACGCTGGAACAGAAAGCCGAGGGGCAGCTTGTTTGCGTCCAGATTGGTCGTCAACTGGCCGATGACCTGCTGGCTGGCACCGGGCACGGTCTGGAGGAACTCCACCAGCAGATCGATCGCACGCTGACGCCGGTTTCATTCGAGATTCCTGACAAGGTGGTGACCATGGAGACCGCTCTGGCGGCTGAGCGATTTCCCACTCAAAATGTCGCGGGCTTCTGGGAAGGCACGGATCCGATATTGAAGCATGAGATTGTGGTGATTGGCGCGCATTACGATCATGTCGGCGTAGCCAGAGACAGCGTGTACAACGGCGCCGACGATAATGCCTCGGGCACCGCGGGCGTGATGGAGGTCGCCGAAGCCTTTGCCCAGTGCCGGCAGCGGCCCAAACGCTCCATTCTATTCCTGACCTTTGCCGGCGAGGAAAAAGGGCTGTTTGGCTCACGTCACTTCACCGACGATCCGATTTTTCCCCTGGAAAATGTCGTCGCAATGCTCAATCTGGATATGATCAGCCGCAATGACACCAACGAGGTGGCGATTGTGGGCTCCAAGACCAGTCCCGACCTCACGGCCATCAACGAACAATGCAACGAAGCCATTGGTCTGAAGCTAAAGTACGATCAGGACCGGTTTTTTATGCAGAGCGACCACTATTCGTTTTATCGGAAGGATATTCCCGTGCTTTTCTATTTTACTGGCGATACACCGGACCTGCATCGCCCCACAGACGATCCGGAAAAAATTATTCCGGAGAAAATGGCTCGTATTGGCCGACTGGTATTTGCCACGGCGTGGGTGGTGGCCAATCGCCCGGAACGCCCAAATTTTGCCAAAGTGCGATGATGGCGGTTGTGCCCCAAAGTTGCGTTGTCCATTGGCGGATCAATGCATTCTGCGATCCGGCAATTGGACCGAACTGGTACGACATCCAAACCTGGGCAGCAGCAGGTGCCTCGACACGGGGGGCTCTTCCATTGACAATAGCTGATTGAACGGGTGCCAATGGCAATGGTGGCAGCAAAATGATGGACGGCGTCACCATCGCAACGCTTCCGCGAATAACAGGCACCATCCAGATGCCACTAATTTCGAGATCCGGCTGATGGCGCATAAAACAAATTCACCTGAGGTAGACTGCCGCAGGCTTGCTATCGGCGTCAACACAATTTCCGCGGCTCGAAGTAGCTGCTGTCGCGGGCAATTGCGATGGTGGGTTGAACAGAAGCTGCCGCATTAATTCGGCTCTTCTGACAAATTGGTTTCTTGCAAAACCGTTCACGGCTCGATGCAACGCGAGTCAGGTGGAAAAGCTTGCGTTGAAATCAAAGCCCAATTTGCGGAAGCTCAGGTCATTTGGGGCGTGGCTTCAAAAATTGATCCATCTTTAGAATAGACGCAGACGTATGAAAGTCAAACTCATCTTTCATGGCAGCTTGAAAAAGTATAACGATGGCCACGTGGAGACCGTGCTGGAATTCCCCAGCGGAACCACGGTCGGCGTGTTGCCAGGTCGTTTGGGGGTGCCGCAAGAGGAATTGGCGTTTGTCGCCGTAAATGGCTCTCGCGCACCGGCCTCGCAGACATTGCAGGACGGAGATGAGGTGAAATTTTTTCAATGGGTAGCCGGAGGCTGATCATGTAACGCAATTTGCCAAATTGCGGTTGGGGTGCAAGTTAGCGAATTGCGTTATCGCAATTTATTGAGGAGTTTCAAATCGGGCGCTCTCATCATAATCGGATAGCCCGGCTTCCAGCATCTTTTTTTTCCTCCGACAATCTTCGCAAAGCTTGGGCAAGCGAAGGCCATTCTGCTGGTAGTACTTTTGCTGGGCGCCCGTGAAAATAAATGAATTGCCACAATCCCAGCATTCCAGCACAATATCATCAAACTGCCGGTAGCTTCGATCCTCTGTAATTCCGTATGCTTCCCGCTGGTGGATAAACTGACTCTCGCGGTGTCGATTGAACAGGGTTTCAAATGGCGATGAATAAAAATCTTCGGGTGTAAATTTGAAACCACGTTTGTGCTGAAGGTAGGGGATATCGCCGCAGCCGATGCATTTTGCTGTTCCGGCGGGGCATTCGCGGCTGTGGCAGAGCCGTCCCAGATATTGGAGTTGAGAATCGAATACGAAGACATCCCAATTGTGAAATATCGCGGCGATCTTGCGAGCGGCTTTGGCCAGAGCCGGAAGGTGGTCCAGGCCGGAAAGGATCACGGCCAGATCGATATCTTTGGGATAGGGATCGCCTTTGGTGAGGGAGCCGAATAGAGCGACTTCCTGCACGCTGTCGATGGCCCGGGCGCGATCAGCAAATTCGCTGGCCGCCTGGCGTAAGCGGGTGGTCTTGTCCATGACTGCTCCTGAAAATGGCTCATTTTTCCCTGCGATGCCCCCCAGAATCGTTACCATGATCAATATAGCACTGATCGGGATAAAAGTCAACTGGTTTTTGTGTTCTAACGAAATTTAGCAAACCGCGTTACCGATGTCAACGAAAAACGCCCTGGTGATGACTGCCGGGGCGTTGTATTGTCCAATTATTTTGTGAGATAGATTTTAAGCAAGGGATGATGAACTCCGCTGGCTTCAGTTGAGTCGCTCATCGCCAATGGTGAGCAAATTATCGCGCACCATTTGCCAGATGATGTGATTGACATGCTGTTTGTCAATGGGCGACAGTTGTTTGCGCCGGTAATAGGCATGATCGGGATAGTGGCGCTGACTGTCCTGTTCGGTCGGAAACACGTTGTGGTGCACCGCCAATTTTTCGACATCGGGTACAACGTCGCGGACTGGCTTGTGGGGATTCGCCGAGACCGCTTCGATTACCAGTCGTTTCAAAACCTTGTAGTCGATCATAGTTGCTTCCTCAATTAGGTTTGGTTTGCTGCTTGACTCGGGAATTGGGTCGCGTTTCGGGGGAACGCGCTACGATTACTACTCGCAAATCTTATGCCAGCGGATAGAGTACGCCGCAAGTATCCGCATCGGGAGGATGCTCTGGCCGTTGATCTGGACGCGACGGTGGTGTAGCCGCTGGTTGTTGGCAGGCGCTCCGGGCACGCAGATTACAATTTTGAGTTTGAAAGTACATTAACGATATCGGTTTTCTGGCGTAGCGAACTGAACCAATGCCTGGCTGCGCAAAAAATTCCCCACTGGGCAATTTTTGCACGCCATTCATGGCAACTGAGTGGTATCTATCCAAAAATAACCTGGTCGAGAGGTTTTGCTTGAATCGGGCGCATCAAAAATTTTGCTTGACTTACGATTTTATTTTGGGTATTTTAAGGTTCAAATTCTGGTAAATTGGATGATGCTGCCCTAGAATCTGTCAATTGCACGATCCGCCAACCAATGCTGCCGCTGCCCTTCATTTGAAATTATTATTGCCACCGAGAGCGTAAGCAGGAAATGTCCCCGTTGGCAGATGGGCAAGATTTGTTAATGTTGGGCTACGGGGCGGTCCATCGTGAGAATTTAATCATTGCTGTAGTTAGAAATGGAGGTAGAATTGAAAAATAACCGATGGATGCTTTGCTTCGCCTTTTTTGTTCTGACCTTGCTCCTGGTCATTGTGCCAGTGCGGTTAGGTTCTGCCAAAAGTTACTCCATCGATCGGATCGAAATCAATGCCCGCATCGATGGGGATGGCAGTCTGTGGATTTCGGAAAGTCGCCGCTATCATTTTCAGGGCAGTTTTAGCTGGGCCGATTATGAACTGCCGTTGCAGCAATTAGGCTCGGTGTCCGATTTTTCGCTTTCTGAAAACGGGCATGAGTATCGACAGGAAGATGGCAATTTGCCAGGCACTTATGCCATTTCCTCGGATGAAGATCGTTTCTATGTTCGCTGGAACTATCGGGCGAGCCATGAGCAACGCACGTTTACGCTCAGGTATCGGGTGGCGGATGTGGTGCGACGCTACCAAGATGTGAACGAATTTTACTATCAGTTTGTGGGGAAAGCGAATCGAACGAGCATTGGGCGAGTAGAGGTCGTGCTGGCGCTGCCGCAACCGGCCGATACATCGCAGGTTCGCGCCTGGGCCCATGGACCATTGCATGGCCAATTGGAGTTTGACAATGGGATGATCCGCCTGTGGGTGGCGCCATTGCCCAGAGGCAATTGGTGGGAGGTGCGAGTGATTTTCCCGCGGGATTGGGTCACAGCCGGTCCGAAACCAATCGATCGCACGATGCGGGAGACCATTTTCGCTGAGGAACGGCTGCTGGCCGAGACCGCTAATGCCAAACGATTGGCACTGCAGCGAAAAATCGAATTTCGAGAGCAACATCGCTTGCAGGCTGTTACCGCCAGCATGATCCTGGCCGTGATTGGTTTTGCCGCGCTGCTGCTGTTATATTCTCGCTATGGCCAATCGTACCCTGTTCCGGGGCAAGGGCGAATCGCATCCGAAATCCCCCAGGATCTCTCGCCCGCTGTGGTTAGCTACCTTTACTCCAACGGTCAAATGGGTGCTGGCGCGATGATCGCAACGATCTTCGATCTGGCGCGGCGCGGCTACTTGCAATTGCAGGAGACGATCCAGGAGAAAAAAATTCTCTTTGGAACATTTCGGAAAAAAATCTACACGCTGCAATTGATGACGGATAAGTATGAGCAAGATAAAAATGACCTGGCCGCTCATGAGCGAGAGATGGTGGATTTTCTATTTGCCGATCTGGCCGGAGGCAGGTCAGTCCTCGCTATGGATGAGCTGAAAGACTCCCGGCGTGATGTGACAAGATGGTTTAGGGAATGGAAGAAGAAAGTAGCCCAGGTCTGGGGTGGTGCTGGATTTTACGAAAAAGGAAGTATCATCGGGACGGTGATTGCAGCGGTCATGGCCGTGGCGATTTTCGTGGCTGGGGTATTGATAATTTTATATCTCGGCCGGGGTGGCATCATTGCCGTTATTGCTGGCATTGTGTTGTTTTTGCTGTCGTTTGTGATTTTGAAATATACTCGGGAGGTAAAGCAGATCAAGCTCCAGCTTTCTGCCTTTCGCCGATACCTGACGCGCTATCATTTCCAGCGCGATAGCAGCTATCTCCAATCGCATCTGGATCGATTTCTGATTTATGGGATCGCGCTGGGCGTTGGCTCGAAGGTGATCAAGGAAATGGTGAAGCTGGCACCTGACTGGCAGGCATCTGGCTATTTTCCATGGTACGTGGGGACGATGGCCCACGGATCGCCGGTCGCATTTGCCGAGTCGGTTTCCTCCATGGTGGCCTCAATGGGCGCAACCATGAGCAGCGCGGCGGGTGTTGGTGGCAGCGCCGCGGCGGGTGGTGGCGCTGGTGCTGGTGGCGCTTCAGGCGGCGCAGGATAATGGAGCAAGCCTCGTTTTTTATCTTTCAAAACTCAATACAGGAAGGAGTGAATTTATGAGCAATATCAAAGGCACTGGACCGTCCGAACGATCGATTTCGCGACGAAGCTTTTTTAAATTTGGTAGTGCGCTGGTAGCAGGAACCACCTGGGAACTGTGGCCAGTTAGGGGTCGGCTATCGCACCAGGAAGCGATCCCGGCTACAAAAATCAAGGCCTACCGGACGCTGGGGCGAACTGGTTTCCAGGTTTCGGATATCGGCATGGGCACGAATCGGAATATCGATGCTTCCATTGTGCGTTATGCCTATGAAAAAGGCATCAACTATTTCGATACGGCGGAGGGCTACGGCAATGGCGGCGCAGAACGAACTTTGGGCGAAGCGCTAAAATTCATGGATCGAAAAAAGGTATTCATCAGCACCAAGCTACCGATTTCGCCCGGCGAATCAGAGCAAAGCATTCTGGAGCGATTTCAAAAGTCTCAGCAGCGGTTGCAAACCGAATACGTCGATGCGCTGTTCATGCACGGCGTCACCCGCATTGCCGACCTCGATCATGCCGGCTACCATGCCGCTATTGCCCGACTGCGATCCGAGGGACGGGTCAAATTCAGCGGCCTCTCCAGCCATGGCCCGCGCGGCAATGACGGTGATAGCATGGAAAAGGTGCTATGTGCGGCAGCCGAGGATGGCCGATTTGACGTGATGCTCCTGGTGTATAATTTCATGAATCAGGAAGCCGGCGACAAGATCTTAGCTGCGTGCAAAAATAACAAGGTTGGCACCACGGCCATGAAAACTGCGCCCGGCGTCTTCCAGGTGGAATCTTTCGATCCCGAAAATCCAACCCCATCGCAGCAGGAAACCATTGATCGCCTGATGAAGCGCGGGGCCACACGAGAGGAGGCCATCGAACGAGTGCGCCAGCGCTTGAAAGATCAGCAGTCGAATTTCGAGAAGACAAAGCCGTTTTTAGAAAAATATCAGATCTCCAGCCGGGATCAATTGCGAGCTACCAGCATCCACTGGGTGCTCCAGAATCCCGATATGCATACGACCTGCGTTTCGTTTACCGATTTCGATTTCATCGAAACGATGGTACCCCTTTCCGGCACGAAATTATCGCGACTGGAAATGGATTTTCTGGATCAGTATCGACTGGCTTTCAATCGTGACTATTGCCGCCATGGCTGCCAACAGTGTGCTGCCGGTTGTCCGCACGGAGTACCAGTGAACACGATTATGCGCTATGTCTACTATTTTGAATTCCAGGGGCTGGAAAAATATGCCATGCAGCAATATGCGTCGCTAACGGCGCCAAATGCCACTCACTGCGCTGGCTGCGGTGCACCTTGTCTGCAATATTGCCCCTACCAGATCGACATTCCCGCTAAGCTATCTCATGCCCATTCGCTTTTGTCGCTGGTTTAGGTGGGAACTGAAACCAGTTGGCTAAGAAAAATCCTAAATCGGGGTTGCAGTCAGGAGGTTGATTTTTATGAGAAATATCTTTATCTGTCTTGCGCTGTTCATGTACTACCAGCCGCTCTGGGAGGATGAGTTTCCAGAGATTCAGGGTTGGCAACCATTGAGTGAGGTGACCAGCTATGGGGCTGAAAATTTATATGAATACATCGACGGCGCCGCTGATCAATTCCTGGATTACGGTTTTCGACTGCTTCGCACCAGGGATTTTGCGACCGATAGCCTCAAGATAACGGTGGATATTTATGACATGGGCTCGCCGTTGAATGCTTTTGGCATCTACCAGGTCGAACGACCGCCCGATGCGCCAGGGCTAAAATGGGGCACTGAGGCCATTGTTTCGCCGCCGTTTCAATGCCTGCTGCTAAAAGATGCCTATTATGTCAAAGTGAACGTATTCGAAGGAGAACTATCGGACTCCTCTGGCAGCCGGCTGTTGGCCGCCATCGCCGCAGCGCTGCCGGGCAGATGCGATTTTCCTGCCGAACTACAATGGCTACCCACCAGGGATCTGATCGCCGGTTCGGCCGGATTCACGCGCGTCCGCTTTTTGGGCATGGCCGAACTAACCAACTGCATCCACGCCAGATATCGCGACGGGGATGGCCTCTTTCAATATTTTATCATCCTGCCAACTCCGGAGGCTTCCACTGAGGCAATATGGCATCGGTTAGGCCAGAAGTGGCAGCAGTCCACCCGATCAAAAAGGCCGATTTTGTTCAAAAACATACCCTATCAGGGCGTGGTTGGAGTGATCCAGACCAGGAATAAATTGGTGGGAGTGAACAACTGTTCCTCTGAATTGCAAGCGGTGAAACGATTGGAGGCGTTAGGCGAATGAGATTGGAACGCGCGACCGTCGCCGACGACCGCCAATTCATTTTTAACCCGAGACCAAAGTCACTGCAAACGAATCCAAATTTCCGGAGGCTGTTATGAGAAAGTTAGTCTGTTTGGGATTATTGCTGTTCTGGGCATTGATTCTGCCGGCGCAAGGCCAGGTAAATTTCGATGAATTCTTTCTCGACCAAACACTACGCGTCGATTACTACCACATTGGTGATGCGAAAGAAGAGTGGGTGACCATTGACCAGATGTATCAACAGGGCATCTGGCCGGGCAATCCGAAAAATGTGATTGATCATTTTAACAATGGCAAGTATGAAATCAAAGTGTATGATGTCGCCTCCAACCGGCTCATTTATTCCCGCGGCTTTGCCAGCTACTTTGGAGAATACACCACTACCAGTCCAGCGATTGGCGGCGTGAAACGAACCTACCGCGAAACGGCATTGATCCCTTATCCGCGGAAGCCGATTTTCCTGGTGCTGGAAAAGCGCAATCGGGAAAACATTCTCCAGCCGCTATTTCAGCAGCGTATTGATCCTGCCGATTATCACATTCACAAAGAGCGCAATCATTCGGGCGATCAAGTTTACGAAGCCCTCAAGAATGGCCATCCCCACACCAAAGTCGATCTCGCCTGGATTGCCGAGGGCTACACGGCGCAGGAGTTCGACAAATTCAAACAGGATGTGGATCGATTCATGAAAGCGCTGTTCGAAGTGGCGCCCTATGACCGCTTGAAAGATCGGTTCAATATTTACGGGGTGTTCCGACCCTCAGCCGAGAGCGGCGTGGATCAACCGCGCGAAGGCATTTACAAAGAGACCATTGTCAATGCCTCGTTCAACGCGCTGGATTTGGATCGCTATCTGCTCACCGAAGATACCAAATCGATCCGCGACATTGCCGCCTGCGTGCCGTACGATGCCGTTTTCATTCTGGTCAATAGCTCGCGCTACGGTGGCGGTGGCATTTACAATTTCTATGGCGTCTCCACGGTGGATAATGAATTGAGCCTGAACGTGTTCATCCATGAGTTCGGCCATTCGTTCGCCGGGCTGGGCGATGAGTATTACACCTCGGATGTGGCTTACAATGATTTTTATCCCAAAGGCGTGGAGCCGACCGATCCCAACATCACCGCGCTGCTGGATCCCGAAAACATCAAATGGAAAGCGCTGCTGTCGCCAGGCATTGCCGTCCCGACGGATTGGGGCAAAGACGAATTCGAGGCGTTGCAGGCCGAGCTTCAGAAGAGTCGAAAAGAAATGAGAGAGCAACTGGCCCAGCTCGAACAATCGGGAGCCGCCAAAGCCAAGATCGAAAAAGTTCGGGCGGAGCTTCAGAAGAAAATCGATGCGGTGAACAAGAAAATGGATCAATGGCGAGAGAAGTACCGCCATCTGGAGGATAAGGTCGGTGCGTTCGAAGGGGCGGGCTATTCGGCCAAAGGCCTGTATCGGCCCATGATGAACTGCCTCATGTTCGGCAATCGCGAGCGCAAGTTCTGCCTGGTCTGCCAGTGGGCCATCCAGCGGATGATTGAGTTTTATTCTGAATAGACACCCCAATATAACGCAGATGACGTGGGTCCTCGCGGATTTTATCTGGAAACGGAGCATCGGAGAGGTGAAATGGCAAACGGCAGAGCTAATAAATGAAAAGCCAAATGCCAATTGCCAAATGCCAAATTCAGTTTGTCTTCCATCTGCTGGCGGAATTCTTGATATTTAGAAGATCAAAATCCATCCACGCGTTTCGTATGGCGATAACAAAATACTTGATTTTCTGATGGACATTCGTTATTTTTAAGTCATTAAATTTTTTGCCAATTAAAGTAAATCATTATGCCCTATTTAGCAAAAAAATACTTCACGGTTCAAGAATATCTGGCGCTGGAAGACGCTGCTGAATATAAGAGCGAATACTACCAGGGCGAGATTTTTGCCATGGCGGGAGGATCAGTCAACCACAATCAAATTATTACCAATGTCATATCCCAACTGAACCAGACCCATCCGCGTCATAAATGTCGCTCTTTCGCGACCGAGGTGAAATTATGGATTGAGGAACTGGATTTATTTACCTATCCTGACTTGATGATCATTTGTGACAAACCCCAATTTTACCCGGGTCGAACCGATGTCATTCTCAATCCACTCATTATCATCGAGGTCATTTCTAAGTCGACTGAGGCTTATGACCGCGGCAAAAAATTTCAATTTTATCGCTCGATCCCCAGCTTTCAGGAACATATTTTGATTGACGATTACAGCGTCCATGTCGATCAATTTTACACCAACACTCAGGGCAAATGGACGCTGACGGATTATAACGATAACCAGGCCATTTTAACATTTGCAAAAATCGATTTCGAAATCCCCCTCGAAAAAATCTATCATCTGGTTGATTTTGAGTTGAAAGAATCTGAGCCTGCTGAAACGCCGGAGGGCAAACAGAATCATTTATAGCATCATTGTTTGTAGCAGGATTATTTACAACAGAATAATTAAAAATAACTCTGCTATCAATCATTCTGCTATAAAAGAGTGAAATGAATCCTTAAAAAGGTTACTTACCTTCTCAAGGATTGCCAATGGAGCCAGAAGCGAAAAGACAAAAGCTAATTTTCTGCCGATTTTCTTTTGATGTTCTACATAGACAAATGAGCATTCCCAAAGAGCTTAAAATTTTAATCGACATTTTGAATGATTTTTGTATATTAATACACGAAATATCCGATATTTCATGTAGTGCCATACATTATTTATCGAAGATTGCTTTGGTTCAATTTAAAAAGGCAAATTCAAATGATCAAAGATCGAGACTTATATCATCAGGTAATCCAGCACTTGGATAAAAAAGAATATTCAATCATCATTGGGGCACGACAGGTTGGTAAAACCACGCTTATCCAACAACTGTATACCGAATTAAAAAAATCATATTCTGATGTGTATTATATTTCTTTGGAGAATTCAAAAATTCTCCATGAAATCAATGTTGATCCTGAAAATTTATTTCATTATGCCAGACATCCAGAAAATCCCTTATTATCCCAGCATCAGAGGAGGATTATAGTCTTTATTGATGAAATTCAATATGCTGAAAATCCTTCCAATTTTTTAAAATATCTATTTGATACCTATCAACAAAATTTAAAGATTATCGCTACTGGAAGTAGTGCTTTTTATTTAGACATAAAATTTACTGATTCTCTCGCTGGTAGAAAGAGACTTTTTCATCTCAAACCACTCAGTTTTCCTGAATTTTTGTCTTTCAAGGATGCCGAAGAATTGAGAAAAGAATTGAATCTGATCAGGGAAGATGATCAATATATTTCCAGTTTTTATAATGACCTGCTATTCTATTTCAACGAATATTTAACGTATAGAGGTTATCCTAGAGTCGCCCTTGAAAAAGATAATAAAGAAAAATACCTGGAAGAGCTGATCAATTCATTCCTTAAGAAAGATATTTACGAATCCAAAATAGAGCAGGAACTAAAATTTTATAATTTATGTGCGCTATTGGCTGCCCAGGCTGGACAGCTCCTTAACAAAAACGAATTGTCAGGCACACTTGGCCTGAATCAGCGTACTCTGGAAAAGTACCTTTATGTCCTACAAAAATGTTTTTATGTCGATCTCTTGCCCGCATTTTATCAAAACCTGAGAAAGGAAATCACCAAAATGCCAAAGGTCTATTTTCATGATTTGGGTATCAGAAATAAGCTATTAAATAGGTTTCATAACTTTATCGAACGTGAAGACAAAGGTCAGTTGATCGAAAACTACATTTTTATTCGATTGGGTGAATTATATTCCAAAGATCAAATCAGGTTCTGGCGCACAGCGGATAAGAATGAAGTTGATTTTATTGTCACCGAAACTTTTGGCACTGGCAAAGCTTATGAGATCAAATTTTCAGACAAGGGATTTCGACACTCATCTTATAAAACATTTCAGCAGGCCTACCCGGGTTTTTCTTTGAATTGCATTGCTTATCATTCCAGCGACAATTCTATTCCGATCTTAAAAATTTAGCATTGTTCAAATGGCATAGGGCAGCGCGCTTGGCGCATAAACATTACAGGTGAAATGTCAAGCGGAGATGCGAGATATGAGAAGTCAAATACGAAAAGCCAAAGCCAGAAGCGAAATCATCTATCATTTCATGTCTTACATTTTAACAAAACAAACAGGAGGTTAACATGAGTGCTACCAAATATCTTGCTGAATTCATGAACTACTTTGTGGTCATTACTATTGGCTGTCTCATTTTCAATATCATCTCCAACAAATTTATGACAATTTTTTGGCAGAATGCTATCCTGGTGGGATTTGTCTGGGCATTGGTCTATACGGCAATAAAGATTGGGATCAAAAATAAGTTCAAAGCAAAATAGCTGTGGATATAAAGCCTTGCCGAGGTTGGAAACCTTGGCAAGGGTATGCTTAGAAAAGAATCGCTGACGATGACCAACGGAGCCACCGATGCTCGAACGACATCATTTCATTTCCTACTCGGCGGTGGACGCCGAAGAATTTGCGCTCAAACTCGCGGACGATTTGCAAGCGGGTCCGCCGTCGTTTCCCATCTGGATTTTTCGCCGCGACCTGCACGCGCCCGCGCGCGATTGGGACACGCAAATCCGCGACGCGATTCGTGACGGCGACAGTTTGATTTTCGTCATGTCGCGCGATAGCGTCACCGACGAATCGAACTGCAAACCCGAATGGACTGCCGCGCTCAAATTCAAAAAGCCGATTCTCCTCGTCCGCTATC
>CAZYNP010000074.1:0-17892 GCA_964647995.1 uncultured Cytophagia bacterium
GAATTTGGTACATCATTTCATAATTTCATGCGGGAGCATTTTAGGGTTATCACGCTAACTCCATCTCACGAAGTTGAAATAGTCAAAGCCAGCAGGAATTGATCCTGCTAAACGGGATGTTTCTTTTAATAGTCGGATGTTTTTAAACCCTACACGGCTTTTCGAAATCAAGCACTAAGCTTATGAATCGAACTGGAATAGCGAATGAAAGAAAACATTAATCGGGAAAAATTAGCAGCCACAGCCGAGGAGATTTTGTTTTGCGATTCCGATACAAGGCTTCATCGATTGTATCTTGAGAAAAGCTTTTTTACTATTCAATCCTCTTGCACGACATCGTTGCTTTTGTTGGAAAAAATTTTCATTCATGGATTCGGATGAGAGATATGACAAGGTCGACCCTTCCGATATTCGGGCCTCGGGCCAGAGTTTGATCGCCATCGTCATTCTCGGATATGGTGACACTTGCAGGTTTGCGCAAGAGTCTCGTGCCACACCTCTTTGATCGCGGCCAGTGGAAACTTCCTCCCAAAAAGAAGCGATCATAAGATAAGCGAGTGCCTGATGACCGCCGTACGTCTTGATAAACAATTTCCAATGCCGGTCATTTAACTATAAATAATCTATCTCGGTTGGAAAACGCTTTAATTGAAAGGATAAAATGATATGTGGAAAATTTTTCTGATAATAATTTTGGGGCTGGCGGTGGTCATCGCGATTGCGCTTCTCTACGGAGATATTCGCTGGCGTTCCCAAACAAAAGAAATGCATGCCCGGCTGGAGGCGGCACGGATCGCTCCAGTGAAAAAAATATTCAGCCAGGATGAGTTGATCGGCCTGCCAGAACCGGTTCAACACTATTTTCGTACGGTTTTGAAGGACGGGCAGCCGATAGTCCTGGCGGTGAATATCGAGCACGAAGGCACCTTTAATATGAGCGAGACCGGCGACAATTGGAAAGGGTTCACCTCGGCTCAACGTGTGATCACTCAGCGTCCGGGATTCGATTGGGACGCGCGCATTAAAATGGCGCCAGGACTGGCCGTGCGCGTGCACGATGCCTATATCGCCGGAGAAGGTATCCTTCATGGATCGCTGTTTGGTCTTTTCTCCATTGTAAAAATGATTGGCACGAAAGAAGTGGCCGAGGGTGAACTGATGCGCTGCTTCGCCGAGACGGCCTGGTATCCCACCGCATTGCTGCCCGGTCAAGGGGTAAAGTGGGAGGCGGTCTCTGATACCACTGCCAGAGCGACCTTGCAAGATGGCGACATCGTTATGACCCTGCTGTTTCGCTTTAACGAAAGCGGTGTGATCGAGTCGGCTTATGCCGCAGCTCGCGGGCGCACCGTGGCCGGAACGGTGATTCCAACGCCCTGGGAAGGCCGCTGGAGCCACTATGAACTGCGCGACGGCATGCTGGTTCCTACCCAGGGCGAGGTGGCCTGGATCCTTCCCGACGGGGATAAGCCCTATTGGCGTGGTCGGATCAAAAAAATCAGCTATGAGTTCGCACAGTGATCGAAGCCAAGCCGATTGCTTCATGCCATCAGGCGTTCTGCCTCGGCTTGGCAATTATTTCCCGAATTTCCAGATCAAAATAATTGTGCATGTGGGCTGGCTTGAGCACCACAGCCGAGTCAGCCCCTTTGCTCGTTCCGCCAATTGCCACCACTTCACGATCGGTAGGGATCAACCCGGCATCAGCGGCCATAATGGCGATCTCCACGCAAACCTTGATCCCCTGTCCCAGTTGGCGTAGGGTATAGGCGATGATTTCGGTATGGCTGATCCCTTTGAACTTATTGGTGATCGCTCGGCCCACCCCGCTGAGGGCGTGTGAGCCGATAAATACTTTGACGCCTTTGTTTTCTAATCCCTGCCGAGTTGCATCGGAAAATTTTTGTGCATCACCCCCCCAGAAGCCGTAGTGTTCCCCCACGCAAACAATTGCCAGGTGGATGTCTTGCAATGCCTCCCAAACTTTCAGGGCCGTGGCGCCGGTCGTGGATGCAACCACCACGTGTTGAATGTCCAGTTCCTGGATGCGCTTTCTGGCCGCCTGGATAACGAGGTCGGTGTTTTGCGGGCCCGGGGCAGCGAAATAATAGGTTTCTTTGATAATCATATTCTATTGATTGCTAAAAGTAGTTAAAGGCAAACGACGGCAAAATTGCAACCAAAATCGGTGACATTTTTCCAAAGCTTTTGGGCGGTTGGTCGGTGAACTTTCAGAGTTCACCCCTCAATAAGTCACAAGAGAATGGCAAATGATAAGTCTTCGCTGCTCTCTTTTGTTTGCCCCCTGATCGCTTGCGGTGATAATGAGTATTCTACTTTAATGCTCTAATCATGATATTCCGAAACTCCACCCTCGAACCGTGGCCCAAAAATCCGATGTGTCCCTTCTTCCTTTTCAGCCCGGGATGATCCCTGCCATCTGCTGACTGTTTGATGGCAGCGAGATTCACATCCACAATGGTCTCGCCATTGAGATGGACGGTGATTTGGCGACCTCGGGCAATCACTTCCTGAAAATTCCATTCCCCAACGGGCTTTTGAAAACCGCGTTTGGCCGGAACCACCCCATAGATCGAGCCATGATACTGGTAGGGCTTCAAATCTTGGTATCCCTCAGCCGAATCATCCAGAATTTGCAGCTCCATCCCGACATAGGCGGCATCGCCTTCCAGCGGGGCTCGAATGCCCAGGCCATTATTAGCTCCCGGCGTAAGCTTGAATTCGAAGCGAAAGATGAAATCGCCAAATTCCTCCTCGGTGTACAAGTTGCCACCACCATGTTCGGGGCAGACGATTTTTCCATCTTCAACCAGATAGCTATCGGTTGCGCCGGTCCAACCTTTCAGATTTTTGCCATTGAACAGCGGCCGCCAGTCGTTTTTGCGAGGCAGCTCTTTGATGAAGATATTTCGGAAATAAAGCGGCGTATTGTGGGCTTGCAGCTCGATTTGTCCCCAGGGGTAAATGGGTTTGTGGCGCTCCCAATAATTCTCCATCACCACATTGTCCACCACCCGTTCGCCATTCAAATCCACGGTCACCCGGTCATCGATCATGCGGATGCGAAAGGTGTTCCATTCACCCACTGGCTTATCTGCGCATTTTAGTGGCTTGCTGGGATGCTTCTGGTTGTTGTACAATCCGCCCGATCCCTCGGGCCATTGGGCCGGATCCCAGATTTGGACCTGCGGGCAGCCACGCAAATAGATGCCGCTATCGCCGTTCTTATTGATCTTCCAATCCACCAGCAGTTCGAAATCTCCATAGTCTTTGGCGGTGCAAATGTGATGAAATCCCTGCCCATCGAAAACCAGCAGGCCATCTTCGGCCCGCCAGTGTGCTTTCATGATCGAATCGGCGCTGACCTGCGCCCGCGCCAGTTCCTCGGGCGACATCTGGCTCCGTTTCACCGGATCGCCCACCAGACCTTTCCAGCCCGTAAGGTCCCGACCATTAAAGAGGGGGATATAATTTTTGTCGGGCACCTGGGCGATCTGCTGGGTAGGTGATTGGTCAAGCGGTGAATCAGGTAGTGAATTCGATTGCGTGCCAGAGATGAAAATCATGATGAATAACATCTGTACCAAAGATTGTCTGATAATTTTCATTTTTATCTCCAATTTAAAAGTGGTGTGTTGCAACAACTGGAAATTGTCTTAGAAATAGATTGCCCAGAATGCTTCCAGCCATCCCAATTGGGCAGCAACGGATGGAACCAACCCAACGGACAGATCCGGGGTAGGGGACATCCGTTGAGTTGGTTCTGCCCGATGCAAAGAAATGTTATTTTTGATTCATGCCCGGTCGCTCCGTTACTGGATTGAAAATTTGTAGATTGTGGTGGTCTGATATTTCTCCCCGGGCTTCAAAACCGTGGTGGGGAAATTGGGCTGATTGGGCGAATCGGGATAGTGCTGTGTCTCCAGGCATAAGCCATGCCGGAATTGATAAACAGTGCCATTTTTGCCAGTAATGCTGCCGTCCAGAAAGTTGCCCGAGTAGAACTGAATCCCGGGCTCGGTGGTCCAAACTTCCAGCACGCGACCCGATATTGGCTCGCTGAGCCTCCCCACCAGCCGCAATTTGCCAGGCTGGCCGTTGAGCACAAAGTTGTGATCATAGCCCCGGCCAAAGCGGATTTGTTCATCCGCAGCATCGATGCGAGCACCGATGGCGGTGGGCGTCTTGAAATCGAATGGGGTACCAGCCACCGGTTGCAACTTGCCGGTAGGAATGAGGGTGGAATCCACCGGCGTGATATAGTCGGCATCCAGCAGCAGTTCATGATCCAGGATGGGCGTAGCGCCGGCGTCCTTTAAATTGAAATACGAGTGATTGGTCAAATTGCAGATAGTCGGCTGATCGGTGGTGGCCTGGTAATCGATTCTCAGTGCGTTGTCATTGGTTAGCGTGTAGGCAACGGTAACGGCTAAATTGCCGGGATATCCTTCTTCGCCATCTTTGCTCCGATAGCTCAATTCCAATCCAACGGTCTGCTGGCCGTGAATCTCCTTTGCGGTCCATACGACCTTATCGAATCCTTTGATGCCACCGTGGAGATGATTCGGGCCGTTATTGGTGGCCAACGAATATTCTTTGCCATCGATTTTGAATTTTCCCCTGGCAATGCGATTGCCGTAGCGACCGACAATACAGCCAAAATAGGGGTTGTTTTTGAGATAGCCATCGAGATTATCATAGCCCAGCACCACATCTGCCAGCTTGCCGTTTCTATCAGGCACCAGAATCGAAGTCACAATACCACCGTAGTTGGTGATCTGGACTTTCATGCCGTTGGCGTTGGACAGTGTGTAGCGGTCTACGGCCGTGCCGTCTTCGGTGGTTCCAAAAGGCTGTTTTTCGAGTTTCATGGAATGGGTCTCCTTGTCTGTCGCACATTCGATGAAAAAGAGAATTAGAGCAGTGCCAAATATTACAAGCAGCGTCAACTTGAAGTGGTTCATCGCTTCTCCTGTCGATTTGAATCCATTTTAACCCCAGCGCTAAGGACAACATTCAAGATAGCCTGCGCAAGTTTCTCGAATGCAGTTTCGGGTCGCTTAAGAAGATGGTCGATAATTTGAATCTCGTTGCTATTCTAATTTACGAATCGTGATATTCCGATACCACACCTCTTCGCCATGATGCTGCAATGCAATGTATCCCTCTTTGGCCTTAGCGAATCCCGAGAAATCTTTGAACTTGCTTTCGGCAATCAAGTTTTGCAATTGATTACTTCCCAATTCATACTCCAGAATTTTGAGGCCATTGAGCCAGTGCTCGACATGATCCCCTCTCACAAGAATTCGGGCGTGGTTATATTCGCCCACTGGTTTTAGCACTTTATTCGTCGGGGCGATCAGACCATACAGTGACCCCGCCGAGGTCCTGGGATCTTTCCCATCATTGTGAAGGCTATCGTCCAGCACCTGCATCTCGGGCGCCGATTGCCACACCGCGGGATAATCTTCAGTAACCCGATAGAAAATACCGCTATTCCCGCCTGGCGAAACACGCCATTCCACGTTAAGCTCGAAATCTTTGAAGCGGTCTCTGGTGATCAGGTCGCAGCGATCGCCGCTGACAACGGTCTTCAATGAGCCATTGTCAATTTGCCAGCCGCCAGCCGGGAAATCTTGCCGTTGAAAACCTCGCCAGGCATCGGTCGAACGGCCATCGAACAGAACTATCCACTCGGATTTTCTCGAACAGCTCAGCAACGCGCCTGCGCAAATAAATAATACCAGGGCCAGATGGGGAAGGTGATTTTTTCTCAGCATATTTATTTCTCCTCAAATGACGTGATGCGTTTGATATATTCCAGGCCTGTTGAAATTGAAGGGGACGGATTCATCACCTCGGCTTCGTTCTCATGCTCGACCACCAGATAGCCCTGGTAGTCCTGCAAGGTCAACTCCGCCAGAATATCATGAATATTGGCAACGCCCTGTCCAAACGGAACATCGTAGGCCTCTCGCACGCCGAATTCGTTCAGATCTTTCAAATGGGTGCTCAGAATTCTGCCTTTCAATAGGCGCAGTGCTTCCACAGGAACGACGCCCGAACGCAGCCAGTGTCCCGTATCAGCGCAAGAACCAATCCGCTGGTCCAGATTTTTGACGTACTTTAAAACCGTATCTGGCAGCGCATAGCGCGATGGCTGAGGATGATTATGAACCGCCACTTTGATATTGTATTGCTGCACCAGCTTTTCCACCAATGGAAAATCCTCAAATTCTGGCTCAGCCATGATTGTAGTAATGCCCATTTTTTTGGCAAAATCGAATACTTTGCTCATGCTGGCCTCGTCCCGGCCCAGGTCTACCACGCCGTAATTGACCAGCGTGATTCCCAGTTCATTCAATTTATTCTTCACCAGTTGCAATTGGTCGTCACTGAGATTGTGGTCCAACCGGACATCGGGCAGCTCGCTGCTCAGTGCCTGCCCCGGATAGGCTTCCAGATACTTGATGCCCAGGTCTTTGACTTTTTGCAGCGTTTCAAAAAATGTGAATTTCCGAAATGTCCAGCACTGGACGGCGATGGGGAAGGGTTTGATTTTGACGGTTTGATAGTCAGTTACCACAGCCTTACCTTTGTTGGCAACGGTTTCTTGTTGATTTTTTTGGGTGCAAGAAATGAGAAGGATGATTGTCACAAAAAAGGATAGCCAAAGTTTCATTTTTCACCTCAAATTTTTTTGGGAGTAATGGAGTTCAGGAGTGACGGAGTGATGGTATGGCAGGCTATTGAACATATTTAGCGTTAATGAGCTATTAACATCCCCCTAAATCCGCCAGCCAAATGGCGGGGGGACTTTGACTCTTATTTTCCCCTTTGAAGCGGCGCTTTGACTCATATTTCCCCCATTGAAAGGGGATTTTGACTCATATTTCCAGCTTTGAAAGGGGATTTTGAATTTTATTTTCCCCTTTGAAAGTAGATTTTGCCTCTTATTCCCCCCTTTGAAGGGGGGCAAGGGGGGATGTCAGTTTTTCCAACACTCCATCAATCCAATACGGGAAGATGGAGTCCACTTTGAAAGTGGACTCCATCTTCCTCGTCTTCTTTATTTTCTCGGATTCCACTCGCCTTTCGCCACTGCCGGAATAAATTTATCCAGCCCTGGCGGCGGGAACGGGATGGTCTTTTCCTGTTCCGCACTCATGTAGGCGGTCATTAGCAATTCAGTGACATTGACGCCATCGGCAAAGGTCTCCATGGGCCGCTTCCCGGCCAGGAACGATTGCACCATGTGCCGATTTTCAGCCTCGTAGCCGTATTCTGCTTCCTCGCTGCTGACGATGGGCATCATCCCCATTTCGGCGTTTTGCTTTTCGACCAAATCTTCGCCAGCCGAACCTTTCACATTACGGCTGAAAAAGACTTTCAATCCTGCATCCAGCGTGTTGATTTGCAGAGCATATTCCGGACCCAACAGTTCCATGCTGAGCCGCAATCCAGCGCCCACATAGCACCAGGACGTGGTTGTTTCCACCACCAATTTGTTGCCCTTTTCATCCTGGTATTCGACCAAAGATCGGGCAAAATCTTCGGCCGGGCGCTTGTCGTAAGCCAACTTCCCCTGGCTATTTTGGGATAGAATTTTTACATAGTGGGGATCCTGCCATTTGAGACAATTGGTATAAGCCGTCACCTTCAGTGGTTTCAACACATTTCGATCCGCGCCTGGCGGCGTCAACATGAATCGAGCCGCTTCCACCGAATGGCACATCATGTCGTTCAACACGCCGCCGCCCTGCAACGATCCTTCCCAGAACCAGGGCATGTGGGGCCCGCTGTGCTCTTCAGCCGCACGAGCCAGGTAGGGTCGGCCGGTAGTGGCCGCGCCCCGCGCCCAGACAATATCTCTGCCCCGTACCACGGTGGGTGAGAAGCACTGGTTTTCCAGATAGCCATCCAGCAGGCCGACTTTTTGAACCAGCTCTAACATTTTTTTTGCCTCAGCCACATTTCTGCCGAGCGGCTTTTCACAGCAAACACCGATGAGTTCGCCCTTGCCTGTTTGCACCGCATGGGCAATTTCTTCCATCACTTCGATGCGGGTGAAATTGGGCGAGCAAATCCAGATCGCGTGGATATTCGGATCCGCCACCATGTCGGTGATGGTTTTATAAGGCTTCGCATCGCCCACATTTAGTTTTTTGGCCAGGGCAGCCGCCTCTTCCGCGGTTTTATCATTGGGCGCTCCGACAATGCCCAGTACATCCGCATCACGGACGCCAACAAAGGAACGGATATGAAATTTTCCCACAAAGCCACCGCCGACAAAGCCGACGCCTAAAGGTTTTTTGGTCATAACTCTCCTCCGAATTCATGAAACAAATTTTAGTAAATAGAACCAGGCTGTCGTGCAAGATGATTTAAGAGATCCAGGTGCTTTTTTTAATAAGATGTGAAGTCGCATATCGGTAAGTGAAAACAAAAGGCGATGATATTGTTTAATCAATCATCGCCTGTCTTTTGTAGGTTTTCAATTTTTATAGATCACTTTTTCAGCTTGTAAATAAAGCTCCAGTTCCCGATCTGAAAAAGCGAAATCTCTAATCAATTCCATTTCTTCTTCCTTATCCTGCACCGTCATTGTGCTGTAAAATTCTTCGTAATGTTTTTTAATTCTTTCTTTTTGAACTCACGCAGGTATTTTTCCAAAAAAAAGTCGCAAGCCTGTTGTAATCAACCTTCCGAATAAGGCTCTGGGGTTCAGCGATCAGTTATCGGAAATGAAATCGACGTAATTTTCAATTCCTGGGAGACAAAAGAATCCATCGCGCCACCCAATCGTGATTTGTTCAAAATTTTCTGAAATGAAGACATTGAAATCTAATGATTATTTTAGTAAAAATCAAGCTGAAATTTTTGCTCATCTTTTAGACAAGCAGAAAGCCAGCGCCTAATTTTTCAAAATTTAGTCCATCATTTTAAGATGATGCTGGCCACAAAGGCAGAACGACGCAAATCAGTCTGCAACCCATCATCTTATGAAACGAAGCTTTGGCCAAAGAATTCGATGACCACGGAGTGCTTTTTGACATATTTTATAAATTGCGATCGGAGCTTTTTGTGTCTTCGAGTCCTGGTGGCATGACCAATACCTAAGTTGACGCCAAACGCCGCTTGGTAGATTATAATTTGCTATTCCATTTCCTCAATGAGGAATTCTGTTTTGGACAAGAGTGTTTTTCAAGAGGGAAATAAGGTTACTGCTATAACGAATTTTGATATGTTTCTAAGCACAGCAGTTAATAATTTTTTGTAGGTTTACTAAAAGGGCTTAAGCCTTGATCCCGTAAAAGGCTGACGTTTTAAATCCATAAAAGGCTCACGCCTTAAATCCGTAAAAGGCTGACGCCTTAATTCCATATCTAAAACTCTACGAGAATTTTTGAAATGAAGCACTAAGGTTTTAATCAGCAAGACATACGAGACCAATTCAGATAACTTTATTCAGCTTAGTAACCAGGCTTAGCTACTCACAATTTAACCTTATTCTCGTTTTGTTGTCTAAAGTGCTAAACGAGAAATTCCATTTTGGACAAGAGTGCTTTTCAAGAAGGGAATAGGGTCACCGCTATCGGGATTTTTAATATGTTACTATGGCGCGCGCCGGCGGCACTAGAAAAAGTCTCGTTCAAAGCACGCACTTCACTTCATCCAACACCCAAATTGTTCCATCATTGGGTCAAATCAAATTTCTTTTGATCGAACAATGGCCACGCCAGGGTGTGGCTTTATAACTCAACATGATTGGGATTCAGAAATATCTTGGGCCGTATCGCAAAACCTCACTTCTGAATGGACAGTAATGCTGACCGATCGTTTAACTTTTTGAAATTTTGGAAGCATTCCATTTTTAAGCGGGCGGCCAGTCTGCCTATAACTGATCTTTTTCGCAGTATCTAATTTTGTGCTTGACAAATATTAAAAAAGCTATATATTCATACTGATGATATTCTCAGAACTTTGGAGGAGGAATTTGCGATGAAATGCTATCCTGTTTTCGTGGTCTCGCTTCTTTTGTTAGTCTCCACAATAACTACTGTTCCCGCCCAAACCGATTCGCTGCAGGTCAAAATTAGCCATACCCAGGAAGAAGTTGGGAGTATCCGATTTATCGTCCGGGATTCGAGCAATTTGATTTTGCGAGTGATGGATAAAGCAGGAACAGCTTTCAGAGAGTTACAACCGAATCAGGTCTCCATCACCCGTGATGGGAAGTCGGCTCGGATTATAAAAGTCACGCCGCTTCAATCAACCGTCGAGACAAATCTAAATGTGGTTCTGGCGCTGGATAATAGCGCTTCCATGCAGGGATCGGTAAAAGAGCTGCTATCGAGCGTCAATTTGCTGTTAGCTGCTTTGAAGGGCAAGAGCCGTATCAGTGTCGTACTGTTTGATGAAAGCAATAATAAAGATATCAGGTTCACCGGCAAAATAGATGACCAATTGGTGAACGTGAAGCACTTCAATTTTTCAGAGGATATCCAGCGCGTCATGGATTTTGTGCGCTGGAGTTACAGCACTCGAGGTTTAACCACACGAACTTATCTCAATGATATGATCCTGGTCGGTTTGCAACAGCTAAAAAGCCTGCCCCCGAATTTGCTCCGGGTGATGATCGTGTTCAGTGATGGCCAGGATTTGGGCAGTCGATTTGGCTTCAATCGGGTGCTTCAGGAAGTGGCGGCCAGCGGGATCACTACCTATTGCATCGACTATAGTCAGGTGCGGGAGCTAAATGAAGCGTTGACCCAAATTGCCCGGATGACTCCCCAGGGCAAGGTGTTTCGCGCCGAAAAGGCAACCGATTTGATGCCGGTGTTTGATGCACTATCCAGGGAAATTGTTACCGAATTCCAGGTAACCTTTCGCTTTCCCGTGCCGCCATCTGGAAGAATTGCTTTCGATGGCGACAGCCTGCGCATTGCAGCACGAAATATCGTCGATGAATTTCCTATGTTGAACTACGTGTTTTTCGACAGCAATTCAGTGGAACTGAATGAACGATACCATCTTTTTACCAGGCCGGAAGAGGCAAACGATTTTGATGAAACGCGCATTCAAAAACCGCTGGATAAATATTATCACATTTTGAATGTGATCGGCAAACGGGCGCAAAAAGATACCACCGCAAAACTGACCATTACCGGCTGTAATATGAACGTCGGCGCTGAAAAGAATAATCTCTTGCTATCGCAACAGCGAGCGGAAGCGGTGAGCCGTTATCTGCAAGATATCTGGGGGATTGCGCCGAGCCGAATAACCGTTCGATCTCTAAACCTACCCGAGAAAAAATCCAGCCTCACCACTCCTGAAGGCCAGGCCGAAAACCGCCGCGTCGAAATTACCCCGGATCATTACTATATTCTCCGACCCATTCGCTCCGAAATAAGTGAATGGACCTATACTCCGGAAATCGGCTCGTTCATGGCTGAAATCAATGCTCCGGATGGATTGCAGCGCTGGGAGTTTCAGGCTTGCGATCAAACCGGGCCGCTGACCACAATGACGTTTGATACGCCGAAATCGGTCATCAACTGGAACTGGATCACGGACGCCGGCGAAAAAATCAGTGGCAGTTACCGGATCGATTATTTTATCAAGATCTTCGATCGTGAGGGACAAGTTTTCGAGAGCGATCATCAGCAGTTGCCGATTGCACAGAAATCGGAATTGGCCAGTCTGGTGGAAATCCGGCAGGATACGGTTTTTGAAAAATTCAGCCTGGTGCTATTTGATTTCAATTCATCCCAGCTCAGCGAAGGTAACCAGAATTTGCTGCAACGGGTGCTCGAGCGTTACCTCGAGCATCCCACTGCGGCGATAAAGATCTACGGCTTCTGCGATGACATTGGCAGCGATGAGTATAACTTGAAACTTTCCACCGCGCGAGCCAGAATGACCTATGATATTTTGGGCAAAATGAAAATTCCGTTGAATCGGCTGAGCTATCTGGGGTATGGCGAAATCAACCCCCTATTCAGCAATGCCACGCCAGAAGGCCGATTTCTGAATCGGACGGTGCAAGTTCATATCAGTTATCCCAAAGCCGATGAACAACGTTAATGGAAGATTTTCATAAAAACCCAATCGCTCTGGCTACTGATCAACCGATTTTTAAATAGTTAAACTGGATTTTGAAGTACCCTGGCGCGTCTGGCTCAAACAGTCCTTTGCGACCGTTTATTTCAGGAGCCGATATCTGGAACATATTTAAAATCAGGCGGCTTATTAGAAGAGGCTGATCGTTTTAGCGGAAGCGGCTGCTAAAGCATGAGCTCAATCCCAATGGGGCAATGATCCGATCCCATAATCTCGGGCAGAATGTAAGCCGCCTTCACCTGATCTTTGAAATTTTCGCTCACATAAAAATAGTCGATCCGCCAGCCGATATTCCGCTCCCTGGCCCGGGATTTCATATCCCACCAGGTATATTGCCCAGGCTCCTGATGGAACATCCGAAAGGTATCCACATAGCCATGGCTCAAGAACTTATCGATCCAGGCGCGCTCTTCGGGTAGAAAGCCAGAAATTTTTTCGTTCTCTTTGGGCCGAGCCAGGTCGATCTCTTTGTGCGCGGTATTGACATCGCCTGTGACCACAATTTTTCGGCCAGCATTTTTTAATCTATCAACATAATCGAGAAAGGCATCATAGAAATCCATTTTGTACTGCAATCGCTCTTTCGATCCTTTGCCATTGGGAAAGTAAATATTGAACAGCACAAAATCCTGGTAGTCGGCGATCTGGATTCTGCCTTCGTTGTCAAATTTTTCGATGCCAAATCCTGTTTTAATCTCCTCTGGTTGTTGCCTGGAATAAAGCGCCACGCCGCTATATCCCTTTCGTTCGCCTGCTTCAAAATAGGCGTGATAGCCGGCCACTTTCATGATTTCATCGTCGAGTTGATCGGGCTGGGCTTTGGTTTCTTGCAGACAGAGGATGTCGGGCTGTTGTTGGAAAACATCTACCAGGTTCCCTTTCTTATGCACGGCACGGATGCCGTTGACGTTCCAGGAAAAGATTTTGATGGTTTTCATTTATTGACCTCTCTCGGTTGGTGAACCCAAATATTGATCTACATGAATAATCATTTATCCTGCTGCCACCAATTCGGACATTCGCACATCTTCAACACCGATCTTGTCATCCACCAGATACAGAAAATGATTGAGAGGCGATTGGGAGAGCAGCCGCTTCACTTTAATTTGGATATCTTCAGGGACGCGACGCAATTCCTCTAACGGCAACTCTGGCAGGGCCAATAGTTTTGAATACGCTAAAGCGGCAAAGCCGAGAGTTGTCTAAAATGAAGCATCAAAAAAAAACCGTTATTTGACTGGTGAAACTAATACCTGTCCGATTGTTAGGTTGACCAGGCGCAAATTGCACTTCTAATATATCCCCTTCTTCGTCATAAGAGATTTTCATAATTGTTTTCCCCTCATCGATTAATACTACTTAGTAAGATTATTGGATTGCATCGATAAATAGATGTCGTTTCGATCCGCCGAGTGGCGGAGAGAAATCTGTCTATCAAACAAATTAATCTTGAAATATACAGATTCCTCACTCCGCTTCGCTTTGTTCGGAATGACACATTCGTTTGAATCTGACTAAGTAGAGTTAATATAAAAATGAAAAGCATAATTCCGAAATTGCCGCACGAATCCGCCCTAAAAAAGGCGGACAGGCCACACGAAAGCACACAGAATATATTTTTTTTGATTACACTTTAGCGTTATTCCGTGGTTTTCGTGGGCAAAATTTTTCTCATTACCAGGTTTAAATTCATTTTAAAAATTCAAATGGTACGTCAAATATCTCAGCTATGCACGATCTCCCGCTGCAAAATGCTTTTCACCTTTTCGACTTTCGATGCCATCCGAGATGCCGTCCCTTTGCGATAATCCACTTTGATGATGGTGGTGATGCGATTGCTTTGCGGCTCTAAAATTTTAAAGCATTCACCGATCAAACCAAAAACTTCATCCCAGGATCCCTCCAAAATTGTTCCCATGGGCGTCAACTTGTAGGTGATCCCACTTCGATCGATATGATCGATGATCTGGGCAACATATCGGCTGACGCTTTCGCCTTTGTCAGTAGGATACATCGAGAATTCAGCCAATACCATTTTTTTCTCCTTTTCCATTGCCATTGATTGTTAAAATCGAAAAATCACAAACCACAGTTTCCAAATTTCAAACAATATCCCAATTCACAATTATCCCCAATGACCCCAATTGGTGCATCCCCCGAGATGTATGGAAATTAGTTCATTGGTGTTAGGAATTATTTGATAGTTGAATTTTGAATGTTGGAATTTTTAAAATTTCCACGCCAGGTAGTCATCGAATATTAATCTATTGACTTTTCCCCAAAAATGCAAGGACTTTCTCATTTGCTTGGCAAGACATTCGTCACGATTTGGTCCCCCAAAACAGCTTTCCTAAATCTTTGAGGTTTAGAAAGGCTTGCCACCAATACCTGAGCTTCGAGTTTGGTCGAACTTTTCGACCATTTGGGCGAATTGACCTGATCTTTGATCATCGTTTCGTTCAATTTTTTAATAACCCAGCTCTAACGAAAATAAAGGGTTAATGCAATCATTAAAAATTGTGGCACGCAAATTGTATGAATCAGGGCAAAACAAATCGTAATAGGAGTAACCAATTAACCAATTACCCTATTACCCAATTACCTAATAACCAAATTCAGGAGGTTCATCATGAAACACCTAA
The DNA here is from genome assembly GCA_964647995.1 of uncultured Cytophagia bacterium. Taxonomy (GTDB): domain Bacteria; phylum Zhuqueibacterota; class Zhuqueibacteria; order Thermofontimicrobiales; family Thermofontimicrobiaceae; genus Thermofontimicrobium_A. The sequence continues at coordinate 14,787 of CAZYNP010000074.1, forward strand.
TCAAATTATCCGTGGTAGCGATGGCGGTCGCTGTTCTGGCTTTTATGACGCTAAGCGACGAGAGTTTTGCCCAAAGCAAGACGCCAAAAGGTAACAAAGTCGCTGGCTTCGTCGATGCGAATGGCGATGGCTACAATGACAATGCGCCTGATGCCGATGGCGATGGCATTCCCAATGGACTCGATCCCGACTATAAGCCACTGAATCCAGGCCGTGGTAATCGCTTCGGGTTTGTGGATGAAGATGGCGATGGTATCAATGATCAGTACCAGGATGCCGATGGCGATGGCGTTCCCAATTGTCAGGATCCCGACTATGTCCGACCCCAGGATGGCACTGGCAACAAGTTCGGCCACAAGGTTGGCGCTGGCAATCGCAATGGCCAAAAAGGCCCAGGTTTCAAGGGCGTTGGTCTCAATGCTGGCACTGGCACGGGCGAATGTGACGGAACTGGCCCAAAAGGGACGGTTCGCCAGAACAAATCGGGTAAGTAATTTAACTGTCATTGCACCCTTCCGAAGGTTCTGAACCTTCGGAAGGGTTTTTTAATAATAAGGGTTATTAAAATGAAAATTAATCATAAATCGTTATCAGTCATGATGGCCGTTATACTACTGATTCCGCTGTCGAATTTATCAGCTCAGACCTCGATCGCTCTGTCTCAAAATTCATCCTACTATTCGAATTCATTCTACAATTATCAGCAATTGCCTGATATGAATAACGAGATTGGCCTGACGATCGCCCATGGTTTTGAAGGTGAAAAAATTCATTCCCAGATTTATTATCAGGGAGATTTAAACCTGTTTCAAAGGTTTTCGGATCGACTCTACCACAATCAGGCAGTCGGATACGATGGCTATGCCGTTAGCGCCGATGAGCAAAAAACACTCTACTTTGGTGGCAATCTCATCTGGCATGATGGCCAGCAGGACTACAATAGTTACGATTATTGGAAGTTGCAGGGCTATTTCAATTCAAAACTCAATCTCCGAGCCAATCTGATCGGGCGCTTTGGGTACATACTGAACCATAAAGCTTATCAGGAATTGCCTGAATTCAGCTATTGGGAGCATTTGCTATGGGCACGGTTCAATACTTTTTTTCAAACAGGAACTTCCTTCACGCTGTCATTCCATTATGGTTTGAAGGATTATATTCCGCTGCCCACGTCTCAGGGGCAGGGCCGAGGTAGACGGATGATGGTTGAATACAGCGATCTGCCCAGCGTCGATCAATTGACTATCAGCTTCAAAGTGGCGCAGTCATTGGGAACGAAAACCTCTTTGAGCGTTGACTATTTGAATCGTATCCATCCAGGTCTGGCCGATGGCTCGACCGCGGTGATGAACAGCGACAACCTGTTTACCGAAGATGAATTATTCGATGATCGCTACGGCTATCGTGGCCATGAGTTGACCGCTACTTTTACTCATTTTCTCCCTGGATATGTCAAATTGGAGTTGAGCGGCAGCCGATTATGGAAAAATTATCTCAATCGCCAGGTTTATGATCTGGAAGGAAATCTCAATCTCGCCGATCCCTCGAGGCGGGACCTGCGCTGGCTGGCCTGGGCGGAAATTAGCCGCAGCTTTAAATTGAATTGGGGTATCAAAAATGTGAGCGTTTCGCTGCAAGGCGGCTATTTGAACAATGACTCCAATGATCCCTATTATCGATTCGATAATTATTTCGGCTCGCTGGGGCTGGAATTTAGATTGAGATAATTTGATAGAACCAGCGATAATATTTCAGGCGATGAACAGCAGGCCTAAAAATCTTAAAAATCTATTTTCTGTAAATTAATAGCTTATTAATTTGCTTAACAAATAACTGGCAAGAACATGATTGTGGACGATAGCATCACCTGAATATTGCCTGGCCTCTAACATTTTCCTTGTGCACTAATATGGGCTAATTTGCTATCAAAACTTTTTTCAACGCTCTAAAAATTATCGCCAGCAACAACAACACCCCCAGGAACAAAATCACCGTCGGCGAGCTGGGCACATCCATGATCCACGATAAATACAAACCAAAGATGGTCACGATGGTGCCCAATCCCCAGCCGATCAAAATTCTCGTCGCCCAATGATTGGAAAATAAGGCCGAGATGCTGGCAGGAATAATCAAAAAGGCGAAAACCGTCAGGATGCCGCCTACCTGGACCGAATGGACCACGGCGATGCCGAAGGTCGCATAAAATAAGAAATCCCAGATCAGAAAATGATTGGTGCGATGGGCCTGGTTATAATTATCGGTTAGCTTGATAAATTTCTCTCGGAAAATGAAGTGAAATAATCCGACCAGCGCAAACACGATGAATAACTCCAGAATCTGCCGCCACGACACCCACAGAATCGAGCCTGCGACCATTTCGTGAACATGCACATCGCTGCCCGCTGCTTTGTCGAGCAGGATCACAGCGCCTGTTGCGGCCACGGCATAGGCGATGCCGATCAGAGATTCCAGCGGAATGGATAGCTTTCGGCTCTTCAATATCGTGAACATGGCCGCCGCCACAGTGGTAAAGCCGAGCGCAAAGAGGTAGCCAATCAAGCTAAAGCCACCGTCTGCCTGTCCTGCATGTTCATGCCCCGTTAGGCCCAGGATCATGGCTACCGTGCCGCCCAGCGCTGCCACCTGGGCCATGGCAATGTCGATAAAAATAATCTCCCGTTTGATCACATGAATCCCAAAATAGATGTTGATGCCAATTAACAGCAAGCATGCCACAAAAGGCGCAAACATGAATTCGATGGCGGTCATTTTTTCTTTTATCTCCTGATATTGTGTAAATTAATGATCTTTCCTTTTGATTAAATGGACTGCTAAAGAATAGTCCCCAACGGATTGAAACAACCCAACGGATGAGAATTTTTTATATTAAATCTGTTGGATTGTTTTTATCCATCGCTGCACCATTCAACAAGTCCAGCATTTTATTATAGTATCTGATCAATAAGTTTTGTGTATAAAATTTTAAAAGCCAATAGAATCGTCACCAACGGATTGAAACAATTTTCCTTCGGCATATTTTTATAATAAATTGATTCGTCGAAGGAGAACCCAACGGATGAAATTTTTTATATCAAATCCGTTGGGT
>CAZYNP010000074.1:17992-26482 GCA_964647995.1 uncultured Cytophagia bacterium
AAATCCGTTGGGTTGTTTCTATCCGTTGGAAAAAAATTGGATTTCACTTTTTCAGCTTATTTGAAAAGCCGAATTATCTCTTTAAATCAAACTCCTTTTAAAATTCAACAGCTTGATAAAAGCTAACACAAACACAGCGATTCCCATCAAACAAACGATGGCTGGCCCGTTGGAAATATCGATTTCATAGGAAACATAAATTCCGAGAATGGAGCCAGCGATGCCGATGATCCAGCTCCAGAGAAAGCGCCAGCCCCAGCGCTGGGTAAACAGTGTCGCCATCGCCGTGGGGGCGATGAGCAGCACAAAGATCACAAAGATGCCCCCAATCGGAACGGAACGAACCACGACGATGCCGAACGTGATGTAAAAAATCAGCTCGTACATTCTGACTTTTTGGAGCGAATAGGGCAGGTTCTCTTTGGATTCGGATATTTTAATGAATGGGCGATGGAGCAAAAGATGAATGATGCCAATCGGCACGAAGATGGCAGCGGATTTCAGCACATCGTGCCAGGTCACCCACAAAATATTTCCTGTGATGGTTTTGGTGATATAATTGGATCCGCCTGGAATTTTTTCGGCGAGCAGCATGGCAATGCCCAATCCCAGACCATAGATGATGCCGATGATCGCCTCCTGGGGCACGACCTGCTTTTCAAATTTGGTCAGGGCAAAGATGGCGATGATGATCAAGGTAAAAATCAATGAGATCAATTCGACGGAGGTGGAAGCCTCGGCATAGCCCAGCAGCAATCCGATCATCGTGCCCAGCGCCGCAATCTGGGCCAGAGCGATGTCGATAAAAATGATCCCTCGGGTTAAAATATGATTGCCGAAATAACTCAGTACGCCTGCCAATATGATGCAGGCCGTTAATGGAGCAGCAAGGAATTGGATGTTTTCGAACATTGGTACTCCTAATTTTGGGAAATGGCAAAAGGCAAACGTGAAACGGCAAATGTGAGACGTGGGAACGTAATAAAATTGTCTAAAATCAACCACTCAATACCAATGACTGCCAACTGCCGACTGGCGACTGGAGACTGAAGACTGCCGACTGCCGACTGCCGACTGGTGACCGCCGACTGAAGACTGCCGACTGCCGACTGAAGACTGCCATCTACCGTCTCACGTTTCCCATCATTTGATATTTGCATTAATCTGATCGATCCAATAGTCCACCAGCTTAAAATTATCGGTCGCTTCGGGGACGCCATGGACATGGAGCGGCAGCGATAGCGCCTTGATGCCTGTTTTGCTTTCGATCATCTGGGCTGTTTTCTTTTCAAAATAGCTGGCAATGATCATAAGTTTGATGTTTTGATCCTGAATCAATTGAATCATGTTTTGCACATGCTTGGCCGATGGCGGAATGCCAGGCTTGGGCTCGATAAAGCCGAGGATCTCCAGGCCAAAGGTGTCAGCAAAATAAGCCCAATTTTTATGATAGGTGATGATTTTCATGCCACGAAACGGTAACGCCTTTTTGAGCCAGCCGCCCAATAAGTCGATCAGCTTGCCTTCGCCATATTTCTTTTCCAGAAAGGAAAACAGCGTTTTGTTTTCCAGCAGTTTGCACAGCGTTTCGCCGCCAAACATATCGACCAATTGGTCTCCAAATAATGCCCGATCCACCTTATCTTTGAATTTATCCCGTTGCTGGATATAAAAATCGCTATTGTCGGGATCGACTTTGCGCAGACCAATCGTCAGATTATCAGCGATAATTTTCCAATTCAGCGGACCCGTGGTGATATGCGGATTGCCCATGAGATGGATGTCGCCTTCGGTGCGATCGGCTTTTTCGACTTTTTCCAGAATCTTTACCCCGTCGGACACAGCGACAAAGCCGACTTCGCCATCCATAATCTTTTTGTTGCGAGCCTTGTCCAGCAGGGTTGGTGCCCACATCTCCAGATCCATGCCCGTGGTCACCCACATATCGGCGTCTCGCAGCTTCATCGCAAAACTGGGCTTGGGCGGAACAAAATGCGGGTCTTCCTGCCCCGAAGCGATGTAATCCACGACCCCATTATCCTGCACAATGAATTCTGCAATGGTGGCATAGTCTGAAAATGAGGTCACTATTTTGAGAACGTCGCTGCCATGGCGGCGCTGATGACGCTCACGATGTTGATGTTGCTGCGCCAATAGATTCGAAAATAGCAATAGAGTTAAGAGCGGTATCAGGTAAAAAAGTTTTGAGCTTTTCATGTCAAACTCCTTCTAATTCGTTTGAAAAGACCTGCCATAAAATTAAACCGTGGGACGTTATTCATATAATTCTGGTAAGGTTCGCCCAATTTTTCCAGCGTAGCTTTCTCCTCATCGAAAGCACTCAGGTAATAGATGACGATCAATATTGCTCCTAAAATACCAATGATCCAATGCTGGGCGATTAGAAAAAGGGCGATTGCCATTAAAATACCCGCCACATACTGGGGATGCCGCACGATGGCATACACGCCTCGATCCACCAGTTGCGTGGTGTGGACATAGCCTTTGCCCTTGGGCACGTTGCCATATTTTTTGAAAGCAAAAATGGGCAGCCAGCCAAATAGGGCTGAGACCCAGAGCAGCATCCAGCCCGCATTTCGGATGATCATATTTCCATTTTTATCATAAAGCACAAACGATAAAATGATCTGTCCCACAGCAACGATGGTTAGAACGATTTCGATGATAATAATTTTAATGCTTTTTTCTTTCATAGCCCAATCAGCTTTCCGAAACCTTTGAGGTTTAGGAAAGCTGATCTCTCTTTGTATTTTGTTTTTTGACCATTGGAATTTTAATAAGCTTCATGCTTATGCGGCCCCATGGCCCAGCAGGCGTGGAACAGAAACGTATGGTCATCGGGAAACGGTCCCGCATAATCCAGATAGCGGGTGAATTCCCTCATGGAATACTGGTATTGAAACCGATAGAACACAAACTCGCTCTGCCAGAAATCCAGACAGGTGGTGAAATCCCACTCGTGCTGCCTGTTATCCCAGGGCAATTCCGAGTAGCCGATCCTGCCCGACAGCCAGTAGCGGGCATTCAGTTTATTCTGGAGCGAGGTGTAAAATCCCTTCGATTGAATGTTGCCAGTTGGCGTCTCTCGGTGATTGAACAGTAATTCGGTTTTCCAATCAATCGTCCGATATTTGGAGCGACCGATGGGCACCCATTTCACCGTGAAGGCCAGATCGCCCACATAGCTCCACAATTTTTCCGAGGCATCATTTTTGCCAGCCGCCCCACTCAACGACCATTCGAAATAGGTGGCATCGGTGATGTCGTAATAGTTTTTGAAATGACCAATAGCTAACAGATTAAATTTCCCTTCGCTGGTAAAGCTATGGTCGTCGCCGCCGTTGATCAGCGAGAGGTCGAAGCTGCTGGCGTCGGCAAATAACACAGGTGGCAGCAGAAAATTTCCCGCCAGGCCCCAGCCGCCCAATGCTTTGTTGCTGAACATATTCACCAGCACCTTGGGCCGATCAAACTGCGGCAGAGCATGATCGTGATAGCGATTGAGCGTACCGAATTCCGTATAAAAGATGCCAATTTTGAGATTCAAATTCGCAGGCAGATTCAGCCATTCCATGTACGCTTCCTCGATACTGATGTTATGTTTGGTCATGGAAATGAAGCTCTTGCCTCGGGTGAACGGATCAAGAGGAGAAACCAGCTCGATCTGCAATTCCCGCAATTCAAAGCGATTATTGCCATACGACACTCCGCTCGGCTGGCTGATAAAACTGCTTTTCGATGAACTCACCGCTCCAAAGAAATCGCCGCTGAGGCTGATGTTGGGATTCAGTCCCGCCTGCTGCCGTTCGCCCGAGAAAAATTTTTTGCCAACTCCGATCTCCTCTTTTTTTTCGGCAACAGTTAATTGATTGGCCTCCTCGAGCAATTTTTTCAGCTCGTCTTCCTGTTCTTTTTTCAGTTTCGCCTTTTCGAGTTCGGCGATTTTTTCTTGAAGTTGTTTCAGCAATAGATCGTGGTTTTGTTGGGTCTCTAAAAGTTGTTGTTCCAGCGCCTTGAGGTCCTTTTCCAATTCTTTGACATTTTTTGGTTCTTGCGCCTGAAGCGCTGAAATCAAAATGAAACACAACAGCAAAACCAGCCATAACCCTATGGTTCGGTGCATGTTTTCCTCCAATGAAATATAGCTTTGCCGTTTCAACCAGACATTGAAAATCCCCCAATTATTGGGAACACGATGTATTTTGAAATGGAATTGTGTCACTCCGATCCGCCCTGGCGGATGAGGAATCTGACTTTCTCGCAATTGTTCAATTTACAGATTTCTCCCCGCTATTGGGCGGGTCGAAATGATACAAACATGCCAACTGCTTCATGCTCTCAATAGTAAGAACAGAATCATGTTAAAAAAATGGCCCTTGAAAGGCCCATCATTCTGCCTTCGAGGAACATCAATTATTGAATTGATCAATAAACTGCAAAGATATCAAATTGTGAATTTGAGTGAAAAAACAAAAATTAATTTATGAAGGAAAATTTGACAGGTGGTGCACGAAGGATGGGCAAAAGAAAAATGAGATTGTCGTGGTTTATCTTATCCGTGGTGATGAAAAAATACTTGACCAAAACAGAGAAAATTAAAATCAACAAAACGAATAAAATTAAACCATCATTGGTGACAACGGAATAATAGACTAAAAATTCAAGTTGAGAATGCTGGTGCGATTTAATGGGAGAATTACCCGCATGGCTTTTATCATAAGGATGGCTGTGCGAGATTAAAAAGCTATTACCGATAACATGGAAATGGAGATTAACAACCAAAATAATCAAACTTAATAAAAAGAAAAAACAGCAGATGAAGGCAATAATTTTTAATAATGTTTTATTTCGCATTGGCATCATTTGGGTTCATTTTTAACAACCAGATAGATATAACATATTTTCTGAAAAATGTCAAGCTAATTGTTCAGTCTTTGAAAAGAAATACCCTTTCAAAGGCTTTAAAATTTTGAAAGGGTCCATCTCGTTGCATTAACAGATACAACAATGAATTTTTTCCTTGAATTCATGGTTTATTTCATTTATATTAAGACACAAGCTTTGCAAATTGAAGATGTTCCACTTTTAGGGAGCGTTGATTCATCAAAATGACGATCGAAGGTTGATGCTGAATTCTAAAATCCAGTATCGAATATCTAATATCCAGCATCGCTTCGCTATTTAGAACACTAAAATTCCGATAGGCAAAATTTATTTTACCAATGAACACCAAAAACTCCATCTCCTCCAAACTGCAAACCGATGAGATCCTCAACAGCATCGCCGATGGCGTTTTCATCGTCGATACCGATTGGCGCATTATCTCGTTCAATCGTGCTGCCGAGGCCATCACGGGCGTGCCCAAAGACGAAGCGCTGGGCAGCACCTGCCGTGATGTTTTTCATTCCAACGTCTGCGATGCCCATTGTGTTTTGAAACAGAGCATTCAAAATGACCAGCCCATCACCAATCAGCCGATTTATATCGTCAACGCCGAAGGGAAGGAAATCCCCATCAGCATCAGTGCGGCACCGTTGAAAGATGTGGCAGGCAATATCATCGGCGGCATCGAGACGTTTCGAGATATTTCCGAGATCACCGAACTGCGCAAACAGTTGACCAAACAATATTCCTTTCAGGACATCATCAGCAAAAGCAAAGCGGTTCAGAAAATCTTTGAGATCCTGCCCGATATTGCCACCAGCGATAGCACCGTGCTGATTCAGGGTGAGAGCGGCACAGGCAAGGAATTGTTCGCCCGTGCCATTCACCAGTTGAGCCGCCGCAAAAATAAGCCGTTGATCACGGTCAATAGCGGCGCCCTGCCCGATACGCTGTTGGAATCGGAGCTGTTCGGCTACAAGGCGGGCGCCTTCACCGATGCCAAAAAGGATAAGCCTGGTCGCTTTGCCCTGGCCCAGGGCGGCTCGATTTTTCTGGATGAGATCGGCGATGTTTCTCCTGCCCTGCAAATCCGTCTGTTGCGTGTGTTGCAGGATAAAATTTATGAACCGCTGGGCGGCACCGAATCGGTTAAAGCGGATGTGCGGATCATTGCAGCCACCAATAAGAATCTTGAGCAACTGGTCGCTGAGGGAAAATTCCGAGAAGATCTGTATTATCGACTGAACGTCGTTTCCATTTCTCTGCCGCCGTTGCGAGAGCGAAAAGAAGATATTCCCTTGCTGATCAACCATTTCATCGATCGATTCAACAAATTGAAAAACAAAAATATCACCCGTGTCTCTGATGAAGTCCTGGCCATCCTGATGCGCCACGATTTCCCTGGCAATATCCGTGAACTGGAAAACATCATCGAATACGCCTTTATCCTGTGCCACGATCAAATCATTCGAGTGACCCATCTGCCCGAACATTTCCGAACCAAGTATGCTGACAAAGATCTGAGCGAACTGGCAGGACAAACATTGGCCGCCATCCAGAAACGGGCCATCGAGCAGGCTTTGATCCGCAATAATTGGAAGCGATTGGCCACGGCACGGGAACTGAATATTGATAAAGGGACGCTGCGGAGGATGATGGAAAGGTTGGGGATTAGGGAGTGATTGGGTATTCGGGTAACTGGGTAATAAAGGTAATTGGGAGGAATGGCTAACTCGTTTCTAAAAAGCTCCTTTTTTGCCCGAAGAACAAAAACTTTTTAGCTCTCAAAAATAAAAGGTCTCAAAATTCAAAGATTCATTTCTGAGAGCATTCAATTCTGAGACCAAAATTCTCTTTTTGACTCTGGCTTATCCAGGTTGGGTAATTGGGAATAATGAAAATCAATTTTCTAATTTCAATTTTGTTCGGATTGCGAACCAGTTAGCTTCAAGGCCTGGTATTCAATCTAAAAAAAATCTACACCAATTCCGCCTCTTCCATCATCTGAAATTGAGCAGTTACTGGTAACGCTCTCTCCTCCTGAACATTGCTGAACCTTTCAGCGAAATTTAAAATCGTAAATCCCACGATCTCTTGAGTCGTTGGATCCATTCTGATTAAAATGTCATCGCCTGTTTCTCTGGAAATCGCTTCTCGAGGTGAGCCAATGGAGATATAAAGCACATCACCTTTTCGATCATAAAATATTTTCATCATCTTATCTGCCATCATATTTCACCTTGATCTAAAGCCCAAGCCACAATCGAACAGATTTTTCTATTTCAGCAAGTTGTTCAGATGAAAGATCTCCCAATTTTCTCATTAGCTTTGCTTAGGGGATTGTGACCAAACTTTGCGTATCAAAGACACCAGGGCGTAAAAAGCGAGCGTCAATTGGAACTTCAAAGCGTGAATTTCGAGGACTGGTGGTGTGTGGAATAACAGTAACCAAGGCACGATCCTGATCCTCAAATGGAATGCTCAACACAAGACAGGGTCTAATTTTAGCGGCAAGTCCCAGGTCGACGAGCCAGACTTCACCACGATTGGGAACTATCATATTGGGATTCTCTTCGATCGAGTTCTAAGAAAAGCTCATTTGCATTGAATAACAATTGCTCATCGGAAAGAGGAGGCATATCAAACATAAGGCTACGTCGTATGATCTGGTATGCCAATTCACGTTTTTCAGGCTCTGGTAATAACTCATACGATCGAAGAATTTTTTTAACTGCTGTAGTCATAGTTCAAGAAGTTTATTGGTTGATTATGTTTTGAAATTCATTCTCGATGGTTAATCAAGTCGATACTTATTTTATAATTGTAATCATGGCCAGGCTTAATCCATTTGGCATTTAACTAAGTAGAAATATAGAAAATTATTAGCATGATGTCAAGCTAAAAATTAGATGCGGAAAAAAAGCAAAAATAATCCTGATTCAGCTATACTCATTGCTATATAATTTGCAATATCAATGGAGCAATCAAGAGCGGCGCTCAATCTTTCCCTAAATTGATGTTGCAGTTGTCGAATGGCACTGCGGTCGGCGATAACAGATCAGAAGGTGGTGGCAATGATGCTGTTAAAGAAATCCTACGAGACGACTGGTCCCAGCGGTAAATAGATTCATATCAGCACGTCTTTAGTGCTTCGCTATGATGGCTTACCGATAGAATGGAACGAGTTGTCAAGGGTGGATAACATCTGTGAACTGGAAAACATCATCGAATACGCCTTTATCCTGTGCCACGATCAAATCATTCGAGTGACCCATCTGCCCGAACATTTCCGAACCAAGTATGCTGACAAAGATCTGAGCGAACTGGCAGGACAAACATTGGCCGCCATCCAGAAACGGGCCATCGAGCAGGCTTTGATCCGCAATAATTGGAAGCGATTGGCCACGGCACGGGAACTGAATATTGATAAAGGGACGCTGCGGAGGATGATGGAAAGGTTGGGGATTGGGGAGTGATTAGGTAGCTGAGTAATAGCGGTAATTGGGTAATTAGGTAATTAGGTAATTAGGTAATTAGTAACTAAACAGTTCATTTCTTGCCCAAAGAGCAAAAACTTTTTTGGAC
>CAZYNP010000075.1:0-25237 GCA_964647995.1 uncultured Cytophagia bacterium
TAAAAAACAACATGTGGATTTTTTAAAATCAAGACAAACTGTCAAATGTGGGTTACCAGATAATCAGCCTGACCATTCACAGCACAATCCATAAACTTATTATCGGAAATATCTCTAAAAACAGAAAATTTTTTTCGGATGTCGATTTTAATAGCCAGTTGTTCAATAATATTTAAAATTTCTTTAGACTTGATTGCTGGAATTTTGGTGAAGGTTAGAAGCAGGTCTTTATATTCAGTGAGGATCATTTCGGAAACCAAAACATCAAACGCCCTTTCTTCCCAATAATTTATTATTTTAGCAGGCGCTCCTCTTTCATTTATTAAACCAGCGACAAATACATTGGTATCGATTACAGTTTTAATCATTTGCCTTCCTGATGGGGAGAAGCCGTTCGTCAATTTCTTTATCAGAAATTCCACCCGATTCTCTCACCGTTTCCCTGATTTCGATTAGCAGCTTGTGAAATTTTTCCCACAGCTCGCTTTGTTTGGTGATAATTTCCAAAACACCCTGTTTTCGAATGACGAAGAGCTTTTGCCCTTTAATAAGATTATATGTTTTGGTTATTTCTTCGGGGATAACAATTTTACCTTCGTCTTCAACTTTTAAAGTAAATGTATCGATCATAGTTGACCTCAATATAAGATGTTTTTTACAACAGCTCCCCAATTTGTTAATCATATCTTCAATCTAAAATAATTTATCACTTTTAAGATACATTGTCAAGATTTTTTTCTATCCATAATGAAATATTTTTTTAACTCTGGGAATTAAGTTCATAACTCATTTGTCTAATAAACGATCAAACAAAAAATTCAGTAGAGTTTTGGTCGATTAAAATTCAGTTAAAAATCCAATAGGCAAGTTTGACATCTGCCCAGGTGTGGTTTGAAGCATGAGCTGGCATGAGATTTGTCCCGAAAATTAATTATCAATAAATCAGAGTGTGATGAGAAAAGTCTGGTTGCCAAAATAAGGACAAAATAAATTAATTTTTTCTCCTGATTTTTGAATCACTTGGATACATAAGATAGTATAATCAATTGTTGCTTAAAAATGCGTCTCAGGAGTGCGGTGCCTTTATGCACCGCAGGAGCGCATTCCATAAAGGGAATGCACTCCTATTTGTGCAAATTTCTTGTTCATTCGCGTTGAGGATTTAAAATGCAAACCCTGTTAAACTACGGCTTCGAACAGATCGAATGGCCCATCGCTTTGATGTCGTTTTTGATGGCCTTTCTGCTCTCCAGCCTGATTGCCATCACCTATGAGCGAACCTTTCAGGGTCTCTCTTATTCGAGAGGACTGGTGCAGAGCATGATCCTGGGCAGCATCGTCTCCTGCCTGCTCATGATCGCTATTGGCGATAACATCGCCCGAGGCATCGGTATCGTGGGCTCGCTGGCCATTATTCGGTTCCGAACCAATCTGCGGGATCCACGGGACCTGGTGTTTTTGTTCGCCTCGCTGGGAGTGGGCGTGGCATCGGGCGTGCAAAGCTATGTGACGGCGGTGATTGGGGCGCTGATGTTTTGCCTGGTCGTCTTCGTGCTGTATATTTCTCCCTTTGGCACTCGCCGCAGGCATGATGGCCTGGTGCGATTTCAAATTCCTGTTGGTCCGCAAGCGGCTGGCGAGGTGACTACGATCATGCAAAATTACACCAAAAATTTCGTGCTGGTGGCCATGCGCAGTGTGGCTCAGGGACAGGTGGTGGATTATGCCTATCAAGTGAAGCTGGCGGATCCCGACGACAATGTCACGCTCATCCAGCAGTTGGAGCGGATCGATGGGATTCGGGGCATTACCTACACCAATCAAGAGGCCACGGTGGAGGTATAGACGGAAATGATGAAGCGAAAACTGTTCCGCCAGACGCACAATTTCAACTGGTACATCATCCTCTGGCTGGCGGCATTGGCCACTGTTTTTTATCTGACGCAGAACTGGTTCATCAATAAGAAATTCATTGGTATCGTTGAGCGCCGATCGCATCCGCTTGGGGCGCAGGAGCCTGGGCGGATCAATCAATTGCTGGTCAATATTGGGGATGAGGTCAAAAAAGACCAGATTCTGGCCATTCTGGACATTTCGGATTTAAAAACCACGCTGGAGCAATTGCAGCAGGAGCTGAGCAGCTTCCAGCGCTTGCAACGAGCGCAACGGGATCGCTATTCCATTCAAGTGCAGAGGATGGCATTGCAATTGGAAAATGAGGCGGCTGGGCTGGTGGAGCGGCTGTCCCTCATTCGCTCGAAAAGTACGGAACTGGTTGGGTTGAATGCCGAGATCGAGCGATTGGAGCGGGCAGAGCAGGCAGGTCTGGGCCACAGCCGTGACCTGGCCGACCTGGTGCTGCAGCGGGATGCACTGGCCACGTATCTCAGCGAGCTGAATAAAGAGCTGGCGTTTCAAACTCAAAAGTTAGAGCGAACCCGAAAATCCCGCCAGATGCTCAGCGCCGCTGATATCGATAGCATGGCCGAATCGCTGCTCTGGGAGCAGATGGAATGCGCCGAGTCGCTGCAACGGCTGGTGACAGCGACCGAGCACCGAATCAACCTGAGATCGATCATGGCGCCCTGCGATGGCTATGTTACCGAACTGCTGGCTCGACCTGGCGATGTGGTGGATGCCTTTATCCCCATTTTGACGGTAGAGGAATTGAAGCCCAGCTACCTGGATGTGTTTGTGCCAGAGCAGTCTAACCTTGCCCTGGAAACTGGCATGGAGGTCGAAGTTTATTCATCACGAAGCCGCCAATTCAATACCGTGGGCACCATCACTTTTGTCCATCCGGGATTTGAGCGGGCGTCGGAACGGCTGTCGTTTCGAGGACAAATCTTCTGGGCCCGGAAGGTGCGGGCCAGGCTGCCCGAGGATCACCAGTTGGTTCCTGGTGAGGTGGTGAATGTCCGAATTCTCAAAAAAAAGCAAGCCGGCCAGAATCATACGACCTCCGCTGCGGTCGCCTCGGAAACCGACCAAACGATTTCCACCAACGGTAGCCGCCAGACGCCAAAATTGATTTCGATGGAGGTTCCTGCCTCCCTGCGGGAAAAGAGCCGTTTCGAGCCATCGGGAGTTGCCTGGCTGCCAGTCAGTCAGAAGCTTTTGATCATCAGCGACGATACGGGCCAGCCCAATGTGCGCACTGACCATGCGCCCTGGCTGTTCACCATGAGCCTTGATGGCAAGGTCGATGCAGAACCAATGATCATCGAGGGACTGGCTGCGGTGAATGATCTGGAGGCGATTGCTCCCGCAGGCGACGATATTTTCTATCTGATCTCGTCTCAAAACATCAGCAAGAACGACAAGCGGCCTGGCAATCGGGAACTGATCATCAAAATCATGCGGGACGGCGCCACATTCGTGGTGCAGGGACAGGCGCAATTGCTCTCGCTCTTGCTGAATTCTTATCCCGTGCAGGAATTGAAGGCGCTGGGGCTGGAACAATTTGAAGCCGATGGCCTACCTGTCTTAAATATCGAAGGCGCTGCCTTTCATGATCATGCGCTTTACCTTGGGCTAAAAGAACCTATTTCCAACAAAGGCGCTATCATCTGGAAACTGGAAAATGTGGATGACATTTTTAAAATGCAAAAATTAACACTGAATCAGTTATCCGTTTATGGTTATGTGCAATTAGGCCAACATAAAAATAAATCGGCGGGCATTTCCGATTTGATGTTCGATCAAAACGGCCGATTGTGGGCACTGTCCACCATCGTCGATGCAGGCAACGACCATCAGTTGGGCGGCTTGCATCGCATCGATCGCTTTGCCGATGGCCGACTGGAGGCGACTCGGATTTTCAGTTTTCCTAATTTGAAGCCCGAGGGGATTTGTCAGCCGGGTGCGGAGAAATTTCTTATTGTATTTGATCTGGATAATGAAACGCCTTTGTTTTGCAATATTGATGTCGAGGGACTATAAATTCTAATCGGAAATGCCAGAACTGCCAACCATCGATTCGAAAATTTTTTCTCCCAGAACTGCCAGTAGGAGGTCCGGCCTTCGGCAAAATGGAATTCTAAAGAATTTTTTGATTTCGTTTTTCTATTACCAATTTATCCGATCAGGAATGATGATATGTTTAGAAGCATCCAACTGAAGATCGTTTTTTTAAATGTCGCTAAAGTGGTTATTCTGATTTTCTTCTCCATTCCGCTGTTCGCTCAATCGGGCAATGGTGCGTCAGATGCGATTGTAGTCGATGAAACAATGAGTGTGAAGGTTGGAGCAACGGTAACCGAGCAGCAGGTGATTGAATTGGCTTTAAAAAATAGCCGCAAATTACAGTCATTGGGTACGAATGTTGCAATAGCCAATTACCGATTAAATTCCAGCGGCTGGATGCGCAATCCTGAGTTGCGCATTAGTGAGGTGTCGACTCGCTATTACACCGAAGAATTCGATGAGCTGCGGGTGGGCTTGCGCTTTCGTTTGCCCAGGCTGGGCGAATTGGGCGAGGAAGAGCAGGACGCGCGAGTCGCTCTGTGGGATCGAAAGGTCGAGCAGATTCGGTATCGTCAGGAGTTGATCGCCAGGGTTCGCAAGGACTATGCCGATGTGCTGCTGTACGACCAACTGGCGGAGATCGCTCGGCAACGAGTGGCTAAGGCGGATGAACGCATTCAGATCATTGAGAAAATGGTCGAGCTGGGGCAACGTACCATTGTCTATTTTACCAAGGCCAAGATGTGGCACGCCGAATCGAAAAATGATCTGGCACTGGCGCTGCAAAACCAGGGGCTGGCTCGCCGAAAGCTGGCCAAGCGAACCAACCTGCCAGAGAATACGCCGATCGCTCTCAATGAACTACCCGAAGTGACGCAGGATCTGGACGAGCTGATCAAGCTGGCAATTGAAAATCGGCCCGAGATTGAGTTTGTGCAGCAGCGGATCGAATTGGCCAACAAACAGCAGAAATTGGAATACTTGAAAGTGATCCCCTGGTTCAACTTTATCGAGCTGTCCTATCATGCGGAAAAGCAGCGCCGTGAGGACTGGGGCGAACTTATGGCGGGAATCAATCTGCCGCTGTTCGATTGGAATATCGGCAACATTCAGGCGACGCATCTGGCGGTGAAGAAGAAGACCGACGAATCCGATGCTATCAGGGAATCCATCGCCGAAGAGGTGCGCTCGGTTTATGTCATTTACAAAGAGCTGTTATTGGATTGGAAAAATTTTACCGCAACAGCGGATGAATTGATTTCCAATGCCGCAAAACTGGTTGGCGAAGCAAAACAATACCAAACCCTGATGCCCGATGAGGTGGTGGAAATGGAGTGGACCATTTTCGATACCCAGCGATTATTAGCTGAAAAAAGGCGAAAGCTAGCCCATGCCTTAGCCGATTTGTATTTCGCCATTGGGATAGAAGGGCAGGAACAGCTTTTAAAGCAAAGAAACTCCAAATAACAAATCCCAAAAGCCAGATAATTCCCAAATTTTGAATCCCAAATTCCAAATCACTAATTCCGACCTTTTAGGAATTTGGCGTTTTGATAATTGAAATTTATTTGTATTTTGGATTTTGAAATTTGGAATTTTACACGATGATGGATTGTCAGTGATGATCAAGGATTTGAGTGAAATAAAACGCTACGAGTTGAAATACACTATCACCGAGGAGCTGGCGGCTCGTATTCGGGAGCATATCCAGAATTTTTTCACCCTGGATAGCCATGTGCTCCCTGGTGAGAGGGGTTATGTTGTCAATAATTTGTATTTCGATACACCTGATCTGAGATTTTATTACGACACCAAATTTCGCAAGCTCACTCGCTATAAGCCTCGGGCGCGGTATTATGGCGAGCAGGCGACCGATCTCATCTGGCCTGAAATCAAATACCGCCATGCCAGCGTGATCTGGAAACGGCGCTACTGCATCCCCATTGACCAATGGCCGAATTTATTTAACCCTGGCCTGGTAGAACCACGGCAGCCGCTCATCAAAAATCAACTGGATACTTTTGACGATCTCATTTACTGGTATGGCGCCCAGCCTGTGTTGCATGTCCGCTACTTTCGGGAGCCTTATGTGACTGAGCTAGAAGAATATGGCCGTGTCACCTTCGATCGCCAGTTATGCTGCCGCGCCACTAACGGCTCGTTTGAACTGACTTACGACGAGCAGGAGATGCTGTACTATGATGATCCCGTCAATGCCCGAAGCGCCGATTCGCCTGTAATTCTGGAGATCAAAGTCGAAACGCTGATTCCTTTCTGGGCCATCGAGCTGATCAGGAAGTTCAATCTCCAGCAACGAGGATTTTCCAAATATTGTTATGGAATCGATAGCATTTTGGGGTATGGTGACGATGGGAGGAATGCGGTATTTGATTAGAGTCAACTGCCTAACCTAATTCAACCCCGAGCCGGAAAGAGTAACAAAGGGCGCTGAGGTAGGCAGAAACATAAAAGCTGGATTCCGCTGCTAAAGCGGTCCTCATCAGCAGTGGTTAATTGTAAATTTTCGAAGGAGCTTCAAATGAACAAGTTTTTTTCAATGGTTTTGATTGGTTTGGTTTTATCAGCCACATCCATTCTGGCGGGAAGCGATATCGTGATCAATGAAATCATGTATAATAGTCTTGGCAACGATGTCGAATTTATCGAATTGTATAATGCCTCGGCCATCCAATACGATCTCAAAAATTGGTACATCCTCGATGATAACGATACCCATAGCCCGTGCTATTTGAATTGGGTGCTAAAACCAGGCGAATATTTGGTCATTGCAGGGGATGTGTCCCAGTTCAAACAGAAATACCCCGCGGTCATCAGCGTCAATCCCAATGGCTATGACACAGGCGGCTCAGGTTGGTCGTTTGGCAACGGCGGCGATGTGGTCCGCTTGTTCGATGGCAATAAGAATTTGCATGATATTGTGGCTTACAGCGATGGCGGCGACTGGCCTACTTCTCCTGATGGGAATGGGCCGTCCCTGGAATTGCTGCATCCCTCGCTGGATAATTCCCTGCCCACCAGTTGGGACCCCAGCCAGGTGACTGGGGGCACTCCTGGCGCTCGCAATAGTGTGTACACCCAAAATGTCCAGCCCACCTGCAAGGATGGCTTCCGTTCCCCTGAATTGCCCGGCAGCTCAGATAATGTTATCGTGTCCGTCCTCGCTTTTGATAATGAAGGCCTGTCCAAGGTGGAGCTGTTTGTCAATCTCGGCTCAGGATATGTGGCGCAACTCATGAACGACAATGGCACCAATGGCGATGCCAGGGCTGGTGATTCGTTGTATAGCGCGGTCATTCCCGCGCAAGCCAGTGGCAAATTGGTGAAATATTATGCCATGGCCACTGACAACATCGGCCAACAGGATAGCTGGCCCAACAATGCACCGACCGATTATCATGCTTATACCGTCGACTATAAGCCGCCCAAACTTCGGATCACCGAGCTGCTGGCGGTAAACAATACCGTGAATAAAGATGAACTTGGGGAATACGATGATTGGTTTGAAATCCATAATGAGGACACCAAGCCGGTGAATTTATCGGGCATGTTCGTGAGCAATAATTTGGCCAATCCCAGGGCCTTCCAATTGCCAGCGATCACTATTGCACCAGGCGAATACAAAATTTTCTGGGCCGACAACACGTCGACCCAGGGCAACTGGCATGTCGATTTCAAGCTATCGTCATTGGGTGAGGAAGTGGGAATTTTCGAGACTGTGGATCATGGCAATGTGCTGATTCATGGCTGGAAATATGGCCGCATGAGCGCCGATGTTTCCATGGGCTATATGCCCGAAACAGGAACTGCCCCAGAATATCTGAAATTCCCCACGCCAGGCGCCAGCAATAGCACCAGCCAGCTCTTTTCGCCCGTCTGCATCAACGAATTCCAGGCCACCAGCGCTTTCGGCGGCACCGACGATTGGGTGGAAATCTACAACCGTGGCAGTCAGCCGTTCGATTTATCAGGCTGCTTTTTATCCGATGAGCGAAACAACAATACCAAATGGGCCTTCCCCAATGGCAAGATTTTGAAGCCTGGCGAATTTCTGGTCATCTACGAGGATGCGCTCGGCTTTGGATTTTCTTCAGAAGGAAGCGATGTCATTATGTTCACCGCCGCCGATAGCATTACGGGATTGGATTTCTATGATTTTGGAAAACAACTGCCCGATAAAAGCGAAGGCCGCTTCCCCGATGGCACCAATACCTGGCGATTTTTCGACGAGCCAACCAAAGGAACCGAAAATAAAATCACTGCTGTGGAAATGCATTCCACCACAACGCCTGCGAAATTTGTTCTGTACCAAAATCAGCCCAACCCATTTAATCCGACGACCTCGATCGCATTCTCGCTGCCTACCAAACAAAAAGTGACCCTGGCCATTTATAATATGCTCGGCCAAAAAGTCGCAACTTTGGTGGATGAAATTCTCCCGGCGGGTAATCATTCGGTTCGATGGCAGGCAGCCGGGATACCGAGCGGATTTTATTTTTATCACCTCAAAGCAGGGGATTATGTCGCCACAAAAAAGATGGTTCTGCTGAGGTAGAAGATCCTTCAGAAGCGCATGAAATCTTCCAGGGGCAGTCTTCTGTAATGCAATCCGCCGGATGGCAATTGACGGCAACTCACGGGTGGACTCTGTGATCAAAAGATTCAGCTACATTTTTTAGACTGAATTGAAACGCAAAGTTTGCCAGGAGATTTCGGATAAAATTTTTGCTTAGCGTTCTTGGCGTCGACCTTGTGTCCTTTGCGTTAAAAAAAACTCAGGTTGACGCTAAAGGCCCGATGGCGGGCTGCTTGCCCTGAAAAAAATGGATTAGCTCTGGCGCTGGAAGCTTAAGTTACGGTTTTCGGACCGACACCATTTCGATAAACGTCTCCCGTAACAGCGATGAACATTTTAAAATAAAAGCCGCTTAATTTTTTTAAATTAAATGGGGACAATTTGGGCCAGATCCGAGAGCACCGAATAATATTCCTTGAATTTTTCTCTTTAATTTACTATCTTGATCCTACGCCAGGACGAAACACAAAGGCGTTTCACTCTGGAGCAATTAAATTCAATTAGCACGGAAAGAGGGTATGGCGATTGCGCCGTAACTCGCTCGCAACCCGGGGAATGGATTTGGGAGTGGAGCTTGATTATGAAGAAGTGGATCCTGTTGCTGCTGGTTTTGCTGGTGGTGACATTGATAATCGTGCCAACAATTTTTCTGATATTTGGTTTTCAATCCACGCCACTGGTAACATCGGGCAAGAAACTGAGTTATGCTGATGTGGAGCGAGTAAAGCAGTTTTTAAGGGATAATGATCCCCGACAGTCAAAAACCAGGACCATCCGACAGATCATTCTTACCGAGCGCGATCTCAACCTGTTCCTTGATTATGCTCTTCAAAATTCAGCTACCGAACTTAATGTGAAAGCAAATACCACGCTTGCTACCAATCAGGCCATTTGTCGCTTAACCCACTTTATGCCGTCAAATCCGTTTGGTCAATATTTGAACCTGGAATTGACCTGCTCGGCAGCGAAGAACACGCTGGTGCTTGATCGCTTGAAAATCGGAAGTCTGGTCATCCCGCGGTGGTTGCTAAAAATTGTCTTCTGGATTTCGCGTGTCTGGCTTGGAAATTATGAAAGCTACCGCCAGTTCCTGCAAGCCGCAGAGTCCATCCAGCAAGTACAATTCGAGGAAGGTCAGGTGACTGTGGTCTACCAATGGCAGCCGGAGGTGATGAGAAAGCTACGCCAGCAAGGCCAAAACATGTTGTTATCGCAGGAAGATCGGCATCGGCTGTATATTTATGAAGAGCAGATTGCGGTGCTCGCTCGGAATCGAACGGGGCAAGCGGTGTCGCTAATCCATTTCTTACAGCCGCTGTTTCAGACTGCGTACCAGCGCACGGCAGCCGGCGGTGATCCCTCATCAGAAAATCGCACGCTGATAATGGCGCTGGCTGCCTATGGTATGGGACGAAATGTGGATTGGCTTTTTGGGGCACCGTTGGTTCGTCCATCCCAGTCATCGCCTCGCATCAAGCTTCTCTTGCTGGGGCGAGAAGATCTGGCGAAGCATTTTTTGTTATCGGCTGCAATTGCCGCCTCAGCCGGTAGCGGGCTGGCGGATTTGAGCGGTGTGTTTAAAGAATTGAGTGATTCACAGGGTGGTTCGGGATTCAGCTTTGCCGATTTAGCCGCCGATCGCGCCGGCGTTCGATTGGCCCAGATGGCAACTGACAACACGGAGCGAGCCAGGCTTTTGCAAGCGCGCATGCTGAATCTATCTGACGAACAGCAAATTATGCCGCGCATCGACCGGCTGCCTGAGGGCATTCAGGAATTGGAATTCCGACGCCAATACCGGGATCTGGATAGCAAGACCTATCAATTTCTGGAGCAAGAGATCGATCGGCGCATTGCTGCCTGCCAGATCTACCAGTAACCGGGCTGACGATCGGGACGAACAGCTCGTTGCCAGATCAGGAAATTGCTATCGGATTTAAGTTGCGGGGAGTCAGCGTACCTATTTTTCTCGGACGGATTGGCATCAGCGAAAATAAGGGCTTTTAATTTGCGGGGCTCATTTGGTCAGGATAGCAGGGTGGATCGGCGCTCAAAAAATTGTGTGTTCAACAGATTCTTTTAAAAAAAAAGAAGGTACTGCCAGCTTGCGCCAGTACCTTTTCTATGTTATAAAAGCCGATGTGCTCCGCCAAATGAGACGACCAGCAGAAAAAATTACGATTGATGGCGCTCGTTTTTCAGATCGATAATTTCATCTCTGATTTTTGCTGCATCTTCAAAGCGTTCTTCACGCACCGCCTTTTGCAATTTGATGTTCAACTCCTCGAGCTGATCCACGATGCTCATTGGCCCTGATTCAAACTCCTTTTCAAACATATCATCAGGCGGCTGTTCAATGATCGCTGCCCGTTTCATGACATTTTCTTCAACAAAGATCGGCGCTTGCATGCGTAGCGCCAGAGCAATTGCATCGCTGGGGCGCGCATCAATTTCTCGAACGGTGCCATTGGTCTTCAGCGTTATCGCGGCATAATAGGTATTTTCGCGGAGGTCATTTACGACAATTCGAGTAATGGTAGCTTTGATGCAGTCCAATAGGCTTTTCATGAGATCGTGAGTCAGTGGCCGTGGCGGACTGATCCGCTCCAATTGCAAGGCGATCGCTTGTGCCTCGGTGCCACCGACCACAATGGGCAGCCAGCGGCCATGAATGTCGTCGCGAAGAATGACCACATATCGATTGGTCGATGTGTCCAGCGTGACTCGATCTACTCGTACTGCGACCAACATGTGATATCTACCTCCTCTCCATCAAGGATTGTTTGCTATTGCATTAAGTTGCGATCAATGTATTTGCATCGCTACGGTATTATATAAAATTTATTAACAACTGTCAAGTAAAATTTTAAAAATATTCATCACCCAATGTTGATGCAAAATCGCCCCGCTGATTGGCGATAACATCACTGGTCAGCCAATGCTAACAGCGCCGGGGTAACATCAGTCAACGCCTGGGTCAGGGCCAGAAATTCGTCATTTCGCAGGCCCCAGGCCATCAGCGCTGCCGGATTGTTGGTGTGAGTTTTTACGCTCAGGTCCTCGATGTTCCCATGATCACTGGCAATTATCACCAGCGTTTCGGATAAATCGGTATGGGTTAACAACGACACCATAAACTGTTCCAATCGACTCAGCAACGCAACTGCATCGTTCAGATCCTGAGCGTGGCCAGCGTGGTCGGTTTTAAAATACTCATACAGGCATAGGTCGTATGATTGACTCACTCGAGCCAGAATTTGTCCGGCGTGCTCGGCCTTAAACGACGGTATCTGGTAACCTTTGTGGATGAGCTCCTGGTTGGTAAAATCATGGTACAACGCCTGCTCGGCCGCCAGTTCCTGAAAGTTAAAAAAATGCAGCCCTGCCTTCCAATTCATGATGCTGGTTACCGAGAGGTGGCGAATCAGCATCTCCGGACCAAATTGGAAAAAAATGGGGCGATAGGCATTGATGAACGCCGGCCGCTTCATCTTGCGTTTGAAGCGAATGAAAATCGAATCAGTTGCCAGGAGCTGACGGAGCGTCTGATTCGGAAAACCACTGAGATGGCATTGCAACAATTCCACTGCATTAATGCCCGTAAACAGCGCCGTCTGTCCTGTGGCGCTTTGAGGCAGTCCCGGCAGACCCAGATGGCAATCGACAGCTTTTGCCAGTCCGCCATAGGGCACGGTTTTCGGAAAATGGTCCGATTGAAACAGACGAAATAGCTGAATGGCTGAATGAGCTGCCGGATTTTTTGCGGGATCGTTTTCTCCGACGCCCAATCCATCGATAAAAATAAAAATGATTCTCACGGGTCGGTTTAATAGAGCTTGATCAGTTGTGAATCCGGATAATAATGGTTTAATATTTCGCGATAGCTATATTTTTTTAGGGCCATTACCGCGGCGCCTGTCTGGCACATCCCAACACCATGCCCCCAGCCGGCGCCTTTGATAATAATGTTCGCACCATCTCGTTGAGCAACAAAGCATGAACTGAAAAGGTAATTGGGCGAAAGGGCATTGCGAATAGACAGTTCGCCGCTGATCGAGATGGTTTTTCGGCTGCCCCGCACGGCTATTTTTTTTAACCGACCAGAGACACCGCGCTCCTGGGGTATAATTTCAAGCACGGCACCGACATCTTCACCGGTTTTGCTTCGGATGATCCGTCCCAGTTCTTCTGAGGTATATTGCACCTGCCAGCGAAAATAGCGCCTGGTGTAATTCAGCGCCGTGGGAATTTCCATGCCATCGGTATTGCAAAAAGATGTCGGACGAGTTTCGATCCAGCGCCGTACCTGGGCTTCCTCGGTTAAATCAAAGTCCAAAGTTGAGCCCCAGGCCTTCCAGTCAGGATGGCCGCGCAAATAGGGCAGCGGATCGGTACTCCAAACATTTTCATTATGCTCGCTATGCCCGCCGCAGACGCCGGCATAAAAGGCCTCGCAGATTTTATTCTCAGCCACCAGCACCTGCCCCGCCGTCGCTTGAACAGCCTGGGCCACGCTCTCTGATTCTCGATCCAGCCCGCCGTACACATGACAATGCACCTCATCGCAGACATCAAAGGGCGAAAGGCGATGTTGCATGCCCAACCGTGCCAGCGTATAGCTGCGCGCAGCCACTGCCTGGCTTTTCAGCGCTTCCAGCGGAAATTGCGGGTGCATTTCCGAACCCACCACGCCTTTTAAATACACTTCGAGCGGAATAACATTTACCACGGTCAATTTGCCGAAGCGATCGATCCAGAACTCAAGCGCCTGTTGGTAGGTTCGCGTCTCCTCTTGTTCGAAATGGAAGCCTTCGCCGGCTCGGACCTTGAAAGCGAAGTGATTGCCGCGGATGCGCAGCAGACCACCCGAAGCATATTGTTCCCTGGTCTGCTCATTGGTTAAGATCACTCTTCCGGCCGGCCGGTCATTGAAGAAGGGCAAAATCGAAGTGACCATGGAGCCAGCCAGCGATTGCTGATATTGCCGGGCATCCGCTTCCGATTCAAAGATCGGTTTGAGCAATATCTGATAGTACTTTCGGCTCAGGAGCTTTCTGTCGATAAAGCCGCGCTTGTAACTGGCCTTCATAGTAGCAAAAATGCCTCTTCGTTCGAGGTCGTCGATGATTCGACGTCCTGCTTCGGCGTCATCCACTTCACGATACAGCAGGCGATACAGAACCGTCACCGGCGCAGCATCAGCCACCGTAACACGCCATTTCTTGCTGCTGGCCTTATCGATCAGCAACTGATCCTGCTGATCCCAAACGGCAATGGGACCGTCGGTCTCGAACGATAGCCCATCCAACTGTTCCGCGATACCAATTCGGATGCCCGGTCCGAGCTCTGAGATCGAGGAAGGTGGGGGATAGTACGCACAGCGTCCCCAAAATACAGCAAGGAGAATGAGGAGCACTCTAAAATTAGTAATCTTCAATTGGCGGCTCTCCACTTCGGTTCGATTTTTTCATCCAAACGGTTTATCCGGAAACAAACAGCTACTGCGCATGTGTTGGCTATCCAATTATAGATCAAATTCATGAAAAAATCAAGCAAAACTTTCGTTCCTGAATGAAAGAATTGAAGTGCTTATTGCTATTACGCAACCACGAAACCAGTCTTCGGCCATGGTTCACCTGAAAATGGAACGTGGTGGGGGAGAGGCATATTTCGAAAGCGGTGAACTGGAAAAGCTCTGGTTGAACAGTGCCAGACCCGGGAAAGATGGATTGGGCCTGCGAATTTGCCAGGAAGGAGGGGAAATCATGTCATTGCGAGCAGACTGATGTGCGCTCATATAAATCATTTGATATTCCATTGCTTGAATTAATTCCAATTCCAGTGGCAGAACTGAATTGTTCAGACGCCAATCGAAATAGACCGGTGAGTAGGAGGAAACGCTGGTCTCCCGTTGGCTCCACTGCCATCCAGATTGGCTCGCTGAAAGCCTATGCTGTGACCATAACCATAAATCGCTGAGAGTAAGTTGATGAAGCGACATAGTGCTTCGCTGGCGATCCTCGAAGGCCATGGATGGTTCAGCCGCGTCTGACAACAGATGGTTTTTGAAAAGTCGCAACGCATCCGATCTACCAAGCTCCTCGGCATACCGCATGGCTGTGACACCTTTGTGATCGGCAACCAGCGGATCTGCGCCATTTTCCAACAATGTCTGGATAATATCCATCTTATCGCTGAAGACAGCATGCATCAACGCGGTTCGGCCTTGCTTATCGCGAAGATTGGGATAAGCGCCACGCTGCAATAGCAATCTGGCAGCCTCCAGCCGGCCCGATTTGGCCGCCTCCATCAAGGCAGTAGTGCCGGCGCTGGTGGTAACATTCGCATCACAACCATGATCCAGCAGCAAACGAATTAAGTTGATCTGTCCTTTCGATACTGCCAGAGATAGCAAGCTATAATCGCTAAATTCGCTGGAGGTCCTGGCATCGGCGCCATGATCCAGGAGGTATCTGGCAACGTCATAGTAACCGCCGCCGGTGGCTGCATAGAGCGCCGTCCAGTTGTTGTAATAAGTGCTGGCATTGGCTTCAGCTCCATGCTCCAGCAGCAATTTGACGATGTCCAGACTGCCGTTGGCGGCGGCGATGATCAACGGCGTCCATCCATCGTCGCGCGATCGCGCATTGACGTTGGCGCCCAGGCTCAGCAACGCTTTGACCATGCTGGTGCGGCCAAATTTGGTGGCAAACATCAGCGCACTCCATCCCCAACGGTCGGTAACGTTGACATCTGCATTGTTCTGTAATAATATTCGAACGATTTCGGCATAGTCACGGCTGATGGCTTCGATTAATGGCGATTGATGGTTATTGTCCTCCAGATTGACATCAGCACGAAAATCGGTTAACATTCGTACCACTTCGGCGTGACCGTTGACGGTCGCCCGTAGCAGCGCGGTCTGCCCCTGAGCATCCTGGGCATTCACTGCGGCTCCCTTTAGCAGCAAAATCCGAACAATATCCAGGTGCCCATTTTCAGCAGCGATCATTAACGCCGTGGTTCCTGTCAACGGACTCTGTAAAGAGGCATCCGCGCCATGTTGTAGCAATAGATTGACGATATCACTGCGGCCAGACTTGGCAGCCATCATCAGGGCTGTCTCTCCGTACAAAAAGCTCCTGGCGTTGATATCGGCCTGGTGTGCCAATAGCAATTTGATGATGTCGTCAGCGCCATTTTTCGTGGCGATCATCAAGGCAGTTTCGCCATCCTTACTCCGCAGGTTAGGTTCGACACCAGTGCCAAGATAATATTTCACCTGCGCCAGATTATTTTCATAAATGGATTGTATGAACGGATCGTGGCAATTTTTAGAGCAGCCGCATATCAGCCATAGCGACAAACTGAAGCCGAGCCAGAGAAATCGATGCATACCATTGAATGAAATTAGTGACGCAATGCATTTAAAGCAAGATTTTTTCTCAGGTCTAATTTATACCGGCAAACCCTGGCCGGTGCTGAAAATAACTGCTACGCGAACATTTCCGCCAGCAATCAGCAATCAATGTCCTTTACGATGGCAGCAGAGTTTGCTCACCTGGAACATAAGCCGGGCTAAAATTACGTTGGGCAAAACCAAAGTCGCAAGCTCGGTGGCGATGGCCGATTTCGGTTCAGACCAAATCGAATTGATCTGCTGCGAAGCTTGGTGCCTGGTGTGGCTGAAAAAGGCCAATTATTTCCCGCCATGAAAATATAACCCAATCATTTTATATAGCATTTTTGCTGCCCAGAAATCGGCATGCAAATTGATCCCGTCAGGTTTTAATTCTACCATATCGATGCCAACGACAGTCTTCCTGGCAAATAAAGCTTCAAATAATTCCAGGAATTGATACCAGGTCAAACCGCCAGGTTCGGGCGTGCCCACTGCGGGCATCTCAATGGGATTGACGGCATCGAGATCGAAGGTGATAAATACATGATCGGTGAGCTGCTCAACAATCGATAGAACCGGAAGGCCCTGGCGCTGAAGGTCGTGATCGAAATAAATAATGGGATGTTCGGCTTGCATGTACTCCGCCTCCTCCTGGGAGACACTGCGAATGCCCAGGGAAATTACCTGGGCCGTGTGCTCCCGAATTCGGCGCATAACGCAAGCATGACTGTAACGATCGCCAAGGTATTGATCTCGCAAATCGGAATGCGCATCCAGATGCAGCACACTCAAATCGGCAAATCGCTGCTGGAGCGCTAAAAAGATAGGGTAGGAGATAGTATGCTCGCCTCCCAAAACTACCGGCAGTTTATGATCATCGAGAATCGCAGTGACCGCGGTCTCAATTCGTTTCAGTGCGGCTGCGACACTTTCATGCTCGAAGAACTGGAGTGCCGGCATGGTATGAATGCCATGGCGATAGGGCTCGGCCTTTAATTCGATGTCGTACAATTCAACATTATAAGAAGCCTCGATAATCGCCTGAGGGCCGGTGGCGGTTCCCTGCAAATATGAGGTGGAGCGTTCAAATGGAACTGGCAGGATCACGGCTCGCGCACTGACATAATCGCAATACTCCCCCATAAAAGATTTGGTGGTTGTTTCCATAGAGTACCTATAATTGGTCGAATAGAAATTTTGAGATTGGGTTCAGCCTGGGGCGACATCATCTCCGCACAGTCGTTGCTGCCATGGCTGCCAGCGATCCGCCTCTGGCACGCTGTGATTCAGAGAAACCAGGCCCATGACATGGCCCCAGGCTTAGAAATAGACAGATATTCTAAGGATCGATTTTCCATCCAGCCTAACGCGCACCCGTCAACATTCCGTAGTTTGAGTCAGGGGATGCACAGTTGATTCCGCGCAACAACATCGGAAGTCGACACCCGTCCATTTAATAAAAATGCAACTGCCTCAGGTTGAATGAAAAGACCGCCGCGACACGGCGTGCTCCTGCATGCTCGGTATCCTGCAACAGGAGTTATCCATCCCAGCCAGTCAATCGCATCAGCGGTGATATTTTTGGTAGTTTTCGTTTGGAATTATTATTCCACGAGAATTGCACTGGCCAGGGCCGTGGTCCAGTGGCCGTTTTGTTTGCCTTTCGTGGCCACCGCAATATTATGGGTTTTAACGATCTTGTCGTTCATCTTCCAGATATCTTTGGTAGAATCCCAATCGATTTCATCCTTAGAACCTTCCAGAATGGTGGCTAACATATAGGCGGCGATATCTTCAGCGTACTCACCGGCCTCTAATTCAGTTTTGCCGTAAGTATGATATTCGCTTAAATAGCCATGGAGCGATGATTCCATCGGCACAGCAGCACCAATGGAAGCCGCGATGATGCGTCCGTATTCATCGGTCGAAATGTCTGCTAACACGGCGAAGACGATCTGGCCTGGTTTCAGCTTTGCCAATCCTTCTTCTTTGCTGATAATTTTGCAATGAGGGGGAAAGATAGAGGAGACTCGAACAATATTGAATTGAGCGATGCCGGCATCTCGCAAGGCGAGTTCAAACGATGTCAGTTTGTCCTTGTGATGGCCGATACCAGTGGTGAAAAACATTGCTTTGGGAAGATACATTTTGACTCCTTTGCGAATTCTGATGTCAGTTATGTCAGACCATAAAAGGTAACCTCACTTTTAGTTTGGTGATGGTTAAAAAAAACGCTGCAAATATAACTAACTCTGATTTAAAAATCAAGAAATAAATTGGGATTATGAAAAATTGTGGGCCGGCTTTCACTACCAGCATGGCTGTGGGTACGATGGAGAGAAGAGTGGCCAACCGAGCGTTCAATAATTCCTGCCATTGCTACTTCGATTGGTATAAATAGCTAAACCACGGCGCCAATAAAATGGGTGCCGGGCTGCTGCCGAACTTGGTATTATTTTCGCAGTCATGATGTGACCGCCCACTATCGTTCCCAGGGCATTTGGGGAAGTTTGTTCAAGTCGCGCACATATTTGGCTAAATCAAAGTGCTGTTGCTCTTTGAACATCGCAAAGATATGGGCGGACAAAACCGCTGCTAGGAGTTCCATGGCCTCCTCTAAAGTATAGCCTTCGACCATGAGTCGATTCAGGGTCTTCCGGGTCTCCGGCGGATCATTATTGCGCAATTGATTGGATACCACCTCCAGAAATGCCTGTCTTAATCGTGGATTGGTTGCCGCCATGATCATCCTCCCATGGTAAGATATATTCTCTTTCTCACATGCGCTGCCGCAACGCCGATGCCAGATCGAACCACTGCTCCATCTCAAAAGAGCGTTGACAGTCGGCCTATAATCTAAATTTTTTTCATTAAAGTCAAGAAAGAAATGAAACAAAAAGCAAAAAAAATGGTATGCTACCACAAACCACCTGATACGTGAAATCGCATGGGAGGGAACGATGAAGCATCAAAATTACCGCGGTTGTTTTGGCACCGCCAGCGCATGGGTAGGCATAGTCATCATCGTCATTGGAATTGTGCTGCTGTTGCATAATCTTAATCTATTTCATCTGAGGGAACTCTGGAATCGCTATTGGCCAGCCTTGTTGATTCTGCTGGGGTTGTGGCTGATTTTGAAACGGATGCTGACACCGAGTCAAAATTTTCCGGGAATCGACCAGTGGACGGTGGATGATCAACGGCAACAGGTGCAATATCAACGGTTATTCGGTGATCTTGTCATTCGGCTGGATTCAAAGGATTTTCAAGGCGGCAGAGTTCAAACCATTTTTGGTGATACTGAAATTGACCTGCGCGGTCTGGCCATCAGCGCCGGCGAAAAAAAATTGCAGGTCAATGGCGTTTTTGGCGACATCGAAATATTAGCTCCGGAACAAGTGCCATTCAGGGTGCAGAGCAGCCTGGTGGCAGGCGAAATAGAAATTTTGAACGAAAAGCGAAGTGGTTTTTCATTGCAGCATACGTATCAATCCCCGGATTATGACAATGCCCGCGATCGCCTGGATATCACCATTTCGCATGTCTTCGGAGATATTAAAATCCGCTGAGGTGAACTCACAAATAGCAAATAACGAACAGAGTGGCCGCTCGCAGCTCAGCAATCCGCCACTCCGTTCGATTTGATTGGCATCAGTCGATGAACGTGCCAATCTTCACTTTGGGAGCGAAGGGACCTTCGATCTTCATCAGTTCCCAGATGGGATCTTCTTGCAATCGTAAAAATTTGAAACCATAAAAATAAGGGCGAGTCGATATTAGTTTTTTTTGTTTGGTTCTTGCCTTGCCGTCGGTTTTTTGTTTGAGCTTTTCATTGTGAGCGATAATTTTCTGGTTCTTTTGCTGAACCTTTTCGTTGTAGACTCGTTTTGCTTCGTTTTCTCTCGCGGCGGCCTCATAGAGTCCCAACAGGGGTTCCTCTTTTACCCGCGGTGAGGTTGAATGCAGGAAGTTCACGGTTCCATCATCGCTAACCGTAATCAATCCCACGTGTCCGACCCATTTATTATCCTCATAGCCTCGCACGATATTAACGAAGTCACCTGGTTTTAATTGATGGATCACTTTCGGCAATTGCGCCACCGGTAAGTAGCACCAGGTCACCGTATCTACCGGAATGATCTGACCAATGCCCCAGCGCGACAGGAATTTTGCCCGATCCACCACGGTGGTTACTCGAACCACCTCCGGGCCGCCCAGTTCCTCGGTGATGTCTCGGACCAGCCAGGCATTATTCACATCCCAATCAAATTCAGTGTAATGATTACGCGTAGCGAGTCCGATTTCTCCGTTCTTGTAGCGAATGCGCTGCAGCATGGCAAAAAAGCTCTTCCAATCATACGACAAGGCCATGGCGTAAATATGTTCACAGAATACAACGCAGTCGCTTTTGGACAGCGAAAAAAGCGGTTGTGAATCATAGATCTCAAACGGAAATTCTCCTAATAGATAGAGGGCATAAGGCTGCCCCAGGCATTTGCGAGCCAGATGCTGAATCCGCTGGCGCAAATTAGGTTCCATCGATTGCAAATATCCCAGATAAACATCCAACTCCTGTGGCGAAAACTGGTACAATGGCTTCGCTTTTAATCGCTTTAGATCATCATATTTCTGGTTTAGCAGATCGGCGATTTCTTTCTCAGGTTTGGTGATGGCAATATCTTTCCAGCGAGGACGCATCACGCCGCAACTGAGTGATATCGCCAGCAAGCTCAATCCCAACACAATTATCAAAGCTTTCTGCATTGCGATTCCTTTCTGGTTTAATTTACAGCTACAACAAGTTTGGCATGACCATTTTATTCCAGCGTTAGTCAAATTGATGGTGATGTTCCTGCTGCGGGCTGCCGCGCAAAATCGTTAATAGACTCCTGGATATGCTGCACCAGCGAGCTCTGGATGGATTTCTCGGCAAAGAGCAGGGCATTTTTGATGGCCTTGGCCTTGGACCGGCCATGCGCTTTGATGACCAATTTTTGAAAGCCGAGAATGGGCGCTCCGCCATATTCAGTGTAATCCATGCGCTTTTTGATCTTTTTCAAAATGGGCGACAGCATGGTCAGGCCTAATTTCGAAAGCAGATTTTTCCGCCAGATTTTTTTGCCGGTTTGAATCGTCATCTCGGCCATGCCTTCAATGCATTTCAAGACAATATTGCCGGTGAATCCCTCAGTAACGATCACATCGGCAATGCCCCGTAGCAAGTCCTTGCCTTCGATATTTCCAATGAAATTGATGGAAGGATGTTCGCGCAGTGCCTGATGGGTCTGTATGAGTATCTCGTGTCCTTTGGTATCTTCTTCGCCGATATTCAAAAGCCCGACGCGCGGATTTTCGATGGCCATCACATGGCGTGCATATTGAACCCCCATCACGGCAAAACTGAGCAATTGACTAACCGTACCCTGCAACGTCGCCCCAACGTCCAGCAGAATGGAAATGCCGGGATCACTGCGCTGGTTTTTGGCAACCGGCAGAATTGCGGCCAAAATAGCACGTTCGACCCCAGCCATGCGCGGAATGTACTTTGAGCAGGATAAAATCGTAGCACCAGTATTGCCAGCACTGACCAGTGCATCCGCCTGATTATCGCGAATGAGTCGAGCGGCGACATTTATTGAGGCGTCGGGCTTGCTCTCCACTGCATCGCGCGGATGTTCGTTCATGCCAATCACCTCGGCGGCTGGTGCTATGGCCCAGCGATCGGGGGCAATACCGTGCTCCAGGATCAAGGGTTTGATCTTTTCTTCCAGACCGACAAATAGGCAAAAAATAGTCGGGCTTTTACGACAGGCGGCTGCCGCACCGGCAATTATTTCGGCCGGTGCATGATCGCCGCCCATGGCGTCAATGATAATTCGATGATAGTGCATCAGAAGTCCTTTTTTAATTCCACCTGGATTGCTAAAATGAATCATGAAGATTGAAAATGACTAATGTTTGTCCACGAACCACGAAATATACAGGATGACACGAAACAAGAAGAAATGCTTTCAGCGCTTTTTCGTATGTTTCGTGGGGCATTTATTGACAACCATTTCCATTTTAGAATTTCAGCTTCCATATCAAACCTGCGCAGTCAAAATAGCGATTTTCAGCCAAAAAGTCAAGCGCTAATTGTGGTGTAGATCAATGGCATAATGGTCATAGCAGGAAAAACGACCTTGCGGTACTAATACACCCAAGCTCGGTTCGATCTCTATGTCTGAAGCGCCGGCAGATCAATTTTTTTTCCAGACGAGACCTGAGAAAACCTAATCCACAACCCAATTCCGCGCTAGTGTTTTCTCGTAACCTATGGCTTGGCTATTGGCGTCTGGGAATAGTTTTGCTATAATTTAGGCAATACTGTCGCGAATGGTGTGCGCAATGAAAATAGCCCTACTTTCTCAATTCGAAGCTATCAAACAACTCGCCACTTGCCGTCCATGCCTCATACAACAATCGTTCTTTGCTAACTGAAATAACCTGAAACCACTGCTTGCCAAAATCCATTTTCGCCATCAATGGTTGATAGAGAAAATTCAGCTCATAAATCTTTGGACCGCTGACCGATACCACATAAACTGTTCCGCTGGAGTCGTCAGCCACGACTTTACTGCCCCGCAGTTTGTAGCTTCGGCTGTAACAATGATCATGTCCCTGCAGCACCAAATCAACCCCATATTGATCAAAAATCGGGAGAAACAGCTTTTGCAAATGAACATTATCGCGACCTTTAGCCGAAGAATAAATGGGCTGATGGATGGCCACGACGGTTTAGCGATTGGGATTGTCCTTTAAAACAGTGGTTAGCCATTCCGCTTGTGCCTCTAATCGCTCATTGCCATTCAGCGTGATAAAACGAGTATGCTGGCAATCGACATAATAGGCCTGCTCTTCCAATCCCTGGGGACCATTAGCTGGTAGAGCGAATTGGGGACGCCACAATGGCGTGAGCTGCCAGGTTGTTTGACTATCCCTTTGGACTTTGACGTACTCATGATTTCCGGGCAGCGGCATGATGGGCGTGACCCGTGCGATCCAGCCAAAGGCATCAAACAGCTCACTCCATAGCTCATCTTTCTCCCCGTTATTCACCAGGTCACCCACCATCAGCCAGAATCGAGCCGCTGGCGCTTTTTGATACGCCATCCGAAAGACACGGGAACAGATCGAATGAATATCATTTTGTGGATCACCCAGATAGACGAATTGAAACGGCGCATCCCCTGCCTCCGCAGTCCGAAATTGGTTCCATTCGCTCCAGACCGTGCCGTCGCCAACCCGATACGCATAAACCGTATTCGGAGATAGCGTGTCGAATAAAACGGCATGATAATACATGGTTTTCCCATCGATCATCACTGTATCGGTAATCGCTGGCACCCGAGCAGCGTCCTTTGCCAGATCCGGACTGGCTTTGGCTGGAATGATTTGCGCCTGGGGCGTGGTCGCCGCTGCTTGCGTCCGCCAAGTTACTGCCTGACTGGTCGCGGGCTGGGCCGTCACAGTGAGCATAATGCGTTCGGGATATGATGTTTCGACGTCCCCACTTTGGAGTGATTCAGCGATAATAAAAAGAAAGATCATAATACCGGTCAGCGTGATTTTTTTTCTGCCGGTGACTGATAAAAATTTATTCATTGATTGCTCCTCGGATGGATTAGCGGTTCTTTGTTTTGGTTTTTTCACTTATTTCTGGCGGAACTGGATTTATACCAGCCAATCGCGGTGAACACCCAGCCAAAGACGAAATAAGCCATGATGGCTTTAGCCTGACCAATCGCAAAGGGACGGACGCCATACTGCAACATCTCCTCTGGAAATAAAGCGAAACTGGGTGCAGCGCTAAAACCGCAGATTTGCCAGGCTGCGATCCCGAAGCACAAATAACCCAATGCCTTGAAGTCTGCCGAGGATTTCAAAGCTGCATTCAAATCGGAACGGTATTTTGCCCAAAACCAGAATGAAGCAATAATAGCTCCCAGGATGATAAATCCGCCAGCGCCAAAATACAAATCACCAATCTCGCGACCGAAAATCTTTGGCACCAGAATCACTAAACTAAAAATTAGAAAACCCCACAAAATCATCAGCCTGATTCTGGCAGACCGTTCCCGACTTAGTATCAAACTGCTGCCCAACAAGGCTACCAATCCCAGGGGCAAACCGAACGCAAATAACGAAACTCGCCCCATTACTGAAGGCGGAACCTCTCCAATGGGGATACGATTGTATTGAATTTCGTGCATTACTTTTGCTAATAAATTTTCCTCCAAGAATAAACCTGAAATCACCGCAGCGATCGTTATCAAAGAGATAATTATGAACAAAACTATAGCAAATCGCTGGTGCTGAAGCTTATCTGACGGGGCTGAAAAATGGGACGGATCCATGCCTTTTTTCCTTTCCTTTATTGAATTCAATCGCCACTGCCACTCTTTTTTGAGTGACTTGTGTACCGCTGTTTTATCATATTGTTCAATGAAAATTTGACACTTGCTTTTTAAAATTACCAGCTCAATCCAATACTTAATGATTGGGTTATTGACGTCCGATCATGGAAAACAATGTCAGTTCGGTACGTAATGAACGGCTTGATCTGCTTAAATCGCTCTGGCTCCCAGCCCAAATTGGTGGTTAACCCAACTGGATTATCGGAAGTATCTCTATAACCAAAGAAGCCAACCGTACCAATCGACATATTAAACCATTGCCTGATTTTATTTTCCAGGATGATCCCCAAACAGACATGATCGTCGCCATTGCTCAGGTGAAAATAGGTCGCTTCTAAACCGTATTTACGATTGCCATCGGCGCTGAGCAATAAACGCGCCCCTACATGGGAAACGCTGCCGTTAGATTCTGTACCTGGTGTTTTTAAATAGCCAAAGCCACCCTGCGGCCGAGCGATAAATCCTCCAGCATAAGCAACAGAGCCAGCGCCGAAAAAACATAATAATAAAAACAAATTGAGTCCGAATTTTGAGCAGCTATGTCTCATCGTTATTTTCCTTATGTTACTTTCCGATTGGAATGAATTCAATGCAGTTTTTATTATCTATTCTATTACCAAATTAATCTCGCATCTTTTTGCAAGAAGGCTTTCAAACACCAGGTCACCAAGAAAGAACCAAAGACACAAAAAAAGATTGTTATTTCTTCGTGAACTTAGTGTTTACTTAATGTCCTGGTGTTGAGCAATTTATGTGCAGCTATGCTTCTTATCCGACATGTTTTTTCTACCAGCCAAGCGACATTTTTTATCTACCACT
>CAZYNP010000076.1:0-24888 GCA_964647995.1 uncultured Cytophagia bacterium
CGTTTATCGAAGAACGGCCTTGTCCGGATGAGGTCTGCTCGTTTAATATTTGGGAAAGAAAAATACCATCCGCCAACTGGCTGACAGGTGGAAATAGAGGCTCAGGTTGCAAAGCAAGGGAAATTGGATTCAACTGAGCGCGGGATTGGCCGGAATTTTTCATCGAAAAAATTTATTGACTCGCTCCAAAATTTCTGTTGCAAGTGCCGATCTTTTTTGTTATATTTTTAACGCAATGAAACAAAAAGACACGCAGGAGGAGAGATGGCAGATAATGCACAGGTGGTACTGGCGGCGCTACAAAAGGCAGGCAAGCCGCTGCGACCTGGCGATGTGGCGGAGATGACCGGCATCGATAAAGACGAAGTTTCGAAAATTATCAACAGATTAAAAAAAGAAGGCAAGGTAATTTCCCCGCAACGCTGCTTCTGGGCGCCCGCGTAAGTGATTTGATTCGGACGGAGAGCATGGATTCGGGTGGATAGAAGCATGGAGCCGGGTAGTCCACGCCCGATGGCGTAATTCCAGGCGACGGCTGCCTATGGAACCCCACCAATGGGTTCATGCTCCTATGGTTCGAAATGGGCGAGGGCATTCATCAGTAGTTGAATTCCACTGATTAATGGTTCTGCTGTAAAAAACACCGTTGTTAGGCAAGATCGATCACCTTCTAACAAACCAATCGAGTCCAATGATTGGTTGAAGTTGGTTCCTCACGACACTGAATTGATCACGCGGTCAAACATTCAAAGGATCGGGTATGGTTATTGGCAATCTGGTGGCTTGGCTGGGTAAGTACGAGAAGTCGGTTCGCAATTTGTTGGCAAAATTGCAGCAGGAACAGGTGCTGCGCCGCATCTGGCAGCATGATCACACGGTATGGAAGTCGAACCCGGACGAAATTAGCAATCGCCTGGGCTGGCTGCATTGTCCGGAAACCATGGTGGCGGCTATCGAGCGCATCGATGCGCTGGCCGCAGAGGTTCGCCATGAAGGTCTGACCGATGCCGTGTTGCTGGGCATGGGTGGTTCCAGCCTGGCGCCTGAAGTGTTGGGGCGGATATTTGGCACCCAAGCCGGCTACCTGAAACTGACCGTGCTGGACAGTACCGTGCCCGACGCGGTGCTGGCCTGCGCCAATCGCCTCGATCTCGCCCGAACCTTGTTCATTGCCTCCACCAAATCCGGCACGACCGTAGAAACTCTATCGTTGACCAGCTATTTTTACAACAAGGTGCAGCAAGCCATCAACCAGGTCAAGGCCGGTCGTCACTTTATTGCCATCACGGATCCCAAAAGTCATTTAGAGACCCTGGCGCAGCAGTCAGGCTTCCGGGATATTTTCTTGAACGATCCCCAAATTGGCGGGCGATTTTCGGCTCTATCGCTGTTCGGCCTGGTGCCCGCGGGATTATTGGGTCTGGATTTGCGCTTGCTGCTGGAACGAGCGCGCCTCATGGCCCAAAGCTGCCAGCAGTGGCTGGACCCGGTTTCCGGTGATGCAGCGGGCAGTCTATTATTGGGTGTGACGATGGCCGAGCTTGCCCGGCTGGGACGGGATAAATTGACGCTGATAATTTCGCCGACGCTGGCCTCCTTTGGGGTCTGGCTGGAACAGCTCATTGCCGAGAGCACCGGTAAAGAGGGCGTGGGCATTCTGCCGGTCGTCGATGAACCGCTCCTATCGGCCAGCGAGTACGCGGCGGATCGGCTATTCGTGTGGTTGAAGCTGGCCGGTGACCCATTCGATGATACACTGCCTGCGGCATTGGTGGCGCAGGGGCATCCGGTCGTGGCAATCACGTTGAGCGATAAATATGATCTGGGAGGCGAGTTCTTTCGCTGGGAGTTAGCCACGGCCGTCGCCGGACATTGTCTGAAGGTGAATCCTTTCGATCAGCCCAATGTGGAACAGTCCAAAAAATTGGCTCGAAAGCTGGTACAGAAATTCAAAGAGCAGGGAGATCTGGCCGAAGAGGAACCCAGGTTAGTGGCCGATGGCATCCGAGTTTATGGCCAGCACGCGTTGGCAAATTTGAAAGCTGCCTGGGAACGATTTTTGGAAGATGCTTCGCAGCCTCTGCCGGAGAAGAAGCGCAGTTATGTGGCCATTCAGGCATTTGTGGCGCCGACGCCGGAAATAGACCGGGCGCTGCAAGCCTTGCGGCGGCGCATTCAGCAGCAATTTCATCTGGCCACCACCATTGGCTATGGTCCTCGTTTTTTGCACTCGACGGGCCAATTGCACAAAGGGGACGGCGGCAATGGGCGGTTCATCCAGATCACGGCTGACTTTGCTACGGATATTCCTATCCCGGACCACCTCGCTGCGGCCGATTCCAGTCTGACGTTTGGAGTGCTCGCTCGGGCGCAGGCAATGGGCGATTTTCAAGCATTGCGCGAGTGCCAGCGGGAGGTGATTCGATTTCATATTTCCGGCGACCTGGTACCGGGGCTGATGACCCTGGTCAATAGCCTGGCTTAGGGGAAGCAGGAACTGGCGGCGATTGGAAGCGATCGCCATGCCGAAATATTAGTAGCCGGGGTGCGAAGGCCGGATGTGGAAAACGTTCGAACGATCGGAAATGGAGAAGCAGCTTTCTTCAATGGGACAACAAGTTACCATCTTGTTCCGACAGGTTTGGTATCTTGGTGGATGTGGAGCGTAAAATTCCGGCGGTGATCGAATAGGCGAGACGCTATGCGCCGGGCCGATGGAAAGTTAATCGGCTATGGCCGAGCAGCCATGATGCGTTGATGCTGGAAGTTATGTCTCAAAAAGTAAACTTTTTTGGGGCTGAGGCGTTAAAGGAACAGCCTGGTGGTAAAAATAGCCTACAATTTTTACCCAATGCTGAATGATTGAATTAGACTTACCACGCGCACGATTCTATTTCGTGATTAAAAATCTTGTCAGCCGATCTGGTTAATATCAAAATCGCATGTTGATTCCATTGCGCTCAAAACATAGCCATGAATTTCGGCGCGTCATCCAAATATGCGGCTGGATGGGGTATCTGTTGTCGGGTTTCCTGGCCGCGAAATAGCCGGGGTTATGGCTTTATTATATAAACCAAATCTTTCATCAATTAAATTTTAAAGGAGCACAGTAAACTGTCATGGAAAAACCGGATAATTGCGTCATTACGATTTTTGGGGCGACTGGTGATTTGACCAAGCGCAAGTTGATGCCTTCATTGTTCGAGCTGTTCAAAAAGGAAGCGCTGCCGCGCAATTTTGCGATTCTGGGGCTGGGACGATCGGATTATGATGATGAATCCTTCCGCGAAAAGATGACCATCAATGTTAAGATCTTTGCCAGAAGCAAACCTGTCAATCAAAAGCTGCTCAATGATTTTTTGGAACATATTTTTTATCTGGAGATGGATCCCAACAATGCGGAAGATTATCCCAAACTCAATGAGAAGCTGACAGAATTGAGCACGGCCACCAACAGCAATCGAAATGTCATTTACTATTTGGCCGTTCCCCCGGCGTTAAATGAGGTCATTACGGCGAATTTGGGCACCAGTGGCTTGCAGCACGAGGGGGCAGGAGAGGGATGGAAACGAATTGTCTTCGAAAAGCCATTTGGAGCTGATCTGGCATCGGCCAGAGCGTTGAACCGCCAGATCCACCAATTTTTCCAGGAACATCAGGTATATCGTATCGATCAGTACCTGGGCAAGGAGCCGGTAAATAACATTCTTGCATTTCGCCATGCGAATGGGATATTCGAGCCGCTGTGGAATCGCCACTATATCCACCATGTCGAAATTACGGCTGCGGAAAGCGCGGGTGTGGAAGATCGCAGCGCCTATTACGACCAGGCCGGTGCGTTGCGCGATATGGTCCAAAATCCGCTGCTACACCTGATGTCATTGGTGGCCATGGAGTTACCAGAGACCTTTGCTCCCGAGGCCATTCGCAACGAAAAGATGAAGGTGTACCAGGCGATGTTGCCGTTGAAGCTCGAAAATATTCCGACCCAGGTTATTCGCGGTCAATACACCGAATCCAGCATTCGCGGGGAAAAGATCGCTGCCTATCGGAAAGAGAAAAATGTCGATAAAGAGTCGCGAACCGAGACGTTTGTGGCTTTCAGATTTTTTATCGATAACTGGCGCTGGGGCGGGGTACCTTTTTACATTCGGACCGGCAAGCGGCTGCCCACTCGCACCACCGAAGTGGCCCTTCATTTCAAAAAAACGCCACACCATTTGTTTACGCGCGATTACCCCACCCGCTACAATGATAATCAATTGATCCTGCGCATCCATCCCGATGAGGGCATCATGCTCCGGTTTGGCATGAGAATGCCGGGAACGCCATTCAATATCAAATCGGTGAACATGGATTTTCTCTACAAGGAGATTGCCGAGCCAGAGTTGCCTGATTCCTACGAGCGGCTGCTGTACGACGCCCTGATGAACGATGCGACACTGTTCGCTCGTGACGATGCCATGGAGGCTTGCTGGGCGTTTGTCGATCCGATACTGGAGGCCTGGCGCAGCAATCCCGAAATCAAGCTGTACGGATATCCCGCAGGTACCTGGGGCCCGAAAGAGACCAGTCAGGTGTTCGAGAATCCCAACGAGGACTGGCGATTCATTTGCAAGAATCTGGTGAACGATGTGGAGTATCCGGAGCTATAAT
Source organism: uncultured Cytophagia bacterium (assembly GCA_964647995.1). Lineage (GTDB taxonomy): Bacteria > Zhuqueibacterota > Zhuqueibacteria > Thermofontimicrobiales > Thermofontimicrobiaceae > Thermofontimicrobium_A. The sequence continues at coordinate 4,657 of CAZYNP010000076.1, forward strand.
CGTTGTGCGCTTGCTTGATCCTTCATCAGCCGCGTGCAGGATGGCGCTGATTCTGGCTGGTGGTGGCGAAGCATTTGCCGGCTCATCAAACCTGCAATCTCATGAAACCTGGAAAGGCATGCGATGAAACGAACGAGATTGGCGTTGCTTTTTTTATTGTTATTGGCCAACGGCACCCGGGCACAGTCAACCGCGGCCTCGGCTATTGATCAATTGTGCAGTGACCTGGAAACCCAACTGGCGATTCGTTTTGATTATTGGAAGTATTCCACCTCCATGGCCGCAGATGCCTGGAAAGTGGATTTCAATGATGTCGAATGGAAAATGCTACAGATTCAGGACAGCATCTATCCCGATTCGGCCTGGCTGCGCAAAACGATCTATATCCCCGATCGCATTTTGGGGATACCGGTGCAAGGTGGTGTCATGAAGCTGCAGGTTACAGTGGATGATGCCGGGTTTTGCTGGATCAATGGCGAGAGCAAAGGGCTGTTTCGCTGGACCGGGGAATTCGTATTGACCAAAAATCCCCGGCCGGGACAGGCGTTTCAGGTAGCGATCAAGGCCATCAATACCGGCGGCCCGCTCCGCTTGCTGGAGGCCCGGCTGAAGTGGGACAAAGTGCAGCCGCTGGCGGATAAGGTCGAGGAATACATTCTGAGCCTGCAGGTCGGTCAAAAGCTGCTGAGCGATGATACCTATCTCAAAACCGGCAAAGTGCAATTGGATTTGCGGGTGGATCATAGCACGGTGCCGCCCGATCGGCGGCAAAAGCTGCGGCGCAAGCTGGAGGAAGCCACCCAACTGCTCGAGGCCAGCGCGCTGAAAAATGGCTTCCCCAAAGTGTTCGAAGCCTCGCTGGAAAAATCCCGCCGCGCCTTGAAGCCGATCGATGATTTTGCCAAAGAGTTCACGCTGGTTTTCGATGCCAATGCCCATATCGATTGTGCCTGGTTATGGCGCTACTTAGAAACCATCGAGGTGGCCAAAAATACGTTTACTTCGGTGCTGGACATGATGGAAGCGCGGCCTGATTTTACTTACACGCAGAGCCAGGCGCATCTGTATTGGTGGATGGAGACCAGGTATCCGGAGGTGTTTCGTCGGATCCAGCAACGGGTTCGTGATGCGCGTTGGGAGCCGATCGGCGGCATGTGGGTCGAGCCAGATTGCAATTTGATCTCCGGTGAATCATGGGCCAGGCAGTTGCTCTATGGCAAACGCTATTTCAAAGAAAAGTTGGGCGCGGAGATCAAGATCGGCTGGAATCCTGATTCCTTTGGGTATAATTGGAACATGCCCCAATTTTATCGGGAGGCAGGGATCGACGCCTTTATCACGCAGAAGATCGGCTGGAACGATACGAATATGTTTCCCTATCGACTTTTCTGGTGGCAAAGTCCAGATAGCACGCGACTTTTGACCTACTTCCCCAATGACTATGTTAATGAAATCAAAAATCCCTTTGCGCTGGTGGACTGGCTGCGCCAGTTCGAAGCCAATACCGGTTTCAAGAAGATGTTGGTGCTCTACGGCGTAGGTGATCATGGCGGCGGTCCCAGTCTGGAAATGATCAATCGCATCGAAGATTTGAAAAAATTGGCTATTTATCCGAAGGTGGTTTACGGCACGGCGACGGAATATTTGAATTGGATTCGCAGTCAGGACCTGTCGACGTTGCCGGTGTGGAATGACGAACTGTATCTGGAGTATCATCGGGGGACCTACACCACGCAATCCAACACCAAAAAGCAGCATCGAGAGAGCGAAATTTTGCTGGGCAATGCCGAGCAGCTTGCGGCGCTGGCATCACTCTACGGCCGGCCGTATGAACACCAGGATTTTCGAGAAAGCTGGCGCGGGGTGCTGTTCAATCAATTTCACGACATTTTGCCTGGCTCCAGCATCTACGCCGTTTATAAAGACGCGGCGGAACTGTACCAGCAGAGTCAGGAATTGGCTCGTTATCAACAGGAAACATCGCTGGAATTTTTGGCTGGTCAGATAAATACCAAAGTGAGCAAAGGTTCGCTGCCTGTCATTATCTACAATCCACTGGCCTGGCCACGAACGGATGTGGTTGAAGTGACGCTGCCGGATGGTTCGGTGATGATGAATTCGGTTTGGGATGACCAGGGACGGGAGGTACCCTGCCAGGTGGTTCCGGTGGGACGGCATACGCGAAAGATGCTGTTCCTCGCCAGAGAGATCCCGGCGATGGGATATGCGGTATATGAATTGCGGAAGCAAAAGCCTCGTGCTACTCAGACGGGACTTCGGGCAACCGGGGACATGCTGGAGAATGAATTTTTAGCGGTGCAATTGGATGCAACGACGGGCTGGGTGAAGCGGGTGGTGGATAAAAAATTGGATCGTGAATTGTTGAGTGGTGCTGGCAATGAACTACAACTGTTCAAAGATGTGCCGAGCGCGTGGGACGCCTGGGAAATTGCGCTGGGTGAGCGCTATCGACCCACGTTTCGAGGGATCGAACTCGTGGAAGATGGTCCGGTGCGGGCCACCATTCGGGTGCACCACGATTTTTTGAAGCCGGGCGTCGAAAAAAGTTATCCCACGCCGAACAATCCCAATAGCTATTTCACCCAGGAGATCATGGTGTATGCCGGCATTGATCGCATCGATTTTGTGACTGAAGCGGACTGGTGGGAGGAGCATGTGGCCATGAAGGTGGCGTTCCCGGTAACTGCCGCAGATACCGTCGCCACGTATGAAATTCCATTCGGTACCATCACCCGTCCGACCACCATGCGCAATAACTGGCAGAAGGCCCGGCATGAAGTAAATCAGCACAAATGGTTCGATCTGACCGATAATAGCCGGCAATTTGGGGTGAGTCTGTTGAACCGGGCCAAGTACGGCGGCGATATTCATGGCCAGGTGCTGCGGCTGACGTTGTTGCGTTCGCCCAAATGGCCGGATCCCATGGCGGACATGGGCAAGCATCGAATGGAATATGCGCTATATTCGCACGAGCAGAGCTGGCGCGAGGGCCACGTAATGCAGAAAGGCTATGAGTACAACTATCCGCTGCTGGCCAGGGTGGTGGATTCGCACAAAGGGAAATGGCCACGACGGCAATCGTTTCTGAGCATCGCGCCGGCGCAGGTGATATTGCATACCGTGAAAAAAGCCGAACCGGCCATGAGTTTCGCCGATAGCTCCAGTGGGGCCGAGAAGTGCTGGGTACTGCGCCTGTTCGAGGCGTATGGCAGGGAGGCGGATGTTCGCATCTCGCTGCCCACTGCGCCGAAGCGAGCGGTTGTCTCCAACTTTCTGGAAGAGGATGGCGCAGCGCTGCCGATCGCTGGAAAACAGGTGCAAATGAAGCTGCCGGCGTATCGAATAGCAACAATCAAGGTTTGGTTTTGAGTTATGATTCGATTCTCTGTTGGCTGGCAAAGCGCCATTGTGTCTGGTCTGTTGTTGCTGTTTGCCTGTTCCCGACCTGAGCCTGAGCCGATTGTGGCCAGAGCCGGAAAGGTGACCATTCCGCTGTCGGAATTTCGCACGCGTTATGAATTTACGCCGCACCTGCAGCAGACCCGGGATGCCGAGCGCAATCGACGTAATGCATTGGCGGCTTTGCTGGGCGAAAAACTGATGGTTGCCGAAGCTCAGCGCCGTGGTTGGCAGCGAGCTGAAAAATTTCAGGCCTATGCCGCCCAGATGGAAAAAGAGGCCATCATCGAGGCACTGTTTGAACGAGAGGTCACCTCCCAACTGAAAATATCAGAGGACGAGATCCAGCAGGGGCTCGCTCGGTCGAAATTCGATCTCGAATTGCAGGTGCTTGGCGTCAAGAACGAAGCGCAAGCGCTGGCGGTGAAAAAGGAACTTGCGGCTGGCAAAAGTCTGGATCGAATCGCCCGGGAATTACAACAGCAGGCCGCTATTTCCGCCGATTCATTGACAACGTTGACCCTCCGGTGGGGCCAGGCGCATCCGCTGCTCGAGGAGGCTGCTTACCATCTACAGCCGAACGAAATCTCCGATCCCATCGAGGTGGATGGCAATTTCTTCATCCTCAAGCTCATCGAAAGAAAAGGCCGAGCGCTGATCACTGAAAGTGATTATCTCCAGCAGCGAAATACGGTAGTAGAAACTCTGCGCAGCCGCAAAAGAGCCGAGCTGTTTTCCAACTATCTGGGCTCGTTGATGGCCGACCAGGAGGTACGGGTTTCGCATCAGGTGTTCGATCTGGTTGCTGATGAACTGGAAAAGTTTTATTTCGATGCCGATTCGTTGGCCAAAAGCCGGCCACTGCCCCAGTCGCTGGAGGCGCCCCTGGATTCATTGCCGAACATGGATTTTGCCGCCCATCTTGATGAACCCTTTGCCCGATTCAACAACGGCACCATCTGGACTGTGAGCGATTTCCTCAAAAAACTCATCATTGGGCCCTACCCACTCAACTTCAAGTCGCGGGAAGCCTTGCGAAAGAGTTTGCGCTTTCAAATTCGGCGCATGATCGAATTCGAATCGCTGGCCGCACGGGGCAAATCCCTGGGGCTGGAAAGATCCTACTATGTTAAATCTCAGACGAAAATGTGGGGTGATGCCTATCTGGCACAACAGTTGCGACAGGCGCTGGTCGATACGGTCACCGTTGCCGATCATGAAGTCCAGCAATATTATGCTACCCATAGCGATCGGTACGTTCAACCGGAAATGATCCAATTGCAGGAAATTCTGGTGGCTGATGAGGCGCTGGCACAGGCGCTGCATCAACGTATTCAGGCCGGCGAGGATATGGGCAAGTTGGCCCGAAGGTATAGTCTCCGCGGAATTGGACGAAAATCGGATGGGGTGCTGGGTTATTTTGCACCATCGGCATTGGGGCGATTGGGCGAGGCCGCCCAAAAGCTGGCCATTGGGGAGCTTGGAGGACCCGTAAAAACCGAGACGAACCAGTTTTCGGTATTCAAGGTGCTGGACAAAAAAACCGCTGGACCGGCATCATTGGCTGAAATTCAGACCGCCGTGACCAGGGACGCCCTGGAAGAAAAACGGGCAAAAGTCCTGGCCGAATTCCTGGCGCAACTGGCCCAACAATATCCCGTTCGGATTCATCAGGCGATACTGGACACCGTGAGGACGAACGAAGTGAATATGCTGGTTTTGAAACAGCATTTCCCCAATCGCACCATTGCGCCCCTGATCACACCGATTCGCGATGCCGACCGCTATCTGTTAAAGCAACCTCCGACTCGTCCGTGAGCGGAGCGGACGACGAAAAATTTTCCTGGAATAGAATAAAACTGGACGGATATTGGTTCTGAATATGGACGATTCACCGAGGAAGTGAGACTGGGATTCAATTATGGCACTGAAGTTGAAAGTTGACCTCCATCTGCACACTGCCGACGATCTGGCGGAGATCGTTGCGGGCAGGAAGCATCTGATTCCGCCGAAGTCGCTCATCGATATGGCGGTGGAACAACAGTTCGATGCCATTGCCATTACGCACCATGGCGTCGCTTATAGCAATCGCGAACTGTCGGAATATGCGCAGGAAAAAGGAATCCTCCTGATCCCCGGCGTGGAGACATTTATCAAGAAGAAACACGTTTTGCTGCTTAACTTTTCGGCGCGCAAGCATATTTTGACTTTTCAAGACCTGCGGCGATACAAGACTGAGGAGATGTTGGTCATTGCGCCGCATCCATTTTATCTGGTGGGTGAATGTTTGGAACGGGATCTGGTGCGGCATATCGATTGTTTCGATGCGGTTGAGTATTGCCATTACTATTACAAATTTCTAAATCCCAATAAGAAAGCGCTACGGGTGGCTGGTAAGTACCGCTTGCCTGTGGTGGGCAACTCCGATGCGCATCTGCCATTTCAATTCGGCCGGACTTACTCATTTGTCTACGCCGAGGAGCGCACGATCCCGGCGATCATTCGAGCCATCAAGCAGGGGCGAGTAGAATACATCTCCGAGCCGATTCCTTTGACCATGTTTGTTCGGGAGACGTTCTGGCTGCTGGAAAAATTACCCTATCTGGTACGGGTGGCACTGCGGAAATTGGCGCTGCGTACCTCCCAGCCGTTCTTGATCCGGACGTTTGCTACGCCGGAGGTGGCCATGGCATCGGTGCAGGTCCGTCCAGGCCGAACCTCAGCGTCAGTGGCGCCATCGTACTCGAATGTTTAGTTCAATGGCATCCGGTTCGCCGGAAAAGGCCGGGGACTGCCCGGTGCTATCAAAAAGTTATCTGGTGATCGGGATGTATTGGAGGCTTAATGGGTTAGCGAGGTTTTTTATGATTGTCTATTTAAATGGTCAGTATCTCCCAAAAGATGAGGCGCACCTTTCCCCCGACGACCGGGGGTTTTTATTTGCCGATGGCGCGTATGAGGTGATCCGTAGTTACGAGGGGAAGCTATTTCAGTCCGCAGCTCATATCCGGCGTTTGGCGCGGAGCATTGGTGAACTGCGAATCGAATATCCTGCCATCAGCGAGCTGCAATCAGTGGCCGAGGAGTTGATCCAACAGAATCATCTGACCTTGGGCCAGGCTATTGTCTATTTGCAAATTACCCGCGGGGTTGCGCCACGAACCCATCGTTTTCCTCCGCGGCAGGTGCCGGCTACGGTTTATGCCTTTGCTGCTCCTTTTCAGCCTCACCAGGATGAATTGAACCATGGCACCCGGATCATCCTGGTATCGGACACCCGCTGGTCGCGCTGCGACATCAAATCGATTTCGCTATTGCCCAATATTCTGGCGCATCAACAAGCCGTAGAAAACGGGGCCAGCGAAGCTGTCTTTGTGCGGGATGGCGCGATTACCGAGGGTGCACATACCAATGTCTGTGCGGTCGTGGACGGCATGCTGATCACGGCGCCAAAATCGAATTACATCCTGGCGGGCATTACGCGAGAAATTGTGCTGAATTTATGCCATGATCTCGGGATTCCGGTACAGGAATTCCCTATTCTGGAGAGTCAGATGCGAACCGCCGCCGAGGTTTTCCTGATCGGCACGACAGTAGAAGTCACGCCGGTGGTGCAGGTGAATGATTGGATTGTGGGCAACGGCCAACCAGGTCCGATCACGCGACAACTGCAACAGGCGTTTTATCAATTTATCCAGCAATCGTAAGGGAGCCTGGTGGATGACAATCAGTAACCAGTCGGCAGTTCCCAGTTGGCAGTCGGCAGTTCCCAGTTGGCAGTCGGCAGTTCCCAGTTGGCAGTTGGCAGTTGGCAGTTCCCAGTCGGCAGTTCCCGGTCGGCAGTTGGCAGTCGGCTGTTAGAAATTAGCAGCGTCGGCCTGAGCCCCAGTAAATGGCAAACAATCATCAGGTGATCGATTGGCACTGAAGGCGGCTGCCCAGGGCTGATAAAAGGCGAAATACGGTGCGCGTTTTACTGCACCCGATTGGGATCGGCTAAATAGTACCACCAATTATTGAAAATGCCATTGGTTTCTCCTTCCACACGGGGCAGGTGTTTGAACCACCATTTATGATGTTCCCGCATATCACCATTTCCCCACTCGGCACAGTTCACTTCACGTGTGATTCCTTTAAAATTAGGAAAGTTGAGCCAATCGTCGCAATTGCTACGGACGAATTTCGCATTGCCCCAATCATAATCCCGTTCGCTGTTGGGCGCAAAGTGGACATTGCCGCAGTTGGCGTTGCCGGGAGCGATCTGGTCGTACAGCGTAAATTGGTGCCACAAATTCTGTTCCTGGGTTGCCTTTCGGAAGACGTGAGACAGAACCGATTCGGTCATGTGGCCAAAATCTTCCAGCATGCAGCCGACTTCTCGCTCATAATTGAAGCCGTAGGTGATAAAGCGCCGAGGACATTGGTCGGTGTTTGGCACCGGATCGGAATTGCAGTAGAATGCGCCGCTGCCGGCCATGGTGGTCTCCCAGAAGCCGGAATAGGGAAAGGTGAAACACCAGACTTCGTCGATTTCGTTGTTCTGGACCTGGCGCAATACCTCGAACTCCTCGAAAAGCTTCAAATAGTCCACAGCATCGGGCTGATGGAATCCCTGGCGCTCGCGCCAACATTTCAAAAAGGTTTCGTCATCGTAGCGAAAGCCATCCAATTTCACCGGGTACTCATCGACCTCGAGGCGTTTGACGATCTGATAATCCAGGTAGTGCTGGCTGCATTCGTAAAGATCGGCGCGATAGACCTCAGCCAGCGAATCAGGATCGTTCCAGTGCAGCACCCGGGTCAGCCGCTCACTGCCCTCCGATTCGATGATGGGGTTGAAAATGATCATCAGCACCCGGGGTTTGACCGGCGTCATCGCAGCTCTGGGCTGATGACTCTGGCTGCAGCAAATCAGTAATAGCAAAATCGCGAAAATCGACGGACGGAAATTTCTGTTGAACATGGTTTTCCTCCAAACATTCAACGATGGTATTGGTTCGGCTTATTTATCTGCTACGATATGAATTTTCATCAAATTGGTAGTCCCCCGGGCAAAGACTGGCGAGCCCAGCAGGAAGACGATGACGTCGCCATCATTTACCAGGTTTTTTTCGAGCAAAATTTGTTCGGTTTGACGGATGATTTCATCGGTGTTTTTGAGAAACTTCATTTTCAGGGGACAAATTCCCCAGGATAAATTCAATTGGCGCTCCACCAGAGGGGAGGGAGAGAAAGCGATGATCTGGGTCTGCGGACGATATTTGGCCACCATGCGTGCGGTAAACCCGGATTTGGTAAAGGCCACAATGGCTTTGACCTTGAGATATTCCGCGGCTTCGCAAGCAGAATGGCTAATGGCGTCGGCGATGGACTGGGTTCGATCGTCACGGAACCGCTGTGGGGAGAACAGGTATTCCCGCTCCTGTTCGGCTTCGGCAATGATTTGGGCCATCATGTCCACTGTTTCGATGGGGTAATTGCCGGTAGCGGTCTCGGCCGATAGCATGACCGCATCGGTGCCGTCGAAGATCGCATTGGCGACATCGGAGACCTCGGCGCGTGTGGGTCGGGCATTGAAACGCATGGATTCCAGCATCTGGGTGGCCGTGATCACGGGCTTGCCCATCCGCCGGGCGAGCCGAATGATCTGCTTTTGCAGCGAAGGCACTTTTGGTAGCGGCAATTCCACGCCCAGGTCACCACGAGCAATCATGACCCCATCGGCTTCCTGCAAAATGGCTTTCAAATGCAAAATGGCATCGGGCTTCTCCAGTTTGGCGATGACCAGGATGTCTTTTTGCTGCTGGCTGATGATCGCTTTGACCTGGCGAATGTCATCGGCATGACGCACGAAGGACATGGCTACCAGGTCCACCCCATTCTGGAGACCAAATTCGAGATCCGCCCGATCTTTCTCGGTGAGCGACGGCTGGCTGATGTCGATCCCGGGCAGATTGATGCCCTTGTGATCGGACAGTTGGCCGCCTTCGAGCACGCGGCAATGCACCTGGCGATCAACAATCGCTATCACTTCTAATTGTAGCAGCCCATCGTCCAGGAGAATTTTGTCGCCCGGGTGGACGTCATCGGGCAGTTGCTGATAGGTGGTAGAGATCCGATGTTCATCCCCCAGAATTTCGTCGGTGGTGATAACGATGGCTTGATCTTTCTTCAGTTCCACAGAGCCGTTTTTCATTTTGCCCACGCGCAGTTTCGGTCCCTGTAAGTCCTGGAGAATGGCAATGGGTTGGCCAAGCTGAACGGCCACGCGGCGGATAGTGGTGATCATCCGGCGATGGTCGGCATGACTGCCATGAGAAAAATTGAGCCGGGCGACATTCATCCCGGCCTGGATGAGACGGGAGATCATCGCCTCAGAACTGGTGGCCGGCCCCAGTGTGCAGACGATCTTGGTTTTGCGCATAAAAAAAAGCCTCGCTTTCAAACTGCTCGATGAATTTAACTATGAATAACTTCGAGAACACAACAAGCTTACTTGCGGATGAAAATGCCCAACTATCGCTGGCGTAAACCAGCGTTATGTTATTGCCCGGCGCTTTTTGCAGTTTGGTGCAAGAATTCTGTTATTCCCCAATACTATTTCATAACTCCGGGGTTGGGTTTGACCGCGCCGGGATTTATCGCGAAAAATGCGATGAGTTGGGCATAGTTATCGGCCGGGAAGAAGCATTCATTGTTCCCCCAATTGATCGATCAAGCCAGCGCCCGAACCGCCGCATGTGCCTGTATCGAAATATCGGAAATAGGTTTAGCGCCCGATCACCTACGAGCGAGACGGCTGACCTGTCCTGGTCATCGAATTCGTTCCAGTCGTACGCCATCGGTGCGAAAAATGACCGCTCCCTTTTCATCGGTGCGAGCTATCCGGATGCCAAGGTCCTGCAAGCGTTTCAACACCGTTGGTGAAGGGAAGTTGAATTTATTATCCCGACCCAGCGAAATTACCGCGTGCTCCGGTCGAACCAGTTGCAGCCAGGCCAGGCTGGAGGAGGTTCGACTGCCATGATGCGCAACTTTCAACACATCGGCCCGCAATGCGCTGCCGTAATTCAACAGGACGGTCTCCGCGAGTTCGCCAATATCCCCGCAGAAAAGAAAGCTCCGCTGCCCATAGACGATTTTCAGGACGATGGAGTTATTGTTGATGTCATCGGGATATTTCGCCATAAAGTGTTGCGTGGGATGGACAATAAAAATCCCACGATCCTCGAAGCCGGGTAATCGCTGAAAGGCGAAACCCCGCTGTTGCGGAAGGTGCAGGCTATCGATGGCGAATTGATAGGTGGAACAGATACTGGAAGCCTGAAATTGGCCGTTGTCAATCACCCGACCCACAGGCACCTTCCGCAAGACGCTGGCCATGCCGCCGATATGGTCATTGTCTGAGTGCGACAGCACGACGGCATCGAGTCGATGGATGCGCTCGCGCTTTAAGTAGGGCACAATGAAGCGCGCGCCGGCATCCAGCTCTTCCGATTGTGGTCCGGCATCGATCAGTAGATGCTTGCCATCGGGAAAACGAACCAGCGCCGCATCGCCCTGCCCCACATCGAAAAAGATGACCTGCAACCAATGTCGGCTGTTGGCCAGCGGCTGCGCAGCAAATGCGGTTGTGGCCAGGAGCAACGAAACGACCAACGTCCGTCGGTAGTGAGGCCGCTCCAGATGCAGCCCCAGCCATAGCAGCAGGTAGTACAGCCCAATGGCGGCTAAACTGATCGCGCCGGTTTCGATCGCGGCGAATTTAATAGCACCGGCCTTTTCGATGATTTTCATTAGCAACGACAGGCACAGGGCATTGGCCTGGGCATAGAAAGATGCCAGGGCCAGGGAAACCAGCGAGAACGCCAGGGTGGCCAGACCCAGGGCAATGATCACTCCCACCAGCGGGATTACTATTAAATTCAATAGAAACGCCGAAATCGAAAGCAGATGAAAGTAATAGACCGTAATGGGCAGCGTCCCGATCTGTGCGGCCAGGGTGACGAGAAACAGTCCGGCGATCCAACCGCCCAATCGGGTTGAGCTGAATGTAACAAAAAAACGGGATTTTTCCAACAGAAATTTCAGTCGCTGATAAATATAGACAATCGACAGGATGGCTGCAAACGACAATTGAAACGATGCTTGAAACAGCTCCTGGGGATTGATGAGCAGAATCACCATGGCGGCAATGGAGATGATGTTCAGGAAATCAGTTTGGCGCTGCAACAATCGGCCTATCAGAAAAAGTGCCATCATCAGCGAGGCGCGAAAGATGGGTGGCTGAAAGCCCACCAGAAAGCCATAAGCAAATACGCTGATGATGACTGCGATCACTCGGGTGCGATAGCCGAAGCGAAGCAGGCTGAACAGGGTGAAAAAGATCAGGCCAATATAGCCGATGTGCAAGCCGGAAATGGCCAGGGCGTGGATCACCCCGCCTGTCATGAAAGCAGTTTTCAATTCGGGCGAGATTTCTCCCCGTTCGCCCAGCAGCAGGGCATTGATCAACGCGGCGGCCTGTCCCTCATGAAGCTGGTGCAGCGTCTGATAGAAGCGGCGTTTCAGTGCCTGGAGGAAATAGCTGGCCGAGCGCGCGCTGCCGGCGGTTTGCCACGCTACCTGTTCGTAACGGGAGATGTCCACAATCCCGTGGATGCCATCGGCGGCCAGATATTTCTGATAATCGAAATCGCCGGGATTCCGCTCCCCGCGGGGCGCACGCAGTTTTCCGGTGATGGTCAATCGATCGCCGTAGTTCGGCGCAAGATCCAGGTGCCAGAAGCGCACCAGAACTTTGCCCACTGCGGCTGAGGCGCTTGAATGAGTGCGAAGGCTATCCACCTGCAACAGCACCTCCAGGCAGTGAGGTTTGGATCGAGGTAGGCTGGCGACAGTGCCGGATAGGGTGAGCGGTGCTTTCGAGTCGGCCAGGTGAACGATGTGATTCGAGGGGAAGATACGAGTCGCGGTTTCATAGCGAACCACGGCTGCCATTACGATGGTTACAATTAAAAAATAATTTGCCCAGGAAACCTTTACGCAAACCAGAATGGTTGTAGCTATGAACAGGGCGAGTGACAGCGATAACAATGCAGTCACCGCAGGATCCACCAGAAGGCCGATAATGGAGCCGATGATCAACAGCAGTACGAACTTAAAGGCGGGTCGGCTGGCGAAAATAGCGTTTAACGATTCCATCCGAATTAGGCTTATGTTAAATAGGAGCGAACAGGTATTACCAGTTATCGAAGCTCAAGAGATTGCCAGCGTGATTGCCGCAATCTGTCCTCTGCAAATGGCGGGCGGAGCGCTGGAAAATAGCTTTGTGCTAACGCCATCAGAAAACGATACGGGCTGGTTCTTCGAGTGTGGGCAGTGCGCTGGAGCCAAATGCACGGGCTTTCTGAGAAATGATTGATGGCGTTTCTGGCCAACCGCCGCACCAGTTTGGGAGCGATCGCTTCGAGCAACAGAGACCGAGTGAATGTTGCTAACACCAAAATCGACAGATTGAAAGCAACATATCTAAAATTCCAATCTGAAATTCTAAAATAAAGAGGATTATTAATAATTGCCCCACGCAACACACGAAAAAACACGGAAAGCACTTTTTATTTTTTTAATTTGGTGTCATTCCGTGTATTTGGTGGGCAACGAGTGATCATTTTCAAACATCCCGGTTCAATTTAGAAATTTGGGTTAAAATCTAAAATCTAAAATCTGAAATCTGAAATCAAAAATCAAAAATCTAAAATCTAAAATCAAAAATCTAAAATCTAAAATCTAAAATCTAAAATCAATCTGACCTCACCTCTCTTGGTTATTTAGCCACATAAATAACCTTTTAACTTTATGGTTCAATTCATCGAGCGAGCCGTCGTTGTAAATCACAATGTCGGCTCGTTTTATTTTTTCGGATAAGGGCATTTGTGCTGCGATGCGTTTGATGATCTCCTCTCGGGATAAGCCATCTCGTTGCATCAGGCGCTGGATCACGGTTTGCTCCGCCGCCGCCACCACCACAATCACATCGAATTGGCTCTCTGCGTTTGCTTCAAAGATCAACGCCGCTTCCACGCCTGCAATATGATATTTCCCGGTTTGTTCCAGTTGTTCCAACCGGTCTTTTTGATATGCGATGACGTGCGGATGAACGATGCGGTTGATGCGCAGCTTTGCCGCCTCGTTATCGAAGATGATCTGAGCCAGCCGTTTGCGATCCAACTGGCCATCGGGCAGATAGATCTCATCTCCGAAGGCCGCTTTGATCTGCGAGCGGATTTTGGGATGGGTCTCCATCATCTCCCTTGCCACGAGATCGGCATGGATGATGGGAATGCCATTTTGTTCCAGTAGCCGACAGACTGCAGATTTGCCGCAGCCGATGCCACCAGTTATTCCGATTTTCAACATTTCGATCTGATCATTCAAATGTATAGGATCAATGAAGTGATCTTCGGATGGTATTCCCTCCAAAGGTTAAGAGCGTTTGCCAGGGTGCTGTTATTGATTCCGAAAACCACTGCGGCTGGAATGGCGATTGACATTTTGATGACAAAATATGATAAAAAAAGCCGGCAAAGTCAAGCGAAATTTTCGATCGTTTGAAATCTGACAAGATTGTCACCGGCCGGAAAAGCAGAAAGGAAGTCAATTTTGGACTCCACCACACGGGAAAAATCAAATTATTTTTTGTCCATCGTAATTGAGAAGATGACCATGTTAGCGGTTGCTTTTGTGGCGAGACGTACCCTTTCAGAGACTTAACCGCTTTGAAAGGGCAGGTGTTGATTGAAACGATTGCTCCATGTAAATTCACCTCCCTCCACATATAACCCTAATTTAAAAAAGGAGGTAAAGGGCGAAGGTTAAGGCCTTCGCCCTTCGTTTTTTCGGCCGCATGGAAACCGGGACCCTGCCATTACTCCGGGGTAAACCAATTTGCATTTCTGTTGAGAAGCGATATTCCAGCGCTTCGGGTTAAACCTCATCGCCCATCGCTCCAGGGTGAAACCTGGAGCTAAGATGTGCAAGTACGCTAAAGCGTCCTCGCATTTTTGAGCATGGTTTACCATGTTTCCGCATTTTAGCCTGCGGTTTTAACCGGCCATTCTTCCGTGTGTTAGCCTACAGGTTCAACCACAGGCGGTTCAGCGATTCTCCCAAAATTCCAAATAAAATTCTTGCAAATTTGGAAAATTATTTTATATTTGAATGAATTTTAATCAACCAGAGAGTCAACCAATTCGAGGATTATTTGTGGGTTGTGGGTTATGAACGAAGAAAAACCAATGACAACAGATGCCGAGCTATCAACACCGGATGCTGCTCCAGGCCTGGAAATTCAATTCGATGCCGAGAAGCACTATCGAACTATTAGCCGCGAACTGGGCATCAAGCAATGGCAGGTGCAGAAAACTGTGGAGCTGCTGGACTCAGAAAATACCGTACCTTTTATCGCCCGGTATCGGAAAGAGATGACCGGAAATCTGGATGAGGTGCAGATTCGCAGCATCGAGGACCGAATCCGGGCGCTGCGGGTGCTGGATGCGCGCAAAGAAACCGTGTTGAACTCGATTGATAAACAGGGCAAACTGACCCCTGAATTGAAACAGAGGATTCTGGATGCGACCAAATTGCAAGAAGTAGAAGATCTGTATTTGCCCTATAAACCGAAGAAAAGAACCCGAGCCACCGTGGCCAAAGAGAAGGGGCTGGAGCCATTGGCCTTGCTGATGCTCAAATTGGAAACCGCAATCGACGATTACGCCGCGCTGGTAGCTTCGTTCATCAGTGAGGAAAAAGGTGTTGCCACTGCCGAGGAAGCTCTCGCTGGCGCGCGCGATATCTGCGCCGAGACTATTTCCGACAATGCGGATATTCGAAAGGTGATTCGAAAGATTTTCCAGAGCAAGGGCGTGCTCGCCTCTGAGGCGAAAAACAAGGATGATGTTGGCAATTACGAAGTGTATGCGGAGTTCTCACATCCGGTTAAAACCATGCAGCCCTATCAAACGCTGGCCATCAACCGCGGGGAGAAAGAGGGTTACCTGAAAGTGGCCATCGAGGTGCCCGTGGATGAATGCATCGCCGAAATCGAACGGGTGTATCTGGTGAATGATCAATCGCCGTTTGTCCCGGAATTGAAGGCCGCCATCAATGATTCCTATCAGCGGCTCATTGCTCCATCCATCGAGCGCGAAATCCGCAGTGAGCTGACCGACCGGGCGGATGAGCACGCGATTGACATTTTTGCCCGCAATTTGCGGAACCTGTTGCTGCAGCCACCCATCCACGGGGCAACGATCATGGGCATCGATCCGGGCTTTCGTACGGGCTGCAAGGTGGCGATCATCGACCCCACGGGCAAATTTTTGACCGGTGCAACGATCTATCCGCACGAACCGCAACGGCAATGGGCGCAGGCCAAAGCCACCTTGCTGGAGCTGTGCCAGACGCATCAGGTGCAGATTATTTCCATTGGCAATGGCACTGCCTCGCGCGAAACCGAGAGTCTGGCCATCGAGGTGATCGAAAGCTATGAAGGCGACCTCTCCTATATCATCGTCAATGAGGCGGGTGCTTCGGTGTATTCTGCCTCGCCGCTGGCCAAAGAAGAATTTCCCGATCTGGATGTCGCGATGCGGGGTGCGGTTTCCATTGCCCGTCGGCTACTGGATCCGCTGTCCGAACTGGTTAAAATCGATCCCAAGTCCATCGGCGTGGGGTTGTATCAGCATGACGTGAACCAATCGAATCTGAGCAAGATGCTGGATCAGGTGGTGGAATCGTGCGTCAATTTCGTGGGGGTGAATGTGAATACGGCGTCCAAGGCACTGCTGCGGTATGTGGCCGGTATCAATAGTCGCATTGCAGAAAATATTGTGGCGACTCGCAATGAGCAAGGCGAGTTCAAAAATCGGATGCAACTGATGGAAGTGAAGGGCATGGGCGAAACTGCGTTTACCCAGTGCGCAGGATTTTTGCGAATTCCCAACGCCGAAAACTTGTTCGATATGACCGCGGTGCATCCGGAATCGTATGCTGCAGCCGAAAAATTACTGCAGGAACTGGAACTGGACAGCACGGCGGTGCGAGGGCATGGCGAACTGCTGGAGCAGAAGATGCGCCTGAAAAAGCTAACCGTGAAGCAACTGGCTGAGCTCTGCGGCACCGGCGTCCCCACCATGCAGGACATCATCGAAAGTCTGGCCAAGCCCAATCGCGATCCTCGTGACGAATTGCCCAAACCGATTTTCCGCCGAGATGTTTTAAAAATCGAAGATTTAAAAGAGGGAATGATTCTGGAGGGAACCGTTCGCAACGTAGTGGATTTTGGCGCCTTTGTGGATATTGGTGTCAAGCAGGATGGCCTGGTGCACAAAAGCCAGATGGCCAAACGATTTGTCAAACAACCCACAGATGTGGTCAGCGTCGGCCAAAACGTGAAGGTAAAAGTACTTTCGGTGAAGCCGGAAAGCGGCCGGATCTCCCTGTCGATGATTGTAGATGAATGATTTTGATTTGAATTGAATCGCACTTTGAACAGAATAATCTAAGATTTGCTTTATCAAAATTTCGAAGAAAAAAAAACCGCGGTAGTTCCAGGTTTGAGGCCATAAAAGCATTGCCGGCAGATGTTAGAACTGCCGCGGATTCTTATCCCCATCTGATTATCCCGAATGACGCGATTCAACGATAAGCTTCAGCGTTACAATTCTTTTTTGGGGTACCACTACCTCGATTTTATGCCCATCGCTCACCTCCAGCTTCGCTACGAACTTTTCTTCCAGCGTCACCAGATCAGCAGCTTTCACCGGAAAGAAAACAGCCACAGCTCCGTGAATGGCTGTCGTCGTCGGATTATAAAGCCGCAATATGAACGCATCTGGCTGGTGATCCTCTGCGGGCTTGAAGCAACTGAAGACCAGATTTTCAGGTTGAACCTGCAGGAACGAAGTCTCCGGGGCCAGACCACCAGTGGCTCTGCCAATCTGTAGCAGCCGCAGTTCATTGTTGAAGCACAAGGCCTCGCGATAAACCTGTCCTTGCTCCCAGTTGCCCGAGTGGGGGTAAAATGCCAAACGATAGTGCTGCTTGCCCAAACACTGGGCGCCTTTTTGATGTCCGTAATCTTGCACCGAGCTGGGCTGGATGACATAATGAAATGCCCGAAACAGCGTGATAGCGATGGTTCGTCGATCATCAGCGAATACTTCATACTCCTTCAGCCCGTCGACCAGGATCGCTGCGCCGAGTTTCTCGTCAGTTACATCAACAAAATGATGCAGCGGAAAATCGTACATGGGCTGCTCCAACCAATCTTTGGTGTCCTGTCGATGGATTGGCCGGGGCACGACATCGAACTGTCCCTCGCCATAATGAAACTGGGCCGCGATGCCAGTAGGGAACATGATTCGAAGTCGATGGCATTCGGCCGGATTTTGCAGCTCGATCTCGAATTCAACGCGACGGGAGTTCTTTTTTAGCATAACGATTAGTTCAATGGGCAAAGTTGCGCCTGCTTTGCCGGCTCGGCGCTCCTCCAGCGAGGCCGGAAGCTGCAGTTCGTGGCGAATTTTGACCACGGCCAGCAGGGTACCGTTCAAAGTCATTTCGATCTGTGGCTCAGAATTTTGGGTGTCGAAAAATGGAGCTACCGGTGTATGCACCCAGGCATGGCCGGCCTCACCTTCATCAGAAAAATAGCCGATACCGCGAAAGCGAGCTCCAGAGTTCTGGTCCCATACATCCAGCGTTCCATTGCGATGGATATGCACCTGCAGCCACTCATTTTCCAGAATGGGCAGGCCGGCTTCGATGCGACCAATGGCAGTGGCGTCGGTCATGCTCTGGCGAACTGGCTGGACGTGGAACGCTTTTATGCCCAGTGCCGGCACGTTTTTCAGCGCCAGAAAACCGTGGTAGCGCTTCATCTGGAAATACATGGGCCGATCGATCATCTGTTCCAGAACCGGCTCGACCGACCTGGCGTCGATAAGCTGGAACGGCACGGGCAGCCCGTTGCTATCATGAACGGCAATGTCGCCCTGATCCAATTCCAACGGCACATCAATGAATGCTTCGACGATTTCGCTGCGCTCGTAGGTAGCTGGATTGATGGCCACAAGGTGGATGCTGTGAGCGGGATAGCCGTTGAGATCCAGTTTTTGGGCCAGGAATTTGGCGGCGCGAGCAAAGACGCCTCTGGAAATTTCCTGGCTCTGTTTGTAACGATTCATCATGTCATCATGGATTTCGTCCAGGCTGCAGCCGCCGATGGAATCGTGGGCTGAGTTTTGCAGCAGGAGATGCCAGGCCAGTTCCAGATAGCGATCCGCAATATCGAGCCCCAAAATGGCGGCCAGGGAATTGAATGGCTCGGCGTAAAATTGCAGCCATTTTTCGGTGGCAAAGTTGGCCTGTTTGATATACATTCGCGCCGAGGTGGTGTAGCCATAGAGATTTCCCGATCGCTGATCGTATTGGCTGCTGCGGCGCTCGCCGGTAACCACGGGCAAATGCGCGATATCCGCAGCGGATTTCAGTCCCTGCGCATACTCCTCCAGGGTGCTATGGATGACCTCATCCTGGGGCAACAATTTTCTGGCATCCTGGATAATGCGGACGGTTTTGAGGTTTGGACCGCTGGAATCGTGGCCCTCCGCCCAAAAAATATGCGGCGTGGTAAAATCATTTACCTGATTTTTGATGATCGCGTCAATGGCGGGAGCCAGGTTCTCGGCATAATAACCATCGATTGGTTGCAGCAGATTATAGTCCTCGTCCTTCAATTCCGCATCAGCAAAATGGAATGGCAGACCGCCTTTGCTCCAGCGATATTCGACATCGGCGATCTGTTCGTTGTGAATCACTGGCCGATAAATATAGAAATAAAAATTATAGCGCGGCATGGTCGAAAAGCGAGAGGCCAACACTCTGGTTCCATCAGCACCCTCCCAGATGAATTCGGCGTTTGGGCTGTCCAGGCTGTTTATGCCGCGATAGAACATGACGACATCGATGCCGAATTGTTGGTAAATCTGTGGCAGTTGCGAAATTTGTCCCCACGAGAAGGGGGAATAGCCGACTTTCATGACATGTCCGAATTCGGAGCAAATACGATAGCCCAATAGTAGATTGCGGATCAAATTTTCGCCGCCGACCTGAAATTCGTCGGGCAGAATGAACCAGGGGCCGATGAGCAGGCGTCGCTGCTGAACCAATCGCTGGATCTGTTCCTTTTTCTGCGGCCGAATTTGAAGGTAATCTTCCAGAATAATTGATTGGCTGTCCAGATGAAAGGCGCGATACTCGGGTTCTTGTTCGAGGATCTCCAGCAGGCGATCCATCATCTCCACCAGCATCTGACGATTTTTCTGAAATGGAAAGCGCCATTCTCGATCCCAGTGGGTATTGGAGATAACATGGAAAATGCGTTTATTGTTCATCGATACTCTCGCGAGAAAATGACCGGGGCAGTTTGATGATTGAGTGGTTGGAAAAGGGTACCACGGATTAAATTCCGAATATAAATTCTCAACTGCCCAAATTTGAGAATCCGACCCTCCCCAAAAAAAATCTGACCACGGAATTGGAACGGTCACGGAATTTGTTCTTAAAGCTTTTCCGTGGCCGTTCTTTTTCCGTGTGCCGCTAAACTTCTGGCCACGGAATTGGAACTGTCACGCAATTTGTTCTTGAAGCCTTTTCCGTGGCCGTTCTTTTTCCGTGTACCGCTAAACTTCTGACCACGGAATTGGAACTGTCACGCAATTTGTTCTTGAAGCCTTTTCCGTGGCCGTT
>CAZYNP010000077.1:0-24724 GCA_964647995.1 uncultured Cytophagia bacterium
ATTAAAAATAACATCCCGCTTAGCAGGATCAATTCCTGCTGGCTTTGACTATTTCTACTTCGTGGGATGGAGTGAGAGTGGTAATCCTTAAATGCTCCCGCATAAAATTATGAAATGGTGTACCAAATTCAACAGGTCCATAGGATTTGATCCATTCCCCTGGCTGAAAAAAAACCTTATTAACCTTAGTAACAAGGTCGACCCAGGGCCGCCCGAACCTTATTACCTTATCAGGAATATTCCTTAAAAGAAAAATAAGCTAATAAGGTTTAGCATCAGTGGATCATTATAGACTACCAAGGTTAATAAGGTCTAATGGAGTTGGTCCATTAAACCGAACTTTGGTAATTGAAATAAAATCGTGTCAAACGAATTTAATTCCTTCTCGCTTTGAATATTTCAGCAGAATGGGATTAAGGTGTAAACCTTTTAATAACCCTACAAGAAATTATGAAATGGCGTACTAAGGAGACATGAATAATGACCGAAGCTGAAATTATTGCCCAGATATCGTTGCAAGGGGAAGAACGGGAGCAGGCCCTGCAGCGAATTCACCAGGTTGTGGCATCATGGGGCTTGAAGCTGCCCGATGTGCCGCCCGATCCGTTGCATTTTGGCTATCATGATTTCTACCGAATTGGTGAAACCGAATTCAATATCAACAACAACGTGGAACAGGGCTATTGCGGCAAATTCATGTTCCTGTTCGCTGGCCAGACCTGCCCCCTGCATTTCCACCGCAAGAAGCACGAGACCTTTTTCATCGTGAAAGGCAAGGTGGATATGGAGCTGGCAGGAAAAAAATATATTCTGAATCAGGGCGATCGGCTGATCGTGGATCAATTCGCCAAACATCAATTCACCGCCCTGGAGGACAGCCTGATTCTGGAAAGCTCCAAACCCGATCTGGTGGATGATAGCATTTTTGAAGATCAAAAAATCAACCTGATCATTTTCGGCAAGGAAGAATATTAATCGGCAATTGGCATTTGGCTATTCGCATTTGGCTATTGACTTCTGGTCATTTGAACTTAGCGAAAGGCTAAGGCCATGTAAGCGTTACCGTAAAAAATTGATTTCTGCTGAACTGAAAATCAAATAGCCAAATTCTATTTTTAATGATTTCAACAATCAGGATGTTGCTTACTTTTATTCATCTGGATGGGAGAAATAGCGATCGAATGAATAAATATTGTATGCTCGGATCAGCAACCTTAGTAACAAACGATCAAGCTGCTTTTGCTTACCTTATTACCTTATTATGATGACGAACATTCACTGAAGTTAATAAGGTAATAAGGTTTTAGATGATTGGGGATTGTCAGAGTTACTAAGGTTGTTCCAACCGAAAAGTGTTATTCATTTGCCAAATGAATGCCACGAATGCAAAGATGAATTGATCGCTTACGCATAGCCCAATCGGAATTCGCAGCTAAGCCTTTTACTATTCTGCGAAGTAGATTATAATGGCCTTTCAAGGTTTAAAAACCTTTGAAAAGGTTAGTTCAACAGAAGCGAAAGGCCAAAGGCCAGAGGCCAGAAGCGATGAAAGGAACACATGGACTATTTGCTCGGCATTGATGCTGGCACCACCTCGTTCAAAGCCGTTCTCTTTGATCTCAATGGCAATGAGCTGGTTAGTGCAATTTATGAATACGAATTGAATTACCCTGGCGCTGATAGGGTGGAACTTGAAGCGGAGCAGTATTGGCACGCCTGCCAGGCCGTGATTCGCCAGGTGCTGTTGCGCTGGAAGGGCAAAGTGTCCGACATCAGGGCGCTGGCCATCGCCAGTCAGGGAGAGACGCTGATCGCCCTGGATCGCCAGGGCAAGCCGTTGCGGCCCGCCATTGTCTGGCTGGATAATCGAGCCAGGGAGGAAGCCCAAACAATCAAAGCCGAGTTCGGAGCTGAGCCTGCATTCAAAATTACTGGCCAGCCTGATATCGTTCCCACCTGGCCCGCAGCCAAAATTTTATGGCTCAGACATCATGAACCCAGGGTGTTTCAGCAGGCGTCTCGCATTTTGCTTTTGGAAGATTATTTGATTTATAAGCTGACCAGCCAGTTCGTCGCTGAAGGCTCGCTGCTTTCCTCTTCCCTGTACTTCAATATCCACGATGGGCAATGGTGGAGTGAGATGCTGGATTTCATTGGCATTTCGCCTGAGCTTCTGCCAGCAATTCGTGGCTCGGGACAGGTCATCGGCGAGCTGACGGATGCCGCTGCTCATGAGACTGGGCTGGCGAAAGAAACGCTGGTGGTGACAGGCGCACTGGACCAGGCCGCATCGGCCATCGGGGCGGGCAACATCGGGCAGAAAATGATCACCGAAACCACTGGCAGTGTGCTGGCCCTATGCGCCAATATTCCCCAGCCGACTTTTGATCCCAGGCAGCGCATCCCCTGCCACTATCATGCCATTCCTGGGTCCTATTTTCTGTTGCCCTGGTGTCAAACCGCTGGGATGGTTTACAAGTGGTTCCGCAATGAGTTCTATCTGCCGCACCACAGCAGCCATACTGTGGACGCCTCGGCCCTATTTCAGCAGATGGACAGGGAGGCGGGCCAGGTCGCTCCAGGTTCTGATGGCGTAATCATGCTGCCGCATCTGGCGGGTGCGTTTACACCAGAAGCCAATCCTTCGGCCCGAGGCGTCTTTTTCGGCCTGTCGTTATCCACTGGCAGAGGACACCTGGCTCGGGCGATTCTGGAGGCGGTGGCGTTTATGCTGAAGCGCAATATCAATTTGTTAGAAGAGCTAGGCACTTCGGTCCAGGAAATCCGTTCCCTGGGTGGCGGCTCTAAAAGCGGCCTGTGGAACCAGATCAAAGCCGATGTCTGCCAAAAACCAGTGGCCACGGTGAGGAGCTCGGAAACCACCAGCCTGGGCGCTGCCATGCTGGCGGCCGTGGCCGTGAGACTGTTCGAAAGCCTGGAACAAGCCGCCGAAAAAATGTGCCAGCCAGGCCAGCATTTTCAGCCGAACCCTGCCAACGAGACAGTTTATTCGGCCGCTTATGAAAAGTATATTCGATTGTATGAGGTGTTAGAGCCGATATTCTAATACTATTTATTCAGATTATTAAAACTGATAAGCAAACACAGGGTCATTTCGATCTGCCAGTCGGCGGAGAGCAATCTGTTTATCAATCCAACTAATCTCAAAATATACAGATTCCTCACTCCTCCGTCCGTCAGTTGGCAGGCGGATTCGTTCGGAATGACACGATTCAGCTTAATCTGACGAAGAGATAGCAAAGAAAATTTAATTTCAAAAAATGAGCATTCTTGTCCCAAATAGGATTTCCCGTTAAGCGTTTTGGACAGCAAAATATAGCAATAAGCGAATAAGGTTAAATCGTTAATGGATTCGATTGGTTATTAAGGTTAATAAGGTTTTATGAATTGCTCTTGTATGTCAGGCTGATGAAAACCTTAGTAACATCGAAAAATCCGTGATAGTAAAAACCTTATTACCTTATTAAAAAACACTCTTGTCCTAAACAGGATTTCTCCTTGAGTATTTGGGACAGTAGAATATAATCCGCCAACAGGACAGGTGGAATTGAACCTCATTTTGAAAAACGAATAAATTTGGTATCAACGGCCGATTTTACAAGGAGCCAATTTACCAATTTAAATTATTTTGGACTGCAGTGAAAAATGAGCTTGAATATGACCTACAAAATTACCGATGACTGGTGCTTTCGTGGCTTCAAGACGGTCATCCTGGAAAATGAGCTGATTCGGGCCACGGTGCTGGCAGATTTCGGTGCGAAACTCCATGAGTTTATTTACAAACCATCGCATCGGGATTTCCTGTACCACCATCCCCGTGTGGAATGTCGACCGCCTGTCTTTGGGGCGAATGTCGACAACTGGTGGACTGGCGGCCTGGATGAGGCGATTCCCACGGGCCATCCCTGCACTTACAAGGGCGAGGACTATCCTTTCCTGGGTGAGGTCTGGTCGTTGCCCTGGGACTATGAAATTCAGCAGCGGGATCCGCAGGAGGTGGTGGTATATTTGCGCCGACCATTGATCATTTCGCCGTTGGTCGTGGAGCGCTGGATCAGCCTGCGGCAGGACGAGGCCATGCTGCGGTTTCGACATAAAATTACTAACGTGGGAAATGCCCCTGTTGAATTTCTCTGGGGATTGCACCCTGGCTTTGCCATTAATTCGGATTGTCGGATCGATCTGCCCGCTGGCGAAATGATGATCCAGGAATCTGTTCCCAATGATCGCCTGGGTGCGCCTGGGACACGCTATCAATGGCCCTATGCAACGGATAGCAGCGGAAATCGAGTGGACATGCGAAAAATCCCTTCGGCCTCGGCGGGCACCATGGATTTTCATTACGCTACCGAATTAAAAGAAGGTTGGCTGGCAATTATGGATACAAAAGCAAGAGAAAGTGTGGCGCTGGTGTTCCCGAAAGAAATTTTTCCTTGCGCCTGGCTCTGGTTGGTCTATGGCGGCTGGCGTGGCATTTACACCGCTGCCGTGGAAGCCTGGACTGGCTACCCAGCGAAGCTGTCCGAGGCGGTGGTCAGTGGCAAATTTTCGCAGCTCGATGCTGGAGAAAACCTGGAATGCGAAAGTATGCTGCTGGTTCAGACTGGATTTGGGATGATTGACCATATCAGTTCGGATGGCAAGGTGAGCGGAAGATAAACAGACATCGCTCTATTTTTGATTTTAACCAATTCAATGGAGGAAGGAATGAATACAAACAGCTTGAGACTGCCGATTTTTTTCACCATGATCATTTCGCTGGTGCTGATGACTCATTGTCAGAAAACAGCGACTAAGCCACAACCAATTCGCGCGGCGGCGGCTGCGGTGAACATCGAAGTGAGCGACGAGTTGCCCATCGGCGGCTGGATTGTGCCACGAATTGCCAGAGGCGAGGACGCAAAGCTCCGAGCGCAGGTGGTCGTCTTTACCGATGGCAAAACCAAAGTCTGTCTCGGCTCGGCCGATGTGACCTATTTGCACCGCCCCATTCTCGACAAAGTCAGCCGTGAAGCCGAAGCCCGCTATGGCATCCCGTTCAAAAATATCATGATTGGCGCGACCCACAGTCACGGTTCGCCGATCCAAACCGATTACACCGACAGTACGGCCGATCAGACTTTCAATAACGCGATTATCAACGCATTTTTGGAAGCGATCGGCAAGGCAAACGAAAAATTAGAAAATAGCGCTGGGGCGACCGAAGGCTACTTTGCCCTTGGCTATGCCACCGTCGGCCAAAACAGCCGCCTACTGATGGAGGACGGTTCCATTTTATGGGTGCCCACGATCTACAAATATGGCTATAACCGGCCGACAGGCCCTTATGATCCCCAGCTTCCGGTGCTTGTCTTCAAACACAACGATGGAAGCCTGGAAGCCATTTTATTTAATCATGGAACGCATAACATTAACCAGCCATCGCCCATTCCGGTTCGTTCGCCATCGTTTTATGGACGCGCGGCCCAGGAGCTGGAAAAAGAGCTGGGAGGAACGATTGTGTTTCTGCCCGGCGCCTTTGGTTCGACGCATGTTTTTGACGACATGCCCACGGCAGAACGCGTGTTTCGGGTAACGGATGGCATCAAGCGCGCTTACGCCAGGGCAGAAAAGAAAGAGTTCACAACGCTGGCGGCCGTAAAAATGGAGTTCTCCTGGCGGGTGCGAACCGACTTTGACGAAGAGAAAGAGCACAAAGCCGTGGCCGACTATTGCAACTACTGGTTCCCCAAAATCACCGATTGGAAGGCAGAACCGAAGCCGGTCATCGCCGCGTTTAAAGCCCGCCGCGATCGAATGAAAGCCACGCCTGAGCCGAAAAGGTTCCCTAAAAGCTGGTTGCAGGTGATCCAGATCGGCGATGTAGCGTTCGTGGGCATCCCCGGTGAGCTGTTTGCTGAGCTGGGTCTGGAAATCAAACGCCGGTCGCCGTTCCGCTACACCTACGTCGTCGGCATTGCCAATGATTATATCGGTTATCTGCCCGATAAAGAGGCCTATCAATTTGGCGGCTACCAGACCTGGGCTGGCCCGAATTATTCGGCGCCGGGAACGGGGGAGATGCTGGTCGATGAAGCGATAAAACAGCTAAATATTCTTTATCAGAGTGGTCAGTAGCCGGCTAAAGTTTGCTGCTGATCGGGCAGAAATTCAGAAAAAAAATCAAGGAAATCAGAATGAAACGTATAAAACGATCTACCATGGCTGCCGTTCTCCTTCTCATGGGATTGGCAGTGATCAATTGCGCCAAAAAAGAAGCAGCCAATCAAAATGGTCTGGTAATCGGTAAATTGCCACCAGGCTGGGTCGCCAGAACCGATCTGGATTGGTTCAAGAACCTGTGGACAATCGGTAAAGCCACTTTAGATCCAACAGATTCGACCAAATTGATTGTCACGCCAGATGGTGATGAAATCATAAATACCGGACATGGCGGCGTTGGCATTTATACTAAAGAAGAATACGGCGATGTCCACATCGAGCTGGAGTTCATGATCCCGGTCGACGGCAATTCCGGTGTTTATCCGATGGGGAAGTATGAAGTTCAAATCTGGGACAGCTACAGCAAAGCGATCGTATTTGACAATCAATGGATGGGAACCATTGTGGCGACCAAAGAGCCGGCGATTCATCCTGAAAAAGCCGGCGGCGAATGGCAAACATTGAGCATCGATTTCCGGACGCCGCGTTTTGATTCACATGGCAATAAAATCGCGAACGCGCTTTTTGAGAAAGTAATTTTCAACGGCGTGGTAATTCATGAAAACGTCGAAGCGCCCAGGCCGACGCCCGTTTGTCTTCCCGGGAAAGAGTCGACCAAAGGGCCCCTGCTGTTGCAGGGATTTACCGGGCCGGTCGCGTATCGAAATATCAAGATCGCACCGCTGTAACTGTAAGTAATCTGGCGAAGGTTGAGAAAAGGAAAAAAATATGTCAAAAGATTGGTGGAAAAAAAGCGCTCAAAATATTCCCAGCATAGTTGTCGAGCCGCCAGGTCCTGAATCGCAGCGGATGCATCAAAGCACGCTGCGCTATATGCGGGGCTTGAGCTCGCAGGTGCAACTTTTTCCGGTCTGCTTTCGAGAAGGGCAGGGCATTACGCTGACCGATGTCGATGGCAACCGCTATCTGGATTTTTCGTCGGGCATCTATGTGACATCGCTGGGACATGCGCATCCAAAGGTATCCGAGGCCGTGGCGCATTGGGCGAAAATTCTGATGAATTGCCATGATTTTACCCATCCCGTGAAGGAAAAATTACTGATCAAAATGGCAGAAATTCTGCCTGGCAAGCTCAATAGCGTCCAGTTTTACAGCGATGGGACGTCGGCGGTGGAGGCTGGTCTGAGAGCCGCCCGAGCCATCAACGGCAAGCATGAGTTCATCTCCGGCTATCGGGATTTTCATGGCAAGTCCATGGGAGCGGTCAGTTGCGCCCAGATGGCGCGGGGCGATGTGTTTGTCTATGGTCCCACCCGAGCGCCGGGCTTTTACATGGTCCCCCGTCCCGATCCCTATCGACCACTGTTCCGCAAGGCCGATGGTTCGATCGATACTGACCGCTACATCGAGTTTTATGCGGAATTTATCAAAGAGGGCACGGCCGGAAACGTCACCGCTTTTGTGCTGGAACCAGCGCAGGGCTGGGCTGGCTCCATTTTTCCACCCGACGATTTCTTCCCCAAATTAAAATCATTCTGTGTACAGAATAATATCCTGCTGTTCGCCGATGAGGTGCTGGCGGGCATGGGTCGCACGGGGGAGTGGCTCTGCCTGAGCCACTGGAACGTCATCCCTGACATCGTGACTTTCGGCAAATCATTTGGCAATGGCTTCCCGGTGACGGCGCTGGTGGTGAAAGATGAATATGCGGCAGCGCTGGATAAGATTTCCGCTTCATCCAGCTACGGCGGTAATCCCATGGCCTGTGCAGCGGCGCTGGCGTCCATCGAAGTGATCGAGGAGGAAGGAATTCTGGATAACGTCCGCGCCGTGGGCCAGGCCATGATGCGGCGCATGGAACAGATGCGGGACGAGCATCCCATCGTCGGCCATGTGAAAGGCAAGGGATTTTTATTGGGGATCGAATTGGTGAAGGACAAATCCACTAAAGAACCGTTCCCTGAGGCTGGAAAGCGGGTCTATCAAAAGGCGTTTCAAAAAGGGCTGGCGTGGATTCCCGCTGGCCATATTCTGCGCATGTCGCCGCCGCTGATCATGGATGAACACTATGCCATGATGGGGCTGGACATGATCGAAGAATCCATAGGCGAGGTCGAGAAGGAATTTGGTTATTGATAATAGGTAACCCTTGCAAAGGTTACAACATTTACAAGGGGAGATCAATCATTCTCGTATAAAGCAAAAAAGGTAGACAGGATGAACGGGATAGACAGGATAAATGAATGAATCAAGCATTTGATTTGTTCTGTAGTAAAAGATCACTTAGAGGTGGACTGACCAGTCGCTTAAAAATGGAATGCTTCCAAAATTTCAAAAAGTTAAGCGACCGGTCAGTAGCTCTGTCCACTTCTAAGTGAGGTTTCACATTCTGTGACTCATAGCCGATTATTTTTTTCCTCATAACTGAAATTTTTTTGAGATTGCTAAATAACCTGGTGATTGCTTATCTTGTTCATCCTGTTTATCCTGTCAAAAAATAAGGCTGAGCAGTTACGATGGATCTAAAAAAGATGCGCCGTGAAAACATTCGCTTCGGGATCATTGGACTGGGTCTGATGGGCCGAGAGATCGCCAGCAGCATGGCCCGCTGGTGTCATCTTCTGGACGATGGTCCCATCCCAATCTTGACCGGGATTTGTGACGTGGATTCCAATAAATGGGGCTGGTATCTCCAGCACTTCCCCTTCATTCTGATCCAAACGACGGATTATCAGGAGCTCCTCGCGTCGCCCGACGTCGAGGCTATCTATTGCGCCATTCCACATCATCTCCACGAGCAAGTTTATATCGACATCATTCGAGCGAAGAAGCATTTGCTGGGAGAAAAGCCGTTTGGCATGGATTTACCAGCCAATCAGAATATCATGAAAGCGATTGCAGCCAATCCTGATGTCATCGTGAGATGCAGCTCCGAGTTCCCATATTTTCCAGGAGCGCAGCAACTGATCCGCTGGCTGCGGGCAAAACAATATGGAACTCTGATGGAAGTCCGAGCAGGGTTCCACCACTCCAGCGATATGGATTTATCCAAGCCGATGAACTGGAAGCGGATGATCGAATTCAATGGTGAGTACGGTTGCATGGGCGATCTGAGCCTGCACACCCAGCATATCCCGTTGCGGTTGGGATGGTTGCCAAAAACCGTGTTCGCCGATTTGCAGAAGATCGTTACCGAACGGCCAGATGGCAAGGGTGGGATGGCGCCCTGCCTCACCTGGGACAATGCCGTGCTCACCTGCCGAGCCGTTGATCCGCTCAATGAAAAAGAATTCAGCCTGGTGTTGGAAACCAAACGTATGGCGCCTGGAGCGACCAATACCTGGTTCATTGAGGTCTTTGGCACCGAAGGCTCGGCGAGGTTTTCGACCCATGAGCCGAAGGCGTTCTATTCCTTGAAAACGGCGGGCAAGGAGCAGGGATGGACCAGAGTCGACCTGGGCTCCCATTCAGCCATCCCCTCCATCACAGGGAGCATTTTTGAGTTCGGCTTCTCCGATGCAGTGCAGCAGATGCTGGGGGCTTTCCTCTGGGAATTCAAGACGAAGAAATCCGAACATCCCTTCCATACCGTAACGCCAGCGGAAACGTACGCCAGCCATTGCGTGATGACAGCGGCGCTGCAGTCACACGCCACGGGCAAAAGAATTGATATTGATTATGACAACGCATTTTTGAAATTAAAATAAGCGTCTGCAATATGCGGAACCCTGTTATTCCGATCCGTTTGTCCTTTGCCTATAAACATTTGCTTAAAAAAGTACTGTTATTCTGAGCGGCTGCAGGGAGCGAAGAATCTCTTTATTCAAAGAAAGTTTATGCGTTTCTTAAAGGGATTTTTCGTCGCTTCGCTCCTCAGAATGACAGCGATTTGCTTAAACCGTGGCCAATAAGCGAGTGTGGGATCAGAATGACTGGTTTCCGAGCTTTGCGGTTGCTTCAATTTAGAAGGATCAAAATCATGATGAGACGAAAATATGCCTCCAGTCTGCTGGTCTTTTTTATGCTGTCCACTTCACTGGGGCTGGCTCAGCAAGAAAAGCTGCCCAAACGTTTGCCTCGCTCCCAGAGCTTTCTGGGCATCCACTTTGACTTTCATGCGGGTGACGACTGCACGGAAATCGGCAAAACAGTCACCCCCGAGATGGTCGCCCGCATCATCGATCAGGTCAAGCCAGATTATATTCAGGTGGATTGCAAGGGGCATCGGGGACTGTCCAGCTATCCGACCAAGGTTGGTCATCCAGCGCCAGGATTTGTGCAGGACGCCTTGAAAATATTTCGCGAGGTCACGGCGGAAAAGGGTGTGGCGCTCTACTGTCATTATTCAGGTGTGCTGGATGAGGAAGCGGTGCGACAGCATCCCGACTGGGCGATTCATGGAGCAGATGGCAAAATCGGCGGCGCCGATGGTCGGGTGACTTCGGTGTTTGGCCCGTATGTGGATGAATTGCTGATCCCGCAATTGAAGGAACTCAGCGATGTCTATCACATCGATGGCGTCTGGATCGATGGCGAATGCTGGGGCATGGAGTGCGACTTTCAGCCGAGCATTATCGAAAAGTTTAAAAAAGAAACAGGGATCCAAACGATCCCCCAAAAACCAGGCGATCCATTCTGGTATGAGTACTTGCAGTTTTTCCGCCAGGGCTTTCGGCGCTATGTGGATCATTATGTGACCGAGCTGCACCAGCATAATCCCCATTTTCAGATCGCCAGCAATTGGGCCTACAGTTCGTTCATGCCCGAGCCAGTGACCACGGGCGTTGATTTCTTGTCTGGCGATGTGGTGCCGAATAACAGCATCAATTCCGCCCGCCTGGAAAGTCGGGTGCTGGCGCAGCAGGGCAAACCCTGGGACTTGATG
Source organism: uncultured Cytophagia bacterium (assembly GCA_964647995.1). Taxonomy (GTDB): domain Bacteria; phylum Zhuqueibacterota; class Zhuqueibacteria; order Thermofontimicrobiales; family Thermofontimicrobiaceae; genus Thermofontimicrobium_A. The sequence continues at coordinate 11,069 of CAZYNP010000077.1, forward strand.
GCCTGGAGCTTTACGATCAACTGGGACGACCCGGGCGGATTTCAGAGTCTCAAATCCGTGCTTCAATTGCAGCAGGAGGCAGCGGTCGTGCTGGCGCAGGGCGGCGGCTTTCAGGTCTATTTTAATCAAAATCGAGATGCTTCAGTAAACCTGGCCGATATGACCGTGATGGCTGAGGTGGCAAAATTCGCACGGCAGCGACAGCCATACTGTCACCAGGCCGTTCCCATCCCCCAGATCGGGCTGATTCTTTCCACGGGTGCGTATTATAAACAGCTTCATCGCCTGTTCCAGGCCAAGCTGAGCGGCTTCAGGGGCATCCTGCAAATGCTCCTGGAATCCCAGCACGTCGTCGATGTGGTCATGGAACATCACCTGGCGCAAAATATCAATCGTTACCCGTTGCTCATCTATCCCGAATGGGAGACTATTACCCAGGAATTTAAACAGCAGTTGATCCAGTATGTTGAAAACGGCGGGAATTTGATTGTCATTGGACCCGCCGCGTGTCAATGGTTTCAGCCAGAGCTGGGGATTCAATGGCTGGATTCGCTGAAGGAACGAGTGAATTATTTAGCGTATGGGGAAAAGATAGCCAGCGTCAAATCACCGAGTCAGCAGGTGAAATTGGCGGAGGGCGTCAGTCCCTTCGGACGGATCTACACCAATCGGCGCCAATCGGGCAACCACGTTGCGGCGGCATCGATCCAAAAATTGGGTCAGGGACATCTGGCTGGCGTCTATTTGAATCTGGGCGAGCGTTATCTCAACGCCAAAGTGACCGTGGCGCGGGATTTTCTCTCCGGTCTGGTGGACGCATTATTCCCCAATCCGTTGGTTAAGGTTGCTGGCTCGCATCAGGTGGATGTGAGCACCAATCGCATCGGAGACAGATTGGCGATCCATCTGGTCAATACTGCTGGGCCGCATGACAATGCCAATGTGTACGTTTATGATGAAATCCCCGCGCTGGGTCCGCTGACGCTGTCCATCCGCCTGGATAGAAAGCCCAACAGGGTGTCGCTGCAGCCGTCGGAGCCGAAATTGGAAATGCAATACCAAAACGGGATACTGACCGTGGTCGTCCCCCGACTGGAATTGTATGAGATTCTGGTGATCGCACAATAAGGAGCGCATTCCCTTTATGGACTGCATGCCGCAAGGCATAGGCATCGTGCTCTGGTTCATTCAAATTTATCTTTAGAAAAAAATGGATCATAAACAAGTTGTTTCAGGACTGCAGCCATGTTGCGGTGCATAAAGGCACCGCACTCCACTTTTTTCAAAATAGATTCTGTCTGAAAAATCGAAAAACTGACCGGTCGGTTACTTGTTAGAATGCGACAAGTCCTTGAAATGTTATCATTACTAATTTAGTGACCGACCGGTCAGTTTCCCTTTTCAGACAGGCGCTTAGACCATGTTGAAAAAATATGAGGTGCTTTTCATGAAAGCTAACTTATCAAAACTATTGCCCTCTTTTTTAATCTTGATATTCGCATCGTGCTCGCCCGTATTAATTAAATCCAAAAAAACAGAGATCAACATCATCCCCCATCCGGTATCAGTGAAGATGTTAGATGGCAAGTTTATCATCGATGCTGATGTCGTAATGGCGATTGCTACGCCAGATTCCGAGTTAAATCTTATTGCTGACAAATTAATCGAAAAAATCAATGCCGCTTCCAGCTTTGAATTGACGATCAGCCAGGACGGATCGGCAAATCAAAAATCAATCAGGTTATCGCTGGACGCTTCGCTGGAGCATCTGGGAGAAGAGGGCTACCAATTGACCGTGCTGCCAGGGAAAATTGAAATAACGGCGCCCAGGCCGGCAGGCATTTTTTATGGAATGCAGTCATTGGTGCAACTTCTGCCCATTGAGTTCGACGATCCATCAGTGCGCCGCAATCACTGGCAGATTCCCTGCGTGCAGATCACTGATTACCCCCGTTTCCAATGGCGGGGTCAATTGCTCGATGTCAGCCGTCATTTTCACCCCGTGGATCAGATCAAACACAATCTGGATCATCTGGCCCGGCTGAAGATGAACCGTTTCCATTGGCATTTGACCGATGATCAGGGCTGGCGCATCGAGATCAAAAGCCTGCCACAATTGACCGAGATCGGCGCCTGGCGGGTGGATCATAACGACAAAGACTGGTGGCAGCGGGAATTTGCCCAGCCAGGGGAAAAAGCCAATTATGGCGGCTATTACACTCAGGAGCAAATTAAGGACGTTATCAAATACGCACAAGAGCGATACATCACCATCGTCCCCGAAATCGACATGCCGGGACATTCACGCGCCTTTTTGGCCGCCTATCCCGAAGTCTCCTGCGATGGCGGTCCATACTTTGTGGCCACGGGCGGGGACGAGCGCAATAAAGACCTGTGTCCGGGAAAGGAGATCACCTTCGAGCTGGTGGAAAAAGTCATCGATGAAGTGACTGCTTTATTTCCTGGCCAATATTATCACATCGGCGGCGACGAATGTCGCAAACACGCCTGGAAGCTCTGCCCGGATTGCAAGCGCCGCATGGAAACCGAAGGGCTGCGGGATTTCAATGAGCTGCAGAGCTATTTCATCCAGCGGGTCGAAAAAATGATCAATGCCCGCGGCAAGATCATGATCGGCTGGGATGAAATCCTGGAAGGCGGTTTGGCGCCCAATGCCACCGTCATGTCCTGGCGCGGCGAAGCGGGCGGTATCGAATCGGTTCAGAAAGGCCACGATGCCATCATGACGCCGTTTTCGTATTGCTATCTCGATCTCAAGCAAGGCGATCCTGCGCTGGAGCCAAAGCACCTGGGCTATAGCCAGCTTCTGTTGCCCACGGTTTACTCCTACAATCCGGTCCCGGCCAGCTTTTCAGCCGACCAGTCGAAGCGCATACTAGGCGTGCAGGGAAATTTGTGGAGCGAGTACATTCAGAACGAAACCGATGCCAATTACATGCTGTTCCCCCGACTGCTGGCCATTGCCGAAGTGGGCTGGACGCCGCAACCCCAACGGGATTGGCGCGACTTTGTTTGTCGCCTGGAAACGATGTTGCAGCGGTTTGACGTGGCGGGAATCAACTACGCTACCAGCGCCTATAATGTCTGGATCGAACCAGAGCATGAAAATCGGGCTGCCAACCGTGTGGCCTTTAAGCTCGTGACCGAAGCGGGAACGTCGGAAATCCGTTATACACTTGATGGCAGCGAGCCGACCCGTTCTTCGCGGCGATACAAAACGCCGATCAACTTGAATCGAAGCACAACATTGAAAGCCCGATCGTTCAAACACGGCAAACCGCTGGGCAGCGCCACAACGGTCATGACCATTGCGGTTCATCGAGCGGCTGGCAAAAATGTGCGATTGGCGACTCCACCCGCTGCCAGATTTGATCACAGCAGTCTTGCGCTGACGGATTGCATCCGCGGTCGAGCAGATCAGATCGACAAATATTGGCTGGGCTTCGAGGGGGATTTCGAGGCGGTGGTGGATCTCGGCAACATCATGCCCATTCAGGCCGTGACGATCTCATGTCTCGAAGCGACCGATGATCGCGTTTTTCTTCCCCAGCAGATCGACCTGTTCGATTCGGCCGATGGAGAAAACTTCCGCAGGTTGAAAACGGTGATCCCCGAACAACGGGGCATTCCTGCCAGAGAAGTGAAAGAGATCACCGTGCAAATAAGTCAGCGCACGGCCCGATTTCTGAAAATTCAGGCTAAAAATATCGGTCTGGTTCCGAGCTGGCATCAATTCGATCCTGGCAAAAAGGCCTGGCTACTTATCGACGAAATTCTGGTTGAATGATCTCACGGGTAACAATTATGACCTGTTACATAACCGTTACATAACCGTACGTTACTTGATTTTGTAATAAATTGTGGACATATTGCTGTTGGTTATTTAAAAAGCTGTCCCACTCACATCGATTGGAAGGAGGAAAGTCATGCGCCAATCAGCAAATGTCACCATAGCCATTTTTTTAATCCTTATCATTCTTACTCCCATCACCCTTCAGGCTGCGAAAGGAACGATAACTGGAGTGGTGAGGGATTCGAAGACCAAAGAACCCCTTCCCGGTGCCAATGTCTATATTGAAGGCACAGCCATTGGGGCCGCCTCTAACGTAGAAGGTAAATTTTATATCTCCAACGTCCCTCCCGGCAAGCACACCCTGATCGTGAATTACATCGGCTATAAACAGAAAAAAGTCACGGTCGAATTATATGAGCTGGAGAAGACCGTTCATTTGACGTTTGACCTGGAATATGTGGCCCTGGAACTGGGCAAAACCATCGAGGTCACCGCTCAGGCCGAGGGGCAGATGGAAGCGATCAATAAACAGCTTTCAGCCCGCGCCATTGTCAATGTGGTCTCCTCAGATAAAATTAAGGAGATGCCGGATGCCAATGCGGCCGAGTCGGTGGGCCGCTTACCGGGTGTTTCCGTGATGAGGGAAGGAGGAGAGGGGAAAAAATTGGTCATTCGGGGGCTATCGCCGAAATATAATACCATTTCCATCGAAGGCATTCGTGTGCCCCCCACTGACGCCAACGAGCGCAGCGCTGATCTCAGCATGATCGGAACCTATACATTAGACGGTATCGAGGTAATGAAAGCGATTACCGCGGATCAGGATGCGGACGCGGTTGGCGGAAATGTGGATTTTAAGATCAAAGAAGCCAGAGGTGAAAATAAAAAATTCGCTCTGGATGTCGTCACCAAGGGGATCTACAATCATTTGAAAGGTATTTACGATGATTATCATTTAATGGCAGAAGTGAGCACGCGTCGCTTTGATAACCGCCTTGGAATTCTGGCGATGGCCAATGTGGAAAATCGAAATCATCCATCGCAAAGTATGGGGGCGGGTTACGGATTGATCGATCCTTCTCTGGACAAAAAGAACCAGGTCATTACCACTGGCTTATATCTCAGCGAAAACCTCAGAGAAACCAGACGTCTGGGCGGAACCTTCGTGGTCGATTATCGCATCCCCGATGGGAAAATTGCCTTTAAAAATGTGTTAACCCGCCTTGATAATCACGGCATCAGCTATTCTGACAATTTCGAGTATCAGGGCAATGTGCGATCCTATGGGCTCAGTGATAATGAATCATCCATCAATTTGGTGACCAATGTTTTAAATTATCAACAAAAATATTCGATAGTGAATCTTGAGGCAAAATTGTCTCATTCATTAACAGAAACAAAATATCCCAAAAATATTGGTTTTAATTTCCTGGAGTATTCTGGTTTTGGTGAATATGATGATCCTTTTATTTACCCGGCGGATATACCCTCCCATGCGAAAAATGATCTGGGGAGCACGTTTTTGAATCATTGTACGGATGACCGAGGCGAATCCTCCAACCGTCAACTTACCGCACAATTCGATCTGGGAATTGATTATTCGCTCACCCGACAGATAAGCGGGTTATTGAAATTCGGTGGCAAATTTCGCCAATCGAATCGAGAGAAAGATTGGGAAGCATATGGCGGATATTTATGGGTGGGTGGCGCCAAAGAAATTCGACAGGCCCTGTTAGATGCTTTTCCAGACAGGCTGCCCTATCCCAGCGGCGACAGTCGCTTCTATATCCCGCCCTTTCTGGATTACGAGTATGACACCGATAACTTTTTAGAAGGAAGATATCAGTTAGCCCATGTCATGGATGCCGAATTTATGAATGATGTGATGGCAATCATCAGACAACATCCTTACACCGCGACTGCCGATGCCTATTATCATGGCGCTATTGGTAGCACCACCGGTGACTATCGCGGCAACGAAAAACTGTATGCTGGATACATTATGACCGATTTGAACATCGGTACGATGCTGAAGTTTATTCCAGGCGTTCGATATGAAATGCTGGAAAAAACCTATACTGCGTCTCAGGGGGATTCGCGCGGCCGAACGGCCGACATCAGCTATCCCCATGAAATGGTGACTGCGACGACCATCGACAGGCACTGGCTGCCCATGGTTCATGTTCGTTTCAAGCCGATTGATTGGTTCGATGTTCGGTTCGCCTATACCCAAACCTTAGCTCGCCCGGACTTTAATTTGCTCACGCCCTTTTATAACATTTCTCAAAACAACGTCGCCTACAACAATTACAAATTGAAACCGGAGCAAGCAGAGAGTTTTGACCTTTATTGCTCGTTCCATCATAACTATATCGGATTATTTACCGTTGGCTTATTCAAAAAGAACATCACGGATTTGATCTACGGGACCAAAGAAATTCTGTATGACCCGTCAATTTATGATTTGCCAGAGGGAGTGAAAAACTATCACCTGGGGGTTACAAAAAATAACCAGTACGCAACAAAAGTAAACGGAATAGAAATTGACTGGCAAACCAATTTCTGGTACCTTCCCGGGTTGTTAAAGGGTCTGGTTTGCAGCGCTAATTTCACTTATAACCAGGCCGAAACAAAATATCCCCTCACCAGGCTGAATCAATGGCTGGATCCCAATACCTGGCAATGGCAATATGAATATGTTGATACGTTTTATACCGCCAGACTGATCAATGCGCCCACCTATCTGATGAATTTTGCCCTTGGTTATGATTACCGAGGTTTCTCCATTCGTGGTAGCATGCAATACCGATCGGATATCTATACCTATCATGATTTTTGGCCGGAGCTGAGAGGGGGTTCCGATGACTTTTTGCAATTTGGTTTGACCATGACCCAATATTTGCCGTGGTATGGTATGCAATTGATCTTTGACATGAGAAATATTACCTCTGCCAGCGAAGTCTATTTGAACAAAGGGAATCGCTTTCCAACAAACGAATCGTTCTATGGGATGACGGCTGATTTTGGATTGAGAATACGGTTATGACAGAAAGATGTCGCTAATAACAGCAGCTCATAACAGTGGAACGCAGGTAAGGGGACGATTCAAATTCCAATCAAAATCGAATCAAATCTATTCATTTATGAGAAGCGAAAGGAGGTGAAAGCCTTTCTAAAATTTCTGATTTACAAACAAACAAAGTAGTGAAAAAAAACAACAGAAAATGCAGGAGGAAGAGATGGTACCAAAACTTTTTAACCGCTTATCGTTACTGACCATTCTGATGGTTTTTAGTGCATCACAACTTTTTGCCCAGGCTCCAGACACCGTTGATGTGAAATGGAGCTCGCTGAATCAGGGTTACCTTAACTCGGCCATCCAGGGTGATACCACAGCGACCGGCGAACGAGTAAACCCGAATCGCGTGTATCGTTTGGAACGAAACAAGATCTATTTTTTGAATGCGCCATTGATTGCCACCGACTGGCATTTTAGCTTGATTGCCGCCGAACCAACCGGTCCGGATGACAAAAGCGCGCCTCCAGTGATTATGCCAGGTAAGGATGATCAGGGGAATCGACCCAATTTATATGTTTGGGCTGGAGGGGATGTGACGATCAAAGGGATCTGGTTCTATGCGTATCTTACCGACCCGGGCGTGGATCAGCGTACGAGCGATGATGGTTTCATTTTTGCCGTTGGCGATTCAACCCGAATCATCATTCAGAACAACATTTTTGATGGGGCGCACGTAGCTCTTTCTTCCAAAGGGATGTGGCAGGATTGGCTGGTCGAAAATAATCACGCGCGAAATCTCCTGGGAAATTATTCCTGGTACATTGGTCATTTCATGCACCATGAAAAAGTTCCGGGCGACACGTTCATCGTCCGAAATAATACCATGTTCAACTGCGGTGGTTTCACCTGGGCCGTTCCATTGGAACACTTTTTATTATTTGAACACAATACCGTCATTGGAAACCATGTGAATCCATTTATCGCCTCTGGCGACTGGCCCGGCGGCGTCAATCGGATTATCAAAAATAATATTTTCTATGCGACCTTTGCTAAAGGCTGCAAAGAGGTGGTTAAAGATGGTGTGGTTACCTATACTGAAAACTGGACCTGCACCGACGGATATCATTGGGCGCTCACCGATGTGGATACGCTGGAGTTCATTTATAATATCGATAGTTTATATGCCATATCGGAAAAACAAAGGCGCATTCAGTGGGAAAATAATGCCTACTTCTGGCCCAAGCCGCTAACCGACATGTACGCCAAACATGCCGATAGCTTAATTGCGCCAAAATGGGCCAATGAACATTCGGCAGCTTTTTATGGCAATCCCGAGTATCCGAATATGATCATGTCAGGCAACATTGAAGCAGATCCTGGTTTCAATGCGGATGTCATGGCCAATATGCAGGATCTGGCTGACTATATCGAAGGCTTCCAGATGAACTGGGTCGGAAGCCCACAGGCTGCCGATTTTGTCCCTTACTTCCCAACAGCAGCCGCTCATAATCCACTTTTTGCCTGGTATCCTCCGTTTGCACAGTGGCCGCTCCCGGAGAATCTAAGCTACACCAATGCTGCCCTGCTGACGGCTGGTACGGACGGCTTCCCCCTCGGCGATTTGAACTGGTTTCCGGATAAAAAAGCACAATGGCTGACGAACATAAAAGAGACTGGGACGGCAGCCACCCCTGCAAAATTTACTTTAAATCAAAACTATCCCAACCCGTTCAATCCCACAACCAACATCTCGTTCAATTTGGGAAAAAGTGAACGAGTAACGCTGGCCGTTTATAACATGCTGGGACAGAAAATCAAGACGCTGGTCGACAAACAACTACCAGCCGGAGCTCATCAGATCACCTGGAATGGCAAGGATGAGGCTGGCAGGGCAATGGCCAGCGGAGTTTATTATTACCGTCTGGAGACCGAATCTCAACAAGCCACTAAAAAAATGTTGCTCCTGAAGTAAAGTTCGTTCAACATTCTTATGTCAAGACTGCCTACTGCCTCACTGAGGGATACTCGAAGAGTCAGTAGGCTTTTTTTCGGAAACGATAGTATAAGCATGTAAGCAAAAGCAGGTCGTTCTGATCCGACCTTTGCAGGTAAGGAAGCTCTTTTTGCAGGGTGCTTAGCTTAAATTATTCTTACAGTTCAACCGCAGAGACGCTAAGGCGCAAAGCAAAAAAGTGATAAGTTAGCTAAGATTTAAAATTCAGTTTATCGCTTTCTAATTTTATTGCAGGTTACCCTTACGAAGGTTGGAACCTTTCACCAGGGTTATTCCTGCTAAATCCGAAAACCACTTCGGCTTTAGCATACTAAATGCAATTCATAGGAGGAAAAATGAGCCAAACTGAAAAACGAACCAACACGGAACCCAATCTGAGTCAGACTCCGCAACGGCATCTCTCAGTCGATGTGCTGCGTGGCTTCACCATGTTCTGGATCGTCGGCGGCGATAGCTTTTTTCGCGCGCTGTTTCAATGGATCGGCGGCTGGCCCGAAAAGCATTTGATCCCCCAGTTGGATCATGCGGCCTGGGAGGGCTTTCACTTTTTCGATTTCATCTTTCCGCTATTTGAATTTGTAGTGGGCATGTCCATCGTTTTTTCGCTGCAAAAGATATTGGAAAAGCAGGGTCAAAAAGCGGCGTATTTGCGGGTGCTAAAGCGAGCAGTGCTGCTGTATCTATTGGGCATTATCTATTACGGCGGCATCAGCGGCGGCGTCGAGGGGATTCGCTTGCTGGGTGTATTGCAGCGGCTGGCGCTTACCTACCTGTTCGCTTCCATATTGTTCATCCATTTTCGCTGGCGGGGATTGGTCATCGCTTTTGCCGCTCTGCTGATCGGTTATTGGGCCTGGCTATCGTTCGTCCCGGTGCCAGAATTGGGAGCGGTCTCATTCGCCGAGGGCAAAAACTGGGCGAATTGGGTGGATATGAAATATCTGCCGTTTTTCAAATGGGACGGTAAATGGGATCCCGAGGGGCTGTTGAGCACGCTGCCCGCCATTGGAAGCTGCTTGCTCGGTGTGTTTGCTTCGTTATTGTTGGTGAACAAGAATCTCAACTCCACCAAAAAGGCCTATTATTTCATCGCCGGCGGCATGGCCATGCTGGTGGTCGGTTATCTCTGGGGATTGCAATTTCCGATTATCAAAAAAATCTGGACCTCCAGCTATGTTCTGGTCGGCGGCGGATACTGCTTCATGCTGCTCGGCCTGTTCTATTGGCTGCTGGACCTGCGCGGCTGGCAAAAGTGGGCCAGGACGTTCGTCTGGCTGGGCATGAATCCGATCACCATTTACATGGTCTGGAACGTTATGAATTTTTACCGATTGGCCGAACGCATTGTGGGCGTTCCCTCCCGCTGCTTCTGGGGCGAGAAAGTTGGGTTTTTCCTGGTAGCTACGGTCACCCTGGCGTTGGTGCTGGCGCTGGTGCGGTTTCTTTACAATCGAAAAATCTTCCTCAGGCTGTAATGGAGGTCACATGAAATTTTTATCATTGATAATTGCTATTCTTGTCGCGACACAGTCGGTCTGGACTGCCAGCGCGAGCGGTCAAGATCATACAGATTTTCCGGCGCTCTCCTATCAGGTGGTACCAGGCTTTTTCAAATTGCCCGACCATTTCAACTTCGGCGAAGTGTCGGGCGTGGTGCTCGATCAGCGGGGGCACATCTTTATTTTTAACCGAGGCCCGCAGCCGCTGGTGGAGTTCACGGCCAGCGGCAAATATGTCCGAACGATCGGCGATGGCTTGTTTGAAGGCAGCCATGGCCTGCGCATCGATCCGCATGGTAATTTATGGACTACCGATGTGACGACCAATGTGGTGCTGCGGCTAAATCGGGAGGGACATGTCACCATGGTGCTGGGTCGCAAGGGGCGCACGGGGGAAACCGATGCCTTATTCAACCAGCCGACCGATGTGGCCTTTGGTCCTAATGGTGAAATTCTGGTCGCCGATGGCTATGGCAATTCGCGGATCGTCAAGTTCGATGGCCAAGGCCAATTTATCAAAGCCTGGGGCAAAAAGGGCAATGGCCCTGGCGAATTCAATCTGCCCCATACCATTGTCGTCGATCCACGCGGCCGGGTGATCGTCGGCGATCGCGACAACATGCGCATCCAGCTTTTCGATCTGGACGGCAATTATCTGGCCCAGTGGACTCATGCCGGCTCGCCCTGGGGCCTGGAATTAACGAAGCACGGCTTTTTGTTCATGGTTGATGGGTATGCCAATCGTGTGGTTAAACTCGATCTGGATGGCAATGTTCTGGGGACGTTTGGCGCGGCCGGGAAAACCGAAGGTCATTTCGCTTTCGCTCATTCCATTGCCGTTGGGAAACAGAGCGAAATTTTCGTGGCCGAGATCCTCAACTGGCGGGTGCAAAAATTTGTTCCCATCCGAAAATAACGGCCTTTCATGGGCCTTCGCAGCAGACGTTGTCTGTACCCGAGCGGAACGTTTTTCGATTCGCACTGGAGGAAATTGGCAGCGGTGGAATACTGGGATAATGGAATACTGGAATAGCGGAATGATGGAATAATGGAATAGTGGAATTATGGAAGAGTCGATCCTGATGACAAAATGGGGATCATTATTTCATCCATCTTTTTTCTGCTGGTTGGACGAGATCGTGCTGGACGTGCGATGCTGGAAAAGAAGTTGCTAACAGGAGATGATACCAATTGAACGGGAGAGAAAGAAATGACTCGCCAGCCTGGTGGGTGCCAACGCTCTATTTTTCAGAGGGGCTACCTTACGTGGCGGCAGCGACGGTTTCGGTCCTGATGTACAAAGATCTGGGAATCCATAATGCACAGATCGCATTTTTCACTACGCTGATGATGTGGCCCTGGTCGTTGAAACCATTATGGAGCCCCCTCCTCGAAATGTTTAAAACCAAAAAGCACTTCGTCATTGCCACCCAATTCATCGGCGGCGTATTTTTTGGATTGTTGGCCCTTTCATTGCCACTCGACGGATTCTTTCAATATTCATTGGTGCTGTTCGCTATCATCGCGTTCAACTCGGCCACTCATGATATTGCGGCCGATGGGGTTTACATCAACACGCTGAATCATCAGCAGCAAGCGAAATATGTCGGCTGGCAGGGAGCGTCCTACAATATCGCCAAGGTGCTATCCCAGGGTGGCCTGGTCTGGCTGGCGGGTTACCTCACCAAACAGGTCGGTATCACTCGCGCCTGGATGATCGTCATGGGCTTATTCAGCGCTATTTTATTCATCATGAGCGGCTATCACTTAAAAATGCTTCCCATCGGTGGCGCCACCAATCATGTCCATTCAGCCAGAGAAGCATTTAACACTTTTGGCGATGTGATCAATTCTTTTTTTAGAAAAAAATACATCGCCTGGGGCATCCTGTTCATCATCCTGTTTCGCTTTGCAGAGGGACAACTGGTCAAAATTGTTCCCCTGTTTTTGAAAGATGCGCGTGAGCTTGGCGGCCTGGGGTTGGGGAATCAGGAGATAGGCTTGGCTTATGGGGTTTTTGGCGCCGCTTCTTTTGTGCTGGGGTCGATTCTGGGCGGCTATTTTGTCAAAAGGCGAGGCTTGAAAAACAGTCTGCTGTGGTTGGCGATGGTTTTCAATATTCCTGACGCTGTGTATGCCGTGCTGGCGTTTACTCAGCCCGAACATCTGGCAGTCATCGCTGCGTTGATCGTATGCGAATGGCTTGGATACGGTTTTGGATTTGTGGGAGTCATCTTATTCATGATGCAACAGATCGCTCCGGGCAAATATAAAATGGCGCATTACGCCATTGCCACGGCCATCATGGGGATAGGGTTCATGTTGCCTTCGATGATCAGCGGCTATATCTGTGAATGGCTGGGATATCGCAACTTTTTTCTCTGGGTGATGGTTGCTACCCTGCCATCTTTTTATGTGAGCTGGAAGGTGCCGTTCAAAGACCTGGAATGAGATTTCGCCAACACAATGAAATTAAACCAGCAGCTTCTCATTCTGCCAGTGGAAAAAAACACTGCGGTCGTACTGAGTTGATAGAGTGATCTGTAGCGCAAGGCAGTGGTTAATTTTAGCCACGAGAAAGCCAGGGCTATCAATTGGCTTGTTGATATTTGCAATTCGACTTTCGCCGAAAAAGAACGACTGGCCAATATTTTTTTTTGCCGGAGCGGTAGCGATTGACGCTCACAGCCAATTGGCGAACCTATCCCCACAGTGTCGATTAGCGCCTTCCATAGCCATTGACAAGCGTTAGCAACTTTTTTAAAACGCTTTGGCCCTTCAAGGTGAAAGTGCAATTTGCCGATCCCGGTGGTCGGATAATTTTAGCTATCAGAGTCGGCGGAGAGGATAATAGAGGCTTGATGGGACTTTGATTGCTCACCTTTTCCACTCGTGTCAACCGGTTCAAATGAAAAATGCGTCCACTTCGACAACCGCTATTTACGCTCCTTTTCCACCAGCCGGCGGGCCACAGGCTTCTTTTTAGCCACTAAGGCACCAGGACACGAAGTAGCTGGGAGTACTTATAGTGCGAAGGAATGGGGGGAAAAAATGATAAGCGCAGATGCTGCTTAAGCTTATTTTCTGAAATACCATTTAAATTCTTCGTGCTTTCGTGTCTTTGTGGCAATAAACATACTCAAGTTGATCTCCAAAATTGGCAGACCAGGTTTTTTTGCCACTAAGTACACCATTTCATAATCTCTGGTAGAGCTATTAAAAGCTTTACAGCTTCATCCCATTCTGCTTAAATATTCAAAGCGAGAAAGAATTAAATTCACCATTATCAAAGTTCGGTTTAATGGACCAA
>CAZYNP010000078.1:0-11825 GCA_964647995.1 uncultured Cytophagia bacterium
TAATTAGTAACTAAACAGTTCATTTCTTGCCCAAAGAGCAAAAACTTTTTTGGACACGGAAATGAAAGTACACGGAAAAAAAACATAAGAATTTCAATTCCGTGTCTTTACAATTCCGTGTACCAGATTTTTTCGTTTTGGTTCTGGCTTGTCCAGGTTGGATAATTAGAAATTTGCTATCCTGCGAAAGTCACACAATTACCCTTATTATTACATCTATCAAAGTTCATTACCCTTTCTTCTCTATTAATCTTAAAATCATTGCCTATTCAAAAGATTCATTTTGCACCTCAAAAACCTCGAAAATGGGTTTAAAATGCACCCACCAAAACCATTAGGCCAATTTGAAGCGACATGATAACTCATTAGAAATCTTTGATTAAATCCACACTCCAAAACTCTGGCACCATCCTTGTATACTCACAGATAGCAAACTCAAGGAGAACAACCCATGTGCCTGGCATTAGCGGCTTATGACAATCGGATGGCATCATTGCTGGAGACGGCCAATCAATTGGTGGTGGTAGATTTGCCGCCGATTGATTCCAAAGCGAAAAAGATGGTGGCGGTCAGCGATCATACGCTGCCTTATCTCATGCAATTGCTTCACAGCAACAACGTCACAGTACTCATCTGTGGGGCGATCAATGGCTGTATGTTTCGTGCCATTGAAAGCATGGGCATCAAGGTGATTCCCTGGATCAGGGGCAATATCGATGACGTGATTGGGGCATTTCAAAATAATACGCTGGAGCAATGGGTGATGCCAGGATGCTTGAAAGGACATGGGTGGGGGAAAAGAGGGAGGCACGGGTGGGATAGATTTGGGCAAATTTCTAAATGAAATGAAAAATCCCAAATCCCAAAATCCAAATTCCAAATAAATTTCAATAAACAAAAATCAAATTTCAAACCATAAGGGGAAAAGAAAGGCGCTTTATGATGGACCGATTTATATTTTGGTCATTGAAAATTACTACTTGTGATTTGTTTGGCGCTTGTTATTTGGTGCTTGGAATTTAATAAATTAAAGATTAACTTATATTGAGGAGGTTTTAAAGATGGGTCAACATCGATATCGCAACATGTATTACCTGACAGGTTTGCCTGGCTGGATACGGTTTGGTTATTGTCCAGGCTGGGCTGGTCGAAGCGCTATGGGTTTGGGTCCTGCTGCCCAGTTTATGATGACAGGGCAATGGCCCACGCCGCAGATGCAGGCTTACTGGAATGCCGTTCAGAGCGGCACTGTTCCCCCACCTGCTTTTGGTCAGCCTGGTTTTCAACCGTTTGGGGCGCCGATGACGGCTGAACAGGAATTGCAGTGGCTGAAAAATCAGGCGGAGATGTTATCACAGCAACTGGAAGGGATTAATCAACGGATTTCAGAGCTGGAGAAGGAGAAATAATAACCTGTCAAACCAGGCAAATTAATGGAAATCATAATGGAGTGCAATCCCTTTATGGATTGCATTGCATTGTATCGTAACGCATCGCATAAAGGCGATGCACTCCGATTATTTATTTTTTAAAGGAGAAATCATCATGCCAAGAGGTCGTCATTTTTTCGGAAGGGGATTCTGGAAGGCGGGATATTATGGCTATCTGTTCCCCATGGGCGGAGGCAGAGGCCGTGGGAGAGGTATTTGTCGGGCCATGTACCCGTATTGGGCGGCACCATACGTGCCCAACTATCCACCAGCTTATCGAGCATTTTACAGGGGTGGATATTATCCGCCGACTTTTGCGGGCTATGGTGGCGTTCCGCCAGGTGCACCGTATTTGTTTTGATATTTCTTAAACCGCAAAGACGCAGGTTGAGAAATTCCAAAAATCAAAGAACAAATGACAAATAATAATCAATATTCAAAATTCAATTATCAAAAAAACAACAGCAGTATATAACATCCTCTCAAAGGATTCATGCTGACTGTATCACGAGGGATGGGACTGCATGGATATTTTTACTATCGGGATATTAGCGATACAATTGGAAGAATAAAAAGCAGTCGGATCAAAATTAGGTAGCAGGGTATGGAATTAGATCAGAAGCTGATCGATCAAATCATCATTTTTCAACGGGACGAGATTACCGAGCACCATATCTATCGGCGATTAGCTGCGGCCATTAAATCGCCTGAAAACAAAAAAGTGCTGCAGCGGATTGCGGAGGATGAGCTCCGTCATTATCAGAAATGGCAGCGTTACTCCCAGCAGGACGTCACGCCTTATCGGTGGCGAGCGTGGTGGTATTATTGGATCAGCCGAGTCTTTGGGATTACCTTCGGGATCAAATTATTGGAACGAGCCGAAAAATCAGCCGAGGCTAACTACGGTCACTTTCAGGGACAGATTCCTGATCTGGAGGCCATTATTGCGGATGAGAATAAGCATGAGGCCGCACTGATTGCCATGGTGGATGAGGAGCGGCTGCAATATGTGGGCTCTATTGTGCTGGGATTGAACGATGCGCTGGTGGAGCTGACTGGAGGATTGGCAGGGTTGACCCTGGCCTTGCAGAACACACAGTTGATTGCGTTGAGTGGATTGATCATGGGCATCGCCGCTGCACTTTCGATGGGTGCTTCCGAATATCTTTCGACCAAAGCGGAAAAAATGGGCCGAAAGCCATTGCGCTCATCGATCTATACTTCTGCGGCCTATGTGGTTACGGTGATCGCATTGATCCTGCCCTATCTGCTGATAGAAAATCATTTTATTTGCCTGGCCTGCACTCTGGTCGTTGCCGTATTGATCATTGCTCTGTTTAATTATTACATATCCGTAGCCAGGGATGAGCCGTTCAGGAGGCCATTTATGGAGATGGCGGGTGTCAGCCTGGGCGTGGCAGCCTTTAGTTTTGCTCTGGGTTATCTGATTCGGATGTTTCTCGGCGTGGAAGTTTGAGCAGAAGGGGGTTAAGCAGAAAGGGAGTTAAGCCGTAGGGGAGTTAAGCCGTAGGGGAGTTAAGCCGTAAGGGGGTTAAGCCGTAAGGGAGTTAAGCCGTAAGGCTTTTAATTAATAAAAGGAATTATCATCTTATAGCCGCAAAGTGCTGAAATATTCGAAGCGAGCAGGAATTGAATTTGTTTGACACGAAGTTATTTCCGATAGCCGCAAGTGTTATCAAAAGTCGGTTTAATAGATTAAATGCATTAAAACTTAATTAGCCATAGTAGCCCATGATGATCCCCCATGCGAATTTTTATTTGCTTATTTTGCTTTTTACTATTTTTCAAAATAAGCTAATAAGGTTCGTGCGGTCATGAGGTAGCACTGTTACTAAGGTGAATAAGGTTTTTTATCCGCCAGCGGGTGGTTCAAATCTTATCGACAACGTTGATCCTGATGCGGCCCTTCCTAATTTCTGGAGGGATTATTTAAGAAGAGACACATTAATGCCATCCCACTAAGGAGAAGTGGTCAAAGCAAGCAAGAATCAAGCTGCAAAACGGGAGTTAATTTTTGGTGTCTGGACGTTTTCTAAACCTATGAGATTTTTTAGACTGAAATACTAAGCCAGTCAACCATCAATCCTCTGCGTCTTAGCGCCTTTGCGGTGAAAATTTGAGTGAACCAACCCTTTGAAAGGTTTTAAACCTTTGAAAGGCTATTAAACGTTTTGCGTAAATAATGCAAGGTTTCGTTAGCAATATTAGATAAGGAGTACGTTAATGAAAATAGCTATCACAGCCACAGGAAAAGATCTGCAATCACAGGTCGATCCACGATTTGGCAGGGCACAATATTTTATCATCGTCGATCCTGAAACCATGGAGTTTGAGGCGATTGAGAATTCAAGCATCAGTGCGGCGCACGGGGCGGGCATTCAAGCGGGGCAGTTGATGAGCTCGAAGGATGTTTCCGCCGTCATTACGGGCAGTGTGGGCCCCAATGCGTTTCAAACGCTCACCGCAGCAGGGGTTCAAATTTTTCAGTCACCAGGTGGAACCGTGCAGCAGGCGATCGATGCCTATAAAAAAGGACAGTTGCAACCTGTCTCCCAGTTCGGTCCTGCTCATGCGGGCATGGGGATGGGCGGCAGTATGGGCATGGGACGAGGCATGGGTATGGGCAAAGGCATGGGCCGTGGTATGGGAGCAGGCGCAGGTTTTAATCCACCTCCACCAACAGCGCCTAAGAGCAAGGAGCAGGAGCTTCAAGAGTTGAAAGCCCAGGCGGAACAGGCGGGACAGCAGTTGGAGGCTATTAAAAAACGGATTAGTGAATTGGAAAAGAAGTAAGCACGAAAATTTCAAGCTCCAAATGACAAATTACAAATAAATTCCAATAAAACAAAATTCAAATTCAAAACAGACAAGAGTAGGGCAGTTATTCGGAACGCAAGATAAACAACCGTTTTGGACATTGGTGACTTGAGAATTGAATATTATTTGAAATTTGTTTTTTGCTATTTGGAATTTATGCGGGTTATAAATTCATTTCAAACTCTCGGAATGGTTATCCATGATCACAATCAATCAACAAAACTGCAACGGCTGCGGCACCTGCCTGAATGCCTGCAGTGTGGGGGCGATCTATTTGGTCGATAGAAAAGCGGAGGTCGACCAATCGTTGTGTACCTCCTGTGGTAATTGCATCGAGGTCTGTCCCATGCAGGCCATTCAGCTTGTTGCCGATGTCGTAGCGACGCCACAGCCCGCTCCAGCGATTCAATCGGGCCGAACAATGTTCTGGCCGACGTTGAAAGAGGCTGTGGTAACGCTGGGAAGCACGTTAGCCCCGATCCTAATTTCAAAGATCGGCGATGTCATTATTTCGTCCCTGGAAAGCAAGCCTGGCCAATCCGCTTTGCCGCAGCGGAGGACATCGGCGTCAGGCAAGCGAACTCGGCGACGGTATCGTGGAGGCGCCTGATCATGATTGCCAGGTTGCTCATTTTAACGATGCTTGTTCCATTTCATAACCGCCAGGGGAAAAATGATATGCCGAAAAATTTTAGTCATTCGAAAATCGCCATTACTATTGTTTACGATAACGTGAATTATAATTCGACCTTAACTTCTGAATGGGGTTTTGGCTGCGTGATTCAGACCGAAAAAGATACGGTGTTGTTCGATACGGGAGGCAACGGTAAAGTTTTATTGAACAATATGCAAAAACTAAATATTGATCCCCGTTCGATCCACTCTGTAGTTATTTCACACAATCATTATGATCATCAAGGCGGTTTGAAAGATTTTCTATCGGTTAATTCAAAGGTGACTGTTTTTATCCCGAATTCCTCGCCAGCAGGTTTGGATCAAGAAATTCAATCTACGGGAGCCATAGCTGTGAGGGCCGATTCATTCACACAAATTAACGAAACCATGTTTTCAGCGGGAGAATTGAAGGGAAATATCCCTGAGCAATCGCTGGTGGTGCTGTCGTCCCAGGGACTGGTAATCATTACGGGCTGCGCCCATCCTGGGATTGTGAGGATCGTCGAGCATGTCAGGCCGCTGTTTCCGTATGAACCGATCTATCTGGTAATGGGCGGTTTTCATTTAAAAAGTGAAACCATTCAAAATATCGAGCAGATTGTTAAAACGCTCCATGAATATGGCGTTCAAAAAATTGCACCCAGCCATTGCACAGGCGAGGCGGCGATTGGGATTTTTAAAAATCGGTTTGGAAAGAACTTTATTGAATCGGGGGTTGGAAGAAGGATTGTCATTTAACCTGTATTGTTCATGAACCGCTAAGACGCAGAGACGCAAAGTTTGAATAAAAATTAGATTAGAGTTCCAAAATTTCTTTTCCATCGTCAAACTTGGTTTTCAATGATGGCTCAGCATAACTTATCAATTCTTAGCGTCTTAGCCCGCCAACTGGCGGGGTGAGAATTCTTGAATAATTCGGGTTAAAAAAACAAATCACAAAAAACAAAATACAAATAAAAACCAATATTCAGTTTCCAAATCTGTCATACACGAGAGCGTTTGAGTATCTAAAAATTTAAAGCCTTTCCAAAAAAGCAAAAGCTTTATTAGGACACTGAAAGGGAACTGTCACCGAAATGAAAATAAAAATTCCGTGTCTGTTCCGATTCCGTGTCCTGAATAATATTTTCGGTTCCCTGAAATCGGTGTTTTCACTTCGTTGCAACAAGCTTGTGCATGTTGGAGGTAATTAAAATTGAAAATTTGCACACCGACTTTTGGGGATTTGACAATTGGAATTTTGAATTTATCTGGAATTTGGAAATTGTCATTTGGAATTCAAAAGTCCTGTTCGTTTTGCCAAATGTGAAATGACGGCTGAAGCAATACAGTTTGGGAATTTGTTGATTTGGATTTGAAATTTATTTGGGATTTGGAAATAGGTTTTTGGAATTTAACAGTGGAGGAGGTGAAACATTATGCCATTCGGAGATGGAACTGGACCTGCGGGAAAAGGACCAGGAACGGGCCGAGGCGCTGGCCGAGGTGCTGGTCGGGGCCGCATGGGCGGAACACGGCCAGGGGCTGGGCCCAGCGGCAATTGCGTCTGTCCGTCGTGCGGAACGGTTGTGGCGCATGAACGAGGTAAGCCATGCTATGACATGGTATGTCCCAAATGCGGCGCCAATATGGTGAGGCAATAGCTATGCAGATATTGAAAGCGATTCTGCAATCGCTGCAAGAAGATGCTTCGATTCAAGGAATCCTGGTCGGCGTCCACTGGACAGCAGTCATCAGTCGCTATTGTGGACTGGCTTCGACCATGAGTGAGCCGCCCCCGCATCAGGATAACCAGGTTCGTGATGTGGGGCGGCTGCACCAAAAGAGTGCCCTGGAATTGGCGCAATACATTTTTTCTAATCGACTGCTGGAGGCCAGTCTGGGCCTGGCAGCGATCAATTCGTTGGTGGAAATTGATGAGAAAAAATGTGAGCCATTAAATGCTTTTGATATTATCGCTGAAAAGGGAAACGGAAAAAATATCGGCGTGATCGGGCATTTCCCGTTTATTCCAGCGCTGAAAAAAGTGGCTGGCAAACTCTGGGTATTTGAAAAGCGATTACAGGAGGGTGATCTGCCCGAGGAGGAAATGCAGCAGCTCCTGCCCCGATGCGACGTGGTGGCGATTTTGGGAACTACTTTGATCAACCATACGTTTGAAACGGTAATGAAATCATGCCGAAAGGACGCTTTCAAAGTCATGTTAGGGGCATCGACGCCCCTGCTTCCCGTACTGTTTGATTACGGGATCGATGTGCTTTCGGGCTGCAAAGTGGTCGATGCCGTTCGAACGGTGAGCTGCATTGCTCAGGGAGCGACTTTCAAGCAGATTGACGGTATCAAGCTATTGAGTATGAGTAAGGAAAGGAAATTAAAACTATGCCGAAATTCAAATCCCGAGGATTTACCTCGCTGCTGATGTTTTTTTCGTTTCTCATTTCTTTGGTATCGGGAATTGTCCTTTATTTCCCTCCTCAGGGCAAAATTGCCCAGTGGACGCACTGGACGTTCTGGGGACTGGACAAAGAAACGTGGGGCGCCCTGCATATCAATTCCTCGCTGGTCTTTTTTATCATTGCTATTTTGCATTTATACTATAATTGGAAAATTTTATGGCTGTACATCAAGAAAAGAGCCGAGCTGGCGATCAATCTGAAGCTGGAACTGGCCATTGCTGCTGTGGTCGGGCTGTATATTGTCCTGGCAACGCTCTACAATTTGCAGCCGTTCGCAACCATAATCAAATGGAACGATGATATCAAAAATTATTGGGCGACCAGGGCCGAGGCTGAGCCGCCGATCCCTCATGCTGAAGATTTGACGGTAACCCAATTTTGTGAGCAACTCAACATTTCGATTGATACGTTTCAAAACAAATTAAATCAGCAGGGCTGGACGTTTGATATTTCCACTGATAAAATCAGCGACATCGCCCAGCGCCACGGGGTCAGTCCTGCGGCGATCTATAACCTTCTCAAGGCACCCGATCATAGCCCACTGGAACAGGGGACAGGTGGTTGGGGCAGAAAAACATTGCAGCAGGTTTGTGACGAGCTAAATTGCGATGTCGATGCAGCGATAAAGAAACTGGCGGCTAATGGGATAATCGCTTCGAAGGACGATCTCATCAAAGACCTGGCGGGGGAAAATAATATGAGACCGATCGATGTTGTGAATTTGATTAGATAATCGCCTTGCCGTGAACGACAAGGCTAAGAAATGCAAGGACGCTAAAAGCGTCCTGGTATTCGCATGATTTATGATTCTTCCATTTCTTAGCTTGAGGGTTCGGCATTAGATGGGGTATTTACCGAAGAAAATTCACAACATCTTTTTGTGAAACCATGCCATGAACATCAAAACTAAGAAAGAAATGTAAGAACACTAAGAGCGTCATGCTATTAGCATGATTTATCATGCTTCCATTTATTAGCCTGAAGGTTCACCATCAGGCGATTTGTGGATGATACAAAATTCATAACATCCCAATGTTTTGCGTTCTTAGCGGCTTTGCGCTGAAAAAATTAGATGAGGAGAGACTAACACTTCTAAACTTTTAAAGTTTAGGAATGTTTAATAAATTGACAAATCATCAACCGTACCTTATTATATATTCACAAAGAATTGGTTCTCACCCTTGCGAAGGTTCCAAACCTCCGCAAGGGGTGAAATTCAGCACCAGTTCGTTTTGAGGTTAACCCTTTAACCAATAGGAGGAACGCATACTGGAAGAGGAAATCAAAGCTGGTTGTGCACGACCAACTGGCGGACCCGTTGGCGAGCCGATACCTGAAAA
Source organism: uncultured Cytophagia bacterium (assembly GCA_964647995.1). Lineage (GTDB taxonomy): Bacteria > Zhuqueibacterota > Zhuqueibacteria > Thermofontimicrobiales > Thermofontimicrobiaceae > Thermofontimicrobium_A. Next base: position 8,740 of record CAZYNP010000078.1, read on the forward strand.
AACTGAAACCAAGGAAACCATTATCAAGGAGGGACCTAAAATGATCAAAGTCGGACAGAAAGCCCCAGATTTTGTTGCCCCTGCCTATTTCAAGGGCAAATTTATCAATGTCAAATTATCGGATTATCTTGGGAAGTGGGTGGTATTGTGTTTTTACCCTGGCGATTTCACCTTTGTGTGAGCCACCGAGGTCTCGGCAGTTGCTGAAAAATATGGCGAATTTCAGAAGCTCGGTGTCGAAGTTTTATCCATGAGTATCGATAGCATATTCGTCCATAAAATGTGGAATGATCACGAGCTCTCCAAAATGGTTAAGGGCGGCGTTCCCTTCCCAATGTTATCCGATGCAGGTGGTAAAGTGGGTACGGTTTACGGAATTTATGATGACAATGCAGGCGTGGAAACCAGGGGGCGATTCATCATCGATCCCGATGGCGTGGTGCAGGGCTTTGAGGTTTTGACTCCACCCGTGGGAAGAAACGTGATGGAATCGTTGCGACAAATTCAGGCATTTCAACTGGTCAGAAATAGCAAAGGCACCGAAGCCACACCTTCGGGCTGGAAGCCTGGCAAGATGACGTTGAAGCCAGGACCCGATTTGGTGGGCAAGGTCTGGGAAGTCTGGAAAACGGAGATGGCGTTTGATTAATCGTATATTTTACCCTTGCGAAGGTTTCGAACCTTTGCAAGGGTAAAATGCATGAAAGGAGCTATGGAACCATCCGACTCAGCTTATAACCAAAAAATTTTAGATCACTTTCTCCATCCCCGCAATGTCGGTGAGATCGAAAATGCTGATGGCTATGCCAAAATCGGCGATCCCAATTGTGGGGATTTTATCAAGGTGTGGCTGCGCATCGAAAACGAAACGATCGTTGATTTTAAATACAAAGTATTCGGCTGTTGGGGAGCGATCTCTACGACCAGCGTGGTTTCCGAACTCGCCATTGGTAAGTCCATTAGCGAAGCCACCAAAATCACCGATGACGATGTGGTCAGGGCACTGGGAGGGATTTCTGAGAACAAGCAGCATTGTTCGCTTTTGGGCGTTCAGGGATTGCGGGCGGCGCTGGCGGATTTTGTGTTGAAGGACAATCATCGCAAATATGACGCTCGGCTGGCGCAGTATCGCTCAATGGGCTATGATATTGCAGCCATCAGGGAGAAAATGGTGAGCTTGCTTTCTGATCTTTCCAACGGCGCTCAAATTCTGGACGTGGGCTGCGGCAAAGGTCATCTGGCGCTGGCTATTGCCCGATCGGGCCGAAGCTGCATCTCTATCGATATTTCTGACGAAGAAATTTATTATGCGAGATTGAATGCGATCTTTTTCAACGTAGATGATCGCATCGACTTGCAATTGCAGGACGCCCGACAGTTGAAATTCGAGTCCCAGTCATTCGATGCGGTGGTTTCGGCGGCACTATTTCATCATCTCATTCATCCGCAATTGGTGCTCAACGAGATGCTGCGAGTCTGCAAATCGCCTGGCAAGATTGTCATTTCCGATTTGAATGAGCAGGGGCAGGAGGCAGTGGCTACGCTGAATCGGCAGGAGGGCAAGGAGCACGTGATGCTCGGCTGGTCGATGGAGCAGATCAAGAATTGGTTTGAGGGCAAAGGATTTCAGCCTGTGGTTTTTGAAGAGGTCGGTGAGACGATCCTTTGTGTGGATGTTTGATCGAAGTTTCTAACCGTTTATGTGATGTATAAAGTTGGGTACCTGGTAAATGGGTAATTAGTATCTAAAAAGTTAAATTCTTGCCCAAAGAGCAAAAACTTTTTTGGACACGGAAATGAAAGTACACGGAAAAAAAAAATAAGAATTTCAATTCCGTGTACCAGTTTTTTCGTTTTGGTTCTGGCTTGTCCAGGTTGGGTAATAAGGTAATTAGTATCTAAAATGTTCACTTCTTGCCCATTGTACAAAAATTTATTTGGTCTCAGAAATGAAAGGTCTCAGAATTCAAAGTGTCATTTCTGTGACCTTTCAATTCTGAGACCAAAATTTTCTTTTTGGTTCTGGCTTGTCGAGGTTGGGCTATAAGGTAATTAGGTGATGAGGTAAATTAGGTGATTGGATACCAGTTACCCAATTACCCAATTACCCAGTTACCCAGTTACCTAATTACCGAAATACAGATTTACTGGAATTGCAAATGATTTGTCAAGTAAATAGTATCGTTAATTGAACACATTAAGAATAAAGATGGAGATTGAAATATGAACGACGGACAGTCGGCAGCAGATCGCAGGCAACAGGAAGGACTACTGGATACGGCGATTCGTGAGAATATGGCTCGGATTAAACATAAAATCATCATCATGAGCGGCAAGGGTGGCGTGGGCAAAAGTACCGTGGCCACCAATTTAGCTTTCGGACTGGCGCTGGCGGGGTTTAAAATTGGCTTGTTGGATACCGATATTCATGGCCCCTCGCTCGGCAAGATGCTGGGCATTGAAGGCCAATTTGTTCGGCCGTCGGAAAAAGGATTTGGGTTGCTTCCGATTGAGGTGAAAGGTATCAAAGTCATCACCATGGCCTCGCTGTTGCAGGATGCCGATGCGCCCGTGATCTGGCGGGGCCCGCTCAAGATGGGAGCGATCAAGCAATTTTTGGGTGAGATCGAGTGGGGTGAGCTGGACTATCTGATTATCGATTCGCCTCCAGGCACGGGCGATGAGCCGCTGAGCGTCTGCCAGTTGATCCCCGAAGCGGATGGCTCGATCATCGTGACGACACCGCAGGACGTCGCCCTGATCGATTCCCGCAAAGCGGTTCGCTTTTCCCAGGCATTGCGGATTCCTGTGCTGGGCATTGTGGAAAATATGAGCGGCTTCAAATGCCCCCATTGCGGACAGCCCATCGATCTGTTCAAAGTCGGCGGCGGCGAGCGAGCTGCGCATTCCCTGATGGTGCCGTTCCTGGGGAGGATTCCCATCGATCCGAAAATCGTGGACAGCGGCGATGATGGTTTTGCGTTTATCTATGACTACGCCAAATCGCCTGCGGGAGAGGCAATGCAGGAGATCGTGAATAAAGTTATTGCGGAGACGGAGGAGAAGAAGGCGGCGTGAGCAGTCGG
>CAZYNP010000078.1:11925-14228 GCA_964647995.1 uncultured Cytophagia bacterium
TCGTGAATAAAGTTATTGCGGAGACGGAGGAGAAGAAGGCGGCGTGAGCAGTCGGCAGTCTTCAGTCAGCAGTCGGCAGTCGCCAGTCTTCAGTCTGCAGTCGCCATTCTTCAGTCTGCAGTCGCCAGTCTTCAGTCTGCAGTCAGCATTAAACGGAGAAAAAGGCAATTCGGTAACTGGGTAATTGGGTGATTGGGTAGTTGGGTTATTGGGACGGCAGAAGTTGAAAATTGAAAATAACAAGATAACAGTTCAGTGAGCCGATGATAGCCTGTTACATTACGTCCCTAACGGGACAGAATTGATGAACATGTCAGCTTTATAGAAAAATTAAATCCCGTTAGGGATTAGATGTTTATAGAAAAATCAAAAGAAAAATAACAGTGCTTGTCCCTTTAGGGACAAAAGGTATGTTTCCTGATTACCTTATCCTGTATGCCATCAGACCAGAGGAAAGTAACGTAAAACTGATAACTAATTTTTATTTGAGACTTTCAGGAGAGAAGAATAATTCTAACGGGATAAAATAAGGGAGCGTAATCACTGATCCAATTTTTCTGATTCGAACAGCTTTTCTTGCAGCCAGAGATTGATGAGTGTTTCGGTGGAAATTCCTTTTTCACGGGCTTTTTGTGAGAGCTTTGCCGTGATGTCTGGTTCGATTTTAAAATGTTTCCGTCTTAATTTAATTTGGACATTGGAAACCTCTTCCGTTAAATCTAAATAATCGGAAACATCATGACTATCCCAGAATTCTGCGGCAGCTTCATAGCTTTCAAAATTCTCAGGAATTTCATCTCTAAATTTACTGGTTTTATTTTTTAAATTTTGCATAGCTTTTACGCTCTTTTAAAGTCATATCTCTCGCACTGATTACCAAAGCATTTTTATTTAATTTGTAGATGAAAAATACTAACAAATATCGTCCATTAAATGTTTGTCCCCATGCTAAATACAAATTTTCGCCTTTTGTTTTACCTTTTTTAAAATATCTGATATGGGGAAAATTCTCAAATATCTCTTCAACTTCAAAGGATTCAACATCATGTTTCAAAAGCAATTTTTCTTCAATTTCAAAAGGAATGATAATTTCATTAATATTCAATTTATTTTCCTAAAGTCAGCTTTGGATGATTTGCAATTGTAAATATATCAAATGAAAGCATAATTGTCAAGAACAAATTTGTAGAATCGTAAATCAAAAATATAGGGATGAAAAAAATTTTTGATCATCAGCATTGCCAGCGGCAAAGGCGGGACAGCCAGGACAACCATTTCGGCGCTTATCTGACGCAGTCGCTGGAAAATATGCATTAAAATGGATTTTTAGCTGACAAATTACCGAATCAAAATTTCTAAAATTATTAATCCATCTCAATTCATTTTCTGTTTCTCAGTGAAAGGAGAACCAATTGTTCAAACCCAAAAAAATGTTTCTGACCAAAGGTGTTGGCGAACACCGAGAAGAATTGCAGTCGTTCGAGCTGGCGCTGCGCCATGCAGGTATTCAAATGTTGAATATTGTTTCGGTGAGCAGCATCTTTCCGCCAGGTTGCGAAATTATTACTCGAGAAAAAGGTCTACTGGAGGTGACACCAGGGCAAATCACTTTTTGTGTGATGGCGAGATGTTCCAGCAATGAGCCTCGGCGCCAGCTTGCTGCCTCCATTGGAGTCGCCATTCCCACGGATACCACCATGTACGGCTATTTGAGCGAGCATCACTCCTATGGACAAACCGATGAGGAAGCGGGCGATTATGCCGAAGACCTGGCCGCTGCCATGTTGGCCTCCACGCTCGGGGTGGAATTCGATGAGGATGAAAGCTGGGATAATAAAAGGCAAATCTGGAAGATCAGCGGCAAGATTGTGCGAACGATGAACATCACGCAATCGGCACGGGTGAACAAAGATGGTAAATTTAAAACCGTGGTGGCGGCGGCGGTGTTGTTGCCGTGAGTTGGGTCATTGGGTAATTAGGTAATTGGGTAATTGGGTAATTGGGATCGGAGAAGTTCAAAGATAAGTTCCCTATTCGATTACCAATCTAATCTTATAATTTTTTGCAAGAATTATTATTTCAATTGACCTAATTGATCTAATTTCTAATTGATCTAAAAAAAATCATTATGACCAATGGTCCAGTTTTTTTTCTTTCAGTGAATTGGTCATTTGGCATTAGACATTATTTAGGTCAATTAGGTCAATTAGATCAATTAGAAATTAATACCATAACCTCGCAGGTTTAGGAATGCTTACCCGATCAAAGGAGAAACATAAAAAATGATCATCAGCATCGCCAGC
>CAZYNP010000078.1:14328-23631 GCA_964647995.1 uncultured Cytophagia bacterium
GAATGCTTACCCGATCAAAGGAGAAACATAAAAAATGATCATCAGCATCGCCAGCGGCAAAGGCGGAACGGGCAAGACAACAGTGGCAGTCAATCTGGCGCTGTCGTTGGAAAATAATGTACAATATTTAGACTGTGATGTCGAGGAGCCCAATGGGCATATTTTCATCAAGCCTCAATTTCAGCCGCCGATCTCCGTCGGCACACCGATCCCCGAGGTGGATAAATCGAAATGTACCTATTGTGGCAAATGCGGCGAGATCTGTCAGTACCATGCCATTGTGGTGATCAAAAAAAATGTGCTGGTTTTTCCCGAGCTATGTCACTCCTGCGCAGGCTGCTGGCTGGTCTGCCCTGAAGATGCCATTTCACCAATTGAGCGAGAGTTAGGAGTCATCGAGTTGGGCAATAATGGCGGAGTAGAATTTATTCATGGCAAGCTGCGCATCGGCGAGGCCATGTCGCCGCCGCTGATTCGCCAGGTGAAAAGCAGGATCGATCCTGCCAAAACCGTGATCATCGATGCGCCGCCTGGCACCTCCTGCCCCGTGATCGAATCGGTAAAAAAAAGTGATTATGTATTGCTGGTCACTGAGCCGACGCCGTTTGGATTGAATGATCTCAAATTAGCCGTCGAAATGGTTCGTAGCTTGAAATTGAAGCTTGGCGTGATCATCAATCGGTCGGATGTGGGCAATGATGACGTTCGTGTCTATTGCGCAAAAGAAAACATCCCGATCTTAATGGAGATCAAGAATGACCGCAAGATAGCCGAAGCCTATTCTCGGGGCATTCCGTTGGTGGTGCTATATCCCGAGTACAGGGCAAAATTCCAGGCATTGTACCATGACATCGAGCGGAGGGCAGGCTTATGAAAGAGATCGTTATCATCAGCGGCAAAGGCGGCACGGGCAAAACCACGATAACCGCAGCATTTGCAGCGCTGGCAAAAAATAAGGTCATGGCCGATTGCGATGTGGATGCGGCAGATCTCCATCTGATTCTCAACCCCGAAATTCAGCATGAGGAGGATTTTTACAGCGGGAAAACCGCCTTCATCAGGGAGAACGATTGCACGCAATGCGGGAAATGTGTGGAAGTTTGCCAGTTCGACGCCATCAGTCCTGATTTTGTGATCGATCCGATTGCCTGCGAGGGCTGCGGCGTGTGCGTCTGGTTCTGCCCTGTGAATGCTATTGATTTCAATGATAATTTAAGCGGCCGCTGGTTCATTTCCAACACCCGTTTCGGGCCCATGGTTCACGCCAAACTGGGCATTGCCGAGGAAAACTCGGGCAAGCTGGTGTCGCTGGTGCGGCGCCAGGCGAAGTTGCTGGCGGAGCAGGAAAATCTGGATTACATTATCGTGGATGGAGCGCCAGGCATCGGCTGTCCCGTGATTTCGTCCATTACAGGAGCGAATGCCGTGCTGGTCGTCACCGAGCCCACGCTGTCGGGCAGGCATGATCTGGAGCGGGTTGTCAGTCTGGCGGCGGATCATTTTCAAATTCCGACCTTTGTGTGTGTGAATAAATTTGATCTAAATGAGGAGCTCACCGATCAAATCGAACAATATTGTCAGGAAATGAATATCGGCTTCGTCGGAAAAATTCCTTATGATACCATGGTCACGGAGGCCATGGTGCAGAGAAAGACGATTATTGAGTTTTCGGATGGACAAATAGCCAGAGAGATAATTCGTATCTGGGAAAAGATAAATCATTTAATTTAGAGGAGCTATTTGATGCCAACGTATGAGTATCAGTGTCAGAATTGCGGTCATCATGTCGAAGCATTTCAGAGCATGGGCGATGCACCGTTGATCAAGTGCCCAGAGTGCGGTGGAAAATTGCAGCGGATGATTACTGGCGGCAGTGGTTTTGTGCTGAAGGGAAGCGGTTTTTATCAAAATGATTATAAGAAGCAGGACAGTTGCTGTTCCCGAGGCGAAAGCTGTGACAATCCGAAACGCTGCTGTGAAAATTAACCAATCAGATGTACTCCACCTCCGAGGTGGAGTACATCTGTGCGAGCAGAGAGATAAATTTAAACAAGGAGCCAAATATGAAAGTAGCCATTTCAAGCGACAGCGGTCAGGTCTCGGCCCATTTTGGCCGCTGTCCTGAATTCACCATTCTGGATATTGAGGATGGAAAAATCCTGAATCAGCGAACCATTCCTAATCCTGGCCACCATCCAGGCTTTCTGCCAGGCTATTTTGAGCAAATGGGCGTTAACGCCGTGATTGCAGGCGGTGGTGGACAACGGGCGCAGATGTTATTTGCCGAAAAAAATATCCAATTTATTCTGGGAGTAACGGGCAAAATCGAGGATGTGATCGACAAATTATGCAAGGGCGAATTGGAAGGCGGGGAAAGTCTGTGCACTCATGGAGAGGGACATGGACATGCTGAGGGGCATCATGAATGTGAGCATGGACGGTGAATTTTCAATTTCCAAAAGACAAAATACAAATAAATTTCAAATCTCAATCTTTAAATCTTAAACAAAAAATTTGCAGATGCGATGATGTTTGGAAATTGGATATCAGGTATTGGTTATTATTCGTGATTTGTATTTTGAATTTTGGAAATCAACTTATAGAGAAGGAGTTAAAAGCTATGCCCGCAGGTGATAGAACAGCACCCATGGGAATGGGACCGATGACAGGACGAGCGGCTGGCTTTTGTGCTGGCTATGGCGTTCCTGGCTATGCCAATCCCATTCCTGGTCGAGGTTACGGCTTTTGGGGCTTCGGTCGTGGCTTTTTTGGCAGAGGCAGGGGCTATCGGCACTGGTACTATGCGACGGGACTACCGTTTTGGGCACGCCAGGGCTATTTTGCCCCTATGCCGTATGCTGCCCCATATTATGCGGCGCCGACCATGACGCCAGAGCAGGAGTTAGCCTATCTGAAAGATCAGGCGGAATACCTGGCCAGTTCATTAGATGAGATTCAGCAAAGAATTTCGGAGCTGGAAGGTAAAGCCAAGAAGTAATCTGTAGATGTGAAACGTGAGACGTCAGGCGTCAAACGGAATACCAGGAGGAGGCTTAAAATGACGCCGTCTCACGTTTTATATCTTAACTGTTTGAACCTTTTTAACATCCCCGCTGGCTCCCATTCAAAGGGAGGAACGACAAATTATAAAAGCGATTTTAACCTTCCCAACAGATTGAAGAAGCCCGCAGATAAAACGCCTAATAAAAACATCTGTGGAACTTATTCAATCTGTGGGGGAATTAATTAAAAGAACAGCCCTGAGTTCAACTTTTTGGCACTGGCTTGACCAGGTTGGGTTTATCAAAATTAAAATAAGCTTTATATAATTCAAATGCCAATCACAAAACCCTTTGATTTGCACTTTGATGAATACGAACAGTGGTTCGTTAAGAATCGATATGTTTATCTATCCGAGCTCGATGCAGTGCGTTATTTTATGCCCAGATCGGGAGGCATGGGCTTAGAAATTGGCGTGGGCAGCGGCCAATTCGCATCGCCATTGCAAATCCCCTTTGGCATCGATCCATCGGAGAAGATGTTAAAGCTGGCGCAACAAAAGGGGCTTGTTGTGACACAAGCGGTTGCTGAGCACCTGCCACTCAAAGATCGCAGTTTCGATTTTGCTTTGCTGGTCACCACGGTGTGTTTTATTGATGATGTAAATCGTTCTTTTCAAGAGGCAAAAAGAATTTTAAAACCCAGGGGTGACTTTGTCGTCGGATTCGTCGATAAAAATAGTCCGCTGGGCAAAATTTATCTGGCAAAAAAACAAAAAAATGTATTTTATCAATCGGCGAATTTTTATTCATGCGAGGAGATAATCGCCTTTCTCGAAAAAAATGAATTTAGCAACTTGAAAATCGTTCAAACTGTATTTGGTAATTTGACGGAAATAACAGCCATGCCATCCTTATAATTGTGGGTATGGTAAGGGCGGATTTGTGGTCATTAAAGCCGAGGTATAAAGTTCATCAACCATTACGAAGATTCAGAACCTTCGCAAGGGTTGCAATCTCAACCAAAGGTGTCAATCATGATCAAAGAAATTCAGTTAGTCGGGGCTGCCATTCTGATTCTATTGTTTAACCCCCTGAGTCAGGCGCAAGGTTGGAAGTCCTATCCTTATCATCAAGATGGGACGCTCATCTATTTTCCACGGGATGAGGGCTCGCATCCTGAATTTCAAGCAGGCTCGGGCACCGAGTGGTGGTACGTAAATATGCATCTGCGAGGCGATAGCACGCAGCACGATTACAGTGCCATGGTCGCTTTTTTTAATTATAATTTTCGCATTTTCAATATTGCCGATGAGACGGAGCAGGATTTTCACTCGTTTACTAATTTCGGCCTGCTGAGTGCGGCGCAGGAATGTCTGAATTTGAAATTTTACCCCTTCTTCATGGAGACGGAAAACTGGCTCACCAAAACCGATAGCCTGGGAAAACTGGTGCCGTTCCAGTATGTTTTAAAAGTAGGGGGTGATACTTACGCCCTTGCCATTGATCTCGATGCCCAGAAACCGCCGTTGATTATCGGCAAAGACGGACTGGTCACCGTGGGGAGCGGTGATTCGTATTATTATTCCCAAACCCAACTTGTTGTCACTGGCACGCTGAAGTTCAAAGGACAAACTGAGCCCGTGAGCGGCATTGCCTGGATCGATCACCAGTACGGTCCGTTCTTTGCCTCGCCAGGGGGTGAAGAATCTTATGAATGGTTCAGCCTGCAATTGGACAATGGGAAGGATATCAATCTCTGGCATATTTTCACTGCTGATGATCAAATCCCCCAGGATGACAGCCACCGAATTTTTACGATTTATATCGACGAGCAAACCCAAGATACCAGCAGCACCTTTTCGCTGGAGCGCCTTTCTTTTTGGGAATATAGCCAGGGATTATATTTTGCCAGTGGCTGGCGCTTGATCGAGCCCAACCATAAAATTGATCTGGTCATCACCCCATTATTTCATGATCAGGTCGTGCCGTTTTCTGATGCCTATTTCTGGGAAGGAAGCTGTCAGGTTGCTGGCGAAATGAACGGAGAATCTGTTGCGGGACAGGCATTTGCCGAATTGCTCCATATTTATGAAGCACCGATAATTACCTTGATCGCTCCCAATGGCGGTGAGCAGTGGGATGGCAGCCAGCTCGTGACCTGGAAACTGGAAAATCCCGACGCTGGCAATCCGTTGACATACGACTTGTTCTATCAAGCAGCGCCTGATACGAACTATTTTCTCATCGCTGCGGGATTGAAAGATACCATGTTCTACTGGGATGTTTCAAATCTGGGTTACCAGGATAGTTTGCGAATAAAAATAGTGGGCCATTCGATTGATTCAACCATTTCAGGATCGGATAGCTCGGATGATTATTTTTCGATTGTCGCTGGTGCCGCCATTGAAAACTTTGCTGAGCGACATCTGAATTCTTATCAGTTGTTTCAGAATTATCCCAATCCCTTCAATGCCGCCACCGAAATACGTTATCGACTGCCCGAGGCGGGTAAAGTCAGGTTGGTGATTTACACGTTATTGGGACAGCACGTCAGGACATTGGTGGAGCAACGGCAGCCAGTCGGGGATTATTCGGTGAGCTGGAATGGCAGAGATGCGCATGGTCAAGAGTTAGCCAGTGGGGTTTATATCTATCAGTTAGAAACAGGCGCGTTGGTCGCCAGCAAAAAACTGGTGCTGATTCGATAGTGATGGCACTGTGTTCAAGCACTGACCGGTCACTGTGAGTGACCGGTCAGTGGCAAAGATGTGCCTACTGGCGCACTGGGTCTCTACACCTACTTCGAGCGTTTAGCCCCGGGCTTACGCCAATTGATGACGGGCAACCGCAAGTTCACGCTGGATCACATCGAACGGGATGATATTGCCTCGCTGACCCGAGAGGCAGCAGATATCAGCGGTATCACCTACGTGATGGATGTGGACAAAGAAGCGGTGGAAAAGATATTGGAGAGTTAAATTGACTTTTGTTCAGATAATTGTTGTGAAAATATCAAGCCCCATTTAAGAGATGGGGCTTTTTTTATTGATGATATTTTATAGTGACTGACCGGTCGTTTTGGAGCGACCGGTCAGTCATGGTGCCCGATAAGGTAACTGAGCCACTGACCGGTCGCTGCCAGCGACCGGTCAGTCATGCTGTTCCCTGACAACCGGGCTGCTGCTAACCATCTCAAAAAAAGCACTTGACTTTTTATTTTTTTTTATTAGATTGAGGTAGCGGCTAAAAATATGACCAGCCATCATTCCTGAGCTGATAGACTGACGACTGACATTCGACTGACGGATTAGACCTGCAAAACTGAACCTGGACCGGAAACTGACTACGGAATAGAAGACCGCTCTTGACCAAATAGTTCTTGCCCGATAGTGATAAAACAACCGCAAACAGAATAATGGCTTGAAAAAAGGCAATCTGATTTTTAGTAATTGGAGATAGAACCTGAATCGGACTCTTTGACAAAATTTTGGGGGGAGAGGATTTGGTTTTTTTTATCTTAAAACGCTATTGATGAAAGGAGAAACAATGGCTAGAAAATCATTACTTTTCATCTTTTGCTTTGCCTTGATCAGCAATTGGGTTTTTGCCCAGGACTCAACCAAAGTAAATTGGCAGGAGTTTTATCCCCTCCACATTGGCGATTTCTGGAAATATTCGGGCAAGCAAGACCATATTGACATACTTTGGACAAGGCGGGTTGAAAAAGTCGATTCAATGCCCAATGGCAAACAATATGCTAAAATCCTTAACACAGACCATATCTTTAGTAAGCAAGGCTATAATTACGAAAGGGTCGATAGCGTGGGAGACGTTTATGAATATTATACCAATAATCAAGAATATCTTTTATATAAACTAAATGTATGTGTTGGGGATACCTGGCCTGCTTTATCTAGTGGGTGTTGGAAGGTAATAGGAAAATATGAGAATATTACAGAAAAAGATACACTAACTTGCATAACTATTGCTTACTCTATACATGGCGAAGAAGGATTTTTTTATAAATATTTGCAAGAAGGATTGGGTCTCACTTATTATCAAGGCGAAGGTGAATATGTATATTACGGACTTGTTGGTTATTGCATAAATGGAATTGCTTGGGGAGATACGACCATGACCTTTGTTAACCAGATGTCAGATAACTTTCTAACCAAAACTATCATCTTACATCAAAATTATCCTAATCCTTTTAATCAGTTAACGAAGATAGGCTATGAAATCCCGAAAGGAGGTGATGTGACATTAAAAATTTATAATATAAAAGGTCAATTAGTTAAGCAGATCTCAAATCAAGCCCAACATGCTGGCAAGTACGAAATCAATTGGGATGGGAAAAACGAAAGTGGAGAAGATGTAAGTAGCGGTATTTATTTTTATCAGTTAAAAATTGGCAATTATGCACAAACTAAAAGACTTTTATTGATTAGATAACCTACCATAAACCAAAGGAGATAGCCATGAATAAAATCAGAATATTATTCATTATTTTTGTGCTGGCTCATTGGTCATTCAGCACACTTTCTCTATTTGCTCAAAATCGTTTTGATCAAATATGTGTGCCACCTCAGGAGACAAATCGAGGATTAGCTACTTTAGCTACGTATCCATATTATCCAGCCAATGCAACACTGAAAAGTTTAGTCATTTTCGTTAAGTTTTCCGACGATAATTTTGATCAGTCTCCTAATACTGATCTTTGGCCACATACGTTAAATATGCTGCCATCTTGGGCTCCCAGCATAATCTCATCTACAGTACAACCGAATTATTCCAATCCCAGTATCAGCGGTTATTTTGATGAAATGTCTATGAATCAATTTCAATTGATTGGAGATGTTTATCCCCAGCTTTATACCCCACTTCATGAACAAAGTTATTATTTCAGAAGCAGTGGAAGGAATATCAGCTATCTTACAGAAGAGATTCTAACACAGCTTGACCTATATATCAATTATGCCCAATACGATAATCTTTCTCCTGGCGGTACTTCATCGGATGGCATTGTCGATATGATTTTTATTTGCTTTCGATTTTTTGATTCAGATAGCTTAGATATACTCCATTATACAGGCTATGCATCTTTAACTGGTTCGTATCCAACTTTTGGTAGTGGTAGTAGTTCACTTACTTTAGATGGCAAGCAAATTAACGCTGGTTTTCCAGGTTCTGGGACGATCCAAAGTAGTGTTCTTTGCCTAAATAGCATTGGTGTTATTGTCCATGAATATGGACATTATCTTTTTGGAGGTATCCATTACTCAGGCATCGGATATTGGGGACTTATGGATGGCAGTGCTCCAGGACCTATGTGTGCTTTTGAACGAGCCAAATCAGGAATAGCTTGGATTTCACCTACTCTTATAAGCACCAATCAGATGAATGTCTGTTTGCATGATGCAATCACCACAGGAGATATTAAAAAAGTGGAAGTAACTCCTGGTTCAAGCTATTATTTTTTGACCGAGAATCGCCAACGACTCAGCTACTATGAAAGCAATTGGCTGCAATATAATGGCGGTCCTTTAAGAGTACCGGGTACAGGATTATTACTAACTCATGTAACCAGTACTTCTGCTATAGATATTGAGTGTGCTGACAAAAAGTGGGATTGGCAAAAAAGTGGATCAAATTATGTTTATCCATTTGTTAATCTTAATCCAAATCCTTTTGCAGGATTAGATGAAATGGAATTAAGAAATGTTTCAACAACCAATGGAATACAATCCCATCCTGATTTCAAAGGAGATGCCGATGATACTTACAAGTTGGGAGGCTACACTATGTTCTCACCCTGGAGTAATCCTAATTCTAACTCCGTAGGTGGGTATGGACCCAAATATTTTTCTGACAAATCAATTATTTTAAAAAGTATGAATGGCAGTGACATGTATATTGATTTTTATACGACTTTAGCTAATAATACTTTTTCAGCATCATCTGAAGCTACGGCTTTTAACTCCCAAAGAAAATTATTAAGGACAAGCGATGGAAGGCTGCACCTGGTTTTTGAGTCCGAAGGTGAAATTTTCTATCGCCGCACACAGACCGATGGGACAACCTGGGAGAACTCAACATCAGTTTATCTCAGTACTGGTAATTATAACAACAAATACCCCTCCATCACCGGTACCAGCACGAAGCAGTTTGTGGTCTGGCAGCGGTACACAGGCTACTCTGGCGGTCAGTACAAGTACGATACCTACTTTGCCAAAAACACCGGCTCCGGCTGGACGACAACGACCATTGCTAATCTCTCCAATCTCGGATTTTCAAGTCTAAC
>CAZYNP010000079.1:0-23454 GCA_964647995.1 uncultured Cytophagia bacterium
GTCAAGCAGCACTTTTATTTTCAGTCATCGACCGCTGGCGGCCATTTTTTTTCTACCCTGTCGGCAAGTGACGAAATAGAGCCCTTGCAGGCGTGGTCGGTCTATTCTAGCTGCAGGGCCAGGATTATTATCCCATAGCCGGCGATGGGCATCGCCGACGTTGCCTCGCGGAGCGGGTTTTCGGCCAGGTCACTTAGCCAGACCTGGCGCGGCTGCAACGAGCGCCAATTCAAATTGACCGATTTCGACTCGGGCATTGGATTATAAAGATGAACGATGATCTTTTTACCGTCAGTTGAAGTTTTGAGCAGGGTGACAATAATGTCATCCGGTTCAATGGTAAATAGCGTGGCTGTGGGTCGCCAATTTCGCTGAACCGGAACCGGGATCAACGGCTGATGGCGCTCGATGCCAAACCTTTCGGCCTGCAGTTGATCGTACTTCCCATGAGGCAGTAGCGAATAGCGGAATCGAGTTACGCCGGGCTGCTCGGCTTTATAATTGGTCTCCCAATAATTGTTCATGATATAAGAATAGACCGTTGATGACGGTTCCAGCTTGCGCACCCAGCCCGAGACCGTGGCATCGGCGCGAAGGTCACCGATTTCGATTAATGGGGCATCAATGGGCGCCAGCGTGGCGCCAAGCTGATCGTTGGAAATATCCACCCAATGCTGCACTGTGAACCAATTGCGACAGGCGCCGGGAAGTTGATCTTGTTCCGGTTGTACCACCGCCCACGGGGATTGAATTCGAATTGCACCGTTGGGGATATTGAATGGAAAAGCCAGATGGATCCCTTCTGGCGTTCGGATCAATGGGCGATCTAATTCATCCAGGATATCGATTCGTGGCAGGCCGTGAATCAAGCGCACCTCACGGCGCAAGCGATTGCAGCCCGGCGCCGACGATTCGATCACCAGGGATGCGACCAACGGACCCCGCTCGCGCGGCATGATTCGAACCGGTCCTTCGATTTGCTGTCGCACCTCAGGGTTGCGCCCTGGAACGTAGATATAGGTATTCAATCCGGCCAACTGGGTAGCATCAACATAATTATAGGGCGAGTTTTTGAACCGCAGGCTGGCAATGGCGCCGCTGCTGCCATCAATTTCGATGGCCAGCAGGTCAGTTGAGATTTCGTTGCCCATAATTTGAGCTTTGCCCTGATTGGTGGCGGCCCCGGGATGCAATGTATAGACCTTGCTACCCAAAGCCGGAACATTCTGCGCTAAAAAGACCAATTCGCCGCTCGCAAGTCGTTGAGATGGAACCCTATTGCCATTTTCATCCTTCACCACCGTGCCCGCCAAATTCAGATCGCTATCCAGCGTGACCACATCGGTGCGATCCCAGTTATTGGTATTGAATACCGCAATCGCGTCAACCGGTGCAGCACGCGACCGGATGCGTTCCAGCGCCCGATGGATCAGCTCACGGGAAAGTGAATCCGCCAGGATCGCTCGGTGCTGTTTCCACTGCCATTGGCGCTGAACCGTTTCAGCCTCTGGTGCGCTAATGGAATTCCAGGCGCCCCAGGTATGTTCGCTGAACAGCAGCACCTGCCGCCAGGCCTCGGTAAACGCACGGTTGGGTCGATTTCGGCAATCCAGCATGGTCCATAAGACGCTGGCTTGAACCAACCGATCCGCAGCCTGCCGGTTGAGCGCGGTCTCGCGGCCAGTGGAAGCGGCGCCATCTTCCCAGTAAGGAGTAAAATCGCCTCGCACTCGCGGCAGTTGCTCGCTATATCGTTCCTCCAGCGCGCGGAACAACTGGGCCGTGGTGGAAATGATCAATCGCGGGGATTCGTATTTTTGATTCCATTGAGCCACCAGTTCCGGCAGATGTTCATCGGGCGGACCATTATCTGAGCCAATGCTATATCGCAATCCCACCAGATCATAGGGGTAATGGGCACGCGCCAGATCTTCCAGGTACGGCAAAATGCGCTCGAATCGTACGCGGCTGGCATCGAGCTGGCCCGAAAAGATGTACTCCAATCCAGTATGAAACCAGCTATACCCTTTGCCATGAACCCAGCACAGCACCTGCTCCTCCCCGGAGGGCGATAGCCAATAGAACGGCTGATCGGCCCACGCGAACACATGACCGATGCGGTGGCCGGAGTTCGGGCCGAGCGAGAGATATTTTATCCCGCTCCGCGCCAATGCGGGCACCAGACCCCAGGTCCAGCCCGGGATATCGCTAATCATGGCCGATTCAATGGGCAGTCGGTATTGTTGCGAACAATCCCGCGCAGCCGACAGCGCCTCGAATAGCTCCTCCCCGCGACAAAGTCCGGTGAGCAGATTGGCATACAGGCCATCCAGCCCAATCCAGCCCTGGCGAATCGCCTGGATCAATCGTGCACGCGCGGCTTCATTTTGACGGCGCAGGTATTCGTCTACATGCCAGAATTGCTCCACGTTCCATTTGAACTGCGCCTCGGGTGGATAGCTCTGGCTGTTTTCGGCGATGGTGATGGCGTTCTCTAAATTTTTGAACTGCATCTTTAACACATCATCCTGCAAATGGGTATAGCCGATGTCCAGATGCGAATGGGGCAGCAAATGAACATCGAATCTCCGTACCGGAGCCAATAGCAAGCGTTTGTGGACGAGGGTCTGGCCGGAGCTGGCTATGTGGATTTCGACCCAGGTTTCCTTTGCCACAGCCTCGAATGGCAAAATCACAGCATTGAATCCAAAATTCAACCTCGCCTCAACGGCTTGCGCTGACGAGGAGATGCTGACCGGCAGTGGTCCGTTGAGATTGACGAGGTGCACCCGAACATTTTGAAACAGCCGATTGTGATTTTTGACCAAAATCAATTCGGGCTGGAAGGTCACTTTTGGCTCCAGGCGCTCCTGAAACACCATGAACCAGGCATTGCTGCCGGCTGGCTCGCCGACGACCTTCAATCGCAGCGGCTGGTTGGGGGAGAGGCGATCGACCGGTAGTTTCAGGTACATGTAGCCAAAGCGATCACCGTACTGGTCGGTCATGAGGGTTTGAAATGAGAGCTCCGCATCGCGCTGGCCGGCGATGGACCAGTTGGCGGCGCTGGCAGAGGTGAAGGTCAAACAGTACTGATCAGCGACAAACAGATCGAATTTCTTCTCGGCGATATTGCAGCCTAACCCGGCGATCCAGACAAAGCTCACTTCGGTTTGGCGGTAATCAGCCGGCAAAGGTGCCGTTTCCCATTCCACGGTCATTTTTCCATCGGTGGCACGGCAAAGCAGCGCCGTGCGGACATCGGCATGGGGGGAGTGATAATCGATGGGCTGACCGGCAATGGTGCGCGCAAATCCGGGAAGGTAATGAGAAACGCCCAACGGCTGGAGATTCATGATCTCATCGGACGCCGCCTGATGGGATGCGGCAATACCGAGCGAAAAATTAGCTGCTATATCAATCATGATCCACAAAAGTATTGGTCTTAGAATGTGCATAGGTGCCCTCTCCATCGCGTGAACCGGATCAACATGATTGGTGCAAATGATCCCGAACTGATGTTAGTTAGCCATCTAAAATTTTAAACTCGAACTGCTTGACAATAATTTCCCCACGAAACACACGAAAAATAGTAAACGCACTATTTAGCGTTGGAATTTTGTGCCAGTCCGTGTGGTTCGTGGGCAAAGAGCGATCATTTTCGATCCTCACGGTTCATGTTAGAAATTTAGGAACCACTATTTCCATTGTCTCAGTCAAGTTGCCCACGATCGACTAGGATCGGGTATCGAGAACCAAGCTGCTCGCGGCTGACCTTAGCGCAGGAGTGTGATCTTGCGGGTAGCTACAAACTGCCCCGCTCGCAACCGGCCAAAATAGATGCCGCTGGCCAATTGCTGCGCATCAAATCGAGCCTGATGAATGCCTGCGGGTAGGAACCGATCGATTAGCGTTGCCACCTGCCGGCCGTTGATGTCAAAAATCTGCAGCGAAACCAGGCTCGAGTGCGGAATTTGAAATCGAATATAGGTCATTTGATTGAACGGATTGGGATAGTTTTGCTGCAACTCAAAACGACCGTTGGAGGTCGACCCAATCGGAGCCACGTTCGTCAATCGAGCCAGTTGACCAAAGCAGGCCTTGAAAACCTCTTCCTCCACATTATACCAGCCACTGTAAGTGCCATTGCCCCAGACGCCGCCATTGGTGATGAAAATAATCCCGTAGCTTCCGGGCTTTGAAAAATAGAGATCGCTGATCAAACCATACGCTTCGCCGGGATGGCCGATCAATTGTTGGCCCGGCAGCAGATCGAAAGTGGTGGAATTGCCCAGGGCATAGCTTTTAAAAATGCCGTAATAGGTGTCGCCATTGCTACCGTTATAGCGCCAGACCAGTTCATGCATGAGGGCGGTTGTCGTATCATTCAAAATCCTGGCCTGCTGCTGGTGGCCGCCGTTCAGGTGGGCCATTAAGAATTTGGCCAGATCGTATGCACTGGTGCGCAAGCCACCCTGCGGTGAGAAAATGACGCCATTGTCGCCAATCACATACCCACTCAGATCGCGTTCCGGGGGAAAAACACCATTGTATTGCTCGGCCTGCGGCGTCCAGGTGCTGCCGGATTTGCGATAGAGCACCGCCACATCGTTGATGTCAGGCAAATCGCGCACGTTGAAGCTGGCTGCCATGTTCAGGGGTTCAAAAATGTGCTGCCGACAGTAGCGATCGAACCTCTCGCCGGAGATTTTTTCTACCAGCGTGCCCAGCACCCCGAAATTGATATCGGCATATTGAAAATAGCCCTGGCTGGGTGAGCGGCTGGCATCGAACATGTCGCTGCTGTAATAGGCGCCGCCGGGAACCAATAATTGTTGCAATGTTGGCACCGGGGTTTTCGAATAGGTATCGTTCAAAAAGCGATTGTAATTGCTGCCATCCCGGAGACTTGACGTATGCGAAAGCAGCATTTTGAAAGTGATGGGCTGATTCGGGTACTTTGGATTTTTTAATTGGAATCCCAGATGCAAACTGACGTCATCGTCCAACCGGAAATAGCCCTGTTCATAGAGCTGCATGATGGCCGTGGCGGTTACCATTTTTGAGATCGAAGCAATTCGAAATTTCGTGTCCTCGTTTACTGGCAATGCTCGGGCAATATCCCTCAGCCCATAACCTTGCGAAAATACAACCTGGCTGTCTTTCACCACGACCACCGACATGCCCGCCAGTTGATATTTGCTGGCAATGATTGCCAGTGAGGAATCCAGTTGCATGGCCTGGCTAAAGGCGAAGCTGGTCCAGAATAGACATACGGCCGTAATGCGCCGGATAATTTTATTCATATCATGCCTGCTGAATTGTTATTGATTGAGAGAAAATTAGCAACAGCAAAGACAGAATCGCCCTGGGCTTTCTTGCAGCCGAAAACTTCAGTACCGATGCTGCCGCAGGAATAAATTTTTGCCTGTCAAAAATAACAGCCAGACTCGATTCAAGCGCAGCCAAACCGGATCGCCGCGCGACGTTCGGCATGGTGACAAGTGCTGTCGAAGCTCCTGCCGCATTCGTTAACGCGAGGTGCGTCAGGATTGGGATTTCTCCAAATCAAACCAGAAAGTGCTGCCCTTTCCCAGATCACTTTTGACGTTAATTTTGCTGCCATGTCGTTCGATGATATGTTTGGCAATGGCCAGCCCCAATCCGCTGCCGCCCAAGGCGCGCGTGCGGGACTTGTCGATACGATAAAATCGTTGAAAGATACGATCATGATATTTGGGATCGATCCCGATGCCATTGTCGCTCACTTCCACAGTCACTTTGTCCGCGCCATTGTCGTTCACCCGCACCAGGATTCGGCCGTTTTGTGGGCTGTATTTGATGGCATTGTCCAGCAGATTGTTCAGCACCGATCGAAGGCCTTCTTTATTCATGCGAACAATTACATGGGCCGGAGAATCCACCGCGATTTCAATATTTTTCTGATGGGCTGCCGCCTTGAAATCATCCACCAATTCCCTGATGATAGGGCCCAGATCGGCTGGGGTTAGCTCCAATGGTAATTCTCGTTCCAATTCCGACAGCTTCAATAGATCGCTCACCAAAAATTCCAGCCGCTGGGCCTGCTCACGAATGCGGCGCAAAAATTTCAGGCGCTCAGAGGGCTTTTCTGCCGCGCCTTCCAGCAACGTCTCGGTGTAGCCGACGATGGCGGTCAAAGGCGTTTTCAATTCATGGGAGGCATTCGCCACAAAATCCCGACGAATCGCCTCCAGCTTTCTGGTGGCAGTAATGTCGTACAGTTGCACGAGAGCCCCACGAACTTGCTGTTCCGCCACGAAAAATGGTGTTACAATATAGCTGAAGAATTTTTTCTGATATTGAACCAACCGCTCGAATTCGCCTTCGATTTTTTGGGCTTGATTCAGCGAGTTATCGATGGCCGAGATCAACTGCTCATCTCGGATGATCTCGAGCACATTTTGATGTTCTCGGTTCTCACCGTTGAGCGAGAGCATTTCATAGATGCGTGGATTGGCATGAATGATGTGCTTATGGTTATCCAGCACAATCACTCCAGCCTCCAAATTGGTCAAAATATCCTGCAATTTGGAACGCTCGTTGGAAATTAAGCTGATTTGATTTTTGAGGCGGTCGGTCAACTGCTCCAGAATCAGGGATAATTGGCCGATTTCATCGGAGCGACCGCGAGGAAAGCTCCTCTCAAGGTCGCCGGCAGCAATTTGTTTGGCAATGTCGACAATTTTTAGAATCGGCGCGGTAATGACATGCCCGAGATATAAGCTGGCAAAAAAGAGGATCAGCAAGCCCAAAAAATTGCCGCCAATGATCATTGGGACGATATTGCTCATGGATTCTTCAAAATTCTGAGCATAATAGGCCAACCGCATAATACCGATCACTTTGTCGTGATGCTTCATTGGGAACGCGGTGTAAAAGATCTTTCGTTTTACCGTATCGCTTTGCCGATAGCTTTGTCCCCAGCCTTCCGCCAACGCCTTTTGGACCTCGGGCCGGTGCAAGTGATTGTCCATTGAATGAACTCGCTCCGGCGCCACATCGGAATCGGCCAGAACGCGTCCCGTGGTATCGATGATGGTCACTCGCGAACTCACGATCGTGCGAATTTGTTGAACCACATCAAATAAATCGGGATTATCTGGCGTCATGGTGAGCAAATCGGTTTGCTCCAATAATCGTACGGCCAACTGCGTTTTCATCCGCAATTCAGTTAGGGTCTGGTTGTAGAGGTAGCTTTTGATTTCATGATAAAATATGAAATCAAAAATAATAAAGCCGACAATGGAAATACTCAGAACCAGGCTGACAAAATACCATTGATATTTTTTGAACATGGTCACCTCAGGCATCCGTTTTAATTTTATAGCCAAACCCCTTTACCGTTTCCACGAAGTCGGCCCACTCGCCCAATTTTTGCCGCAATCGCCGGATATGGACATCGACCGTCCGCGGATCGCCGTAATAATCAAAACCCCAGACCTGATCCAGCAATTTATCGCGCGAAAGCACCCGACCATGGGCTTGAATAAGCGCTTTGAGCAGCAGAAATTCTTTGGGCGTTAAGTCCAGCAGCTCATCCTTGACGGTCACCTGATGTCGGGAAAAATTAACCACCAGATCACCGTATTGGTACGTCTTATCTTCCTCCCGCAGGTGACGCCGCAGCAGGGCTTTGATCCTTGCCGTAACTTCTTTGGGTCGAAACGGCTTGGTGATGTAATCATCGGCGCCCTGCTCCAGACCGTGCAAAATATCCATCTCTTCGGAGCGCGCCGTGATCATAATGATCGGCAAATTGGCCGTATGTTCTTCGGTGCGAATCGTTCGAGCGACTTCCATACCGCTTTTGCCGGGCAACATTAAATCAAGCAACACGAGGCTTGGTGGATTGTCTAATATTGCGGCGAGCGCTTTTTGACCATCATGAAAGATCTCGACCTCAAAATCTTCCTGCTTTAAACTATATTCGAGAATCTCGCAAATATCCGGATCGTCTTCGACGATCACAACTTTTGCCATCATAGTTTTGTTTCCTTAATTCACATTGCCAGGATTGAATCGCGTGTCGCGCTAACTTTAGCCAGTGGTGCCCAGGAGTGGTTTGAGCCTCAGCTAACTCAAACCGTATATTCGGTTGTTAATTTTATGTCCTTGCTATGCAGAACATCCGCCGAAAATGGCAGCGCACTCTGTTGGCGAACGACGCAAAAATAATTTCCAGGGAAAGGTGCTCGAAAAGTTCCTTTCGCGTGTCGAATCCGTTGTTTAGATTAAACTCCCCTCTTGCCAGCCCAATTTGATCAGCTCTATCTTTTTCCAATCGCTGACGCCCAGCTTGTGTTTCACCTCCGCAACCTGAACATGCTTTGGCGTGGTTTCGAACTCGAGCTCTTGCCCAAAGTGTTCGAATCGTTTGGCCTGGATCAGTTTCAAGCCAACCGCATCCGCGGCTACCGGGTCTGTGCTTATGATCAAACCCTTATATTGCCAGACGTAGCGAGGATCAAAATGATGGGCGCCCCGGCCATGAAAGAGCGGATTGAGCACGCTCAAAATATTTAGTCGGGTCTTGCCTTTAACCTGTGGCAATTGCCACAACAACGCCAGGTCGGCACAACTATCGGGATGATATTCGGGCGGATTCGAGGCAAAGGGAATATAATTTTTCAGGCAGCCACCGATACCAGACCAATAATGGGTTCGCAACGGCCGGACATTGATGAGGGCAGTGGCTTTTTGAAAAATGGGATCCTGTCGTACGCCGCGGTCATTCAGGCTGATGTGCTCTGGCTGCACTCCGATATCCAGCAGTCGTTGTTTAATCGCTCCTTCTAACTCCGGTGGTGTGGGCAGATAACGCCAAACATTGGTCTTGATGCCAACAATATCCCCGGGTTGGATCAGTTGTTTCCAGGCCAGCAAAATATCTTTCTGGTCGGTTATAGTCATTACTGCTTGATCCAGCATTTGCTGGATGATGGCGGCGTTGTGTTGGAAACTGGCATCCAGCGCATGTTCATGGCGAACGAGCACCACGCGAGTCTTCACCAACGGCTCAGGCATGAGCCCGATGGCAACACCCAGTGTCGCGGCCGCCGTCTCCTTCATGAAATCGCGGCGGGTGATCTTCTCGATCATGTCGGTTCTCCTCATATTGTCAGTTAGCAAAATAGCGTCCGCCCGAGGCGGAGTGCTGGCTCCAGACAGGTCTATCGAACAGCTCCGTCGCTCCAGCAAGCTCTGACTCCAGACGGTTCATGGCATCAGTTTCATTACGCTGGAAATTAAATCGGCAGCCCACTGCTGAGTGGGCGCATCCAGAGCGATGATCAGACTACGACCGGCAGGCCGGGCCATGGCCCAGGTCCCATTTTCCGTTTGGGCGAATCCTGTCCCCAGCGCATCCGGCAGGTAATTGGCTAAAAAACTCAGGTAGGCTGTTTCGGCCTGCGGTCTGTCGGGGTAGCGGATGAGCAATAAATAGCTTTTGGCCGCTCCCACTTGATAGGGTGCAAACACACAATCGGTTTGACGATCCAGGTTCAAAATGTTTTCGCTGGCCAGGAAATACTGTCGATTGAGAATCGTATGGTCATGAAAAAAGCGAATTCTGTTTTTTACTAAATTTTCTTGAGGAACCAATGGCAATAGATCGGGTCGTTCGCCCGAGGCTGGAATGGCCGCGGCAACCCGATGTCCCAGGTCGATAATGGTCGGTTTCGCCATTGTTACATCGCCAATGGCTTGAATAGCAATGAAATATTTATCCTTCCAGAAGCGCAACAGGCCTCCGCCATATTCGGAATCCTGCCCGATGCCTACCTCTTCATCCTGGCGTTCCGCTGAAAAAATGCCGTAGGCATCGTGGGAGCAATTCAGGTCATAAATTTCCAGCACGATTTCAGGGGCTTGTTCTTTGACATACCTGCGGACGACAACCTGTTGGAAGTCATAGGTTAGGTACAATTCAGCCCCGCCATCGATGTATTGGTACAGGGTGGCTCGGTCATAGCGTTCGTCTGCTGCTTCCGCCTGCCAGCCCGATAGCGCTTTGGGCAATGATTGCATGACTTGATCTATTGCCAGTCCGCGCCAGTTAACGGCTACTAAGAAAACCATCATCCCGATACCTGTTTTCACGCGACAATTACTCCTCATGATTTGCTAATGAAATGCCAGCCAATGCCCATTGCTATTGACGCCTCGTTCAAGGCCGGATCTGATTTTGTTCGTGGACCTTGTTCGCATTGCCCCAATTGATGCAGTCACCAATCTCCATTCACTCGAAGGTTGGCCACCTACCGATTTCTCATAAGGGTGGTATAAACTTTTTGCATCTCGTTCCGCTGAAACAATTGGGACATGGCGCGCATTACAGCGCTTTTATCGCTGCGAATGGAAATGCCCAGGTGGTCGTAGGCCTCCAGGACGCGCTGGCGAAATTCCACCTCCTGGTTCACCTGCGCCAGGCATTGATCGATGTATGGCCGGAAATTTTCAATCTCCCGTAACTCATATTCTTCCAGCAGCAGCGGGAGTAGGTTTTCATAATTCAAAACATCGCCGGTCTCCAGATAATTCCAGCAGGTCGCCAGCACGGCTTTTTTGTTGATGCCTACCGCCCAATGAATCTCCTCCACCGACTCGGGCTTACATTTCCATAACGTGATCCGACCATTGGGTTCTTCCACATACCAGACTGTACCCTCCATTCCGACCAATTTTTCGTCTTCGGTCCGCTGCATTCGCTGCTCCATCTGCTCCCGAATCTCGGAGTATTTTTTCACCGGATCGTCCTGGGAGGTAATTTCATCGATCAACGGAGCCGTGGGCACGTCCAGCAGCTTGAGATGAAATACGGGTTTAATCTTGGCATCATCATTCACGCCAAACAAAGCGGCGACGGCCAGATCCACATCATAGAGCATGAGGTGGGCATTGCGCAGACCATACATCTCGAAGCTGATGGCACAACTGTTTTCGGCTACCAATTGGGGCATGGTCGGATGGCGCTGCAATAGCTCCTGCCACATCTCCAGAAAAGGTCCCCAGCGACTGTTACGCAGTATTGGATAGAGTCGCAACTTATAGGTTACGTACCGCTTCCCCTCGGCATCGCAATAGCGATAAGCCAGGACATTGGTGCCATCCAGTTTTTCGTAGATATAAATTTTTTTGATCGGCGGAAAATGAAATCTGCCATCTTTGCCAAAGGGGTAGTGCAATTTAGGAGTGGCTAAAATGAGTTGCGGTGCTGCTCGGCCGTCTACCTGGGTGATGACCAGCGAGCCGTAACGATGATCTGGTTTTTGAGATAAAAAACCTTGCAGCCGCAGGTTATCATTAAAAGGATCTTCGACATCGAACGGCTGGAGCCATTTAGCATCCAGACCGATCATTTCTTGGGCACGTGCGAATGATTTTTGCTTTTCTTGTTCGGTCATTGCAGTTATTCGCCGTCGGTCCGTGTAATGGATTCAGAATGATTCAAGTTACCTGCCCCCAAAACAGATGATCTTTTCCACCAGATCGCACGATTGGCTCTGGAAAGATCGCC
The DNA here is from genome assembly GCA_964647995.1 of uncultured Cytophagia bacterium. Classification (GTDB taxonomy): domain Bacteria; phylum Zhuqueibacterota; class Zhuqueibacteria; order Thermofontimicrobiales; family Thermofontimicrobiaceae; genus Thermofontimicrobium_A. The sequence goes on from CAZYNP010000079.1 coordinate 11,561, forward strand.
TGGCGTTGGCTAAATATAAGCCATGCCGGCGTGAAATGCAACTGATTTTTTTCTGTCGTGCGCTCCTTGCCGGCGAAAATTATGCTGCAAAGCCCAAAGAAACAATTGCCAGCTATGAGTCCCGTGACCAGCCAGCAGCGCCAATTTAATACAGTTCGTTTCCATCGCGCAAACGTAATACAATAAGAATGCTCTTTCGAGGGCATAGAACTTCCGGAAGAGTTAATCTCAAAAAAAGAAGCCGAAAAAAATTAAAAAAACACTTGACATTTTAAAAAAATATGTTATATTAATTATACCTGGTATACCAGGTATAATTAATTTCAACTCGCCTGACAACTCGATTTTGAATTCATGGGTGCAACGCTTTCGATGGCCGATCCATCCACGCATCGAGGTTGCAATTGCGTCACAATGAAAATCCGAGTGATCGCATGGCCATAGATTTTACTGATCCCAAACCGCTGTATCTTCAGATCGTCGAAAGCATCAAGGAAAAAATTGCTTCGGGAGAACTCCAACCAGGCGACCAGATCAGCTCGCAAAATGAACTGGCACAGCAATATGGCGTCAGTTTGATTACGGTGAAAAAAGCATTGACCGAATTGATCCGCGACGGCGTATTGTTCAGTCGCATCGGCAAAGGCACGTTCGTGGCCAAACCCACGCCAGCCGTTGATTTCACCCAGCATCCCACCATTGGCCTGGTGCTCAGCGATTTGAAAAATCCCTACTTCTCGTTGATCCTGCACAGTGTGGAACAGAAGACTTCCGAAAATGGCTACAACTTGTTGCTATCCAATTCCTCTCAAAAAATAGAAAAAGAAGAAAGCCAGATCCATCGCTTCCGGGAGATGGGGGTGGACGGCATGATCATCGCCTCCACCAGTCACGTCTATCGGGCCACGGAAACAATTCGGAAGCTCAGGGAGGAAAACTTCCCATTCGTGATGGTTTCGTATATTGAAGATGAGGACATCTATTACGTTGGGACCGATCACGAGCAGGGCGCTTTCATGGCGACGGAGTATCTCATCCAGCAGGGTTATAAGCAAATCGGCTACATCAGCGGCGAAGCCGGCAACCTGCTGGCCGATCTGCGGCTCAAAGGCTATCGACGCGCTCTGGAGCAATACGACCGATCGTTGCGCCAGGATTTCGTTTTCCCTCTGCCCATGAAATTCAAAGATTATGATTCGGGCTATCAGATCGGCCAACAATTTTTGCAGCTATCGGAGCGCCCCGATGCGCTGTTCGTCTATAACGACCTTTCAGCGCTGGGCTTCGAACAGGCGCTGCTGGACAATGGATATAAGGTCCCCGACGACGTCGCCATCGTGGGTTTCGATGATATCGAGCAAGGCAAATACGCCCCCGTCCCATTGACCACCATCCATCAGCCCACGGATGAAATTGGGCAGATGGCGGTGGAAAAGCTGATGAAACTTGTCGCTGAACAGCCAGTGGCGATAAGAACGATTTTAAAGCCCAAATTGGTTATTCGGGCGAGCGGATAAATTTTTTTCTTTAGCTTCGATATAATTAATTGTTTCCTGAAATTCTAAAATGGAAAGGAATATCAATAGTTGCCCCACGAAACACACGAAAAGACATTGAAGGCACTTTTTATTTATCGAATGTTGCGTGATTCCGTGTATCCCGTGAGCAAAGAGCTATCTTTTTCCATCGCATGGTTCATTTTAGAAATTCAGATGATAAATTAAGCCATGTATTTTGAGCCGTTGTGCCTTTGTGGTTAAAGTAATCTTTGGTTGACACCTGAGGCTAACTGGCGGAGCGGGTAATTCGAACGCTCAATCCCCCCAATTGGCGGATGGGAATCATCGTTTGGCATATTCGGCAAGAAATAGGCTGTTTCGATTCTAAGATTTTTTCCAGACTTCATTGAAAAAATGGAGTTCTGGAGCATTGGACAGGCGGAGTTTTTACTGCTCTATCATTCCGATAATCCTCGAATTTTTAAGCAAGACGATCGCAAGAGCGACAATCCGCCCGGGCGGATCGATGGTGTACGATAAGCCCTTGATGAAATAACTGATCTTCTCGTCATTATTCGATTGAGGAGTGAATCATGAACTCAAAAATCGTCGTTGCACTCTTTTTGATCCTGCTACCCATAGCCCACCTGTTTGCGGCGGCCGCTGGAAAAATCACTGGAAAGATCACCGATGCCGCGACTGGCGAGCCCTTGGCCGGCGCGAATGTCTATTTGAAAGGCACGGCCATCGGCGCTGCGACGGACCTGAAAGGCGAATACGTCATTAGTTCGGTACCGCCTGGCAGCTATGATCTTCGCGTGACGTTCATTGGGTACCGATCGAAAGAGCTATCCATCCAGATGGGATTGAATGAAAAAAAAGAGGTGAATATTCAACTGGAATATGACGTGGTGAAGGGCGAGACTGTCACCATTACGGCCCAGGCCGAAGGCCAGGTGGCGGCGATCAACCAGCAGCTCAGGTCCAATACCATTACCAATATCGTGTCTGCCGAGCGCATTCAGGAGTTACCGGATGCCAATGCCGCGGAGTCGGTCGGTCGATTGCCCGGTATTTCCATCAAACGAAGCGGGGGAGAGGGCAATAAAATCGTTATTCGGGGGCTGGCGCCGACCTACAATATGATCACCATCGGAGGCGAAAAAATCCCCGCCACCGACCTGGATGACCGCAGCGTGGATTTGAATATGATCTCTCCCGAAATTTTAGCCGGCATCGAGGTCACCAAAGCGCTGACGCCGGATAAAGATGCTGATGCTTTTGGAGGAATCGTTAATTTCAAGTTAGCCGATGCATCGGAGGGAGGATTCAAGTATGATTTTAAATTCCGCAACGGCTATAATGCCCAGCGTTCCCAATTGGGTCAATATAAAGGCAGCCTGACGTTAAGCAATCGCTATGTCGATGAAAAATTGGGCCTGATGGTTACCGGCAACATCGAACGCGCCCAACGAGGCTCGGACCAATTTGCGGCAGAATATCAGGTTCTTCGGGAAAAAAGAGAAGGCGAAGCTTATGCCCCAATTTTTGCACAACAAGTGGATCTCAGCTATAGCGATGAAATTCGGAAGCGGCTTGGTTTTAGCATCCTGATGGATTATCGCTTGCCCAATGGAAAAGTGGCGCTGAGCAATTTTATGAGTCGGCTGGACCGGGATGAGCTCATTCACCTGGCCCGATGGGATGAGGGTTCCAATACCCATGAAATCCGACTCTATGATCGGCAGCGACAGATCGATGTGTTATCCAATTCGCTCACCGGTGAGCATCGTATTTTTGCTGGTGAACTGGATTGGCGTTTGTCTCAGACGTCGTCGCTGAACCGGCAGCCGTTCGACAACAGAATTCGGGCACGTGAATTGAGCGCCATTAATCATGCGGTGCTGCCCAATTCGTTCGGACCGGATGTGCTGCTGGCCGCAGCGTACAATCGTTATGATGATATGTTTCTCTACCAGGGCGATTTTTATACGGAAAAATCCCTGGAACGAGATCGAAGCGCCCAATTCAATTTTAAGCTTCCATTTCGATTCACCAATAGAATAGCCGGGAACTTCAAGTTTGGTGCGAAATACATTAACAAGCTGAAAGAGCGAGACCGGGGCCATCGCAATAGGCGATTGGACCTTACGGCCATCAATCAGCGTGAAGAATTTGAGCGACATCATCCACGGTATGGTGAAGAAGGTTTCGAGTATAAGTGGAATGCCACTGGCTGGGCGCTAATGCAAAATTACCTGGATCCATCGTTCGACCCTGGCGACTTTTTGGGCGGTCGCTACAATTTTGGACCTGCGATGAGTCGGGCTGAATTGAACTATTTTCTGAATCATTATTTGCTGGATTCGCTTTACGCCTTTTCTTCTATCGCCGATCTGGATGACTATGAGGTCACTGAAGCAGTCACGGCTGGCTATTTTATGACCGAGATCAATTTCGGCCGGGCATTTATGTTGCTGCCTGGCGCTCGCTATGAATTTACCCGTGCCGAGATGACCGGCCGCAAAGGGACGGTGCCCGATATTTTTTCCGAACCCGAGCTCAATAATCCTTATGTTTCGGATACCACAGCTACCGCCACTTATGGGCGCTGGTTCCCCATGATCCATGCCCGAGTTCGGCCCACTGGCTGGTTCGACATTCGTCTGGCCTATACCAGGTCGCTGTCACGCCCCCAGCTTAGCTGGATGATGCCCAAAAAGAAAGTTCATGGCACCGAGCGCTTAGTTGAATTTGGCCGCCCCGATCTCCAGCCACAAATTTCCACCAACTACGATATCTTCCTCTCATTTTATGGCAATACCATTGGCTTGTTGACGCTCGGCGGATTCTATAAAGAAATCGACGATCTTATTTTCAACCGCCAGGGACATAAAATTTTGAATGCAGCCAAGGAAGGATTTACTCCCGATTTGCAGGGCTTTACGTTAGACCGTCCCGAGAATAATCCATTTCTGACCCGAGTTCGGGGATTGGAGGTGGAATGGCAGACTCGGTTCCACTGGCTGCCCCGTCCGTTTGACGGCATTGTCCTGAATGCCAACTATTCCCATATCTGGTCGAAAACTCACTTTCCACGCTCGTTTGTGTTGAGTGAAAAAATTCCAGTATTTCCGTTCCTGAAGACCACCGTTATCGATACCTTTCGCACGGGCGATATGCCAGATCAGAGTGATGATATCGCCAACATTTCGATTGGATATGACAAAGGTCCATTTTCCGCACGATTGTCCTGGCTCTATCAGGGAAAAACGCTGGCGATTGTGGGCGAACGACCAGAACTGGATGGCTTTACTGCGGATTTGCTGCGAATGGACCTCTCCATCAAATATCGCTTAACCCGCTACCTGGACCTGTTTTTTGACTGGAACAACATCACCGATGAACCCGATGAGTCGTATCAATCTCAGACCAAATTCCTGACCGCCAGTGAATATTACAGTTGGACCATGGATGTTGGCCTGGGATTGCGCTTTTGAGCTTTTCAAGTTTTTGAAATGAGTAAGAGAATGGAGGTGGTGAATCGGCATTTAAAATGGAAAAATTTCTCGAAGCAGGGAGGAGGTGAGTGCATAGCAATAGTTCATTTTTTTCATGGAAGTCAAAAACGAACGAAATGGAGGAACATGCAATGAAGAAAATATTTACCGCTTTATCATTAACTGCCCTGGCCTTCTGCTTGATGTTTGGTGATGCGATCGTTGTTGCCCAGGACACTCTGGATGTCGCTCCAGGGTATGAAACATTGAATCTGGCTATCGAAGGCGACACGCTGTCGGATGGTTCGGCGGCTAATCCCAATCGTGTCTACCGACTGGAGCGAGGCGGTTTTTATTTGCTCAACGGAACCATTCGGGGGATTGGTGTGCCCCTGCGCATTGTCGCGGCGAAAGGTGATGGCCCCAAACCAGTTCTCGTTTCAACGGCTGATGAAGCCGGCAATTCCCCACGTTATTTTAGACCTGGTGTGGATGCTGAATGGAGAGGTCTTTATCTTTCGGGAATTGACAATCTGGGAAACCAGGTTGAAGATAATGCCTTTCGTTGCGACAAAAAGAATGGCAAGTATATCATTGATGACTGCTATGTCGACGGCGATGCCCAGTCCGTCGTGCGGATGAATGCTGAAGGTCAAAAGCTTTTTATTACCAATTGCATCTTCGCCAATTCCTATCTCCTGGCCGATCCCAACAATGGTCGTTTTGTGGATACTCGTGGCAATACGCAGGATACCATTTTTATCCAGAATAGCACCTTTTTTAATAGCTCCACTGATCCGCTGCGCAGCGGCGGCGGCATCATTAAAAATTTTTTCATGGACCACTGCACCATGGTCATGACCGCTGGCAATAACGGCGAATTCGATGTGGATCGAGCCATCAATTGCGTCTTTACCAATAACTTGTTGTTCGATTTTGGTTATGAGGGACGAAGCCTCTGGTCTGTGGACTCTACTGGGGAAGTGGCGGTTCCCATCGATTCCTTGAGAGCTCCTAATTTGGCAACCGATGACCAGCGAACGTTTACTGTTAAAAATAACGTCATGGGCTGGTCCCCCGAAGTCAAAGCCTGGATCCAGAGCAAAGATTCGCTGGATTTCTATCGCTTCATCGATGCGACGGCCGAGCAATTTATTGCCACTTTTCCGAACATGGTAGCCGAAGACAATATTTATGAAGATGTGGTTTTCTCTGACGGCCCAGAAAGAACCAAATTATTGGCCTACATGGAGCATCGGTTTAATGACAATTACGCCAATAATAATAATCCCGATTTTCGGCTCGATCGCAATGGTGTGGGGACCCTGATCGACAATCCCCAGACCTTCGGCCCACCAGCGGATGATTATAACTTCGATTATGCCACCACCTTTGCGGCTTATACTCATGCCATGGGCGGCTTTCCCGTTGGCGACCTGAATTGGTTCCCCGACAAGAAAGCGCAATGGGAAACCTGGGTGACCAACGTGGAATTTGGTTCTAAGGCGCATCCAACCGAATTTCATTTAGCCCAAAATTATCCCAATCCGTTCAATCCGAGCACAACCATCGCTTATGGCCTGAATAAGCAGGTGGCCGTAACCTTAGCTATCTACAATGTGTTGGGACAGAAAGTGCGGACATTGGTCAATCATCAGCCGCAGGCTGCTGGCTCGTATGTGGCAAAATGGGATGGTCGGAATGATGCGGGTATGCTCGTCCCAAGTGGAATGTACGTCTACCGCCTGGAAGCAGGGGATCGGGTATTGGCACGGAAGATGTTATTGATGAAATGAGCTGGCTCTAAAAAGGCTTATTGCGCCATTGGCGTCAACCTTAGATGACACTGGCAACAAAGTCCCAATGACACGAAGCAAATTATCTTTTGGAAGCTATGGCAAAAGAATTTGATAACAACAGAGTGTTTTTTAGGCATATTTTCTAAAATGCAATCTGATTTCTTTGTGTCTTCAAGTTTTTGTGGCATTACCAATATTTCAGTTGACGCCAAAAGCCAATGGGCGGACTAATTTGAGCGAATTGAAAATTAGCGCAATGAAAGAAATTCGCTAAATTAGCGGTCAAAAATTAGAGCAGGCGTAGCTATCAAAAAGAGTTCGAACCAAATTGTGATCAGGCGATGTCATCCCATTCGTGGACCATCGCCTGATCAAAAGTTTCATTGACAATTATCATCCTTTCACGGGCTGGCCGCCCTGGAAGGGATGTGAATCCAATTTTAACGGAGCCAATCATGAAACGATTCTTGTTTGGGCACCTGATCGTCCTGATGACGTTAACCCCTATGCTTCACGCCCAAAGTGACTATGTTTCGCTGCTGATCTCCGCTTATGGCAGCCTGCCCAACGGTGATTTCGCCAAAAAAGTTGGAGCAAACCCCATTCTGACCAGGCGGGCGGGATTCGATGTTGGGAACGATGTGGGCCTGGCAAAAGCGGGCTATGGCGGCGGAATCGAGCTGAATACACCCGTGTTGGTGAATGGACTGGACTGGGTGATCAATTTGCGCTTTCTGGCCAACAGCACCGACCCGACTACTGCCGAAGCGGAATTCGAGCACTTTATGGGCGATAGTGTGGACCTTATTTATGAGACGGGTACCTGGATCAATATCCCAGTGATGACTGGATTGCGATATGAATACCAATTGTTACCCTATTTGGGTGCGGCTGTTTTTTTGCAGGGCGGCATCAATTTCTCTAAAGCCGCCTCCCGATCGGGGACGATTGGTGACGTCAAAGCGGAAGAGACCACTTTCGAATTTGCTCGGGATTTCGGCTATGAATTGGGTTTGAGCCTCAGTTTGTTTAAAAAGTGGCGGCTTGGGCTGAGTTATTTATCGTTGAACACGCCCCGTTATGAAGGCTCTCGCACTTTATCGGAAAAAGTGTTTCCTGAAATTTTTAGCCGTGAGAATAAAATTCTGGGTGAAGAGCGCTCCGTCTCGATGTATGTGATCAGCCTGGGGTATCATCTCTTTTAGAAAGGACGGTTAAAGAATGGCGTTTTTGAACCATCCAGTTCTCGTGCGACTCGCTATTGTTCTCTGCACCATGGTTTTCACCAGCGTCTGTCAAAAAAAAACGGGGATCACTGATCGCCAGATCGATCGGATTCTATTTCTATCGAATCGAGATGCCGCATCCCGTGAGTTCGATCTCTTTTCGATGAATCCCGATGGCAGCCAGCAAATCAATCTCACCCGACACATTCAGGGCATTCGGTCATTCTCCAATCCCGTTGTCTCTCACGACGACAAAACCGTGCTTTTTACTACGCTCCATCAATTGCAGCGAACGTTATATGCCTTACCCGTGGGTGATTCAGTTGCCACGCCGCTCACCCAGGTTCAGATGGATCAGCCACAGCCCCGTTTCGCTCCTGATGATCGATCCATCATTTTCGTTGACAAAGTGGAGGGGCGTCATCAGATTTTTCGCATGAACCGTGATGGTTCCAATCGACAGAATCTATCCCAAAACAATTTTGATGATACCGAGCCCGAGTTTTCGCCCGATGGCTCGAAGATCTGTTTCACCACCAGACGGGGCAAAACAAAGTCCATCGGCCTGATGAATAGCGATGGCACTCAGCAGGAAATATTAACCGATGACGATGGCAATGATTCGAATCCATCGTTTTCACCTGACGGCGCTAAAATTGTGTTCTGTTCCGATCGGCTTGGCAGCTCCGACATTTATTACTTGAATCTATCGGATAAAAAAATAGTGGTTTTGTTTGATGAAAAGTCTCACGATGAAGAACCTCAGTTTTCGCCCGATGGCAACCATGTCCTCTTCATTTCCAATACCAGAGGAATGAAATATCGTGATCTGATGTTGGTTCACCTAAAATCGAAACAGGTGAAAAACTTAACCGAGCACTTGAATTATTTCAATTATCACCCGATTTTCAAACCAGATGGAAGGTCGATATTATTTGAATCCATGCGATTCGAGGATTCAGAAATTTATGAAATCGGGATTGACGGCAAAAATTTGAGAAACCTAACCAATCACCCGAAATGGGATCTGGCGCCAGCTTTATCATTTTAATTGATCTCAGTTATGAATTCATTCCCCAAACACCGATTTCGCCTCGCCCTCTGTGCCATGTTGCTATTTCCATTTTTGGTGAAGGCACAGACTTTTCCTGATCCACCCCAGCCCTGGCAGGACGCCTACCGTATTTCGCTTTTGGGCTTTCGCTTTAGCCACCCGATGACGGTTATCGATCGAGCTGAATTGGAGCAAATCAAACAGCGCATCAGCGGCAAGGTTGAGCCACAGCAAACGGCTTATACGCAACTGTTGGCTGAGGCTGCGGTTCAGCTCAATTTCGTGCCCGATGCTCCGTACACAATGCATATTATGGGCGGCTACGAGCCGAACTCCAATCTCGATGAGATGAGGGACTGGCTCTGGCGCAATTGTCATGCGGCCTATACCTGCGGCCTGGCCTATGCTCTGACAGGCGATCCGATCTATGCCGAAAAAGCCAGAGAAGTGTTGATGGATTGGGCCAACAGGATGACGACATTTACAGGTGGCGACCGAGGACTGCAGCTTGGCTCATGGTTCTCGCCCATGCTGTATGCCGCCGACCTGATTTATGATTATCCAGCCTGGACGTCCTCCGAGCGGATCAATTTCAACTATTGGTGGCGGAATAATTGCCTGGTCCATACCATCGATGTCATGCAACACAAAGATAATAACTGGAAAGATGCGGGACTGCTGGGCGTTATGGCCGCTGCTGTGGTGCTGGAAGATACCTTATTGTTGAAAGAGGGGTTGATTCAATTAAAGAGCTATTTTTTCAGCCGAACCGATAGCAATGTTGAACTTCCTGGCCCTGGTTGGAAAATTAAAAAGGATAGCCACGGCGTCTATTTGCCACGGGAGGTGGTCCGAAACGATGGCAGCAGCGGTCTGACTTACACCGCTTATGCATTGACGACCATGACCCAATGCCTGGAAATTGCCCGCTATGCGGGATTCAATTTCTGGCACGAGGCAACGGAAGAGGGGGCTACCATCCAGGAGTTAATCGAACAATATTTTCGCTGGGATATCGAAAACAATCCCTTCCCCTGGCATAGTCATCCGAAAAAAAGCACCAAGCGAAGAAACTGCTATGAATTGGCCAATGTTCATTTTACGCTGGAACCGAGCATGAGGAACTGGATCCAATCCCACAGGCCTCAGGTTGGCAGGGAAGGTGATGAATATATTACCCTGAATAAAGGCGATCTGCGGGTAGCATCGGTCATTCCCTCCGAATCGAGCCCGCCGCTGAGAATTTTCAAGCTATATCAGAACTTTCCCAATCCATTTAATTCCGTGACGACCATTCGGTATCAACTTTTGAAATCGAGCTATACGAGCTTAGCCGTCTATGACATCCTGGGTCAGGAGATTGCGTCATTGGTGAATGAATACCAGAACGAAGGGCAATATCAGGTACCATGGAATGCCATGGACCTGCCAGGCGGAATTTATTTTTACCGCTTGCGAGCAGTGGGTTTATCAGAGACGAAAAAATTAATTTTGCAGAAGTAAATACGAAAGGAGTTTTCCCGATGAAATTGCATGATTTAAAACGCCGTGATTTTGTCAAAATCTTTTCTGGGGTCATTGGCGGGTACAGTGCCGCTTCCCTGATCGCTCCGAACTGGGCGTCGGCCTCGCAGGCATTAAATCAGGCCCGACAATCCATCGATAATTTGCGGATCACCGATATCCAATACTTGGATCTAAAGTTTCCAGGGGAATTGCCACGAAAATGGAATTCGATCATTCACAGCGGTGGTGGTTCGCCCCAGATGACCCAACTGGAGCTACATACCAACCAGGGAATCGTGGGACGGAGCCTGCCAAAGGGGCCTCGCACTCTGGTGCAATCGATTTTCAAGAAAATTGTCAAAGGTGAGAATCCGTTTTTTGTGGAGCGCATCTGGGATCGGATGTATCATGAAAATCGGAAGCCAGTGGCCAAAGGGGAATATATCAAGGCCATGGGGTCGATCGACATGGCGATCTGGGATATTATTGGCAAGGCGCTCAATTTGCCCGTGTACAAAGTTCTGGGTGCCTGCCGTACCAGGATTCGAGTGTATGCGGCTGGTGGCTATTATGCTGAAAACAAGACCGTTGCCGACCTGGCGAAGGAGATGGAGGGCTATGTGAAAGAGGGCTTTCGTGCGGTCAAAATGAAAGTCGGCGGCGCCGATTTCAATACCGATGTGGAGCGGGTGCGAGCCGTTCGTGAGGCCATTGGGCCTGATGTCGATCTGCTGATTGATGCCAATAATAAATGGCGGGCGTACGAAGCCATTCGCTTTGGTCGTGCCGTCGAGAAATATAATATCTTCTGGTTCGAAGAGCCTGTCGAACCCGATGATTTCGCTGGCTGTGCCGAGGTCAAGCAGGAGCTGGACATTCCCATCGTCGCTGGCGAAAACGAATACACCATCTGGGGCTGTCGGGATTTGATCGTCAATCAAGCGGCGGATATTTTAAATCTGGATACGGTAAAGGCGGGCGGCATTACCGAGTACCGAAAGATCGCCGCACTGGCATCGGCATTTCATATCCCTGTGGCGCCGCACGGCAGTCCCCACATGGCGATCCACCTGCTGGGTTCGATTCCCAATGCCCTGATCATGGAAACCTATCCCCTGGTGGAAAGCCATTACAATCCTGCGCTGCCGCTATTTCCCGTGAAGGATGGATTTATCGAGATGCCAGAAACGCCAGGCCTGGGAATCGATCTCGATCCTGCGGATGTGAAAAAATATAAAATATAGCTCAGTGTCGATCAAAAAGGAGGAAGAAAAATTAGGCCACAAAATCGGAACTGACACAGAATTTTT
>CAZYNP010000080.1:0-23408 GCA_964647995.1 uncultured Cytophagia bacterium
GGTATAAGGGTGTAGGGGTATAAGGGTGTAGGGGTATAAGGGTATAGGGGTATAAGGGTATAAGGGTATAAGGGTATAGGGGTATAGGGGAAAGACAAAGTGGTGGCGTGATGGCTTGAGGGAAGGATGGATGTGGATATGAATAGAGGTTTGGCAGATGGGGTAAATTTTTCCTTGGGCTGTCTGGCAATGGGACTATTTGAGGGTTGAAAAAATCTCCAGACAGCGCCTGGAAGATGGATTGGCTTTGGGCTGAAACCAGATTCGGTTTACGTCCAAATTTGATAGTTGCCCTGGGCAATCAGGAGCAATGGGTCGCTGCCCGCAAATTGGAGCTGGACTTTTTCGGGAACAATCTGGGGCTGGGTTTCCGGGATATAAATGCGATCGATATGGATCACCTTTTCCGGGCTGGAAAAATCTTTGACGCCGACCGCGCCGCCGAAATGGTCGCTGCGGCCAAAGGCGATGTGGAGGCCCAATTTTTCATCCAGTAAAATTTCACCAATCGGTTTAACGCCAAAATCTCCCAGAACTCCAAAACCAATCTCGGCAATATTGGCGTAAGCGGGTTCCGCTTTGATTTTTTGGGCTTCTTCAAGCGATTGTTTGCCAGTGCTCTGTATTTTTCGGGCGATATTTTCCTGGATCTGGTACAGCACAATTTCGTCTCCGAACTGGACGGGCAGGATGCCGCGGGAGCGACTTTTTTCGCCTTTTTCGCCTTCGTAGGGGACAATATAGGCCTCGCCGCTGGGCAGGTTGCCAGCCACGCCAGGATCAGGAAATCGGCCGCCGCTGGCATGGGCCGTCCGAAAGCGCAGATCGAAATAAATGTGGTAACGATTATCATTCGCGGTGACGAAGTCGATATCGATGCCTATCGCCTCATCCAGATATTTTTTGATTCGATCCACGCGACGATTGATTTCTTCGTAATCGAGTCGCAGGGCCGGAATCATCGCCGCCGAAAAGCCGGGCATGGTGGCGGCTCGAAAGCCATAATTTTTCGCCAGCAGCTTCAGCGGCGCAGTGGTCGAAAACTCAGTTGGCGCCAGCAGAATTTGATATTGTCGGAGCTGCACGTCAAAGTCCAACGCTCGGCCATACTGCGATAGGGTGGAGGCATCAACGGTGGAAACATCGCCGTCATAAAAGAAGGCAGTGGCGGGCAGATCGGCGTTGTTGCTATGCACATTGGGATAGAAAATGAGATCGACTCGATCCAACCCCAGTTCCCCTCGGCTGCGGGCTAATTTTTGATGCCAATCCGCAGCCAATTCTCGGCGCCGACACCAATCGGGATTGTCCAGCACCGTTTGATCCGGGACATCCACCAGGATGGCTAAATTTTTATCTTCGGACCGAAGGGAGAACACGGAGCGAATGAGATTTTTCAACTCTGTTTGGGAAAGATTTGAGGTCATGATGGTTTCCTTTTTTGATGATGGTTCATGCGATGACGCAATGACAACTAAAATGTTAGCTGCGCATTTCACGAATCAATTGAATGCCTCGAATTGGAGATCAGGGCTAATCTTAAGTCCCTGACATCGCCTGGTTTGCCCGCTTGCCTTCCCTGCTGCCTGTTCGCCAGTTGGTTGGAGCATGCTGGAGGCTTCTGGTATTTGGGGTTTGCCAATGGACGCGCTCAATTTACTGATTTGAACCTTGGGGCCTCGAACATCAGGCTGCCGTTCTGGCTGCCGCCAAAAATATGGACCGAGTACAGCGAATCCACCTGGGCGACGATTTGAATGTCGAGTTCGTTGAACAGGCCTTTAAAGGCGAAATGGTACGTGGCCATCAGGGTATCTCCCACCGTCCGATGAGCCAGGTCACTCTGGTAGCGATATTTCGGGAAGCCAAAGCCCTGGGCAGTAGTTTTGATTTGAATGGCGGATTCATAGTTGCCGCGGCGCACCACGATATCCCCGCGATTGACATCGAAGTGCAGGTTGATGATCCTGAATGCCTCCTCTTTGTCGATATGATGAAAGGATTCCCGATAGAACGGCTTGGAGAACAGAAAAGTGAAGATCAAAATGGCCAGGGCGATCAAAATGGCAATGGCCATAAGCAACCGTTTTTTGGGGCTGGCTGCGACAGGTTTTGACACCGATGGTTCTGAAGTAGAACGAGTTTCCTGTTCCGGTATTTTCAATACAAAATAGAATAGAAGCGCTGCGGTCAAAAAGGTAAAGCCGCCGGCCCAGATCACATCGGAGAAAAAATGGCCGCCCTGGGCCATGCGCGCCAGCCCAATGTAGAATCCCAGCCCCAGGCTAAACAGCAGGCTGGCGTAGGCGAGCCTCGGGTATTGTTGTTTCCAGCAATAATAGAGGGTGATGAAAAAGAAACCCATGGAGCAATGGCCGCAGGGGAACGATTTCCCTTTACCAGGCGTGCCAGGTTCCCACACCTCTTTGAAATCCCACCTGCCGCCGAATTCCTGCACCTGCCGGGGACGGGGTCGGCCCCAATGGTCTTTGAAAATGGCGTTGACCAACAGGCCGGGCCCAATGATCAGCGTGAGGATGATCAGCAGAAAGTGGTGGCGCCAGCGCTTCATTTTCGGCTTAAGCCAACTCAAGACAAGACCGAGTGCCGCGGCAAATGCCAATAAGATGGCTGGCAACGTGCCGTAATGATAGCCCAAGCGCCAGAAGGGATTGTCTTTATGAAACCAGACCGAGGCCGAATCGGCGCGATAGAACAGGCGTTGAATTTTGATATCCAGATTGAAATAGGAGATGACCAGCGTGATTGCGATCAAAAGGATGACCTGTGAAAGCAAGACGATATATTTTCGATTCGATCGGATCATTCGATTGGATTACCCATTGCGATGAAAATCAATTCAGTCAGATAAAGTTTAAATAACAATGTTTTTTTGAATGCCTGAATATAGCAAAACTTTGGTCGGTTCGCAACAGTTTTTTAGGTTGAGGGATCTCTAAAAAAATCACCCCCACAGAAATGGAATGCCACAGAACTGAATTTTGGGAGTTAAGTCGTCAGGCTTTTATTCAATCTATTTCTAAAAAAATCTCTCCCACAGAAATGGAACCTCACAGAAGCGAATTTATAAATATCTCACAAATATTTCTGCTGGGTCTAATACATTTCAGTGGGATTCCATTTCTGTGGTCAGAATCTTTTTTTGAATATGGCTTGTCCGCGTTGGCCGTTTTCAGATTAGCGCTTGACAATGAGGAAAAAATTTGCTATTATGAAGCCAAAATTTTTTAGCTCACGAAATCCTTCAAGCTGGTCAACATCAATTTTAACATCATCACTCAATGAGGTGGAGATCAAAAATGGAGAACAATTCCTCAAGAAGCAGTCTGCTCGCCTGGCTATCGCCAGCGGGTGCGATCATCATTCTGGTCTGTTTTTTTCTACCCTGGTTGGAGGTGAGCTGCAGCGGCAAAAAGATCATCGGCTCGGGTTTATATTTTGCTCAAAAAGCGGCGCCGCTGTGGTTGATCCCAGCCTTTGCGGTACTGGTGTTGCTGCTATTTATCTGGTATTGGAAGGGATTGTCGCTGACCTGGTTCAAAGTGATGTTGATGACATTGGCTGCCCTGGGCATCCTGATGCTGGTTTTCACTTATATCTCGATTGAACAAAAACTCAGCGGGTTTGTGGTGAAGCGGATCACCAGCCACGAGATCAAATGGGGATTGATTGGGACCGGGGTTGGGTTTGTGCTGGTGATTCTGTCGGCGCTGGGGGTGAGAGCGTCAGGAAAGGATTAAAAATAACCTGCGGGAGGTTGTTTGGTCTCCCGCAGGTTTAAAACACGGATCTTTCTATTGAGCCAGAGCAACGTCTTCCAAAATAACCTGCTTAAAAATATCTTTTCTTTCCAGCCACTTGAGGACATCCAATATTTCGATGCCTGCTAAATTTCCCTCGGCATCGAAATCTGCGGCGATCACTTCTCCGAGATGCTTAGAGGTAACGGTCGTTTCATCAAAGCGAATGTACATCGCATCTACTTCGGGGGTGAAAACGATATTTCATCTGGCAAATCTCTCTCTAATTTGTTTGAAGACCACTTCTCCATCGATTGGTTTAACTTTGCCAGTTCTAATTTCTTCAATTCTTTTTTCGACTTCGATAGCCCACAAATCATCTATTTCTTTCTGAGAAGGATTTATACTGCTCAACAGTCGATCGACCAATTGAAGCTTAATATCGATTGGCAGAAAATCTACTGCTGAAAGAAGTTCATCTGTTTCCGTGAGCTTATCCTTGATTAAATTAAATGCGATGAATAGAACTCAATACCCCACTGGCCTTGGCGGTCGCACCTTACTCACCCAGGCTTTGGGAGCTGATACTTCCGTTTCTTCAACCTTAGACTTATCAGGCATAAACACTTTCTTCGGCTCCGAGCCTTTGGTAATCTGAAATGATTCTTCAGCAATCTTGACAATCTCGGGCTTCAAACCCTGGTTGGCAATGCGCTCGGTGAACTTGCGTCGGCCATCGACAATATCGCTGAGATACTTATCGATCTGCTCCTGCGAATAGAGGCTGAACGGATTGTATTGGCTCAGATCATAGCCCTCGCAGCTAACGATCTCCTCGGTGCCGAAAATGCCCTTCTGATATTTATTCGATCCCCGCAGATCGCCCCGCTGGATGGCGGCCATGAGATCGATGGGGACTCGGGTCACTTTGCGCACCAGTTGCTTTTTCTTGATGCTGCCTTCCATATATTCGTTCAAGATTTCGCCTACTCCGCCGGTGTTGTACTGGAAAAATTGCACTTTACCAGGATATTTTTCCACCAGGCTCATGATGATATTGTAGAATCGATTGACCTTGCGAGCTTCGGAACCGATGATAAAATCGTCCGTGCCCACGATGCGCACCGACTCGCCCGCTTTGGCGGGTACCGTGGCAAAGCTGTGCGTAGATTCGCCCCAGAGATAGGCCATCACGCCCTGCTCAGGCGTCAGCCGCTGGGCAAAGGGCATGATCGTATTGCGGCGGGTGATGAAGGCAAAGATCAATCCGTCCAGTTCCTCCAGCGACGGCAGATTGATGGTCTTCGATTCGATGGGTACCAGACGCCGGCCACGTTTCACCTGCAGCTTATCTTTGCGAATCACGGCCCGACCATTGGCGCAGAGCCGCTCATCCAGAAAGTCGGGATTGCCCGCCGAATCGATCATCACATTTTCGTACAATGCGGTTTTATCGATCAGCGCGTAATACATGGCTTCCTGGAGATTTTTATCCACATCGGTCTTTACGAAGAAATTGGCTTCGCTGCCATAGGCCGAGCCATCGTTGCGCAGAAAGACAATGTCATCCTGGGTGGCTTCGGTGCGCTCGCCCTGCTTATGATCCAGCCCCAGTTGATGGCAGGACCAGGTGGACTTGCCCGTGGCGGTGAGGCCGAACAGAAACACGCCGTAGACTTTGATTTTGTTGGTTTTCACATCGCGCACATAGACCGTTTTGGTGCCCGAATGCAGACCCAGCATGCCATGCTCATCGGCCCACCACATGGCCTGGCGCAAAAAGCCTTTTTTATCCTCGCCCATGTAGTCCGAGCCGAGGCAGATATTCAAGTTGTACTCGGGCAGCGCCAGCACCTGTTGCCGAATCTGATGTTCCTCGGGAATGTGGATCATGATAAATTCAGGACCAGGTCGCTTGCTCGGTTTGAACATGGTATTGCCCCACATGTAGGCGATGCGGTAGTTTTTGGGATCGGCCACCGACATGTACAGGTTGCAAATGGGATTGAACTCCCCATTATTGCCCATCTGGCGGCGTAGATGGACAAACGGGAGGGTGCGCATGTAATAAAGCACTTTGTGCAATTGTTCGGGCGCATTTTCGATCAAATTTTTCTGCACATCGGTGGGATTGGGCAACCAGACATTCTGGCTCCCCAGATAAACCGTTTTTCCACCCAGGCGACTGGACATGGCCGAGCGCCAGCCATAGGAACCGAATTTCGTTTTGATGCCTGTTTCCAGCGCTGGTTTCTTCAAATCCTTGAGATCGACATGTTTGATATTCGGCCCGTTCAACAACGGCAGTAGGTTCTCATAAAATCGTTTGTACTCTTCCTGGTGATAGATCGTGTCGCTCATACATAGGTTCCGTTCGTTTTCGTATTATGCCTCAGTTGATGGTTAAGGGTATAGGGTATAAGGGTATAAGGGTATAAGGGTATAGGGTATATGGGTATATGGGTATAGGGTATGAGGGTATTTGGCCAAATGACTCAAATACCTGGTTGAGCCGTTACCCAATTCGATGCCCGACCCTTTGTCCCTGGTGCAATATAAGATTTTCACGGCTAAAATGCAAATGGTTTTTTGGTGCTTAACGAAGCGGTAAATGGATCCTGGTGCTCCGACCAGGGGTTTACCGATTTGAATGATAAAATTGTCTACAATCAATGCCCCGTATACATAAATGGATATGCTTATGGCATTGGCTGATCTAATAAACAATAAGTTACCAATAAACATGCTCAAAATTATGCTTTTTTTCCTGTATACCAGCATCCTAAAACAATCAGTTTGCTGGCAGTTACTTCCGAAAGAATTGGTTTGTTGCAGGTTTCTGTACCATCGTCTTGATGAATTCGATCCACTTCATTCATGGAATCGCTGTTATTACCAGTTATGATTCCGTCCGATGGTCGATCTTGCTCTGAATATTCCCTGTTTTTGCAATTCCAAGGTTTCGAAATGCCATCTCATTTCATCTTCCATGCGCTGCAACTGCCAATCCATGTAAGTTCGAGGCTCAGAATGCCATAGGATCGAACACATCGAGTGCCAGGGGATATCTTTTACTATCGGGTAATAAGTTAAAGCGAGCGCATCGCCATAATCGGGTGAGCGTCCCAGTCTTTTTTTGATTTCTGATTTTTCTTCGATGAGGATTTTTCCATCGCTTCGGACGCTCCAGCGCGGCTCGGTCAGATCCAGTGTAATCTCATCTATGGGAGGTAATGCCAGATTGCCGCCCAATTGGGGGTCAAGCGCGTCACGGATTGCCCAATAGCAATAAGCGCGCATATTGGCAAAGGTGTGCTGTTCGGTGAAATCGGTAAGCTCTTTTTTATCATCGGATTGGCGAGCGGCCTCAGAAAATTTCGCGCTGGTCACGTTCAGGTTCTGTTCTTTCAATCGGGAGAAAACACCGGCGCCTTCGCCAATGGTATCGATAACGGCATGGTCATCTTTGTCCTGCGATAACGTATTATGGATCAGTCCGGCAATCTGCATGTGATCTTTTAGCTGGAATGTTTGAAATTCTTTTACATAGTCATTCAAGCGATGGCAAAAGACGGTAAAGTCCGCGCCCATGCCAGCCACATCGACGCCGAGTATGAGATCGCCAGTTGCGGATCGATTCTGGTGCTGGTGCCAGCGTTGATTGGCGGCTTCGATCCAGGGCAGGGGGATGAGCTGGTCTGCGGATTGTTCAGGGAATTCACCCATGACTTTCACGCGGAAAAGATCATTGGGTCGATACCACTGTCCATTGAATCGGAAGTCATGATCCGCGGTGTAAAGAACCCTGGTCTGGTCTGATCCTGGCTCAGTTTGCTGGCCGATTGGAGGACTAATCGGAACGCACCATTTTTTGATTCGTTCTTCGGTCCATTCATAATCCACCTGACCGGGGATAATGATTTTTCTGGCTTTCACATTGGGGGCTTCCAGGCAGCTCAATTTAAATTTTTGATAGAAGGGACTTTTGACGCTGTTGTAGGCTTCACCCGAATTGCGATTGGGATTGAAGACGATCAATAGCTTGGAGTTGCCGGTGAGGATGGATTCGATGCTTTCGAAGACCAGTTGCTCCACGCCGCTGGCTTCGGTGACGATGACCATGAGGTGGGGCGAATGGAAGCCGGTCCAGGCCTCGGGTTTATAGTCCGATGATTTGAACGCCAGCAGGTACCAATCGGGACGGGAGAATCTGATTTGATTTTGGAGGATTTCTCCGCCCAGTGGTATTTTTGTATGGCGATAGATTTTGGTCAGTTCGGACATCATGATCTTGATGGCCTGTCGTTCGGTGGGGGCGGTCATGATCACCTTGCTGGGCACATTAAGATATAAAAAACAGTGAGCCGCTACGGCTGCGACAAAGTCTTTGCCGCGGGCATTGCCGCTACGGACGGAGACGCGGCGGTGATGCTGTACAGCTTCCAGAATCTGTTGCTGGTCGTTGTCCAGGCGCACATTCAAAATATCCCTGGCGAATTTGTTCCAATCATTTTTATATGACTGGATGCTTTCCCTTAGTCGGATGTTTTTAATTGTTTTCATTGCTACTTCCTTTCGGGTTACAGGTTAAGAAATGTTCACTTAAATTAGCAAATGAATTAAAAGTTGTTTCAGTGAGAGAAGTCGGTGATGGGGTGATATTCGTGATGCTATCCAATTTCGATATTGCTTCGAGGATCTTCAAGGTTCGATCGATGGCTTGAAGATCGCCTTGCGAAGCTTTATCCCACAGAGTATTCAAGAGGAAGTTGAGTCGCTCGCGATACAGATTTCGGGATTCCAGAATCAGGTCATTATTTTGGGTATTGATCTGTTTGAGGTAACGCTTGAGATCACGGCAGACCTGGCGCTCCGAATAGCCTGCGGGAAGATCATTTCCGAAGTCGGTCCTTAGTTTTTCCAGAATCTGCTGAAAGCTCAAGCCAGCCATCCGATATTGGAAGATCTGATTGCGAATGAGAGCGGATTTCAGTCTGGCTGGTGAATGTTTCTCTAACTCGCGCTTCAAATCAAGGCATGCGAGACGTTTATTATATCCTTTGGGAAGATTGGCTTTGCCGAATTTTTTGATCGCTTCGGCCGCGATTTGGTCAAACGAAAAACCGGCGTCGCGCATGGTCATCACAAAGGCACGGCGCTGATCGGTCGTTATTTTTTGATGCTTCATTTTAAAACTCCTTGTATTTACGATGAAATCCCAAAATCAAAAACCAATTACCAATAAATCTCGAGTTCAACCTTTCAGTGGAAAAGCGTCTCATTTTCACAAATTATTTCGGCAAATGTTTTATAATTTGGATCGTGCATGTCTCAAAAATCATTCCAGAATAAATATATTTATTACAAAAAAAATATTATTGGTCTTAAAGGCAATTTAATCGTGGAAAACAATGAATTTAAGATAGAATTATTATATTGAAATAAAATTATGATTAAAATATCATAATAACATTTTCAATTGAATCATGTTATAGATTTCAAAAAGGAAGCTCGCAATTACAAGAATGTAATTTATTTCAGTGGACAGTGTTCAGTGGGTTGTGCTCAATAACCGTGGGGCTCGAAACAATGTTGACTTCATCCAATAATTTTTGTTGACTTTATTGGATTTATTTTATATTTTTGCGTTGCAATGATTGGTAGCAATTTTTGCAACATGATTTCTGATGAAATCAATAAATCCGTTCTCAACAGGTCGCGAATCATTCGCTTTGGCGAGTAACGGCAAGTCAGATGCGCAAAGCGCTTGGCGAACGGATTGCAACCACATCTGCTGGAAATCGGTTTTTGACCTAAATTAATCAGTTATCAATGAATTTAAATTTAAGGAAGAATTAACCCCCTATGCGCTACGGGTATTTTGACGATCGACAAAAAGAATATGTCATCACCAAACCTCAGACACCCTATCCCTGGATCAATTATCTGGGGACTGAGGAATTCTTTTCAATCATTTCGAATACGGCTGGGGGATATTGCTTCTATAAAGATGCCCGGCTAAGAAGAATTACCCGCTATCGCTACAACAATGTCCCGCTGGATGCGAATGGCCGGTATTTTTATATCAAGGATGACGGGGAAATCTGGTCGCCCGGGTGGAAGCCGCTCAAAAATTCGTTGGATCGGTACGAGTGCCGACACGGCTTGAGCTATACGATCATCAGCGGTGAGAAAAATAAGCTCCAGGCAGAAGTTTTATTTTTTGTGCCGATCGGTGATCATTGTGAAATTCAAAAAGTCAAGCTCACCAATCATAGCAACAAACCGAAAAAATTTAAACTATTCTCTTTTGTTGAATTTTGCCTCTGGAATGCGCTGGACGACATGACCAATTTTCAAAGAAATTTTTCCACCGGCGAGGTGGAAATCAATGGCTCGGTGATTTACCATAAGACCGAGTACAAAGAGCGGCGCAACCATTATGCCTTTTACTCGGTGAATCAGCCCATCCAGGGATTCGATACCGATCGGGAGGCTTTTCTTGGTTTGTACAATGGCTTTGAAAATCCCGATGTCGTCGCGGCTGGCAAAAGTCGCAATTCCGAAGCCCATGGCTGGTCGCCAGTGGCATCGCATTGTCTGGAAATAACGCTGGCCCCAAAAGAACAAAAAGAGCTAATTTTTATGCTGGGCTACATCGAAAATGCGGAGGAGGAAAAATGGGCCGGTCCAGGTGTGATCAATAAACAGAAAGCAGAAAGATTGATTGCAAAATACAATGATTCGAATTTGGTGAATGATGCTTTTACAAAATTGAAGGACTATTGGGCAGATCTGCTTTCCATCTATCAATTAAAAAGCAACGATGAAAAGCTCGATCGCATGGTGAATATCTGGAATCAGTACCAGTGCATGGTCACGTTCAATATGTCCCGCAGCGCATCCTATTTTGAATCCGGTATTGGTCGGGGCATGGGCTTCCGCGATTCCAATCAGGACCTGATCGGCTTTGTGCATCAGATTCCAGAAAAGGCAAAGCAGCGGATTCTGGACATTGCCGCCACCCAGTTTGAAGATGGCGGCGCTTACCATCAATATCAGCCCTTGACCAAGCGCGGCAATAACGAGATCGGCGGCAATTTCAATGACGATCCGCTCTGGCTCATTTTATCGACCTCCAGCTACATTAAAGAGACTGGGGATTGGTCGATCCTCGATGAACCGGTGCCTTATGATAACGATGAAACCAAAGCCACTTCTTTATTTGAACATCTGAAGCGGTCATTTTATCATGTGGTCAATAACCTGGGACCGCATCATCTGCCGCTGATCGGCCGGGCCGATTGGAACGATTGTTTGAATCTGAACTGCTTTTCCAAAAATCCGGATGAGTCGTTTCAAACCACAGAGAATAAAAAAGGCGGCGTGGCAGAATCGATCTTTATTGGGGGAATGTTTGTCCTTTATGGTAGGGAGTTCGCTGAAATATGTCGGCGCAGAGGTGAACTGGAGGAGGCTGAATTGGCCATTGCGCACGTGGATCGGATGAGAGATGCTATCCATGAGCATGGCTGGGATGGGGAATGGTTTCTCCGCGCTTACGATTATTTCGGCAATAAAGTCGGCAGTAAAGAGAACGAGGAAGGGAAGATTTTTATCGAGCCGCAGGGATTCTGCGTTATGGCCGGGATTGGACTGGAGGATGGCCGGGCGCGATTGGCGCTGGATGGGGTGAAAATGTATCTCGATTGTGAGCACGGCATCGTGTTGAACAATCCCGCCTTTACTAAATACCACATCCAGCTTGGTGAAATCTCGACCTATCCCAAAGGCTATAAAGAAAACGCCGGCGTGTTCTGTCACAACAATCCCTGGATCATGATTGCGGAAACGATGCTGGGCAACGGCGACCAGGCGTTCGAATATTATCGAAAAATCGCTCCGTCATACCTGGAAGAAATCAGCGATTTGCATAAAACAGAGCCGTATGTTTATTCCCAGATGATCGCCGGCAAAGATGCCTTCAAGCCCGGCGAGGCAAAAAATTCCTGGCTGACGGGAACGGCTGCCTGGAACTTCTATGCCATCACCCAATATATCTTAGGCATTCGTCCCGACTATGATGGCTTGATTATCGATCCCTGTATTCCGAAGGAGTGGGATGGTTTTACGGTGCAAAGAAAATTCCGAAATGCGAATTATGACATCACCGTGCAGAATCCCAAGCATGTTTCAAAAGGGATCAAGGAAATTATTGTCGATGATGAAAAACTGACAGGCAAAGTTGTTCCAGTGTTTGGGGATGGCAAGAATCATTCTGTTAAGGTCATAATGGGGTGAACGCCAAAGCAGTTCTCTGCTCCTTTGATAGCATAGAAAAACCATCCGTAAATTGGCGGATGGTGGTTGCTCAATAGATGTTGATTCAGCACGATAATATTACTGGTCAAATCTTTGTTTTTTGGGCAAGATTTTGTAGGACAGGATGGCATCCTGTCCTACAATCTAATGCACCTATGGTGCGCTATGAATTTATCATAGTAATTATTTGGGGAGGGATTCTCAAATGAGCCTCAATACCAATAGCCATCATTATTCCACTGCCCAATTAACAGTTCTTCTTTTATTCCGCCTGTCCATTGGCTGGCATTTTCTTTACGAAGGGATTGCGAAACTTTTTACACCGAATTGGTCATCGGCATCCTATCTGGATTCGTCCCGATGGATCTTGAGAGATGTTTTCAACTGGATTGCGGCCAATCCTTTGGCATTAAAAGTTGTGGATTTCTTAAATATCTGGGGGCTGATCCTGATTGGCCTGGGACTATTGTTCGGCGTTCTCTCTCGGGTGGCCAGCATTGCGGGCATGGTGCTGTTGCTGCTTTATTACATCGCCCATCCGCCGTTTATTGGATTGGATTTTGGAGCGCCAACCGAAGGACATTATCTCATCGTGGATAAAGTTATGATTGAGTTGCTGGCGCTGGCGGTTATAACCATATTTCCCACCAGTAGCATTCCTGGCGTAAAGCACCTTATGATGATGTTCAAGAGACAAAAATTACTTCCGAGCAATCCTTCAGAAAAGAAACCTGTGGAAAAAACCAATGATCATCCGCCGGATTGGAAGCGCCGAGAGATCATTAAAAGCCTGGTGACACTGCCGGTGTTTGGCGGTTTCGTTTTCGCCGTGATGAAAAAAATGGGCTGGGAGAGTTATGAAAGAAAGCATTTGAAAGAAAGTCTCGATGCGGTTACTGGCGCGACGGTCAAATCGTTCAATTATTCCAGATTGCAGGACTTGAAAGGTACGTTGCCGTTCGGTCATATCGGCGATTTGAAATTGAGCCGAGTGATTTTGGGCGGGAATCTGGTTGGCGGCTGGGCGCATGCGAGAGATTTGATTTATGTGAATAAATTGGTCAAGTCATATCACACCAAAGATAAGATTTTCGAGACCTTTTATTTGGCTGAAAAATGCGGCATCAATTGTTTTTTGACCAATCCAGTTTTGTGCCAGATTATCAATGAATATTGGAAACGAAATATCGGCAAGATTCAGTTTATCTCCGATTGCGCTTACAAAGGTGACGTCATTGCTGGCATTAAGATGTCGATCGACCAAGGTGCACATGCCTGCTATGTCCAGGGTGGTATTGCCGATCAATTAGTGAAGGACGGCAAGATGGAACTGATGGCCAAAGCGCTCGAGCTGATCAAAGGAAATGGCCTTCCCGCTGGCATTGGCGCCCACTCACTGGAAACAGTGAAAGCCTGTGTCAATTACGGCCTGAAACCCGATTATTGGGTAAAGACACTTCATCCGCTGGATTACTGGTCGGCTAAGGCTAGCGCGGAACATGATAATATCTGGTGCGCCAATCCCGAAGAAACGATAGCCTACATGCAAAATCTGGAACAGCCCTGGATCGCGTTTAAAACTCTGGCTGCTGGTGCAATTAAACCAGAAGTTGGTTTTCAATATGCTTTTAAAAACGGCGCTGATTTTATCTGTGTCGGCATGTATGATTTCCAGATTGTGGATGATGTCAATATTGCGCTGGAGGCGCTGGCGGATAGCGTTCAACGGGAGCGGCGCTGGATCGTCTGAGGTTGCTTGATAGAAAAGACCAAAACTAGAATTTTGTAGTTGTTCATTTAGCTTGAATAATTCTCAAACCGCTGAGTCGTAGCGACGCAACGTCAAAAAAAGTAATGGACTAAACTTCAATTCTAAATTTTTGATTGTCAAACTGAATTTTGTATAATGGCTGTCTTTAAGGTTTTTTAATCTCTGCGTCTTAGCGCGCCAAGTGGCGGGGTGAAAATTTATGAATAATTCAGGTTAGATGAAATAATCCAATTGATTCCGCTTTGCAGGACTGAACAGGATCAAACATATTTGAGACCTTATTATTGATTAAAAACAGTTAAAAGGCAAATTCCCCTGAAACAATGGAAGCTCTTTCTTTCTGTTTTTCTTGCCATCATATTCATTACTACTTGATCGTTTCTTAATTAACACATCAAAAAAACTTTTTAATTAGCAACCGAAATTTCATCTAATTTATATTTCCATTTAAATATGAGTGGCATTTCATTGATTTCATTTAAATAAATTTCAAATCGATTTTTCAGTTCTTCAATCGAATTTACTCTTAGTTTTGTTAACAATGTTCGAGTCAGTTTACTAAAAAGGTTTCAATTATATTTAGCCATGACCCATGTATTGGGGTAAAAATAAATTCAAAGCGATTGGGTGCTGTACTTAAATATTGTTTCGTTTCTTTTGAAATATTATTAGCTTATTTTTTGTTGATCATTGGTCTGAATAAGGTAACAAGGTTCCCATTGTCGGAGGTTGGTTTTGTTACTAAGTACACCATTTCATAATTTCTGGTAGAGTTATTAAAAGGTTTACAGCTTAATCCCATTCTGCTGAAATATTCGAAGCGAGAAGCAGTTAAATTAGTTTAACACGATTTTATTTCAATTGCCAAAGTTCGGTTTAATGGACCAGATCCATTAGACCTTATTAACCTTAGTAGCCTATGATGACCCGTCGATACTCAACCTTATTAGCTTATTTTTCGTGTGATTAATATCCCTGATAAGGTAATAAGGTTCATGAGTTCCTGGTCGGGCTTGTTACTAAGGTTAATAAGTTTTTTTAACAGCCAGGTGAATGGATCAAATCCTATCGACCATGTTGAGCCTGGTACAGCCTTTCATAATTTCTTGCTGGATTATTTAGGGATCAACCCGCTAATTGCATCCTGTTGAATGGAAATAGTCAAAGCCAGCAGGAATTGATCCTGTTAAGCGGGATTTTATTTTTCATAGCTGGACGTTTTCGAACCCTACAAGGAGTTTTGAAATTGGGCACTAAGGTTAATAATGTTTTTGATTGCTGTCAAATTAATAGAATCTAACCAGCTTTATTGAACTTAATAACCAATCAAATCCAGCCAGGTTTTTTATCAACAAGATTTATGGATTAACGCCCATGGACCTTATTGACCTTGGTAACAAACCTAATGCCTCCCAGGAGTTAGCCTTATTAGATTATTTTTCTGTTGATTATTAGTCACAATAAGGTAATATGGTTCCCTTGTCGGAGGCTGGTTTTGTTACTAAGGTTAATAATGTTTTTTAACACTGTCTAATTAATAAAATCTAACCAACTTTATCGAACTTAATAACCAATCAAATCCAGCAACCGATGGTCCATTTTATTCACAAACCCCATTTCCAGTGCATATTTTTCTTTTGCTGCGGTCACGGCATCATCGATCATGTAATCGCCCTTGATTTCGATTATGGTCCAGGTTCCGTCCTGGTTTTGCATTTAGGGGGTGGGATAGAACAAGTTATCCAGTTAACCTTCAGGCGTTAGCATTTCCAGTAGCTCAAAAAATTAATAACGGCGCAGGCTTTGTATCCCACCCCCTAAAAATCAGGATAATATTTGCGCACGGTTTGGTTGATGCGATAAAAGAGGTCTATTTTAATAGCCAGTTCAAAAAATCTTTTCTGGTAACTTCGATGTCATTTAATATCTTGCGCAGGATGCCTCGTCCTAAATCTTCACCAGGATGATCGGGCACTGTAGCGGTGCGACCATCGGGATGCCTGAAAAATTTATGGCTTCCCTTCTGTCTGACCAATTCAAAACCGAGGTGAGTTAAAAATTGGATGATTGTTTTTGCTGTTATCATGGGTAGTTTTGGCATATTGCTAACCTCTTAAACAGCAAATTCGACCTGTTGTATTCCAATAAACTGCATCAATTGCGGCTGCTGCTCTTCAAGGCAGAGCGCAATCACTTCTTTGATTCGTGGGTAAAGTTCCTCCAGTGTTTTTGCCTGGGTATAACAGCTTTTCAATGCGGGTACTGTTGCCACATAAAAACCATCCTCATCTTTTTCGATGAGCACGGTGAAATGATACAATTTTCGTTTATTCCCCTTCATATCATTGTCCTTTCAAATTGAATCACACTCTGAACAAATATAACAAAACAAGTGCCATTGTTAAGCTGCTCTTAAATAACCCAGCATGGTCAAGCCGCAACCCGTGAGTTATGGACTGGTATTTTGCGATAACCGAATTCTTGCACAAAAGTGCAAAAAGCGCTGGGCAATAGCATAATAAGGTTGACCGATATGATGATTTCAATGGCTGCTGATTCAAGCTAAATGTAATAAAAATTATTTTTATTATCAAGTAACTTTTGAAATAAATCTTCATCGCATTTCACATCAAAATCTGCCCATCGCCCGTAGGGCTCGCCTCTAGCAACCGATAGTCCATTTTATTCACAAACCCATTTCCAGGGCATATTTTTCTTTTGCTGCGGTCACGGCAGCATCGATCATCTAAACGGCGTTGATCTCACATAAGGCCCAATTGTATCGTTATCTTGAAACAAAAAGCGGGGAAGATATTTACGGGCGGTATCGCTGACGGAATCTGTGTATCAGTTGAGGAAATCGGGCTGTCTATGGATAGATGATGGTAATCACAAGACCACGTTTATAATAATTCTTTAAATTCATCCATGGTCATTCCCATATCATCGATAATTCCTTTCAAGGTCTTTGGTTTGATATCTTTTCCTGGATGGATTGGGATCACAATTCTCAATTTTTTCTCTAAGTGAATATACACAGCATGGCTACCAGATTGTCGATCAAATTGAAAGCCCAATTTTCGAGCAACTTTTATTACATCTCTGGCTGTTAAAGCAGGCAGGTGTGGACTCATACTGCTATCCTTAGCGGCTTAATCATGATGTCTTCTTCGGGAATGATTTCATTGTGTGCGATCAAGCTTTGCAGATATAATTTAATGGCATCCTGGATATTATTGAGCGCTTCGTCGTAGGTATCTCCCTGTGAATGACATCCTTTTAGCGCAGGGCAATAGACATGATAGCCGCCGTCATCCTCTCGTTCAAAAATGATAGTATAATTAAAAATTTTCATCTCCAGACTCCCAGCTAAAGAAGCGGTAAACTGATGCTTCAAAATATATATTGATCCGATCTGCTTCCAACGACGGAATCAGTGACTAAAAGTAACCAAATGAAAGTAAAAAATCAAGTGATTTTTTGTGGAATTGAATCCTGGGATAGATATTGACTTCACATCAAAATCTGTCCATTCTTAGCTAAGCTCGCCTCCAGCAACCGATATTCCATTTTATTCACAAAACCCATTTCCAGTGCATATTTTTCTTTCGCTGCGGTCACGGTATCATCGATCATGTAATCGGCTTTGATTTCGATCATGGTCCAACTGCCGTTTTGGTTTTGCATTCAGGGGGTGAGATAAAACAAGTTATCCAATTAACCTTCAGGCGTTAGCATTTCCAGTAGCTCAAAAAATTAATAACGGCGCAGGCTTTTCATCTCACCCCCTAAAAATCAGGATAATGTTTGCGGACGGTTTGGTTGATGCGATCGATATAACTGATGAAAAAATCGGATTCGCCGTGGGTGAGCATGCCTGTGAAGTAGAGCCTGGTTACGCCGTCCCGTTTTAATAGATCGAGAAAGAAATTCTTTTCCGAGCCAGAGGCAAAACAGTAATTATTCAGATGAAAGCTTTTGCCAGCAAATTCTCGAATTGCCTGCTCATTATCCACCAGCAGCGCTTTTTCATATTAAATTTCAAAGAAAAAATCCCAAAAGCCAAATAAATCACAATCTCAAAATCTCAATAAAAAAACGAGCAAAATGAAAGCGCAATCAAATGGACCCTAAAGGGACTACCACTCCTTATGGTAATATTGCGTCTATAAACATTATGTTCCTGGAGGAACAGAATCTATTGGTTGATTTAGTAGAGGATTATTACTAATGGCAATAATTATTGTGTCACAGAGGGACAAAATGTTTATAGAATAGGATTTTAAATTTCATAAATTCCCTTTAGAGACAGAGTGCTCTCGTATGATAAAATTTTGTTGTTTGGAATTTGATTTTTTGAACATTGCAATTTATTTGTCATTTGGTGTTTTGCTATTGAGATTTCAGAATTCACAGTTCCTTTTCTTCGGATAAATAAATTTTTTCTGTCTCCTGAACGTCACCAATGGAACGCAAACAGCGCATGGTCGCCTGGAGCACAAAGATTTTGCTTTTGGGCTTGCGATACAAGGCGCAGCCGAATAGACTGTGACAATTCCAGCCCTCTCTACCTTTATTGACCAACAGAATAAATTGTTTGTCGCTTTCAGGGGTGTCCAGTTTGTTGAATTCACGAATGTAATCATTCATAATGTAAAAAGGAGAGGGGCATGCTAAGATGTTCTTTGAGCATTTTATATTTCCATTCTTTTATGCCAAAATGTCGATATAAAAATTAATGTAAGGGATAGGTTTAATAATTCAATTAATAAGTTTTTTACCTTTATGAGATGCTTCTCTCCCAAACCAGATACCAGTATCTTTCCATACTTCATAAAAATAAATCCATTCGGCCACCCAGGGAATGATCGTGCATGAAATTAAGTCGTTTTGTTTCCAGCTATTATCATTTGGATGGCATAGACATAAAGAACCATCTGAGAAAGTATGCGGTGCATTGGATTCCAGTTTGGGTGCTAAAATAAAAACTTTTGGAGTTTTCTTGCCTCTGTAAATTATTTCTATTTTATATTTTTTTGAGCAGTTCGTAGATTGTAATTCTCCAATCCATTTTAGTCCATTGCCATTTCTAAAAAATTTAAATTGAGGGAACCTTTTTATAATGTGAAATGTTTGTAAGCCTGTATCTACAATTTGATTAGAGAATCTAAAATTTCTCATTTATTAATCTCCATAGAATCGATGAGGTCTGATAGATGTCGTTATCGTATGCTTAGAATCGTCAGTGAGTGTCCCTAACGAAGTTACGAAAATAGTATTGGATTTGATTGCTTCCGCCATTTTCTTACCATTCTCTTCAGTAAGAGAAGGAAATTTATCACCGAACAAATCTTGCCATAATGAAATACTCTTATCCTTGTCTTCTTCTTTAAAAGCTAAACTTGCTTTTTCCAACGCACAGGAGAATCGTTTTTTAAATAATTCAAAATTATCTGAAGACCATCCTCTTGCCAGATCTTCTGAATCAAGAGATGGATTTGCTATGAATGGTACGAATATTTGATTATTTAAGTAGCCATTAATATTTTCCATCGTATAAAGTAAGCTTTCTGCATCTGAACTAAAACTACCTTCAATATTTTGACCTATTATTGTAGTAAGCAATATTGATTTGGGTGCACTATCTTTGCCGAATTTAATATTTCTCCAATGTTTTAGCATCTTAGTTATTCTTGAAAATTTGTTATTTGAATTTAATTCTGTCTCATTGCACCACTTTATAAATCCTTTTGGATTGGTGTATTGCCAATTTTCTTCATTATCAGCTTTGCATGGAATCTGAAGGATTCCGTTAGAATCACCAGAAGAATGAGTTGGAACAACATCTAAATGGAAATCCCCTGCATAATTTATTCTTAAACACCTATTTTTAATTTTTATCTTATCCTTGTAAAATGAATTATTTTTCAATATTTCTTTAATAAACTTTAAAACTTCTTCAGGATCCCTTAGACCCCCAAATTCATCATTAAGATCTAATACTAATACCACATCTGCATCAAATTCTTCACCTTCTATTGGCTTAATAGCAGTGCTAATCGCTGCTGAACCTTGTAAAAAAGCTTCATAATATATAGATTTTATATCTTCATTTGATTCAAAAAATTCTTTCAAGCTTTTTACCGCACTTATAATTCTCTCTTCTCTCGTGGGATTTAAACTAATATTTTTGACAAACTGGTTGAAATTATCATTTAGTTTCATTTCAAATCTACCTCTAATTCATTGTTTTCAAATTTATAAGGTTCCACAGTTACATTAAAAAATTTTTCAATAACTTCACATAGAGTATTCTGAGCTTTTTGCGCAGCAAAACACTCTAAATCAGGAATTGAATCCACATCATCAATTGGCATATTTTTGGGTAATGAATCGTTTATTCTAATGTATTCATTTAAATTAAGGAAAGTAACCATGTTTTCAACTGATAAAGAATGGCAATTGAGCGTAATTTGAAAAATATAGGGAGCCCACTGAATAACTCCCCAATCTTTATATTGCTTGCCGAATCTTTTTTTTCGATTACTAAAAAAAACATTCACAGTGCATGTCCCAATTGAAAGCAATTTAATTTGATCAAATGGAATATTAAAATATTTTTTTGCTTCCAATATGCCTACTAAACTTGGATTATTTGCCCATAGACCGCCATCAATTAATATGTCATTATCACTTGATGAGCTTGTTGGAAAATATGTTGGTGCAGCACTTGTTGCTAATGCAACTTTCCATGCTGGGATTTTCCAATCAAATTTTAAGTTTGGATGATGATTTGTTTTATATACTTTGGTTCTCCCTGTAACAAGTTCGATAGTTGGGATACACAATCTTGTTTTAGCTTCGCCTAAAATTTTATTGTCCAATATTCTTATCAAAGCTTCCTTTAAAAACTTGTTTGAATATTTTGAGTGGAATAACAAAAATTTTGGTTGTAGTAATCTATAAAAATAATTTCTATGTTTGAAAATTTTTGTACCCATATTTCTATACATTTCTAAAATTTCAGAAGCATCAATTCCCATTGCAAGAGCAATAGCAATTATTCCTCCTGTTGATGTACCCGTTATAAGATCAAAATATTGATAAATTGGATTGTTGATATGCTTCTGAATTTCAGTCAAATACTTTGCTGGATAAACACCTCTTATTCCTCCGCCATCAATAGATAATATTTTGAATATTTCTTTCATACCACCAATAATTAACCACTTATTTAATCATCATCGTTGTTAAAAATTGTTTCATCAAACAACCAGATAAGACTTAAAACTACTTTATAAGATTTCAAAAAAAATGAATGCTCATACAAATAACAATCTTGCTCTAGTCGATAATCATCTAACCAGGCAGACCCCAATACCATTTCTGGATTTAAAGGACCACTTCCTTTTTCAAACCAAGCAAGAGCGCATGATGTTGGATCAAGTTTAGTGCCCACAATTTTTAATCTAAAAGGGAAATCGTATGAAGCCCTGTACCAACTAATTTTTTGATCCTTTGAAACGATTATGGCGCAAGGATACGGACCTATTTCAACATATCTTAGAGTTGTTGCTGTAATAGTAGTATTGAACTTAAATGCCAATTCCCTAACTATTTCAAAATTTGGTTTTGTCCCAACACACACATTTTTAAAAATAGTTTCAGGCATTAGTAGTTCCGCTGCAAAAGCATTTGACTCTAATTCTAAAGAACTTGTTTTATACCAATCAAGTAAATCTTCATCAGTGCATATATTGATTTGATCCAATTTCTTGTGGATTTCAAAATGACCTAATTCATGTGCAGCAACAAATCGTTTTTTTCCTTCTTCTTTGATTTGGGCATTTACTGTTATAATTCCTTTATTAGAATAACGAATTAAACGTCCTGCAGTAGCGTGCAATATTTCTTCTTTAATAAAAGCTCCTCTCTCCGCCGCAATGCCTTCGAGATCAATTTGAACTGGATCACTAATATTGAAATCATTGATGATCCCTTTTGCAATATTTTTTGCTAATGAAATTCCTACCATTATACCTCATTCGTTCATGTCATTATTTTCCATTTGATCAAGCAATTTCAATATTTCAATATCATTTATCAATCCAACAAGATCTCTTTCATCTGTTGATTCAAGCTTAGAAAAATAAGCTTTCACAAAAGCTTTTTCCTCTGGCAATGGTAATATTCTTTGTAACTCTGAAATGAAATTTTCCTTTTTTAAAATGTTTTGAGGACTGGTGTATTTTCTTATTAATGATAATACTCTTTCTCGTATTTGTTTAGCGAATGCTAATCTCTGTTTTCGCTCGAATTCTTTTATAAAATTAATCGCTTTTTTAACTAGCACTTCTGGATCAATTCCATCTTCTCTTAGCGATTGTTTCAAAGCATCTTGATCTGCCTCTAAAGCCTCTTGGCTTGCTTCAAAGATATTTTCCAGGAATTCTTTAGCTGATATTTTCTTTTTTTCTTCAGCCACTTTATACCTCTATTTTTATTTTCTCTTTTAATAATTTTTCGACTTTTCGTTTTATTCGTTTTTGCACAATATAAACTTTATCAATTGACAAATTTAATTCTTCAGATATTTGTTTTGGTTTTAATCCTTCTTCCAATCCTGTTAAAACTAAAAATTCATCCTCATCCCATTTTATATCTTTCCAAATCATCTTTCGTATTTCTTCAAATTCTACAGTAGAATCTATTGATGATGAATTATCTTTTATTTGGTCAATAAGATCTCCATTTGATTGGCAATTTGTTTGATCAATTGAAATGATGTATTTCCTATTATCATTTGAATTTACCAGATTGCTCAACAGACTTTTAACAACTCCTTTTAAATATAATAGAAGATCGGGAATTTTATCTGGATTCCAATTGCGCGATCCTGTCCAGACCTTTTCAATAGCCTCCAAAGCGATGTCGTCTGCTTTAAGACCACGAGGAAGATTACCATAGCTTGAATTCCAGCATAATCTTTTAATAATATAGTTAGCATAGCTCGTCAATTTTAAAATTATATCTTCCCAATTTTGTTGACTTAAATTTTTCCTTAATTCAGGGGTAATTACTTCCATTGAAAATTTTCCTTTGTTGCTTTAGTTAATCTCCCTCACAATATAGAATGCTGGTAAAACATGTAAATTTGCCATTTGAATTTTAAATAATTACAAGTCAAATTTGAAAATATCATTAATGAAAGATACATTAGATCGAACGGATCGTGATTGCCGACGAAGGTGAGGAGAATGTTTTTCATTATCAAATCCGATAAAATGATATTGCCGATCGAAAAAAATAAATTCCATAATTCGAGATAATCATGTGCTAATTTACAGAACAAAATTTTATGCTGAAATATAAGAATTTTGATTGATTAAATCAATATTAATTATACATTATTCTGATGACAATAAAACCTCAAATCACACCCCCGACAAACCCGCCTCGGCCGATGGTGGATCAGAAAATCCTTGCACTCAATCCGCTGGTGGGCATACGTCTCCAACTGTTTTTGATAGCGCTGGTAGGATTTGGCATCAGCA
>CAZYNP010000081.1:0-22730 GCA_964647995.1 uncultured Cytophagia bacterium
GGAGGTCAAAGTGGACCTGGGCAAGCCCATTGAGATTCCGGAAGCGCCGTGGGAAGCCTATTACGTATCCAACTGGGGCTTCAGCGGTGGCCATCTTGGCGGATGGAGTTTAACCATGGGTGAGTTTGAAGGTGATGTAACCATCGGTGGAACTGCTGCACCGACCGGTTGGTCTGCTCTTCGGGGCAGTCTGGAACCTTATGTACTCACCGCTGAAAAGGATCGTGCATTGATTGTGACTGGAAAAATCGAACTGGTCGGTGGTGGGTTCCAGGATCTGGGCAGTCTGCGCTTCGGACTATTCTACAGTGACAGCGCGGGTACGCTCAAACAGGATCCCAATCTGGATTCGAATTGGGTGTGGACCGGAACCGATCGAGCTCACTCCGGTTATCTATTTGTGCCTCCCAGTGGCACCAATGTTGCTAACTGGTCAGGCGTGACAGGAACCTGGGGCGCTATTACTGACGGTGTCTGGTGGGAGATCAGTAGCAGCAAGAGTTCGGCACTGGGTGCTCAGCTCCAAACGCCGGCCAGTGCTGTTGCCGGGCCAGGAATTTATGAGTTTGCCATTTCTATTTCGGCTCAGGCCTCGGGTAATTTAGTGAAGGCCACGTTGTCAAAGGCCGATAACAGCTATTACTGGGAAACCTCAAAAATCGTTGTCGCGACAACCAATAAGATCAATTGCGTGGCCTTTGCTATTAACAATTCATCGACGACCAAAATGAATTTGTCCGAAATTAAAGTCGATCGGGGCCCGGACATTGTTACTGCCGTCCAGGATTATGGGCAGGAGATAATGCAACAACCGCCGACCGCTTACCTGCTCAAGCAGAACTACCCGAACCCATTCAATCCGAACACGACGATTGAATTCGCCTTACCACAAAGCAGCGAAGTCAGTCTTATCGTCTATGATGTTTCGGGTCAGGTGGTTGCTGAGTTGGCTAAGGGCAGATTCGAGGCTGGTTGTCATAAATTCAATTTTGATGCAGCCAATCTGGCTACCGGTGTGTACTTTGTCAAATTAAAGGCCGGAAATTTTGTTAGCGTGAACAAAGCAATACTGCTTAAATAGCTCTGCTATGTTTCGCGATCAGGGAGCTTTGCAGACCATCTCGTGATGGGCAATGCTCTTTGATCAAAGTCGTGAGTTAAAAACAGCCCCGATCCGTCGGGGCTGTTTGTTGTCAACATAGGTGGTCCGATGAAATCAGTTCATTTTCTAAAATTGCTGTTCTTCATGATTTTCGGTTTGGCAATCCAGGTAAACTTTGTCCGTACCCAAAATGCAGCAATTCCCCATTTAAAGAAGCAGGGGAGGGCCACTCAACTTTTTGTCGAAGGAAGGCCATTTTTGATTCTGGGGGGTGAATTAGGGAATTCGACAGCTTCAAATCTTGATTACCTTCGGCCCTACTGGCAAAATTTCAAAAAGATGAACCTCAACACCATCCTTTGTCCGGTCTATTGGGAATTGATCGAGCCGAACGAGGGGCATTTTGATTTTGCGCTGGTCGATAGCATCATTCAGTCAGCCCGGGATTACGATGTGAAATTGGTGTTGCTCTGGTTCGGATCCTGGAAGAATAGCATGTCCTGCTACGCGCCTTCCTGGGTAAAAACAGATCCCAAACGATTCCCCCGTGCCAGAACTAAAGATGGCCGCGCGCTGGAAATTCTCACACCTTTCAGTGATGAAAACCGAGATGCTGATGCACGGGCTTTTGCCGCTCTGATGAAGCATATTCGTTCTATCGATGAGCCCAGGCAGACCGTAATCATGGTCCAGGTGGAAAATGAGATCGGCATGATCCCGGACGCCAGGGACTATTGTGAAATGGCGAGCAAATTTTTTGCGCGACCGGTACCAGCCGAACTAACGAGCTATTTGTTGCAGCATAAGAATTCATTGATTCCCGAGTTTGAGCAGGTGTGGAAACGAACGGGCTATAAATCTTCGGGCACCTGGGAAGAGATGTTTGGAAAGGGTTTGCACACGGATGAAATGTTCATGGCCTGGCATTTTGCTCGCTATACCAATGAAATCGCAAAGGCTGGAAAAGCAGCCTATCCTTTACCCATGTATGTGAACGCTGCGCTCATTCGTCCCAATTACAAGCCCGGGCAATACCCCAGCGCAGGACCCCTGCCGCATCTGATGGATATCTGGCGAGCCGGAGCGCCGCAGATCGATTTTCTTGCCCCGGACATTTACTTCAAAAATTTCAAGGAATGGTGCGAAAAATATGATTGTTCGGGAAATCCGCTGTTCATCCCAGAAGTAGCAAATCATCAAAGCCCAGCCAACGCCTTTTATGCCATTGCTCAACATCATGCCATGGGCTACAGCCCCTTTTCGATCGAGTCGTTGCCTCATTCCGAGTCCCAACCGCTGGCCCAGGCTTATGCGGTGTTGCATCAGCTCGAGCCTCTGATTCTGATGAAACAGGGCAAAGGTGAGCTGGCTGGCGTTTTGCTCGATAGCACCCATCACCAAACCCAGATTCATCTCGGCGAATACACGTTCGATGTCCGCCACGAATACAGTTGGGCGTATGCGCAAAAGTCAGATGCGGAAACGCCCCGAGTTGGCGGCATGATCATTATGCTCGAACCCGATGAGTTTCTGATCGCTGGCAGCGGCATTATTGTGATGTTCCAAGCGCGTGCCAACGACGGCACCATTGCCGGAATCGAACGGATAAATGAAGGTCAATTTAGCCATGGGAATTGGGTGGTCGGCCGTCGCATGAATGGGGACCAGAGCCATCAGGGCAGGCATTTGCATCTGCCAGGAAATAACTACAGCATTCAAAAAGTCAAACTTTATAAATACAAATAAAGCTTTCTTTACTTGCGGAATCAACAATCAGGTTAGCAGCATCGATTGACCCCAGCAATGGGGTTGGTCTGAGCAGCAGTTCAGAAAATTTTATACCGTGAAAGGCATCTGATGAATCATAAAACAAGTTCCCAAAAGAGCTGCCACATCCATCTTCGATCATGGTTATTGGCTCTTTTTATCAGTCTTTTTGGCAATTCTTATGGAAAACCCATTGAGGTCAGCGGCACCGTATCCACGGCGATGATGCCCGTGCAACATGCCCTGGTGACGTTCATGGCAGATGATGATACCAATCGGCAATATTCGGCGCTCACAAATAGCTTCGGCAAATACTCGATTAGTATCCTCAGTTCAATCAGTCAGCCCGATAATCCTTCGGACGAGTTCCAATTGGAGCAAAATTATCCCAACCCATTTTCCTCGGCAACCACCATATCTTATCGCCTGCGCCGGCAGTCTGACGTCATCATCACCATCTATAATATTCTTGGCAAAGAGGTGAGAAAATTCGCTATCGGCACTCAAACGAAAGGCGATCACCAGGTGTTATGGGATGGTCGGAATAACGAAGGAGCGGGCGTTGCGCCGGGAATCTATTTCTGCCGATTGCAGGCAGGGGAGAAAACCCAGGTAAGGAAAATGATTCTCAGCACAATTGGCAACGATCCGATTGCATTGCTCCCGAAAACTCTATCATCACCAACAGCTCAAAAAGACGCGACGAACTGCTTGTTGCAAGTCGAATTTACCGTTCGCATAACAAACACCGATAGCACCACCCCTGTTATCGTACCCAAACAATTCAACAATATCATTGTTCAGCCGTGGGCCGTATTGAATTTTGTCGTCGATGAATATATCGACCCAAACGCCGCTCTGGTTTTATTAGATAGCACCCATCAGATTATTCGTGGTTTTGGCGCTGCAAACATCCTGCGATGGCGACCCGATATGACACCCGATCAAATCGAGAAAGCTTTTGGAACCGATGACGGTGAGATCGGGCTGACAATTCTTCGGCTTCGCATCCCTCCCGATGCCCCCAGTTTTGGCTATAATGTTCCGACGGCTCGAGCAGCTTACTCCCGTGGTGTCCAAATAATCGCTTCTCCCTGGTCGCCACCGGCCAGCATGAAAACCAATAACAATTTGGTTGGCGGCCATCTTCGAGAGTCGGCTTATGCCGATTATGCCGCCCATTTAAAATCCTTCGCTGATTATCTGCGAAGCAATGGGGTTCCGTTGTATGCGCTATCGATCCAGAACGAGCCCGATGTTCAGGTGACCTACGAATCGTGCGATTGGACTGCCGAGGAAATGCTCAAATTTGTCAAAGAAAACGCCCCAGCCATAGGAGTGGATATCATCGTTCCCGAATCATTCAATTTTAATCACGCTATGTCTGATCCGATTCTGAACGATTCAATTGCTGCATCGCATGTCGCCATTATCGGGGGGCATATCTACGGCGGCGGCCTTTGCCGATACCCTCTGGCGGAAAGCAAAGGCAAAGAGAGCTGGATGACGGAACATCTGGATACCGATACTTCCTGGACAAAGGTTTTGGCAACAGGCAAAGAGATCAACGATTGCATGTTTGCGAATATGAGCGCTTACATTTGGTGGTACATCGTCCGTTTTTACGGACCGATCAAAGAAGACGGAAGTGTCAGCAAGCGGGGATACGTGATGTCGCAATTTTCGAGGTTCATTCGCCCCGGATATTTCCGAGTATTTGCCACCCAACGGCCTCAACATCAGGTATATGTGACGGCTTATAAAGGTGATTCGAAAGTGGTTATTGTGGCCATAAACCAACGCTCTCAGCCGGTGCAACAAACATTTGTTTTGAAGAATGGAGAGGTTGGAGAATTTACGCCCTATGTCACTTCGATCACAGAAAATTGTGTTCAGAAAGATGATATTTCCACATTCATGGGCAAAATTTGTGCGACATTGGCGCCATCCAGCATAACAACTTTTGTGTCGCGATAAAATTTCATCTGATTCTTTGAATGGCATGATTATGATTTGGGCGCAATGGCACGCCGTTGTGCGATTTCAGATAACGTGCGGAGGCGGATCTTCGCGCTGACCTAAGAGTTATTATTTTGCGGACGTCGGATTTAACGATGAAAAAATGCTGACAGTAAATGTTAAGCCTGAAACTGACCGCTGCAAACCAGCCAATGTCCTAAAAATGTTTCGCTTTGGGTAGCGGTAGAGAATTCTGGTAATGCGTTCAAAAAAAGTGGGGCATTATTGAATCAAATAATTTTCATTGGGGAATTTTGTTAATGAAAGGATAAAACGATGATGGATCAGCTTATCGCCGTCCAACAACGATGGGGGAGGGACATTGCGTTTGCGTCGCTGCTGGCAGCTTCACTGATCATTGCCATTTTTGTAGCCACTTTATCGCCGCTCGATGCATTTGGCCAGCCTCTGGCTGAAGGCAAAGACAAATTTCTGGGCAATGTCATTCCGAATGGCAATTCGATTCGTCCCAGTTTTAAAAATTATTGGAATCAGGTGACGCCCGAGAATGCCGGGAAGTGGGAAAGCGCCGAGCCAGGCAAGGATTATTACAACTGGACTCAACTCGATAAGATTTACAACTACGCTCTGGCCAATAATTTCCCATATAAACATCACGCCCTGGTCTGGGGACAGCAATACCCCTCGTGGATTACCACGCTCGATTCGGCCGAGCAGCGATTCCAGGTGGAGGAATGGATTCGCCTGGTAGGCGAGCGCTATCCACGGATGAATTTCGTGGATGTAGTGAACGAGCCGTTTAATGCTCCTCCACCATTTATGAAAGCGCTGGGCGGCAGTGGCAAGACCGGCTGGGATTGGGTGGTCACTGCTTTTCAATGGGCTCGTCGCTATTGCGCGCCAGAGGTAAAGCTCATCCTTAATGAGTACAATATTCTTCATAGCAACACAACCACCGATGGGTATCTGCAATTGATCGATACTTTAAAAGCACGAGGCTTGATCGATGCTATCGGCATTCAGGGACACTATTTTGAGTTCAAAAGCTATGCCGGGGCTTCGACATCCTATAGTTACCCCATTGCCACGCTGGAGTACAATCTCAACCGATTGGCAGCGACTGGCCTACCAATCTATATTTCGGAATTCGACATCAATGAAGCCGATGACAATGTTCAGCTTCAGAATTACCAGACCTATTTTCCCTTGTTCTGGGAGCATCCCGGTGTGAAAGGGATGACATTATGGGGCTATGTCGAAGGCGAAATTTGGAAGACCAATGCCTACTTGCTAACCTCGCATGGAGCAGAACGGCCTGCTCTCAAATGGTTACGTACCTACATCGCCAGTCCGCTACGGCCGAGCATCATTTCACCCAATAACGTATCTAACGTGCCACGCGACGCCACGTTGATCTGGCATGTTTCGATCTCAGCCACCCGTTATCATCTGCAAGTGTCCAGCAGTAGTTCTTTTGCCACTACTGTCATCGATACCGTGGTTGCCGATACTACCATTCGTCTTCAGCCGCTGGAGGCAAACCGAAGATTCTTTTGGCGAGTGAGCGCCATTAATCAGTACGGAGAAAGTCCATTTTCCAGGACGGCCAGTTTCATCACGGGCGATCAGACCTCTGGGATCGAGCCTGGCTACGAGAACTCGTTGAATTTCGAATTATTTCAGAACTATCCCAATCCGTTCAAGGCCACCACGACCATTGCGTACGAAATCCCGAAGGAATGCTGGGTGCAACTGAAAATCTATGACGTATTGGGTCACGAACTTGGCACGCTGGTGGAGAAGAAATTGGCGCCAGGGAGCTATCGGATGCAATTCCTGGCTGACAAGTTGAATTCTGGCTTTTATTTTTATCAGATCAAGGCTGGTAATTTTGAGACGGTGAAACGGATGGTGATTATCAAATAGTGCGAGTAGGATGTTGGTGAAAGAATTATTATGCCATCAAGGCATAGCTAACATAGCTAATACAGAAGAAATTTGATGAGGACGTTTTTATTCCCGGAATCGAAAATTCTCATAAATGAAATCTAAAGTTCTCTTCCTTGGCATTCCAATCCGCCGAAGGGCGGAATGAAAGGCCACCGAAAAAAAATATAACCTGAATTTTTAAAATGAACCGTTACGATGAAAAAGGATCACTCGTTGCCCACGAAATACGCGGAATGGCACGGGATTCAAAAGCTGAAAATTGCTTTCCGTGTTTTTGGCGTATTCCGTGGGCCAATTATTGATAAGTATTTCCATTTTAGAATTTCAGGTTTAATATCAAACTCAATTGCCGCTCTTCCGCATTGCCGCTAAATCTTTTTCAATCCGAATCATCGTATCATTATTTAGGGGATAGAATACCATCAAGGCGACACCAAGGAAAGCCGCGATGGCGGGATAAATGCTCATGACCAGCCGGATTCCCAGCAAGCTACTGGTTGACTGGTCCACGTTGGCCTGGAAACCGTACGCCGCCAAAATCCAGGCCAGCAGTGCGCCACCCAGAGCTATGCCCAATTTAAGCGCGAAGAGCGATGCCGACATCACCAGTCCTGTGGCGCGGCGACCAGTTTTCCATTCGGAATAATCGGCCGTATCGGTATACATGGCCCATTGCAGCACTGAAACCGGCCCCATAGCAAACGATGTGAAAAGTTGCAGGATAAACATGAAGATTATGTCTTGAGGCTTCAAGAAGTAAAATAGGGCCGTGGTTATTCCGGCGAGAGCCAGGCAGCCATAATAGCAGCGCGATTTGCCAATCAGTTTGCTCAACCAATTCGCCAGAACAGCTCCAATGATCGTAACGATCGTGCCAGTAAGCATAAAAGTGGACGCCAACGATCCGAACGAAACGTTATAAAATTTTCCCAGTAGCGTCAATGGCTGATCCTGAACAAAATATTTGAAATAGTACATAATACTGCCATTGCGAATCACGATATAGATCAATTGAAAAATTGTGGCGCCACCAATCAATAACCA
The DNA here is from genome assembly GCA_964647995.1 of uncultured Cytophagia bacterium. GTDB lineage: Bacteria > Zhuqueibacterota > Zhuqueibacteria > Thermofontimicrobiales > Thermofontimicrobiaceae > Thermofontimicrobium_A. The sequence continues at coordinate 7,844 of CAZYNP010000081.1, forward strand.
GGGGTGATTTCTGATTAAATCGGCCAGATCCTGGCGCAGCGGATTTTTTTGCTGTAACAGTGGTTTAACCCGTTCCCTGGTGGTGGCGAAGGTCGTCAGGAACAAGACTGCTGCCAGGCCGGAAAGCGCAGCCATGGCCCATTGCCAGCCCAGCGGTTCATTGCCTCTCCCAAATGTCCTCACCAGTCGCAAGATCGAAAATTGAACGATGAATTGGCCCACGAACGCGGCCACAAATCGAAAAGAAGAGACTACGGTACGTTCCTGTGAATTCGGGGTGATGACTCCCATCAGCGCCGAATAGGGGACATTGATGGCGGTGTAGATCATCATCATCAGATTGTAGGTGACGAAGGCATAAATGACTTTGCCCGTGGAGGACAAGTTCGGAGTAATGAACATCAGAAATCCCAGAAAACCAAACGGCACAGCGAACCAGAGCAAATAGGGTCGAAATTTCCCCAGGCGCGTATTGGTTCGATCAGCAATCATGCCCATCATGGGATCGTTCACCGCATCCCAGATGCGTCCGACCAGAAATATCGATGCCACCGCCGCAGCGGAAATGCCAAAGACGTCGGTGTAGAAATAGGTCAAAAATAGAATAAACGTTTGAAAAAATAAATTGGAGGCAGTGTCCCCCAGGCTATATCCGATTTTCTCTTTGATCGAAAGTTTTTCTGAATTAGCAGTCACATTGCACCTCAGCAAATTGAAATACTTTGAATGGCAGAGACTTCCGTTATTTTGAAACTTGAATTTCTAACATAAACCGTGAGGATCAAAAATGATAACTCGTGGCCCACGAAATACGCGGAATGATGCGGAATTCAAAAGATAAGAATTGCTTTCCGTATTTTTTCATGTATTCCGTGGGACTATTATTGATAGTCATTATTTAGAATTTCAGGTGACACAAAATAATTTGAACATTTCAGCACTCCTCTTTCCCTGCATGAAGGCGTTTGTTAGTTAATCGGTCACTTTCAAGATTACTTTCTGCAGATCTTCGTCCCGAGAAGAATTGCCCACCATAATTTCAAATTCCCCGGGTTCCACGGTAAATTCCATGTTAATATTGGTAAATGCCAGGTGTTCCGGTGTGATGGGCAGACTTACTGTTTGCGTTTCTCCAGGTTTCAGAAATATTTTCTTGAATCCCCTGAGCTCTTTCACCGGGCGAGTAACAGAGCTGATCAAGTCGTGGATATACATTTGGACAACTTCATGCCCTTCTCGGGAGCCGATATTTTTGACATCAACCATCATCTGGGTTGCTTCGTGGCGGCGAATGGTTGTTCTTGATAGCCTCAGATTGCTGAATTGGAAGGTAGTATAACTCAAACCGTAGCCAAAAGGAAAAAGCGGCGAAATATCGGCATCCAGATAGCCGCGTCGTGCGGATGGTTTATAATTATAAAAACAGGGTAGATGGCCCGCCGAGCGAGGAATTGAAATCGGCAATTTGCCACCGGGGTTATAATTGCCAAACAGCACATCGGCCACTGCGATCCCTGTCTCCTGGCCCAAATACCAGCATTCGAGAATGGCAGGAACATGATCATGAAGATAGGTAATGGAATTAGGCCGGCCATTCAGGAGCACAGCAATCACCGGCTTGTTCAGGGCTATGATCGACGTTACCAGTTCATTTTGCATCCCAAAGAGATCCAGGCAGGAACGATCGCCCAGATGATGTCGATTCCAGGCTTCTCGGGAAGTTTGTTCATTACCGCCTAACACCAGAATGACCACATCCGCCTGCTGGGCGGTACTTACTGCCGCCTGGATCGCCTTGAGATTTTCAGCGCGCTCAGGTAGAGTAATTTGGTCTTCATCCCAGGAGCCGTTCAAGGTGATCTTGCAACCCTCGCTATACAGAATGTTGATTTTTGGGCCTACCGTCCGCAGGATGCCTTCCAGCACTGATGTATAGAACTTCGGCTTGCCGCTATAACCGCCTAACAACACGCGATCCGCATTGGGACCGATAATGGCAATTGTTTGCGCAGCGTTCGGATTGATTGGCAGGAGATGACCGTCATTTTTTAGCAGTGTAATGGTCTCTTGGGCGGCTTGCAGCGCCAGTGTTCGGTCCTGTTCGAGCTTTTTATCGATTTGAATGGCTTGGGGATCAACATAGGGGTCATCGAATAAGCCCAAGATGAATTTATATTTCAAAAGTGGCGTCACCAGTTCATCGATCAGCGTTTCGGATAACAGGCCTTCCTGCACCAATTGAATGAGATAGGGATAGCAATCGGCATCTGGTAGCTCGATATTGACGCCAGCCAGGGCGGCCAGGAAAGCCGCCTCACGCCTGTCTTTGGCCACTCCGTGACTGGTTGCTTCTTCCCGGTAATTTAGTTCGGTAATCGCATAGTAATCCGAGACCACGAAGCCCTGAAAGCCCCACTCTTCGCGCAATATATGCTGGAGCAGCCAGCGATTGGCGTTGGAGGGAATGCCATCGATTTCATTGTATGAGGGCATGATGCTGACAGCATTGGCGATCTGAATGGCAGCTTTGAAGGGATAGAGAAAGATATCGCGCAGCACTCGTTCGGAGACATTTGCGGGAGCACAATTGGTGCCGGATTCGGGTTGCCCATGGGCGGCAAAGTGTTTGAGCGTAGCGATAACATGCTTTTTATCCGTGAAACTGGCATCTCCCTGAAATCCTCGCACTGCGGCAATTCCCATCTGCGCCACCAGGAAAGGGTCTTCGCCGAATGTCTCCTCGACACGGCCCCAGCGAGGGTCACGCGCCACATCTACCACTGGTGTTAATGCCTGATGTGCGCCCCGGCTTCGGGCATCCTCAGCAATAGCCGCATAAATTGCCTGTATTAGCTCAGGATGAAATGTGCCGGCCAGGCCGATCGGTTGGGGATAGCTGGTAGCTTCTTTGGCAGCCAGGCCGTGCAAGCATTCTTCATGGAAAATAACCGGAATGCCCAATCGGGTCTCATCGATCAAAAATTTTTGAATGGTATTCGCCAGTTTGGCCATTTCCACGGCACTCAGGCCATTATTGCTGTCGCTCAATCGGGCGATCTGGCCGATGCCGTGCTGAAGATGCTGCCGCATCCGTTCATAACTAAGATGCCCGGATTCATCGAATAAGACGGTTTTTTTTTGACTCCAGATGCAAAGCATCTGGGCGACCTTTTCTTCCAGCGTCATCCGTTGCAGGAGATCGGTCACTCGAATGCTAATGGGTAGTGCTGAATTTTTGTAGTCAGGTAGATTCCCTTGGGATTGGAACTTAGGAGGTGTGTGTTTTTTTGTCATGAAAGTATCATCCGATAAAGCGCGTCTCAATATTATTTAATTGATTAAATAAGTATTGAACCGTTTCAAATATAAACAATAATTTCAAAAAGTCAAGCAAAATTTTTGGTCGGCAAAAGAATTTCCGCCGGCAGAAAGCCAGAACCATGAATAAATTCACTGTTTCGAGGACACCCATGATCAGCTATCAGCAATCCCCATGATGAAAAAGCTGAACCATGTCAACATTGCTTAGATTTCCAGTTGGCAATAATCGCTGCTGACCGATTCAATTGGCGCGATCAGGTCTCGATCTTGCTGAGCATTAGTAGTTACATGATCAACATCAAATCGCTGCCCGTTTCATTTGCGGCGCCAGCAGATTGAAAGTCACCCAGGCGAAAAGATAAGCCGAGCCACAGATCAAAAACATGACAAAATAGCCGGTCTCGATGGTGTTCGATGCCTTGTAATGATCCAAAATGATTCCGGCCAATTTCGACATGAGCATGCCAGTGATGCACCCGGCCATGCTGCCGATACCGATAACGGACGCAACGGCTTTTTTGGGGAACATATCCGACACCGTGGTAAACAGGTTGGCGGCCCAGGCCTGATGTCCAGCAGTCGCCAGCCCAACAATCAGCACCGCGTACCAATAGCTATATTGTCCCAGTGCTTGCGCGGAAACGACTGGCAATGCGAATAACGCAAACACCAGCATCGCCAAGCGTCGTGCCCGATATACTGGCCATCCGGCGTTGATTAAAAATCCCGACAGCCAGCCGCCAAAAATACTGCCTATCGTCGTGATGGAATATACCACGGCAATGGGCAATGCGAGATGAGTCCTGGTCAGGCCGTATTGCTTGTTCAAAAACGACGGCAACCAGAACAAATAAAACCACCACACCGGGTCGGTCATGAATTTTCCGACCAAAAAAGCCCAGGTTTGCCGAAAGGTCAATAGCTTAAACCAGCTCTGATGGACCGATGTGGTTTCGCTGGGCAGCGCTTCGTCTTTATCACGATGGATGTAATCGAACTCAGCTTTTTTCAAACGGCCATGTCTTTGAGGGATCTCATAAATGGCAAACCAAAAGACGAGCCAGAGCAGCCCAATGCCGCCAGTGAGAATAAATGCCCATTGCCAGCCCAGATGCATGGCGATCAGCGGGACCGAAAGGGGAGCAATGATCGCGCCGATATTGGTTCCTGAATTGAAAATGCCGGTGGCCAGTGCTCGTTCTTTTTTAGGGAACCATTCCGCAACTGTTTTCACCGCTGCTGGGAAATTGCCAGCCTCGCTGATCCCCAGGATGCCGCGCGCGACCATAAATCCCGCCGTGCTTCGGGCCAGGGCATGGCCAATGGCTGCCAGGCTCCAGATAGCCAGGGAAATTGCGTAGCCCAATTTGGTCCCGATCCGATCGATAAACCAGCCCATCCCGAGCATGCCAACGGCATACGCCAGTTGAAATGCGATCACGATATTGGCATAATCCGATTCCGTCCACTGAAAAACCTTTTCAAGATAATCATCTTTTAATAGACTGATCACCTGCCGATCCAAATAATTGATGGTGGTGGCAAAAAAGATGAGGGAGAGGATGAGCCAGCGATAGTTGCCGATGGGTTCTGGTGATCGATAGCTATTAAAATCGTCTGTGGAATCAGTCATGGCTGCTCCTGTTGATTGGCACTGGTAGATCCAGGTTTTGCGATATTTGAATAAGCTTGTTAGCTAAAGTCTGAATTTTCATTTGGTCTTGCTGTTCGTTTCTTTTGTTCCGGCAGCAAGGCCAGATCCTTTTGGCAATTGTTTAGCCCGAGCAATCTCTAACCGCCTGAACGAAGGCATGGATGTTTTCGGTACGGACACCAGGCGGCATCCCTCCTCCGCACGATGGAATCACTCTCGTTTTATCCGCTAACGAATTCAATAATTCAACTGTCGCTTTTGTTACATCCGCTGTGCTTCCGATTGCCAGAACATCTCGGGGCGGAATATTGCCGATCAACGTCACTTTATTCTGGGTCAATTGTTTTAATTCGGACAATGAAATATCGAAGCCCATATTGAACAGATTCACGCCCATTTCTACCAGATATGGCGCCGAAACCCTGCAGGGAGCATCATTATGCAAAAACTTGATTGCCACGTCGGTGGCAAATAACTCTTTGAAATAGGGTAGACCAAATTGCAAAAATTCAGGCCCCCCAATGAAACCGATCATATCATCCAGCAAAAAAATACCATCGATAGATGGGAAGGTTTCCCGTTGCAGCGAAAGCCATTCCTTGAGAAAAGTCGTGATCTTTCTGAGCAATAGTTCAGTTGCTTCGGGCTGCAGCATCATGGTGGTCAAAAATTCCGTTGTGCCCATCAGAAAGCTGGCAATATTCAACGGCCCGCGAGCAACGGCGAACCGGATGTTATGACCAGCCGCTTTGATCCTGGGTTGCGCCAGTTTCAATCGATTCAGTACGAACGGTAGGAGGCCATCGATCTGGGGATTGGGCAGTGGCATGGCAGCGATATCACCAGTGCATTGAATAATTTTATGAGCATGAGGAAATTCGTTGGGTGGAAAGGTACAGCGAGCACCGAATGCCGACGGTTCAGTGCACATGCCAAATTCGGACCAGAAGCCCGGCAAAAACATGATCTCGGGAAATTCATGGATCGCCGTCAAATTGGCATTTAGCCATAATTCATCATTGGAAAAATAATCGAGGATTCTGATGCCATACCAGTTTGGTAGCCAGGGGCTATCGATAATAAAGCCGACGGGCAAAGGTGTTCTCCGTTCCCCTTTTACTATCTGTTGCAAAATTTCCCACTGCTGATCCGTCATGGTTATCTCCTGCCTGGTGTTCAAATTGCTCCATTCATCATGAGTCGAATTGAATTCACTTCGACGCTCACTCCGATGCTCTGAAAGGATTAACAATGCTGGAAACCGTCATGGTCGTAGCATACGGTTTTGGTGAAGGAACTCGCGGATGGCCGCATAGCAATTCACCATCTGCTGTCGATTGAAGCCGCCATGACCGGCGTTGGAAACGGTGACCAGTTTATTGGGCACGCCAGCCTGATCCAAGGCCGTGTGTAACCGTTTGGCCTGGCTATAGGGCACAATGTTGTCGGCTTCGCCATGAAGGGTTATGATCGGTGGCAAACCGGGCCGAATGTAGCTAATAGGGGAGACCTGCTTTGCCAGTTCCCTGCGATTGGCCAGGCTCCCGAACCACTCGATGGCGTAATGTTTGGCATTGGGGCCTTCCAGCAATTCGGCGACATCGGTGATGCCGAACCAGTTGACAATCGCAGCAACTCGTACCGCCGGCTCGGTTCCTTCGCGCCAGCGGAGGCTATCGGGAGTCGGGCAACCTCGATCGAAAACGCTATTGTCGGGCAACAGGCCCGTGATCAAAGCCAGATGGCCGCCAGCCGAGGTACCGGTTAGCACAAATCTGGTGGCGTCCAGATTGTATTCTTGCGCATGGTAGGCTGCCCATCGAAGGGCACAGCGACAATCCTCCACTGCTGCTGGCGCCGGCGAGTTGGCCGCCGTCCGATACTCCACATTGATCGCAGCCCAACCCATGGACAAATAGGGGAGCAAATAGAGCACATTGCGCTCTTTCTGACCGGCAACCCAACCACCGCCGTGAAATAGAATCAGTGTCGGATGCGGAATACTCCGATCTCGGGGCAGATAGAGATCGAGCTTCAGCTCTGTATTATTGGCGATGGCATAGGTGATGTTGGCTCGAATGTCATATTCGGCAGAAGCATAATCTACCCAATTATCGGCGCCGGGGGTTTGGGCTTGACTAAAGCGAGGAATGCTTATTAACACGAAGGCAACAAGCAGTGCAAGCAAATAAAATTTTCGGATCATAATTCCTCCATAAAAAGTTATATCATTTCAATATTTTGCCTTTTTGCAACGGCGATGTTACTCTGTCTTATCGCAACGAGCGAGGAACACCAAGCTAATGGAGTTAAAATCTCAATAATCCGCAGTTCTCTAACTCCATAACTCCAACACCCCGTTTTACCAATAATGATGCACCAATTTTCGGATGTGGTTATCGTAAATAGCCTGCACCTGATTCATCAATTCCCCGGAGAGCGTTGGTAGATCAGCAGCACTGATATTTTCTTGGACCTGGGAGGGCCGCTTTGCTCCAGGAATGGTGCAGGTCACGGCATCGAACATTAAAATCCAGCGCAGGGCAAATTGCGCCATCGTCATGCCTAACGGGCAGATGCGCTTCAACTGCTCGACGGCCTTTAGTCCAACCTGATAATCGACGCCGGAAAATGTTTCGCCCCGATCGAATGCCTCACCATGACGATTAAAGTTGCGATGATCATCCGCAGCAAAGTCGGTGTTGGGCTTCAATTTGGCGGTGAGCATCCCCGATGCTAATGGGACTCGGGCGATGATTGCAACTTTGCGCCTCTTAGCTTGTTCAAAAAACAGCTCAGCCGGACGGTGCCGAAACATGTTGAAGATAATCTGTACCGATTGTACGTTGGGATATTCTATCGCCTTGAGCGCCTCTTCCACTCGCTCCACGCTCACACCATAGTAGCGAATTTTGCCAGCTTGAACCAGATCATCCAGCACATCAAATACCTCGGGCATATAATAGACATCGGTTGGCGGGCAATGGAGCTGCAACAGATCGATGGTTTCCGTACCCAGGTTTTCCAGACTGCGCTCGACAAAAGCAGTGAGGTTTTCTCGGTTGTACCCAATGGCAGTGTGGGGATTGAGCCGGCGTCCCGCTTTGGTGGCGATATAAATTTTTTCCTTGCGTTCCTTAAGAAGTTGTTTCAATAACCGTTCGCTGTGACCATCGCCATAGACATCGGCGGTATCGAAAAAATTGACGCCAAGCTCCACAGCCCGATGCAGCGCCGCCAATGATTCATTATCATCGACTGGTCCCCAGGTGCCGCCAATGGCCCAGGCGCCAAAGCTCACAGTGGAGACTTTCCAGCCGGTGCGGCCTAATGCTCGGTATTGCATAGAGTATCCTTTTATGAAATTTAAAAACTATCAATATAAGCAAAAACTTTTTAATACACGGAAATGGGACACACGGAAAAAAGCTATCAGAATTTCAATTCCGTGTCTTTACAATTCCGTGTATAATATCTTTTTGTTTTGTTTGCCTTGTCCAAGTTAAAAATTATATTTCACTGCCGCTGTCGGATAGACCAGCAAACGATTGGAATAATCATAAACATGATAAAACAATTTGATCTCTGACCCCACTGAGAATCTCTTATTTAAATTGAGCCAGACCTGGGGCTCGCTTAAAAAGAACCATCTTTTCCCGCTCAGATTCTTGGTGAACGGATCGCCATGATCCTTGTTTTCAGTCCAGATTACGAGATGTCCGGTCAGGCTGATTTTTTCCTTCCAAAAATTCTTTCCCCACCAAAATGAATATTCTAAATCATGGCTGGGCGTATTGAAAACATTATATCGATAAGCTAAAAATGTGCTGAACCAGGCATTGTTCCATTGAAACACATAAGCAGCTCCCAAAAGCCAGGCATTGTTGATATAATAGCCGATTGCTACATCTTCAACGATACCCAAACCACCGCAATACTGCAGGTGCAAATACATCTTCAATTCCCAGAATCTCAACGTCTGGGATATCTCCGTGTATAATTTGCCAATGTTATTGTTTGCCCCAATCAAATCAGCATCCATCTTCATAAAAAATGACCCGTAATCTGCCGCTTTGAAGGTCTCGACCGAAAGGGTGGTAGAATTTTTTTGGTTATATTCTGGATCTATAGAATGTCTGAAATCATAGTGTAATTGCAGGTTCTGCGAAAAAAGTGGAGTGGAAAAAAGCAAAAAAAAGAATAAAATCTGATGGTTCATTTATAGTGCTCGGTTAATGATATTCAATTAGAATTGTTCTCAACAAAACTGCTGTATCTGTCCAAAAGTTTACACATAAAATTTAAATCTGTACTTTTAAAAATATATTACTTCTTTTAGATAACAACAGAGTATGTAGCTACGCATGCTAGACATTGTTTGATTGAAGAATAAATAATGAAATTAGCAAAGAATGAAAATTATGATTCTGTCCCAGCAGTCCGAAACACGCCCTGTTAGGCCCACGTTGGTTATACAGCTAAATTAAGAAATATAACTTCGTTCTTCCCCGGTCAATTCACTTAACATCCTATTTCTGATTCTACCCAATAGGTCTTTTGTAAAAACAATCAATTCATAATAAACTGGAAAACCTTCCTGATAGGTCATATCTGTTTTAAGTGAAGCATTAAGCTTACCTTGAAGTCCAATTAGCTTTTCGTATAAATCAGGTTCAAATTTAATCTCCAAATTATATAACTTTTGCAATAGTTTCGAGGTAGTTTCAAAACTTTTTCCAACAAGACGGTTTAGTTCCATAAAAATTTCATCGTACTTATTAAATCCTAGTAATGTGAAGATAGGTTTGCAAGTACCAAACTCAAATTTTAATTTCGTCAATGGTAGGGCTTGATATTCTCCTGTTCCCTCTATGAGAACGAATTCAAGTTTTCTAAGTGATACCTCAATTTGCATTGTATCTACTTCTAAAACCATAATAAGATCTTTAGCCTCTCTTACAAGTTTAAGGCGAGCTTCACTTGCTTGCTGCTTTTCGTGTCTTTTGAATTCAATATAACTGGCTATGGAGGCTACAGAACCAAGAAATCCTGCTATGGCAAGAAATATCGAAAATGGATCTGGATCGGCTAGATTGTCATTTGTTACTTCTTCTGTTGTGAATCCGACAGATCCTTCTGGTGTAACCACACGTTGAAGTTCTCGAAGTTTTTCCAATGCAGCTCCAAAGTCATTACGCGCGAAAGCCTGCTCAGCTTCGCGGGCAAGCGAGATCGCTTTTTCTTTTTTTATATGAAGTTCTTTGTTTTCTTTGGATAATTTCATGTATCTTAATCTCCTTCCCAAATCTGCTTAATCTTTTATTATGCTGCATTTCCTGCTTTAAGCTTCCACTCTCTACTAGCGTCCCACATCGTTTCAAATTGACGCTGGAAAAAGACAAACCATTCTCCATCACGATGGGGCAACAATTGAAAGGTTGGCTCAGGTTCATCTCGAAACGAGTACAACTCAACCCAAATTTCAGCCGTGGGGGTGTTTGCATCTATTAACCAAATGCCATACGGAGGAACAAAAGGGAGCAGTCGTACTTGAAACAACCTTTTTGATGCTAGTTCAGCCATTAAAGACTCAAAGTTATCCAAAGCGTGTTCAGATTCACGGCGAAGTCTGTTTGGGTCTTGATGTTTGAAGAAACGATTTGCCGCAACTTCTAATGCTTGATGTTCTGAATCAACAACCAATAGGCGAATTTGAGCACCTTCTGTAAGTCTTCGTTTGAAAGTGCCCCAAAAGGAATCGCTAGTGCGAGAGAGAGTGATCCCGTTGATTGATATAGATTTTGCTTGGCGGAGGCGCTCTTCCAAATCTGGAAGTCGATGAATAAAAAACGCATTAGCTCCTTTAAAAACTTGTAAATTCTCTATCAGTTGCTCAACCTTGATGTCTAGATTTCGCATTAATCTAAACCTATCTATTAGTTGTGTAGTTGCTAACAGAGCCAATACCACAAGCGTCCATTGCAGCATCTCATCAGTTGTTATTCCACTTCGTGCGGCTGACAGAGATGCCAAAGTCGCTACCCCTACTGTAGCGATGATTGGAGCGTAGTCAAGTAAGTATTCAATATATTTGAGTAATATGCTTTTGGTCTTAATCAATGCTGGTCTCCTGTAATAAGCCGCATAAGTTTCGGTCTAAGAGGCGAAAAGATGCAGACGCATAAGTTTTCCACCCAATCAGTTCTTACAAGAATGTTTTGTCAATGAAAATCACACCCAATCGTTACATCCTCTTGAAACCATTGTCAGCAGGTGTTTTTTAAACTAATTTTTGTAAATAATATCCATAATAACTGATATATATCAGCATAATCGAAATTACCTATCGACATTACATAATCAAATTTGCTGGTTCATAAAGGAGTCCCTTACGACGGCCTAGGAACTAATACTTTGTTGTTTTCTTAATGAATCCAATGTGCCCTTCTGAGATAATACATGATGTACTAAAGAAGCTGCAGCCGCGGCAGCCAATGGTTGATGCTTATCGTGCTTTTTCCCATCAGCCCAATCGCAGATTGATTTCACTAATATCCATGGAATACCAGCTCTCATCGATGCTGCACAAAGTCCTGCTCCTTCCATTTCTCCTCCAATTGCATCAGGAAACTTTTTAAAAAGACTTGATTTGAAATAGGGATCATTAATTAGTTTTTCACCAGAGAGAATTGGTCCAATGAGAAGATTGCATTTTTGCCCGTCTGGGCGGAGGAAACGCCAATCAAAAGCGTTTTCAAAACGATTAAGCAAAGCTGTGTTGCTTGGTGGAATCACTCCCTTGTATGTGATTACATTACTAATACGTTCAGCTTCATAAAAGATTATTCTTGAAGCGACTAAAACGTCACCTATCTTTTGGGATTTTGCATTTTTACCAAAGGCAATACCTACCATAATAATTGCCCTGGGTTGCCAAAGTCGTTGAGCTTGATCTGTTGCTAAAGTAACTGCACCTTCTCCGATACATCCCATCCGACATTTAGTGATGACTGCTTTATACTCCCCAAACTTTCCAATGTAGTATGTTTCTGGACCAATATGCGTCTTTATAATCGATTTATATTTCGGAAAGGGTTTTAGGAAACGTATAACAGATGTAATCTCAACTTCTGTAGCTGTCACGATGACTATATCAATATCGTCTTTTAGTTTATCAATTTGTTTCTTATCGATACTGATTGTTGGCGGGAATTCTAAAGAATACCACGGTTGATCCTCCATCCTGTAATCGGGTTCATCTAATTTTGGGTCAGTTGGTAATGGAGCCAACTCTTTTATGAGACTTTGAAGTTTTGCCACAATATTTGTTTCATTCTTAGATACAATATCTCTAATCTCATCATGTTCAGAAAGCCCCTTTAAAATTTGAAGATCAAACGTTTTACCACTAACGGCCACAATTGGCAACTTTGGAAATTTGCTATTGAGCAAACGACAAATTAAATCAAATTCTACTAAATTCTGAGCTGACTCATGAGGGCCTTTCAATAAAACTATGTCCACAAAAGCTAGGTCATAGATGGTTGTTTTTAGAGAATTCTTAACTTCGTCATATCTCTCGAAAATATCAACATCGTATCCCATCGTCTCTATTAGATCTTTAAAAGGCGCCCACCACTCGGGATCATCATCTACAATAAGAATGCGCGGCATATTTTACCTACTTTCTTTTTAGAACTGTTTGACTATGATTCTTTACCTTTTACAATTTTACGTACTTGCTTACTAAAATCAAGAAAATTAAGCTTATTTTTGTAAATAAAATCTGTTAACTTTGGACTTTGACGAGCGATTTCTTCATCCTCTTTCGTTCCATATCCTGTGACGATAATGACCTTAGTATCCAAATTACTTTTATCTATGTCAGCCAACAAGCGTAATCCATCCTTGTTTTTAGGATCACTATCTACAAGTCTAATATCTAATATGGCTAATTTGAAGTGATTAGTCGAAAAAGCATACGAGGCTGCCTCATAACTATCTGCTATGTCAATAGAATATTTTTCTGTTTCCATGGTATCTAATAGTTGATCACGCCATTCTTTTTCGTCATCTACTATAAGAATGTCCTTGATAGTAAGCTCATCTTTGATAATCTTGCTTTCAGTAACGCAAGGAATCTCTACAACGAAAGTTGATCCTTCCTCCGGTTTCGTATCTTTTAAAATTACATCTCCACCAGTAGCTTGCATGAATGTGCGACACCACCAGAGTCCTATCCCAAGTTTTCCCTTTTTAGTTGTAACACCAGGTGTGAATAACTTGCCGCGAATATCATCACGGATTCCGGGACCATTATCGGAAATTTCCACTTTGACGCGATTTGATTTCATATCGAAGAGGGTTCTGATAATTAAGGTAGCAGGATCTCGTCCACTAACTGCCTCTATAGCATTACTAATAATATCACGAAAGACCTGCCGTAATTGAAATTCTACGCTTTGCACAAGCGGTAAATTCTGAGTCAAGTCCTTTTTTATGGTCATTGAACTCAAATCTAATTTACTTCTATCTAATTCTTCTTTTAATACCTTTATAATGTCAATGGGGATCAATTCGAATATTCTACCAGTTTCCTTGAAGGGACGTGAAATTCTTTCAGCAAGGTCCAACAGCACACTTGATTCACGTTCAATTCGATCTATTTGACGCAGCGAGAGACTATCTGTTGGATCAATGCGTTCCCTTAAAATTTGGGCAGCCACACGCCCTGTTCCGGCTAAGTTACTCATGCGATGAGCGAAATTTGCAGAAATACTCTCTGCTACTCCTATTTGTTCTGCGCGCCTTTGTAGTATATGACGTGCATTAAGGATTGCAACAGCAGCATAATCAGCAAAAGTTGCAAGTGCTGTAATCTCATCAATATTAAAATCATGATGAGTACGATAATTTACAAACATTGCGCCCACAACTTCCTCATCTTTTAACTCGGCTGCTCTAAAAGGCAGAAGCAAAGCTGCCATCGATTTGATCCCTTCTCGCTTTATGAATCGCTGACGCGGTATGTCTTGCCGCTCAATCTCGCAAGTAAGAAAATCTACTTTTTCAACATCTGAATAAAAACCAGATTTTCGCTGTTTGACTACCGTCCAGGGAACATCCCCAGGATATACCTTTCGACGCATAGGTTTTGGATCTTTTACCCTGGGATAGATTGTTGGACCAATACCCTCCACTGGAAATTCATCTTTGTCCTGAATGTATTGATAGAGGGTGACAATATCAGCACCAAGCGAACGCACGGCTAATTGTGCAATTTTCTCTAGAACGGGTTCCACTCCTCCTAAGCTAGGCAAACGTGATAATTCTACTCCAACTTCAGCCAAAGCGTCTAAAATACTGATGCGTTCAGCAATCGGCTTAGCCACTTGTTTTGCTACAATTTCTAAGTTCTTTTTATGTCTTGCTGTGAAATAGTGTTTTTCAGGAGCATCAGCATTGATAACGGCAAGAACTTTACTCTGATGTATAACAGGAACTGACAATAATGATGAAAAATATTTACCTGAACGCGAAGAAGCAAAAAACTGATCATTATCAATATCAGGACATAGATATGATTTTTTATTCTTGACCACCCAGCTTGCGATATTTTTATCAGCGATTTTATATACTGGCTCATGTTTTCGACCTGGTCTCGGTTTTCCAAGCCTGGCTTTAATCTGAAGAATTCCTCTTTTATTGTCTACTAACATTATTGAGCCTGCTTCAGCCTCTGCAGCTACCAGAGCCACATTGAGAATCTGATGTAGCATCGTATCGAGAGTTTGAGTTGTTTCTATTTCAATCTTAAATTCATCGGTTTTTTGGTTCATTTTACTACTCCTTTTCCTCCTCTTATCCGACATGTTTTTTCTACCAGCCAAGCGACATTTTTTATCTACCACT
>CAZYNP010000082.1:0-22453 GCA_964647995.1 uncultured Cytophagia bacterium
ATTCCATGAGAAAAATATTTTGGGATCACAGAAATGGAACTCTCACAAAAAATTTTGTGTCAGGTACGATTTTGTGGCCTGATAAAAGTTAAGCGCTCGATCTGGTATTGATTAGAACCAGGGCATTCGCTTGTTCTGGCTATTTTACATTATCAAAAACTGAAATTTTGAATTTGTGTAAAATTTGAGTTGTTTAATTCAATTAAATTTTTTATAATTGCCATACAAAAATTTGAAATCAGATTTTTCTAAAGCCGCTGGAATTTTAACATTGGACAGGAGGACGTCAATGAAATCATGCTGGCAGCTCTTACTTTTAGCGATAATTGTCTTCATGCTTGGGTGTGCCCCAGAAGTGAATCAACAAATTAAACAGGAATACCCAAAAGCTTTGAATTGCAAAGTTAGAAACGAGACCAGCTTGGCACGAAGCGATGAAGCTGTGTTCTTTGACGTAAAACAGCTCCAGACAACCGCACCAGATTTCAATCCCAAAGCCTTCGTGGTTCTCAGCAACGGCATGGAGCTGCCCAGCCAGGCGATCGATCCTAATGGCGATGGCCATGCCGATCAAATCGTGGCTGTTGTGGATTTCAAACCAGGCGAGGCGAGAAAGCTCAGCCTGCGCTACGCTACGTCGGGAGCGAAACAGCGGGACTATCCCCAGCGCACCCAGGCGGAGCTATCGGTGAAAGTGGGCGGTCGATTTGTCAATCGAAAATATGAGGGGGGAACGTTTCAAAACGTCTCGTTCCTGCGGGTGCCGCCAGAGCATACCGATCATTCGTTCTACATTCGCTACGAAGGGCCAGGCTGGGAGTCGGATAAAGTGGGCTATCGCTTCTATCTGGACTGGCGCAATGCCGTGGATATTTTCGGCAAGAAAGTGCCCGCCATGGTGCTGCAAAACGTGGGACTGGACGGCTTCGATTCGTACCATCAGATGGCGGACTGGGGCGCTGATATTTTCAAGGTAGGTGAATCGCTGGGACTGGGCTCCATCGCCAGTTGGTACGAAAACCAGGCCCATCGGGTCGCCCAAACCGACAGCGTCACCTGCGCCATTGTCGCCAATGGCCCTGTCTATTCGCAGATCAGGACGGTCTATTACGGCTGGCAGATCGGAACCCAAAAGGTGAATCTGACGGCTGATCTTTCCATTACGGCGGGTTCTCGCCTGACCCGAACCGATCTGCAGATCGAGGGGGAACTGGATAATATTTGCACGGGATTGGCCAAGCACGAGCGTACAGAATTTTTCAGCAAACAACCCAATCATGAAGGGCACTGGGGCTATATTGCGCTGTGGGGTCAGCAGAGTCTGGCGGGGCCTGAGGATGAACTGGGCATTGCGGTGTTGTTTCAGGGGGCGTCCATGCCGCAGCTTGCCGAGGATTCGCTCAACCATGTCGTGATCTTGAAGCCACAAAACGGCCAGGTGCGCTACTATTTTCTGGCCGCCTGGGATCAGGAGCCTGAGGGCATTAAAACCAGGGAAGCTTTTATGAATTATTTGAATGACACTGTTCAAAAGTTAGATAATCCTGTGATCATTAAATATTAAAATGATCTCCTACCGCAGAGACGCAAAGGCGCAAAGAATTTTGTTGGTCAAACTCAGGGTCTTTGCGACCCAGCGGTTAACTAAATTTTTAATAATTTCCTACCGCAGAGACGCAAAGGCGCAAAGAATTTGTTGGTTCAACTCAGCGTCTTTGCGACTCAGCGGTGAACTAAATTTTTAGATTTACTGACGATGGCTGACAACTGGCGGATTGAATCCGTAACGCATGCCGTTTACAATTTTTATTAACCAGTCAAATTTTTCCCCTTGCCAATCAACAAGATTTTCGTGTTATTTAAATGGGAAAATGGTGGTTAAAAAATGCAAAAATCAGCTTTGGGTGAGAAATCTGGTTTATTCATTGTTCAAGGAAGAATGGAGAAAAAATGGAAGTACGTTATGTAGCCGACCCGATTCGGTTTCAGCGAATGACGACCAAGGAAATCAGGGAATCTTTTTTGGTTGAAAAACTGTTCCAGCCTGGCGAAATGTATTTGCTCTACTGTGAGGTGGATCGTGCTATCATCGGCTCTGCTGTGCCTGACAAGAAAAAGCTAACGCTTTCGGCCTCAAAGGAATTGGCCGCAGATTATTTTTGCGAACGACGGGAACTGGGCGTGCTGAATATTGGTGGCGCTGGACAGGTGGAAGTTGATGGCCAGGTGTTCAATTTGCAAAACAAGGATGGGTTGTATATCGGCAGGGGTTCGAGAGAGGTAATTTTCAGCAGTGAGCGTGCGGAAAACCCTGCTGCTTTTTATTTGCTGAGCTTTCCCGCTCATGCAAGTTATCCCACCCGACAGGCGAAGTTGGCCGAGGCCGAAGCGGTGCAATTGGGTTCAGCCGAGGTTGCCAATCAACGCACGATTTACAAGTACATTCATCCTCGAGGCATTCCGAGTTGCCAGTTGGTCATGGGATTTACGGTCCTGGCGCCTGGCTCGGTGTGGAACACGATGCCGCCACATACGCATGAACGCCGTATGGAAGTGTATCTCTATTTCGACATGGCCGATGAGGCCCGTGTGTTCCACCTGATGGGAACGGCGGAAGAAACCCGCCATATCGTCGTTGCCAATCGCCAGGCAGTCATTTCGCCCAGTTGGTCGCTTCATTCGGGAGTCGGCACTGGCGCTTACACGTTCTGCTGGGGCATGGGTGGCGAAAACCAGACGTTTGAGGATATGGATGCCGTAGCGATTGATCAAATAAAATGATAGATCATAAAAAATTCCAAAAAACAAAATTCAAATAACAAATAAATCTCAATTTCAAATTTCCAATAATCCGAACATGCACAGTTTGGAATTTGAAATTTCTTGATTGAAAATTATTTGGGATTTGGGATTTGTTATTTGTGATTTGGGATACTTTTACGGGAGAAAATTAGATGATTTTGGACAAATTCAAATTGGATGGCAAAGTGGCGGTTGTTACGGGCGCTGCCCGTGGTTTGGGACAGGGCATGGCCATTGGATTGGCAGAAGCGGGCGCTGATGTGGTACTGGTGGACATTCTGGATATGTCCGAGACTCGCAATCGTATCGAACAATTGGGCAGGCGCTGTGAAACGGTCACGGCTGATCTATCGAAAAAAGAGAGCGTGGATATCATCATCAACAGGACGCTGGAGGCCATGGGGGGGCTGGATATTCTGGTGAACTGTGCGGGGATCATCCGACGGGCGCCGCTGCTGGAATTCAGCGAGAAGGATTGGGATGACGTGATGAATATCAACATTCGGACCCTGTTTTTCCTCAGCCAGGCGGCGGCCAGAGTGATGGTGAAGCAGGGGAGAGGCGGGAAAATCATCAATATCGCCTCGATGTTGTCATTTCAGGGGGGGATTCTGGTGCCATCCTATACGGCCTCCAAAAGTGCGGTGATGGGATTGACCCGTCTCCTGGCCAATGAGTTAGCCCCGCACCAGATCAATGTAAATGCCATTGCGCCAGGCTATATGGCAACCGACAACACGGCGCCGCTGCGGGCCGATCCCGTGCGCAGCAAAGCCATTCTGGATCGCATCCCTGCTGGCCGCTGGGGCGAGCCCGAGGATCTGAAAGGCGTGGTGGTATTTCTGGCCTCCGCCGCCTCGGATTACATGAACGGCTACACCATTGCCGTAGATGGCGGCTGGCTGGCAAGATAAAATGTAGCGCAAAATATCATTTTGCGCACATTATGAAAGGATAAATTATCATGCTCTTTTTCAAAAGAGGCTCTACGACAGATCAACTGACATCTGACGATTTAAAGACAGGTCTTCATTCTGCTCTTGATAAAATTGGGGACAAGAAACGGGTCCTGGCTCTGCCACCCGATTTCACCCGTTTTCATTCCCAGGCGGGCCAGCTCACCCAATATGCCTGGGAATATTATCGAGATCGTGTGACCGACATTTTGCCCGCTATTGGAACGCACCGACCCATGTCCGAAACTGAAATCCAAACAATGTTTCCTGGCGTGCCGCTGCGACTGTTTCGGGTGCACGACTTTCGGCAGGGCATTACCACGCTGGGAACCGTTCCTGCCGAATTCGTGGCATCGGTATCGGAGCATAGAATTAATTATCCCTGGCCTGCCCAGGTAGCGAACCTATTGGCAGCAGGAAAACATGATTTGATTCTGTCGTTCGGTCAGGTGGTGCCGCATGAAGTCGCTGGCATGGCGAATTACAATAAGAACATTTTTGTGGGGACAGGCGGCGCCGAGGGGATCAGCAAAAGCCATTTCCTGGGGGCTGCTTATGGCATGGAACGGATCATGGGCCGAGCTGAGAATCCCGTGCGGCAGGTATTGAATTATGCGACGGAGAAATATTGCCGCCATCTGCCAATCGTTTATGTTTTGACTGTGGTTGGCAGAGATGCCGAAGGCAAGCTGGTGGTGCGAGGATTGTTCATTGGCGACGACAGCGAATGTTTTCACTTGGCCAGTGAATTGTCGTTGCAAGTCAATTTTGAAATGGTGGAACAGCCGCTTCAAAAAGTCGTCGTCTATCTCGATCCTTCGGAATTCAAAAGCACCTGGCTGGGGAACAAAAGCATCTATCGGACTCGAATGGCCATTGCCGATGGGGGAGAACTGATCGTTCTGGCGCCAGGCGTCCACTCGTTCGGCGAGGATGCCGCTATCGATCGACTGATTCGGAAATATGGCTATGTGGGAACGCCACGGATTCTGGAATTGGTGCGGCAAAATGAGGAGTTGCAGCAGAACCTGAGCGCTGCGGCGCATTTGATTCATGGCTCATCGGAAGGCCGATTTTCGATCACGTGCTGCCCTGGAAATTTGAGCCAGGAAGAGATCGAGGGAGTTGGTTTTAAATATGCTGATTTAACTAACATGATGAAAAAGTATAATCCGAACGAATTGAAAGATGGCTTCAATATCATGTCTGATGGGGAGAAGATATTTTTTATTTCCAATCCAGCGATTGGCTTGTGGGCGCACAAAGATCGGTTTAAAAAATCTAATTAAAAATGGTGAATTGATTAAGGCGAGTTGGTGTGATCATCCAATTACAAATGAAAAAGCATTTTCTGAGGATCAATAAAAAAGTGAGAAGCGTTTTGGAAGTGCTAAAGAATTTGGAGCTTGAAATCCTTAATCTCTTTGATTGTTTCGAAATCTCTTTTATTTTGAGTAAATACCGTAGCGCCAATGCGCCGAGCACTCATTGCAATCAATACGTCGTTCGTAATATGATGGCTTTTTTTTAGATCATATCCTTTTTCCAGTTGCAATTTTGACAGGATGATGCCGCTTTCGAGATAATCATGTTGATTGGGCGTGATGATTTTATTGCTTGCCTGGGCGATCTTTATGAGGTTATTAACAATTGCCATGTCGCTTTTAGAAAAAGCGCCAGCTAATAGCTCCATAATAACTACTGAGGACAAGTATATGATTTCGGGATATCTTCTTTGATAGATGAATTCTTTAAATTTTCCAGAATTATAAAAGTCGATATAAATGTTGGTATCGATGATAATCCTATTCATAGGCTTTTTTAAAATTTCCTTTGCCAGCGTAATTTTTTTTATGTTTCATCATAGCTGCCATATAAAGGATGTCATCCAATATCTGATCGATAATTTCATGCTCGGAGGAGGATTTATATATTTTTTTTATTTTTTCTAACTTGGATTTATTGACCTTTAAATCGACGAATTCCTGGCTCTTCATTGATGGGCTCCTTATATTGTGAAGTTGTGCCAATTATTATAATGAATTATTCTGTGATTGTCAAGTACAAATTAAATAGTACCTGGACGAAAATTATTCATTGTGAGGTAAAAAGTTCATTCTGAAGGAAGTGAGGATTATGCTTTTTGCATTGATATTGAAGTTGCATATTTTTCCCTGCGGTTCGGCCAGGTGAATCTGCGTCTGGCATGATCGAATGAAAAAGAATCGGGGGCGTTCAAGCATTCATTCAATTAAGCTGAAAAATTAACAAAGGACATGTCTCATGAAAAAAGAACAAGCGAACAATTCGGGTAATTTCTCTCGCCGTGATTTTATCAAAACTTCCTCAGTTGCCAGCGCTGGAATCCTGCTGGCGGGAGCTTCGTTGCTCAAATCCAAAAATTTAGCGAAGAAACAGCGCATCGCCATCGTCGGTGTGGGCACTCGATCCCGCATGTACCAGGATGCGGTTCAGAAAGATTACAGCGAATATTGTGAGCTGGTTGGTCTGTGCGATGTAAATTTGGGGCGATTGAAATTGGCGCAGCAGCGGTCCATTGCCAACATTGGCAAAACTGTCCCCATTTTTGACGCCAGCGAATTTGATACCATGATCGCCAAAACCAAACCCGATCGGCTGGTCGTCACCACGGTGGATGGATTTCACCATCAATACATCATCCGAGCCATGGAACTGGGCTGCGATGTGATTACGGAAAAGCCGATGACCATCGATGCGGAAAAATGCCAGGCAATAATTGACACGCAAAACAAGACGGGCAAGAGATGTACCGTGACTTTTAACTATCGCTATTCGCCGCCACGAACCCAGGTGAAGGAGTTGTTAATGAGCGGGATCATCGGCGAAGTGCTATCCGTCGATTTTCACTGGATGCTGAACACGTTTCATGGCGCTGACTATTTTCGGCGCTGGCATAGCCAGAAAAAATTTTCGGGCGGACTGATGATCCACAAAGCCACCCATCATTTCGATCTGGTCAACTGGTGGCTGTCGGCCATTCCAGTTTCAGTCTATGCGACCGGGAAGCGAGAATTTTATACGCCAATAATGGCAAATCGATTCGGTCTCGAAAGCCATCATGAACGCTGCCGAACCTGTCCTGAAAAAAATAAATGTGGCTTTGAGCTCGATCTTGAAAAAGACCGAGGCTTGAAAGAACTATATCTGGACAATGAGCAATATGACGGCTATTTTCGGGATCGGTGTGTGTTTCGTCCTGACATCGATATTGAGGATACCATGAACGTGCTGGTGAAATACGATAACAACGTCACGCTCTGCTATTCGCTCAATGCGTTCAATTCCTGGGAGGGCTATTACATCGTCTTCAATGGCACCAAGGGCAGGCTGGAGCATCGGGTGGAGGAGAGCGTGTATATCAGCGGCACAGATGCGGTTCAGGGCGGACTGAAGCCAGGTGGAACCAATACCCGTGTGATTCCGCTGCGAGGGCCAGCCCAGGATTTCGAGCCGTGGACTGGAGAAGGCGGTCACGGCGGCGGCGATAAAGTGCTGCTGGATGATCTATTTCTGCCAGTGAAGCCAGCCGACAAATACCTGCGGGCGGCTGACCAACGAGCTGGGGCCTATTCCATTTTGATCGGTGCTGCTGCTAACCGCTGTTTTCAAACGGGACAGCCAGTGACCATCGCCGATCTGGTTCAAAATATAGGCTATCCTGATTATCCTGAGATGCCATCCAGGACCGAGTCTTTGCCCATGCCCGAAAAAATGTAGACCAATGCAATCGTCGCCGGGCAGGATGATCGGTCCTTGCTGGTGGGGGGACTGTTCCAGGTATTGACCTGGCAGATTAGAACATAGCAATGCCCGAAAGTTACGACTAACTTTAGAATTCCAAAACCGAGGATCTGTTAAATGACAAGATATTGGATGCTGGCAATATTCATCTGTGTTTTATTGAATTGCCAGTATGAAAGCCGGGTGCGGGTGATCAAATTAGCCCATGTGCTCGATCCAGGTCACCCGGTGCATCGGGGAATGCTGTATATGGCCGAAAAGCTATCTGAAAAATCTGGCGGCCGCATGCGGGTGGATATCTATCCCAGCGGGCAATTGGGCCAGGAACGGGATTTGATCGAGTTGCTTCAAATCGGCAGTCTGGCCATGACCAAGGTATCCACCGCGGCACTGGAAGCGTTTGTGCCGGAGATGAAGATTTTCGGTTTGCCTTATGTTTTTCGAGATGATGAGCATCGCTGGAAAGTACTCAACGGCGAGATCGGCAAACGGCTGCTATTGGCCGGCGAGAAATTTTTTCTCCGCGGCATGTGCTATTACGATGCCGGTAGCCGAAGTTTTTATACCAATGATGTGCCGATTAATTCTCCAGCAGATTTAAAGGGATTGAAAATCCGGGTGATGAATAGTCCGACCTCCTTTGCCATGGTGCAGGCATTGGGTGGCTCAGCCACGCCGATACCCTGGGGGGAACTCTATACGGCGTTGCAACAGGGCGTGGTCGATGGTGCGGAAAACAATCCCCCCAGCTTTTATCTTTCTCGACATTATGAGGTCTGCAAATATTACTCGTTGGATGAACATACCGCAGTTCCCGATATTGTGCTCATGAGCACGGTGGTGTGGCAAAGCCTATCACCTCAGGAACAGCAATGGTTGCAGGAAGCGATCGATGAATCCGTGGAGCATCAAAAAAAACTCTGGCATGAATCCACGGAACAGGCGCTGCGCGAAGTTCAGCAGGCCGGGGTCAAAGTTATCTATCCGAATAAGCAGCCGTTCCAACAAGCGGTGCAGGAATTGCATGACTCGTACAAAGGGACATCCATTTACGGGCTTCTTCAAGCAATTCAACGCATTCATTGATAGGGGAATAGAATGGAAAGAATGACTCGCGCGATCAGCAAGATTTTGGCCGCCTTCCTAACAATGTTAATGGCCACGATGGTTATCAATGTTACCTGGCAGGTGATAAGTCGTTTTGTAATGAAAAATCCCAGTTCTTATACCGAGGAATTGGCCGGTTTTTTATTGATCTGGATTGGGCTATTGGGCGCCAGTTGGGCCTACTATACCAAAGCTCATCTCGGTATCGACGTTCTGACCGCAAAGGCCACCGGCTTGAAGAGAAAGCTGATCGAAATTTCCATCAATTTCATCGTGCTGATGTTTGCCTTGTTCGTGATGGTCATCGGCGGTATCCGATTGGTTAAACTTACCTTTTCGCTGGGCCAGATTTCGCCCGCATTGGGGATCGAAATGGGCACGATCTATCTGGTAATTCCGCTGGCTGGCATTCTGATGATCTATTTTGCGATCCATTTTATTGTAATCATTGTGCGCAGCAAATAGTATCGATCCAAACGGCGGCAATTTCACGGGGCAAGCATCTTGCTTGCGACATGGATCTCGAAGGTGGCTAAAATTTATCTGACAAGCTGGAAGCTTGTGTTTCGTTTTCGGATGAGCATAAATTATGCAGCTTTTGCCAAGCAGAAAGAAAAAGCTGCCACTGGGTTAGTCTTTTAAGTTATTGTCTGATTCAGCAATTATGGGCTGAAGGCTGCAGGCCTTTCATCCAAAAAGACAGGGAGTTCAATTCATGGATTTTGCAGTGCTTGTTCTGATCCTCAGCTTCGTCTTCTTGTTGGCGTTGAATGTGCCGATTGCGATCAGCATTGGCATTTCAACGATTTTGACCATGCTCTTTACCGTTGCCCCAGGGCCAGCAGTTACCACCGTGGCGCAGCGCATGGCAACCGGCATCAATAGCTTTGCGCTGCTGGCGATTCCGTTCTTCATTTTGTCGGGACAATTAATGGGGAAGGGGGGGATTGCCCGACGATTGATCGACCTCGCCAAGGTGCTGGTGGGAATGCTGCCTGGTGGCCTGGCCTATGTGAACGTACTTGCTTGCATGTTTTTTGGTGCGATCTCCGGTTCGGCCGTCGCCGCGACCTCCGCGATTGGCGGCTTTATGATTCCGACCATGACCAGAGAGGGCTATGACAAAAATTTCAGCACCGCAGTCACGGTAACTGGCTCCACTACCGGCCTGCTTATCCCACCATCGAATGTGCTGATTGTTTACTCTCTGGCCAGTGGCGGTGTTTCCATTGCTGCGCTATTCATCGCTGGCTACTTGCCGGGCATTCTGTTGGGAGCGGGGCTTATGGTGGCTGCAGCCATCATTTCATTGATTCGGAAATATCCTGTAGGCGAGAAAATCAGTTGGATTGAAGCTATCAAAAAGTTTTTGGATGCCCTTCCCAGCCTCTCGCTGATCGTTATCGTGATCGGCGGTATCATTGCCGGTTATTTCACGGCCACCGAAGCCAGCGCCGTGGCGGTATTGTACGCGCTACTGCTATCGGTAGTCATCTATCGAGAGGTTAAAATCAGTGAACTACCAGCAATCTTGCTCAAGACCGTTGAGACCACCGCCATCGTGATGTTGCTGATCGGCACCTCCTCCGCGATGTCGTGGATTCTGTCCTATGAGAATATCCCCCAGCAGGTCAGCGCATCCTTGATCGGTTTGACGAATAGCAAGTTGATCATTCTGCTGATTATCAATGTCATTTTGTTGATAGTGGGCACATTCATGGATATGACGCCGGCAGTATTGATTTTTACCCCCATTTTTCTGCCTGTGGTGGTCCAGCTTGGCATGTCGCCCTTGCACTTTGGCATTATTCTGGTGCTGAATCTCTGCATTGGGCTATGCACCCCCCCGGTTGGATCCGTGCTATTTGTTGGCTGCGGCATCGGGAATACCAAAATCGCTGCCATGTCTCGTACGCTTATCCCATTCTACCTGACGATGGTGGTGGTGCTGCTTCTGGTTACCTATATTCCCTGGATTAGTCTGGTGATACCGAAACTATTCGGCTATTAAAATCAGAAGCTGGATGGTGCTTACCATGGATTGGCCGGCAACTGGCATTTGCCGCTGCAAACCGTCATCCCAATCATGGTTCGAGCACAACGCTACCAGGCTGACTGGCCAAAATGAATTCAGGCCGCTGAACGATAGTTTTATAAACCGCGATTCGTGGCGTTGTGGCTTCGCTGGCGATGGTCTGATACCGTCGGGAAATGGCAACCATTGCTCCCATGCTCAGATGGGAACGGTTAGAATTGCATAGCTAATGCGGTTGCTGCATATCGAATCTGACTGCCAAATTGGATGACTTAAGAAGAAGCCATGTTCGTTCATGGTGAAGACTCGTTACCGAAAGATTTGAACCATCCATCAATAAATTGTCACGAATTACATTCAAAGGCTAAAATTATGATCATTGAAACACGTGCTTATGCGCGGGCTGGTTTGTTGGGTAATCCTTCAGATGGCTATTTTGGAAAAACCATATCCATCAGCGTGAAGAATTTTGGTGCTCATGTGTCGTTATATCAATCGCCCGAGCTGCGCATCGAAACCCCATCTGAAGATCAGAATGTCTATCGAAATATATATGATCTGCTCGAGGGGATTACGCTGCGCGGTTATTATGGCGGGGATCGGTTGATCAAAGCGGCGCTGAAGGTCTTTTGCCAGTACTGCGAAACAAACGGTTCCAGATTGCAAAATAAAAATTGCACCATCCGCTATCATTCTTCCATTCCGCGACAGGTCGGCCTGGCTGGCTCCAGCGCCATTATCACTGCCACCTTCCGGGCGCTGATGCAATTTTATGAAGTCGACATCCCGCAGGAAATCCTGCCGACACTCATCTTGCAGGCTGAAACCGAAGAATTAGGCATCACGGGGGGCTTGCAGGATCGGGTGATCCAGGTGTATGAAGGATGCGTGTACATGGATTTCGACCGAAAACTGATGGCTGAAAAAAAACATGGTGTTTATGAACCCCTGGATCCCCAACTATTGCCTAACCTTTATATCGCCTATAAAACGAGCCTGAGCAAAGTCTCCGGCAAAGTGCTTAGCGATATCCGTAGCCGCTATGAAGCCGGCGATCCGCTGGTCGTTCAAACGCTCGAAAAAATTGCCGGGCTGGCCGAGAAAGGGCGGACCGCTATTCTCAATGGCAATCAACAGGAATTGCATGAACTGATCAATGAGAACTTTGATCTGCGACGGCAAATTATGAATATCAGTGCCAGCAACCTGGAGATGATTGAGACGGCTCGCCATTGCGGCGCCTCAGCGAAATTTGCTGGATCGGGCGGATCGATTATCGGCATTTATACTTCCGATGAGATGCTCACCCGGCTCATTGTGGAAATGAAAAAACTGAATGCGCGAGTAATTAAACCATATATTGTTTGAGAAAGGAATTTCCAATGATCAAAAAAGCTGTCATCCCTGCGGCCGGATTGGGTACCCGGTTCTTGCCAGCAACCAAAGCGCAGCCCAAGGAGATGTTACCAATTATCGACACGCCGACAATTCAATATGTCGTTCAGGAGGCCATCGATTCCGGCATTGATGACATTCTGATTATTTCTGGTAAAGGCAAGCGGGCGATCGAAGATCATTTCGATCGCAATTTCGAGCTGGAATTGCAATTGCAAAACAAAGAGGATCATGCGCTGTATAATGAAATCCGCCGCATTTCAGATATGGCCAATATTCATTTTATTCGCCAGAAAGAACTGAAGGGCCTGGGCGATGCCATCTATTACGCTCGGTTGCATGCTGGCAATGAACCCTTTGCCGTGCTCCTGGGCGATACCATCATCGACTCCGTTATTCCTGTTACCCAGCAACTGATCGACATTTATGAACAATATCGCCAGAGTATTCTGGCCTGTGAGATTGTGCCCCAGGAAAACGTCTCTCGTTATGGCATCATCGGTGGGGTCAAAATCAACGATCGGCTCTGGGAGGTGAATGACCTGGTAGAAAAACCGGATGCTTGCTCCAGTCCTTCTAATCTGGCGATTGCTGGCCGCTATATTTTGACACCGGAAATTTTCAAGACCATCGAACAGACCACGCAGGGCAAAGGGAATGAAATCCAGTTGACCGATGCGCTCCGGCTGCTACTCAAACGGGAGCGCATTCTGGCTTATGTCATTGAAGGCAAACGCTACGATATCGGCAACAAGCTGGACTATCTGAAAACAGTGGTGGAGTTTGGACTCAAGCGAAAGGAATTCGCCAGGCCATTTCGAAAATTCCTTCAAGAAATCATGGCCAGGGGTTCAAAGTAAATCAGGTCGAGTCAAGTGTTCTCATGCAGATCGGGCTTTCTCTGCCGGGAGAAAGCCTTTTTTTGCTCGGTTCGGGCGGCAATGAAAATTGGATAATGGCGGGTGTAAACTGCCGTCGGCTTGTGCAATTGCCTGGCAACCTATCCTATCTGGCAACCGAAGCCCGGCCAACGCTCGGGCATTTCTGGCAATTAAAAAAAACACCTTCCCACCCAAAAAAAGTCTTGCATCTCAAGATTATTTTTCTTAAATTGAATCGGTTCAAATAAGAGTCGATAGCACTGTCACAATCTCTATTAATTAAATAAAATAATTAATAAAAAGTATACTTGAATCGGTTCAAAAAATGAAGGTGACAATTGATGATGTGGCCAGAATGGCCAATGTCTCCAAAGCAACGGTCTCTGCGGTGCTCAATAACAAAGCCACCGTCTCGCCACGAACGCGAGCGATTGTCACTGAGGTGATTCGGAAACTGAATTACCGCCCCGATGAAATTGCCCGCTCCCTTTCCATTCGCAAGACCAGATGCATCGGTCTGGTCATCAAAGAGATCGACAATCCCTACTTCGCCAAAGTAATGAAAGGCGTGTTTGACGTCTGTTGCGAAATGGGCTATACCGTGTTGCTGGGCAGTTCCGAACTTTCCCCGAATCAGGAATTCAAAAGCGTCACCACGCTCACCCATCGCCATGTGGATGGCTTGATCATCTCCCCGTTGCAGGGGGACGACATCGATTTTTCGTATCTGAGCAATCTGCTGCGGGAAGGCTATCCGCTGGTCATGCTGGGCACCGTTAAAAATTTCCTTACCAATACCGTGGACATCGACAATGTCAGAGCCGCGTATGAAGCGGTGCGGTACCTGATCGAGCTGGGCCATCGGTCCATTGCCTATTTTTCGGGTCCGGCCTATTCGGCTCATAGCAAGGATCGGCTGGAAGGCTATCGCCAGGCGATGATCGATCATCAGCTTCCATTGCCAAAGAAGTTCATCCTGGAAGTCGGGTCGTATCTTGCCAATTCCTATCAGGTTGGCAAGCGACTTTTTTCTGATAGCAATGACTGGCCCACTGCCGTCTTCTGCTACAATGATCTGGTAGCGCTGGGATTGATCACTGCGCTTGCCGAGTTGGGCGTCGGCGTGCCGGAGCAGGTTTCGGTCGTTGGCTTCGATAACATCGAGTTTTGTGACGCTGCTCGAGTGCCCTTGACTACGGTGCAGGTGCCGGCCTACGATATTGGCCGCACTGCGGCCAGATTGCTTTTTAAGCAAATGGCGGCCGCCTCCCCGCTCAATGAGAAAATTTTGTTGGAAACAAAATTGGTCGTTCGCAAATCCTGTGCCCCAAAATCGAACTAACTTGAGGATAGAATTTATGGCTGAAAAATTGATCCTGGATGAAAATCGTTTTTTTGATGCCAATCCCAAAATTAGAAATCTGGCGCGCGAACTCTATGAAACCGTCAAAGATCTCCCGATCGTGAGCCCCCACGGCCACGTTGATCCCAGAATCTTTGCGCAGAACGAACCGTTTCCTGACCCCACCGAATTGCTCTTGATTCCCGACCACTATGTTTTTCGCATGCTCTATTCTCAGGGGATTGCCATGGAAGCATTGGGCATTCCGACCAGGGATGGCACACCGGTGGAAACCGATCATCGAAAAATCTGGCAACTATTTGGCGAGCACTACTACCTCTTTGCTGGCACGCCCACCGGCGTCTGGTTGAACCATGAGTTGTACCACGTCTTTGGTATTCGCGAGAAATTGAACGGTGAATCAGCGGCGCGGATTTATGACCGCATCAGTGAACAATTAGCCGGTCCTGAGTTCTTGCCCCGGCGGCTGTTTGATCGCTTCAATATCGAAGTGCTGACGACCACAGATAGCCCCACCGACACCCTGGAGCACCATCAGGCCATTCGCAATTCAGGTTGGACGGGGCGAATCATCCCCTGTTTTCGACCGGATGGAGTGATCAATCTCCTGGCCCGCGATTGGCGCGAGCAGATCCATCGCCTCAGTGCAGTGAGCGATATCGCAATCGGCTCGTTCAAAGAGTTTATTCAGGCCCTGGAGCAGCGTCGCCGCTTTTTTGCCGAGATGGGCGCCGTATCCACCGATCAGGGGGTCTTTAGCCCCTATGCTCATGAGCTTTCCCCCCGAGCTGTGGATCAGATTTTTCAGAAGGCCCTGCAGGGCAAAGCAACGGCCGACATGGCAGCTCAATTCACTGCGCACATGTTAATGGAAATGGCGCGCATGAGCGTCGAGGATGGCCTGGTAATGCAAATCCACCCCGGTTCGTTCCGCAATCATAATCAGCTCATTTTTGAACGATTCGGGCCGGATAAGGGCTGCGACATTCCGGTGACGACCGAATACACGCACAACCTGCACGAGTTGCTGAATAAATTCGGGAATGAAAAGCAATTCACGCTGATTGTCTTCACTCTGGATGAAACCACTTATTCCCGGGAATTGGCGCCATTGGCGGGGCATTACCCTGCCTTGAAATTGGGACCGCCGTGGTGGTTTCATGATAGCATCCAGGGCATGACTCGATTCCGCCAGATGGTCACGGAAACGGCTGGCATTTACAACACCGTAGGCTTCAATGATGATACCCGGGCTTTTCCCTCGATTCCCGCCCGGCATGATCTGGCCCGGCGCATGGATTCCAATTTTCTGGCGGGCTTGGTGGCCCGACATATCATCGACAGGAATGATGCCCGAAAAATGAGCCGTGCTCTGGCCTATGATCTCGTCAAACAAGCCTATAAACTATAATGCCGTGGTCGTGCCAACCATGGCCGTCAGAGATATGACGTTAACCGCAGCCGATCCGTCGTCGGTTTGCTAACCAGCAGGAAAGGACTGGAAAGATCATGAAACTACAAAAATATTCGCTGGGCATTGGTGATCGTTTCGCCCATCAAGGCCGAGCCCAGCTTCAGGCAATCATGGACGCGCAGGCATTGGGAGTGGACCTTACGCCGGTCTGGAATAAATCCTATCGTGAACATCAGATCATCGGCAGCACGCCGGAGCAAACTCGCCAGGCGGCTGACGCCGCAGTCAAAGCGCTGAACTGGAAGGCCGATTATTTTGTCGATGCCGATCACATCGGCTTGAAAAATGTGGATTTCTTCCTGGCCGCTTCCGATTTTTTTACCATCGATGTGGCCGATCAGATCGGGAAGCCGGCCGATGCCAGGAAAACCGAATTGTTTATTAAGCAACATGACCAGTTTCTGGGCGAGTTGTTCATCCCTGGCATCGAAACATCGTTCACAATTACTCGCACCACTCTGGCCGATATTGCGCAGCGATACTTGTTGGCGATCGAGGAGGCCGGCAAAATCTACGCCTATCTGGTGGCCAGAAAGGGGTCGGCACCATTTCTGGTGGAAGTATCCATGGATGAGACCCAGGTACCACAATCACCGATCGAAATTTTTTTCATTTTGGCCGGACTGGCGCAGAGAGAGATACCGCTGGCGACCATTGCTCCCAAATTCAGCGGCCGCTTTAATAAAGGGATCGATTATGTCGGCCAGCTCGATGAGTTTGTGGTCGAGTTTCGGCAGGATATCGCCGCGGTTCAATTTGCCCAATCCCAATTCCCGATTTTGCAGGGCGTCAAGCTCAGCGTTCATTCGGGTAGCGACAAATTTTCACTCTATCGACCCATGCAGCAGATTTTGAAGCAAACGGATGCCGGCGTGCATTTGAAGACTGCCGGCACGACCTGGCTGGAGGAACTGATCGGATTGGCCGAGGCGGGTGGCGACGGTCTGGCGTTGGCCAAAGACATCTATCGACAGGCGTATGCTCGTTTCCAGGAGCTTACTCAGCCCTATGCCACGGTCATCGATATTGCCGTCGCACAATTACCGACACCCGAACTCGTTGGTCGGTGGGATGAGGCCACGTTCACCGCGGCATTGCGACATCAGCCCGAAAATCCTTCATTCAATAAGCACTTTCGGCAGTTGCTGCATGTGGCCTACAAGATTGCAGCGGAAATGGGGTCGCGCTATCTCGATTTGCTGGCGAAGCACGAAACCACCATCTTCAGGAATGTGCGGGAGAATCTATTTGAGCGGCATATTAAGCCGTTGTTTCTGTCACCGGCAACGATGAGGTAATTAGCGAAAGGAGAGCGACATGAATTACCTGGAGGACCTTTTCGGTTTGCGCGGAAAAGTGGCCGTGCTGATTGGGGGCGGAGGTGTTCTGGCTGGCGCCATGGCCGATGGGCTGGCGCAGGCGGGCGCTGACATCGCCATTTTGGACTTGAATCTGGCGAATGCCCAAAAGAAAGCCCATCAAATCCAGGCATCCGGTCGCCGGGCGATGGCGGTGGCAGTGGATGCTACCAACAAAGCGGATTTGCTGGCGGCCGAACGGGAAATAACATCGCAATGGGGACGGGTGGATATTCTAATCAATGCTCCCGGCATCAATTCCAGCACACCGTTTTTGGAAATTTCCGAGGAAGAATGGGACAAAATCCTGCAGGTCAATCTCAAAAGCATGTTCCTGGCCTCTCAGGTATTTGGTGCACGCATGATAGAGCAGGCCGCGGGAGGCAGCATTATCAATATTTCATCAGCTTCTTCGGGACCGCCGCTGTCTAAAGTGTTTACCTACAGCATTTCTAAGGCAGGAGTGAATAATCTGACGCAGTTTTTGGCCCGGGAGTGGGCAGCGCATCGGATTCGGGTGAATGCGATCGCACCCGGGTTTTTCCCGGCTGAACAGAATCGAACTATCCTGACCGAAGAACGAGTGCGGGATATTTATCGACACACGCCGCTGGCCCGCTTTGGCGAACCGAAGGAATTGATTGGTGCGGTTATCTGGCTGGCATCCGAAAAAGCATCTTCGTTCGTCACGGGGGCCATTGTGCGCGTGGACGGCGGATTTACCGCGATGACCATTTGAACTGGCGACCGGAACTGTGCGAAGGGGCAGGTTGGTGCATTTTTCAGCTTGCTGAGCGTGCACTTTGATGACCGGTACCTCCGTTCATCCGTCGACCGGCGTCAACTCAAGTATTGGTAATGCCACCAAGACTCGAAGACACAATGAAATTAGATTGCATTTTAGAAAATATGGCTAAAAAGAACTCCGTTGTCAGCGAATTCTTTGGCCATAGCTTCGTTTCATAAGATAATGGGGCGCAGATGCTTCGTGTCGTTGGGCCTTGGTGGCTAAATTGACGCCGATAGCTGACTGGCACGGCTGCAATCTTTGTAGATGGTATTCATAAGTCGACCTAAGAACTTATTGGGGTTTGAATGAATCAAGTAAGCTTGATGGGCAGACAGTTCATGAATGAGGAGACGCATTATGCAAAAGTATGAGATTGGAATCATTGGTCTGGGCGTTATGGGGCAAAATTTAGCCTTGAATCTGGAACGACATGGTTTTTCTGTAGTCGGCTTCGATCTGGACAGATCGAAACAGCAGTCAAGCCAGGAAAAATTCAAGGGAAAGAACCTGCTGGTAACAACATCCTTGCGGGAATTGGTGGAGCGCCTAATTTCGCCCCGAAAGATTTTGATGATGGTGCCAGCCGGCAAGGCCGTGGATGCCGTAATCGCCGAGATAGTCCCCTTGCTATCAGCAGGTGATGTGCTGATGGATGGCGGCAACAGCTATTTTGCCGATACCGAACGACGAACGGCTGAATTGACCCGGAAAGGCATACTTTATATTGGTACCGGTATTAGCGGAGGCGAAGAGGGCGCGCTATGGGGACCATCCATCATGCCCGGCGGCAATCCCGAAGCCTGGCCTCTGGTTAAGCCGCTGCTGCAGGCGATTGCCGCCAGGGTGCCAGACGGCACACCCTGCTGCGAATGGGTCGGCAATGGCGGTGCGGGGCATTTTGTGAAAATGGTGCACAATGGGATTGAGTACGGCGACATGCAGATGATTTGCGAAGCCTATTTTTTGATGGAGCAACTGCTTGGTTTGACGCCCGACGAAATGCAGCAGGTCTTTCACGAATGGAACCAGGGCGAGCTCAATAGCTATCTCATTGAGATCACCAGCCACATCATGGGCAAAAAAGATCCGGAGACCAGCAAGCCGATGATTCATGTCATTCTCGATACCGCCGGCCAGAAAGGCACCGGCAAATGGACCAGCCAGATGGCGCTGGATCTGGGTATCCCGGCCATGACCATTGCGGAAGCAGTGTTTGCGCGAACCATGAGTGCGCTAAAGGAGGAACGGCTGGCGGCCGCCACGATCCTATCTGGTCCTCGTCCCAATTTTACCGGTGCGCGTCAGGAATTTATTGCCATGATCCGCCAGGCGCTGTATGCTTCAAAAATTTGCTCCTATGCTCAGGGGTTCCAGTTGTTGCGTGCTGCGTCCGAGGAATATCGTTATGGGTTGCAATTTGGCGCAATCGCGTTATTGTGGCGAGCGGGTTGCATTATCCGGGCGCAATTTTTGGAGAAGATCAAAGCTGCTTTCGATCGGCAGCCCGACCTGCCCAATCTGCTGCTCGATCCATATTTTCAAACAACTCTGGCCGAAACGCAATCGGGCTGGCGCAAGGTCGTGGCCGCAGCAGTTGAAGCCGGCATTTCCATCCCGGCCTTCTCCAGCGCTCTGGCCTATTACGATGGGTACCGCAGCGCCCGGCTGCCAGCGAATTTGTTGCAGGCACAACGAGATTATTTTGGAGCACACACCTACGAACGGGTTGATCGACCGCGGGGGCAATTTTTCCATACGGAGTGGATTTAAAAGCGCTCTCCGTGAAGAATGCTTGGTTGTGATTCAATAAACCATAATTGCGGCGCGATGGTCAAAGCTGTAAAACGCAACCGCCTCAAGCCAGTTTGGCTTATCGAGCGCGGTCGACGACCGGCAAATGCGATATTGTCACCAGCAAAGGCTGGGTTTGAATACTGATGAACATCTAAAATTTGGAGGAATTTGTAAAATGGGGTTGAAGGTGAAATCAAAAGATGAATGCCAATATGACCTGCTATCGCTGGGCGAGGTCATGTTGCGGTTGGATCCCGGCGAAGGGAGAATTCACACCACCCGGTTTTTTCGTGTCTGGGAAGGCGGCGGCGAATATAATGTTGCTCGAGGATTGCGCCGGTGCTTCGGCTTGAGAACGGCCGTTGCTACCGCGTTCGCTGATAATCCGGTGGGCCGATTGATCGAAGATTTTATTCTTCAGGGTGGGGTCGATGTTGCTTTGATCAAATGGTTGCCGTATGATGGCATTGGCCGAACGGTTCGGAATGGCTTGAATTTTACGGAGCGTGGCTTCGGGATTCGGGGGGCGGTTGGCTGTTCTGACCGTGGCCATACGGCAGCTTCGCAATTGAAGCGGGGCGATTTTGACTGGGAACGAATTTTCGGAGAAATGGGCGTGCGCTGGTTTCATACCGGCGGGATCTTTGCCGCGCTCTCGGCGACCACGCCCGAGGTGATTTTGGAGGCGATGAGCGTTGCGAAAAAGTATGGTACCATTATCTCCTATGACTTGAATTATCGGCCGTCATTGTGGAAGGCCATCGGCGGCAAAGAACGGGCGCAGGCCGTGAATAAAGAGATTGCTCGATACGTAGACGTCATGCTCGGAAATGAGGAGGATTTCACTGCCTGTCTGGGATTTGAAGTGGAAGGAGTGGACGAGAATCTGACCGAACTGGAGGTGGTTAGCTTTAAAAAAATGATCGAGCGGGCGGTTCGCGCATATCCTAATTTCCAGGCTGCGGCCACGACGCTGCGAGCCGTGCGGTCAGCGACAGTGAACGATTGGGGCGCGATTGCCTGGGTCGATGGTGAATTTTATGAAGCTCCGCATCGGCCGGCATTGGAGATATTGGATCGAGTGGGAGGTGGCGATAGCTTTGCCTCGGGGTTCATTTATGGGCTCATGGAATTGCAAAATCCCGAGAAAGCCGTTGCCTACGGGGCTGCTCATGGCGCGCTGGCCATGACGACACCGGGCGACACCTCCATGGCCACGCTGGCGGAAGTGGAGAAGATCGTGGCTGGCGGCAGTGCGCGCGTGGTGCGATAAACTCCTCAGTCGTTGTTAGTTACCGGCTGGCTCTAAAATCCAATCGTTCATGATAGGCAATTTTTTTCTTTGGTAGAATTTTGATGAGGACGAACATGCACTTCACAAGAGAAGATTTGATCAACTTCCAGCCCCAACATCGCTTTCTGGTGGGCATCGATTCGGATGGCTGCGTGTTTGATTCAATGGAACCGAAGCACAAAGAGTGCTTCTGCCCGGTGACCATCGAGAAGTGGAAACTGGCCGCAGTGTCCAAATATGCCCGAGAGGCCTGGGAATTTGTAAATCTCTATTCACAGGATCGCGGCTGCAATCGATTTCTGGCGTTGCAAAAGACGTTCGACCTGCTGCGAAAACGAGAAGCGGTCAAAAGAAGGGGCGTGATAATTCCAGAGCTAAACGATTTGCAGGCGTGGACCCAGAAAGAGACGAAGCTGGGTAATCCTGCATTAAAAGCGGAAATGGAAAGAACTCAGAGTGACGAACTGCGCCGGGTTTACGACTGGAGCATTGCCATCAATGAAGCCATTGCCCGGGTGGTCACAGGGGTGCAGCCGTTTCCGTTGGTCAAAGAGGTGCTGGCCAGGTTAACAGATCAGGCCGACATCATCGTCGTCTCTTCGACACCTGCGGAAGCCTTGCTGCGAGAATGGCAGGAGAACGACATTGCCCAATATGCTGCAATTATCGCCGGCCAGGAGATGGGCAGCAAGAAAGAGCATCTCCAATTTACTGCGGCTGGCAAGTATGTGGCGGGGCATTGCCTGATGATCGGCGATGCGCCCGGCGACCTCAAAGCCGCCAGAGCCAATAATATTCCTTTCTATCCAATCATTCCCGGTCAGGAGGAAGCTTCCTGGGAACAATTTTACAACGATATTCTGGAGCGTTTTTTGACCGGAAAATATACGGCAGCGATGGAGGCCGAATTAGTAGCTGAATTTCAGTTGCATTTGCCAGAGCGACCCTCCTGGAGTTAACGCCAATGAAATAGCGGTTATTATCTTCGTGTTGTTTTCCTCTTTGCCAGCGATTTACTTGTTTGATGTTGCCAAACGTTGGGAACGGCAATCCATCGTATCAATTTGATCGCCACCTGGAACGAATTCTTCCAGCCCCAGGTGGCGATTTAATCGATGGATCGGTTGGTGGTTCCGATGGGGTTATTGAGCCATTTTTCGGTGTGCTCGAATTTGATCAACGGCATCAAATATGGGCTCATGTTTGCCGGATACCCCCTGGCGGCGTTGCCGCCATTGATCCTCTTTTGGTCTACGATGCGTGAGTTTATCAAGGTATTGTCCTCGGCCGCGCTAACGTTTTAGCTAACCCATGGATGACTGTTGCATTTTGATGCCACAATTTTATCGCTGGTAAAAGATCAGTTATAACCCACATTTGACAGTTTGTCTTGATTTTAAAAAATCCACATGTTGTTTTTT
>CAZYNP010000083.1:0-22259 GCA_964647995.1 uncultured Cytophagia bacterium
TTAACCCTGGTAGCATAAGATGATCCACCGATGCTAAACCTTATTCGCTTATTTTGTTTTGAGGAATATTCTCGATAAGGTAATAAGGTTCGGGCGATCCTGGTTCGACCTGGTTACCAAGGTTAATCAGTTTTTTTTCAGCCAGGGGAATGGATCAAATCCTATTGACCCTGTTGAATTCGGTACATCATTCCATAATTTCATGCGGGAGCAGTTTAGGGTTACCACGCTAACTCCATTCCAAGAAGCTGAAATAGTCAAAGCCAGCAAGAATTGATCCTGCTGAGCTGGACGTTATTTTTAATAGTCGGACACTTTCAAACCCTAAACGGATTCTTGAAATCAAGCACTAAGGTGAATCAGGTTTTCTGCAGGGGTCGCCTATATCCGGCTGAATAAAACCTCAGGAACAGATAAAAATCTGTGATCGCAGCAACCTTATTACCATATTGAAAAACGCTCGTGTCCAAAACAGGATTTCTCATCGAGCATTTGGGACAGCAAAACATAGTACGCCAATTGGCCTTAAGCATCAACCTGAGATTTTTTTTTAACGCAAAGGACACAAAGGCGACGCAAAGATCGCTAAGCAAGAATGTTATCAAAAATTTCGCAAAAGATCAGTTACCGGTGGATTGACCGGTCGCTTAAAAATGGAATGTTTCCCAAATTTCAAAAAATTAGGCGACCGGTCAGTCGCTCTGTACACTCATCAGTGAGGTTTTACGAAATCTCTTTGCGGACTCAGCGTCTTCCTGGCGAACGTTGCGTTTAAATTCGGTCTTAAAAATAAGGCTGTACCTTTTGATCTCATAATCCACCCGTAAGTCGACGCCAATTACCAACTGGCAGACCGGTGGAAAAAATACCTCATCTTGATAAACGAATAAATTTGCTTCCAGCGGCCTATTTTGCCAGGGAACAAAATTGCAAAGTTAAATCATTTGGGACGGCAGTGGAGTATCTCCATATATCACTTTTAGTTTTTTAAAATTTCTTGCCCCAACATGCAACCTGAATTTGCTAATAGAATTGCAGAGCAAGCGTCGAACTTCAATTTCCATCCGATCAATCTTCCAACCGGTTCTGCTGCTGGTGGATAAATTTCAATCCCGCAGGAGCAATGACGCGAACTCTCAACACAAAATGCAGGATTACCCTGGTAATACAATAGACCCATTCAGCCCCGGTATTTCTCTTATCGCAGCAGCATCATTTTGATCACTGCGCTGTTATCTTTGCCCTGCAGCCGAACGAAATACAACCCCGATGCCACCGCGTGGCCGCTCCGATCCCGGCCATCCCAGCGCACCAAATAATTGCCCGGCGCATATTCTTGGTCGATCAATTCGCTGACCGCCTGCCCCATCACATTGAAAATCTTTAGCGAAATCGGCGTGGTTTCTCGAATCGCGAAACAGATGGTCGTCATGCTATTAAAGGGATTGGGGTAGTTCTGGTACAATCGAAACGCGGCCGGTACATTCCCCCGCTCCTCGTCGGCCCGAGTGGGCAGAAAGCTCCACACATCTTCCCTGGTTGCCCGAAATTCTCGGTCCATAAAGCAGCGATCGCCGGCATCAACCACACTGGTTTTCGAAACAAAACTGAAGCTCACGACATAAAGCACCTCGCTTTTGGGCTGGCTGGTTGGCTGGAAATAGTATTGTCCAGTAGAGTCATATTCCGTCGCCATGATATATAAGAATTCACCGGGTGTCCAGGTGAGGTTATAATTTGGTAGCCAGGGCCAGGATTCCTCAAAACAAGCGTTCAACCGCCCGGCTCGCTGGCCATTCTCCAGCCGATAGATCTCAAAGGCAGAGCGATAGAATCCATGCGGACCATTGGACGGGAAAAAGTTGTATTGAAATGCTCCCTGCCCCAGGGGTGGTCCCAGGATGCCGCTGCTATCGATGGTATTGGTGAACACCATTTCCACTGGCTGAAATGCCTCCACCGGAGCATTGCGATAAGTTATGGCTTTGGATAGCTCATTGAAAGGATAATTCGGATTTCCACCGGCAGCTTGCTCAAAGGAGGCAACAATGCCGCCTTTCGGAAGATAGGCTTCGATGATTTTAAAACCATCCGTAATTGGAATGTTATAGGCGTATCGGTCCGGCACCGCCTGATTTTGCAGCAAGATGGTTCCCAGGTTTTGGTCGATCAAATTAAAGCCCTGTTCCCCGGCAGGATTAATCGCATCGGTAACCGTGATCAGGTAAGTGTGTCCGGTAAGCGCTTTGGGATCAATCACACTCACCACAAACCTCGCATCGCTATAGCCGGAAACATGCGCCGGAATTACTCGATTGGGAACGTATTTCAGCGGTTCGGTTTTTAAACCAGCGCATCCTCGCTGCCGCCAGATGTGATGTTGATTGTCGATCAGCGTGGCGTCCACAAACAGGGTGTGAGTATCCGGGAGGTTCGCTGCCAGATCCAGGACAAAATAGGTCCCACTGGAATCGCGATGGTAACTCAGTTCCTTGCTGACCCCGGGAAGGAGATTTTTGAAAAAGAAATGCTGCGGCTCGATCCTGGCAAAAGGATCATCGGTGGTTATTTGCACATTCAATGCCCCTAATTCATGCGAAAAATTATTGGTGACCGCCAGGGTCAGGCGGGCATTCTCACCCGGATTCAGCTTGCCGTCACTGTTGATGTGGTCGGCAGCCACGTTAAGTGACGTGACAATTGGACCGCTGGCGGACAGGGTGATATTATCCGCGGCATGGCGGAACTCATGCGTTTTCGAATTGGCGTCGATGATGTTTAAATTGAGATAATAAGCCTCAGTGGTGGTTGCGGTTTGCCAGCGATGGCCCCAGATTTGATCATTTGCCAGGCCATTATCATGCTGGCCATCATCGAATAAGTCCATGGCGTGAATCAGCGCCTGATGATAATCATAAAATTCGGCCCGAATCGCGCGCGCGTCTTGCGGTCCTTTTATTTGGGCGGTTACTTTGACCTCCGCCTCGGTTGCCGAAAGGTAGCGCACCGTAGCGGTGGCTTCGGCTAACATCGAAAATTGGGATCGGAAAGCATTGCGCACAAAATTGGCGTTTTTCCTCAAATCCATGATGCTGGTCAGGCGACTATCCCCTTGACCCACGATGAGGGCATACACCACTCGCTGGGTATCGAAGGGCGCTAACGAAAATGCGCCGCTGCCCGACATAAAATAGGTGTCACAGGGATGGAAATAAAGCCCCTGCAGCCATCCGGTATTGGTCACCGGATCGCCGCTATTCATTAACGGAGAAACAGCCCCTGTGGTTGGATCAATGACAGGATCACCCAGCCCATCAAAACCCCTAAAATTGTCGTAGAGTCGCACGGACCCGTAGCGGTTATAATTTGGTTGAAAATACCGCTCGTGTGCTCAGTAATAGGCGCTGTTGGATGTCATCGATAGTAATTTGGAATTTGGTAGCGGCTGGTGTTGAAATTGGTGCGCAGTAGTGCCGGGAGCGGGAACTGCCGGGCCCTGCAACAGGCAAAGTCCCACGGCCGGAATCGTTGCCCCGTACACCGGATCCACATTCTTACCATTATAAACATAGGTCATATTGAGTGTGGTATCGCAGGCCATCTCATCATCGTTGGAGCTGCCCAAATCGCAATCCACATAAATTCCAATATAGGCATCGGAAATAGTGGCCGAGCCCTTGTTGATCAGGGTATAGTAAAGAAAAACCGTTTTACCCAATGGCGTTGTGCTATCATCGAACGCCCAGGCGAACAACTGCACCTCGATATTCAACGGAGCCGTATTATAGCCAGAGCCGTGTAAAATTGGGCTGGCATCATTCATCACACACCACAGGGTTTGGTCGCCCAAAACCAATGGTTTACCAGCGGCATCGAGCGGTGCTCCGTCGGCAACAGGCCACTCGGCATAGTCCTTGTTGTAATTTGGATCATTGGGATCGGCCGAGTCGCCGGGCTTGATTTTGTAGATGCGATATTTTTCCCGCTCCGGATTATCGGGTTTGCCATCTGGCAGGATAACCCCCGGTTGATATTCTGCGATATAATCAGCACAGGCGGTTCGAACTTCTCCATTCACCTTTCCAGCAATCCAGAGGCCAGCCGCATAAATGGCGGTTTTGTCCGTGCCCCGTGGATAAAAGAACGCCGCATTGCCAGTCTGCGGATGACGGGCAAATGTACCGTTGTTCATAATCACCATCGCAATTTGATTGGCATCCAGCCATTCCCAATCGCGAGCGATCGACGGAGCCGAAGTTTTTGGCAAATCTTTGGCGATGGCACTATTTTGCAACAAGAAGGCTATCAGAAAAATTGCGCCATAGAGGTTGATCGAAGGACGAATCTCTTTCATAATTCCTCCCTGAGCGATAAATTTGACTGGTCATAAATTGGGGTCGAGCTTGTTCAGCTATTTTGTATCACTGATGATCGGGGAAATTGTTCCAGCAGCCAGCCGGCATATTTTTGACTTTGCTTTGCTCATCTTCGGTTCAGCGATGGCGGCAGTCGATCCCTGGACATGCCATACGCACGGCCGCGGCCGAGGATATTGGGAAATAACTTTCAGTAAAAACCTGAAATCTCA
Organism: uncultured Cytophagia bacterium; assembly: GCA_964647995.1. Lineage (GTDB taxonomy): Bacteria > Zhuqueibacterota > Zhuqueibacteria > Thermofontimicrobiales > Thermofontimicrobiaceae > Thermofontimicrobium_A. Next base: position 4,589 of record CAZYNP010000083.1, read on the forward strand.
AAATGGCCGGTTCAAGCTGCCGGCACCGAACCAGCCCTGACGCGCAGCAACAGGAAAAAATCTGCTTTGTCGATAACAGAATTATTTCGCTTGACTTTTTAAACTTATTAGGATATATTTGAGCGCGTTCTTTGGCATAGAGTCTCTTAGTACATCGGTTCATAATTTTTTGTAGGTTTACTAAAAGGCTTAAACCTTAATTCTGTAAAAGGCTGACGCCTTAACTCCATAAACGGCGATAAGAACAACATTCCCACTACCCCGGCCAAATAGGGAACCGCCGATGGAAGTCATCGCCTCAGATGGTGCCGGACGACGGATCACGGCTGGCGCCATGCCGCCGGAAGCAATCGCTGGTTCTGTTCCGTGTTAGCGACACCACCATCGGATCGTTTACGGTTCGCCGAAAATCAGATCGCCATCGTGATTTGCGACCGGTATGTTTTCCTGTGATCCGCCAATTGCGCGACTATTTCTCGTGACGCCGATTCAATCCAGCGCCTGGTATTTTGCGCTATACTTATCCCGCTCATAATGTGTTATTAGGATTATCAAAAATGGTTTTATTAGTAGCGATACCAATTGGTCACAAACAACCATATTGCTTTGGTTGTTGCTCACGAATTGGGTATTGAAAGAAAAAACAAACTTAAGGAGTACTGAATGGGTCAGGTTCAATTTGCGTTTCTCGATTGGGTCTGGATGATTCTATTTCTGGTGCTTATGATCGGCTGCGGCGCGCTGTTCTATCGGCTCGGCAAACGATCGGAAGCCGATTTCTTCCTGGCCGGCCGGGGACTGCCCTGGTGGCTGCCAGCAACCTCGGTGTACGCCACGCACACCGCGACGGATACACCGATTTGGGTCACGGGTGTTATCTACAAACACGGCCTGGCCGGCATCTGGTATACCTTTTTCTCGGCCTGGTGCGCGGTCTCAGCATTTGTGTCCACGCGCATCTTTCGCCGCTCGCTGGCCTATTCCCAGGCCGAATGGCAGACGTTGCGTTTCAGTGGGCTGGGCGCCGAGTTGCTTCGCGGCTGGGTGGCCGGCTGGCAGATCTTCATGAACATGTTCATTCTGGGCTGGGTGGGTATTGCCATGGGCAAGGTCTGCAATTATGCCTTTGGCTGGCCCAATTGGATCGGACTGATCGTGTTCTCAGCCGTCTGTGCCATTTACGTCACCGCAGCCGGCTATTGGGGCGTGGTCATGGCCGATTTTCAGCAGGGCGTGATTGCGTTTCTGGCCATTCTCATCGTGTCGATCTGGGGTATTGTTTATGCCGGCGGCCCGGCTCATATCGTGGCCAAATTGGGAGAGCTGGGACAGGCCTGGCGCCTGAATCCGTTCCATTTTACCGAAGATTTTACCCCCGCCTGGTTCATTACCATGTTCGTGGTGGCGATAATCGGTGGCGTGGGCATGGGAACCGCCATCGATTGGTATACCGAAGCGCAGCGCATTCAAAGCTCCAAAACCGTACGGGATGCCTCGTATAGCATCTGGGGCGGCACCGCCCTGGTGCTCACTCGCAACGCCATCTGGGCCGCCGCGATCCTGGGTTTCTTTGTGCTCTATCCCAATATTGCCGAAACCAAGGACTATGAGTTAGGCTGGTTTCGACTGGGCTTCGAATCATTGCCGGTGGGAATGATCGGCTTCTTCTTTGCCGCCATCGTGGCCATCCATCTCTCCACCATTGCCACCCAATTGAATCTGGGCGCGATGTATTTCACCCGAGATTTGTATCATCATTACCTCAATCCCAAGGCATCTCCACAAACGTTGATTCGAGTCGGACGAATTGCCACTGTCGTGCTGCTGTTGGGCTCATTCGTCTACGGCTTGATGATGGAAGAAATCACCAGTTGGCTCATCTTTGCCCTCTGGATCATGGCTGCCGGGGTCTGGCTGCCCAATATTTTGCAAGTGATCTGGTGGCGCTTCAACTCCTGGGGCTATCTCTCGGCCTGGATCGCCAATCTCAGCATTAGCTGGCTGATCGTGTGGATTCTGCCTGAAGTTGGAGTGATGCCTCATTTGAAAGATTTTCAGCAATTCTGGTTGCTGGTTGTTCTCATGGCTCTAATTTATATCCCGGTCACTTTTCTCACGCCGCCAGAGAACATGGATCGACTGGTCAAATATTATGTCATGTCCAAACCGCTCGGCTGGTGGGGTCCGGTGAGGAAAGAGGCAGAGCGAAGGGGATTGTTGGGGCAGAAGGGGGAATTGGGTAATTAGGTAATTAGGTAATTAGGTAATTAGGTAATTAGGTAATTGGGGATTGGGTAATTGGGGATTGGGGGACTACGATTTATTGGGAATTTGGCGATTGGGATTTGAAATTTCAAAATGACGGAGGAAAAAAATGGCTTTCATAAAACGGAGCTGGACACCGGCCGAAGCCGACGAATGGACCAAAGAGGATCTGTTCGCCTGCATTTTCGCGGTGCTATCCTACATCATGTTGACCGTGGGCACAGCGCTGTCATTTTTACTGCAGCCGGTTGGCTTTGTGGTGCTCGCCGGAGGAATTGTTGCTACGGTGCTCATGTTCTGGATCATTAATCCAAAACTGAAAGTTATCTCATCGGATTACGAGCAGAAGCAAAAAGAATATCTCATTGAATTGGAAAAAAGCGTGAAATGGGAGGAAGATAAATGAATACCAAGATCATCATGTTTTCTATTGGCATGTTGATGGCGCTGATTGCCTCGTTCGTCGGATTGATTATCGCCTGGGTGTCTTATAATAAACACAAAAAAGCCGCTCCATCCAAAGGAAAGGAAGAATAATATGCTTGCTGTTGGCTTGACTGTTATGGGCAGCATTGGCAGCCCAATACTGGGAATCATCCTGCCCACTTTTATTTTTATAATTTCTTTCATCGTGACCTGGCTATTGTACCGACATTTTTCTGAAAAACATTAATGATGAATTCTGCGAGCGCTGGCAGCAGTCGACTGCACCAGGAGGGCACGCCATTGCCCTGAAGCTTATTTTCAGGCTACTTCTGGACTGATTCTCCGGAAGTAGCCTGAATGATTTTTAGTACGCCTGAGCTTTCATTAATGGGGTCATAACACCGTTCCGCATCACTCCTACCCCCAATAGATGATGACGCGGGACAGCAATGATTTTGTTGAACTGTAATCCGTGTTGGTTAGCGATTCAAATTTGGAGCCGGATGAACGATCACCTGATTCCTTCGTGAGCCCACCCGAAAACACAGAGACGATCGGACGCGAAAGAATATTATTGGAAAGTGGGGGTCATCCTCGCAAGTATCCCATTTCTCATTGCCGCGATAATACCGTTTGCGTCAGGAAAGACCTTGAAGGTGTCGTTCTACGTCATCGGCATCGCAGTGCTGGTGATCAGTGCTGGCGTCGTGCGCTAACTCTCCCCATGAGATAATGCAATCTGCCGCCGGGTCTATCAGCGACGTTGCTCTGCAACACGTCCGGGCCTGATTGTTAGTGGCATTCCTCCGGTAAATGAATCGCACCTGATTCTGGTTCGAGTCACCTGAGCAATCCTAATCAGCCTCGGTCATCTTGAACCTTAGTGCCTTCAACCGCGAGATAAGATAAGCCACAGCCGCTTGAACTTCGGTCACCACTTGCTTCCGCTCCCAAATCTGACAGGGAACGCAAGACAGCCGATTGCTAACATCAAAACCCCACGGTGCTGCGGGTATTCCTGGCTTTCCTCGCAAGGTCCAGCGCCCATGATGCAGTTGGCATTTTGAATTATCCAGCCATCCCCGACGCAAGGGTGCACCAAAGTCGACAGGATCGACGAAATTTGATCTATTCCTCCGGTCGATATGCAACCGGCTGAACCTCAGCAACCTGTTCCGCCCAGGATCGCACGAACCATATTAGCATCTCAGCCGCATTATTCCATCGTACAGTTAGAGTTGGCAGCAGAGGATCGTCATTGGCTCACAATTCTTTTGACTTAATTCCTGTCAGACAACAAATCGAGAAACCAATCGCTTTTCCAGAGGTATAATTTAAAAAAATATTTATCCGAACCAGTTACCGCTCATGACATTTTTAAATTCAGCAGTTTTATTGGGCCTGATTGCTGGCGCCATTCCGATTATCATTCATCTCATCACTCGCCAGAAAGCCAGGACAGTTCCATTCAGTACGTTGCGATTTCTGAAAGAGCTGCAAAGTCAACAGATCCGACGCCTTCGACTGCGACAGATCGTGCTACTGATCCTGAGAACATTGGTCGTTCTGTTGCTGGTGCTGGCCTTTGCCCGGCCAACGTTGAAAGGCCATCTGAGCGCCGGCGTTCACACCGCAGCCAGAACCACCGCTGTTTTGATTCTGGACAATAGCCTGAGCATGAGCCTCGAATCCGGCGGGCGCCAGGCCTTCGATGTGGCCAGGCAACGCGCCCAGGAATTAGAAAACCTGTTCCAGGTCGGGGACGAGATTCATGGTCTCTACGCCACAACCGGAGCGCCCCCCATTTTCGAGAATCCAAAATACGACTTTCAGGCAGTTTTGAAAATCATTCAAAAAGCAACGCCCAGCCAGCGATCTACCGATCTGGTCGCGGCCCTGGTGCAAGCGCGGGACATCCTGGAACAGAGTCCCAATCTCAATAGAGAGATCTACGTGATCTCTGATTTCCAGCAAACCGCATTTCGACAAATGGGACAACAATCCGCGGCGATCTTCGATAATGCTCGGATAAAAATCTATCTTATTCCCATCCAAACCACCCAGGCCAGCAACCTGCTGATTGCCGGGGTCAAGCCGGCCAATCAAATCATCGAAAAGGACAAGCTTTTTGAACTGGAGGCGACGGTTAAAAACTCCGGCGCCAAAGCTGAACGAAATAAGCTGATTCAGCTTTTCCTGGATGACAGGCGCATGGGGCAGGCAACGATCGCGGTCGAGCCGGGTGCCAGTCAAACCGCCAAATTCCGAATTGTGCCGCAGCGAACGGGACTGATTGCGGGGTCGGCGTTGCTGGAGGACGATGATCTGTTTGGGGATAATCGCTGCTTTTTTACCCTTTCGGTTCCCGAGCAGATCAAGGTTCTGGTGATCGGCCAGAATGAGCGCGACACGAGATTTTTGCAGTTAGCGCTCAACCCCGAGCCGCAGGCCGCCGCCGCGATCCAGGTGGACTATCTCGCACCGAATCGGATCGAATCGGGTGCGTTGCAACCGTACCAGGTGGTGATCCTATCCAATCTGCCTCGAGTCGAGGGCATCTTGCTCTCATCGGTGATCGATCACGTTCGGGCAGGTGGCGGGTTAATCGTCTTTCTGGGCGAGGCAGTAGATTTGAGACAGTATAATGAAAATTTGAATCAAAAAATGGGCCTGCCGCTGTTCACCGAAACCATCGGCGAGATCGGCACCCGAACCTCATCGTTGACGCTGGGGGCTATCGATTTTAGCCATCCCATCTTTGCCGGTGTTTTCGAGGATCCGAAAAAGGCCATCGAATCCCCCCAGTTTTTCTTTTTAACCAGAATGAAGCTGACGCCCCAGCACGAAAAGGTCATGGCATTTAGCAACGACGATCCATTTCTAACCGAGTCCAATGTCGATCGGGGCAAGGTGCTGGTGTTTGCCTCGGCCATTGATCCCAATTGGTCCGATCTGTATCTGAAGGGCCTGTTTGTGCCGTTGATGAATCGCTGCGTGATGTATCTGGCCGGCCATGCCCACCGATCCGATCAGCAATTGTTGGTCGATCAGGAATTGTCCACCGAGATCGTGGGTTTGGACAATCTGGCTGCGCTGGAAGTGATCAAGCCCGATGGAAAAGCATTGAAAGTCATTCCGCGCGTCGCTGCGGGCAAATATCGAGTAAATTTCGCCGGCACCGATCAAGCGGGAATATATTCCCTGAAGGCTGCGGATCGACTGGTGGCCCAATGGGCGGTCAATCCCGATCCTGCCGAATCGGATTTCACGCCGATCGCTCAGAATGAACTGGAACAGATCATCGGCAGTTCCAATTTGATTACCATCGGACCAGAACAGTCACTGGTAAGCGCGGTAACCAGCAGTCGGTATGGCCGCGAATTGTGGAAACATTTCATCGCCGCGGCATTATTGCTGTTGCTGGTGGAGATGATATTGGCCCGAGAATCAAAGCAATCCAATCAGGAGGTGACATCAGAAAAATTTGAACGAGCCATCTAAAGAACGAGCGATTCTGGTGGGCGTGGTGCGCGGCCAGCAGGATCGGGCCCTGGTGGAGGAATACCTGGATGAGCTGGCATTATTGGCGGATACTGCCGGCGCAGTGGTCCTGGAGCGAGTGATTCAAGAGAAATACACCCCCAATGCCGCCTATTTTATCGGCAAGGGCAAGGTCGATTATCTGGCCCAACAGGCGAGCGACCTGGCTGTCGACGTCATTATTTTCGATGATGATCTCTCGCCGGCGCAGGCCAGAAATCTCGAACAGGCGTGCGATGTCAAGATCATCGATCGCAGCGGATTGATTCTGGACATTTTTGCCCGGCGCGCCAAAACGCGCGAGGCGAAAACGCAGGTGGAACTGGCGCAATTGCAATATTTGCTCCCCCGTCTCACCCGACGCTGGACACACCTGTCCCGGCAAGCCGGTGGCGTGGGCATTGGTTTGCGCGGCCCGGGCGAAACTCAGCTCGAAGTCGACCGCCGGGCGATTCGCAGGCGGATCGCGCATCTCACCCAGCAGTTGGAGCAGATCGAAAAACAGCGCGATCAGCGCCGCCGCCGGCGCAGCGATCTCTTCAATGTTGCCTTGCTCGGCTATACCAATGTGGGCAAAAGCACGCTGATGAACGCCCTCACCAGTTCCGATGTCTTTGTCGAAAACCGATTGTTTGCCACGCTGGACGCCACGGTTCGCCAGTTGGAGCGCACCGATGATCAAAAAATTCTGCTGATCGACACGGTGGGCTTTGTCCGCAAGCTGCCGCATCATCTGGTGGCCTCGTTCAAGAGCACTCTGGAAGAAACGAGAGAAGCCGACCTGCTGCTGCATCTGGTGGATTGCAGCCACCCCCATTTTCGCGATCAGATGGCAGTCATCGCACAGGTGATGAAGGAGCTGAAGATCGATGATCGGCCGGTGATCACCGTATTTAATAAGATCGACCTCGTTGAAGATAAATCGCTCTTGCGAGAGCTGAAACAGGAGTTCGAGGGCAGCTTTCTGATTTCCGCACAGCGCGGTCTTTTCGTCGAGGAATTGCGCCGGGAAATCGTTCGCTACGCCACCGAGCACAACATGACCGCCAGCATTCGGGTAAACCTCTCGGAACAGAAGCTGCTGGCATCCATCTATCAATGGGCGCGGGTGCTGAGCACAGAATATGTCGATGGCTATGTCGCATTACAAATCCGCTTCCCGGCGACCATGAAGCGGAAGCTGGAGTCCCTGTTGAACAGCGATGCCGTGACCAAAATCAACGATAGCTTATAACTAACAACAGGGGTAGAACCCGGCGGTTGATGGGAACATTACCATCGGCATTGCCGATAGCGTATAACTATCAATAGGGCCAGAATCCTATCTGCCCATATTCAACTTTTTTCAACGATTATCGCTATATCGACCATGTCCTTGAAAATAGTCATCATCGATGACGAGCGAAACATCGCCAGTTCCCTGGCGGGCCTGTTGGCCGATGCCGGGCATCAAACCAGGATTTGCTATGATGGCACTACTGGCCTGCAAACGGCTCTGGATGAGCATTTCGATCTGGTTTTTCTCGATGTGATGTTACCGGGCAAAAATGGCATCGAGGTACTGGAGCAGTTGAAACTGGCAAAGCCAGATCAACAGGTGATCATGATCAGCGGCCATGCCGATTTAGCGCTGGCCGTCAAAGCCACCAAGCTGGGCGCCTATAATTTTTTAGAAAAGCCCCTGCATCCAGAACGGGTCCTTCTGGAGGTGAAAAATATCGAGCGCCATCATCACTTGCGTCGGGAAATGGCCCAGCTTCGCCAGTTGGTGGATTACGACTATCAGATGGTCGGCAATTCGCCTGCGATGGAAAAGTTGCGCCAGGAGATCCTGCGAGCGGCTCCATCGGATGGTCGGATCCTTATTTATGGCGAGAACGGGACCGGCAAAGAATTGGTAGCACGGCAGATTCACCAGGCGAGCAATCGCCAGCAGCAACCATTTGTCAAAGTTAATTGCGCGGCAATTCCCCGCGAGCTGATCGAAAGTGAGTTGTTTGGCCATGAAAAAGGGGCCTTCACCGGCGCGATCAAAAAAAAGATTGGGCTCTTCGAAGAAGCCCACGGTGGCACCCTGCTGCTGGATGAGGTGGGCGACCTGTCACCGGAATCCCAGGCCAAACTGTTGCGGGTGCTTCAGGAAAATGAGTTCCTGCGCGTTGGCGGTACCAGTCCCATTCGCTTCGATGTGCGCATCATCTCGGCGACGAATAAAAATTTGCAGCAACAGATCCAGCAGGGGTTGTTTCGCGAGGACCTGTTCTTCCGACTCAATGTCATCCCCATTCGCGTGCCGGCCCTGAAGGAACGCAAAGAGGATATTCCGCTGCTGGCGCGACATTTTATTGCCACCTATTGTTTAAAAAATGGGAAAAAGCCCATCGGGATCTCGGAAGATGCCCTGCAGCCCATGCTCGACTATCCCTGGCCCGGGAACGTGCGAGAGCTGAGAAATTTCATGGAGCGGCTGGTTATCATGACCGATGGGGACCAAATCCAGGTGCCGGATGTTTTGGCGGCTTTGCCGGAATCCTATGCGCGGCAGTTCGCTCCCTTTCCCGGCGCAGGTTTTGCGGCTACCGAAGGGGCTTCGTTGCGCGACCGACTGGAATATTTCGAGCGACAGCTCCTCTGGCAGGAATTCCGCAATGCGGACGGTAATGTTTCGCGCATGGCTGCGGCGTTGCAAACTGATCGTCCCAATTTGCATCGAAAGCTCAAAAAGTATGGCATCAAGTAGCCATCGTTCTGGATACGGGTGGATGCTTTGAAATTATCTCTTTGGCCCGGGAGACCACGAATGTCCCGAATTTTATTAATTCCGCCAATTCGCGTCATTCGATTAATTCGCGAAATTAGCGATCAAAATAGCGGCGGATATTTAAAGTCGAAATTATTTGATTGACCTGCCGGTCCGCGAATTTCGCCAATTTGCGAAATTAGCGGTCACCCTGGGGTGTTGTAGCAAAGGCAGAAATTTAAAGGGTTAGTATGAAAAAAGTCTTGAGCATTTTGGTAATGATTGCATTGGTCATGGTATCGGAACATCTTGCCGGCCAGCAAAACGAAACCGGGCGCCGCATTCGGGGCACCAATACCCATTACGAACCTGGCGACTGGACCAGCTACTCCATGAGCCGCTGGATCACCTCGCTGGCCGAGGGACGGGAACATATTTACTTTGGCTCATCCGGCGGCGTGCTGCGGTACAATTTTTACTCCAATCGCTGGGAACCACCCTGGACCACCAGCGACGGCCTGGCCGACAACTATGTGCAAGTCATCGCCTTTGATCTCAACACCGATTACCTGTGGTGTGCCACCGCAAACGGGATCAGCGTCTATCGTCCCAATTTCCGACGCTGGGAAAATTTCTATGGGGATGAATTTGGCCTGCCCGCGAACGATGAGATCATCTCCATCGGTTTCAGCGATCGCAATGTGTGGCTCGAATCGAAACGGGGACAGTATTTTTCCAGCCAGAATCAGCAAGGCTATTTTGGCCGGATAGCGGCTTCGGAGGTGCCGGTGCAACAGATCGTTTGGTTCGGCGCGCGCGGCAATAACCTGAGAAATCTGCCCAATTTTGTGATGCATGGCGGCTATTTCTTCGATCCTTCAGGATTCATTCGGGACTTCCGATTGAACAATTATCGCGTGACCAGCTTTTTGAGCGATCGCTGGGGATCGATGTGGGTTGGCTCCTGGGGCGCAGGTGTGGGCCGGGCTGATTATCGCATTCAAATCCTGGAATTGATCCCATACGGATTGTTCATCAAAAACGTCAATGCGCTGGAAATGGATGCCGAAGGAAATGTCTGGGCCGGCGGGCTCGGTGTTTATAACGAGGAGAGTGGCATTACCTATTGGAATACCCGTAACAACGTCTGGACCGATTACCAGGCGCGTTTCAACAATCGCCTCTTCAGCGACCAGGTGACCTCGATTGCATTGGATGATTCCTGCATCTGGTTTGGGACGCAACATGGCCTGGCCTGCTTTTCGCCGCAAACAAATGACTGGCGGACCTTCGATGTAAGTTGGGGATTGGGGGACAACTATGTTTATGATGTCGAGGTGGATGCCGGCAATGTCTGGATTGCAACCGCCAATGGGCTGTCGCAAATCGTCAAAGATTCGCTGCGCAGCAAGAAGTTCCGGATTCAGGAGATCGCCCGTCGCGATTTGCTTCGCAAGAACGTCTATGCCATCGAGATCATGCAAAACTTGCTCTGGCTGGGGACCGAATATGGGGTATACATTTATGACACCGCCAAAAAGACCGGTGGTTTCGAGGATGACCCCAATGGCCCGATGAATGATGCGGTGCGTGCCGTAGGCGTTTATGGCGTCAAAGAGGTCTGGTTCGGACTGGCAGACGGAGTGGAAGTTTATGATCTGGAGACTCAAAGCTGGGCCGGTGTTCCGGAGCGGCGATTTCTCAGTGCGAACATGGTCAATTACATCGCGGTCGATTCGTCAGCCGCCTGGGTTGCCACGGACAACGGCGTTTTCAAGTATGATAAAGCTCGAAAACGCTGGGCGCATTTTGGTTATGAGGACGGCTTATTGAGCGATATGGTAAATTGCGTCCTGTTAGATGGCGATTACGTCTGGTTCGGAACGCCCGAAGGCATGACGCGCTTTTACTGGAATGCGCCGTACCGGATCGATTGAGTTGCTTTTCTGCAAGCGGCACGTATCTGGAAATCAAAGACTGTACCGCCGCTCATCATTTCGGTCCGGTCTTCAAAGGGGCTACGCATGAATCCGATCTCGACATGACCTCCAAGCCAATTAGCGCAATAATCTCGTTTAGCAAGATTTTATTTATCAACGCCCCCATTCATTGACGTACAGTTCGATCCATTGCCCTTCCCAAACGCCGGCCCATGCCAGCCTTGCCTCCAGCCGGGCGCCAGCGATTCGTATGGCCCTGCGCTGCATTGTTAGCTGTTCTGACTCGCGCATCATCTTCTGGCCACGCCATAGTGGCCAATACCACGCCTCATCGTTGCAATGCACACTGCATTGCAATGGCCAAATTTCAATGATCACAACCTGGTGCGCCAGAATGCCAGATGGGCTGGGTGATAGATCTAACGCCTTATGCCCGGCCGGAGCAGGGACAGATCAGTTCATTCGCCTGCTCCGGTTGCCAAACCCAAAAGATCGCCTGATCCCACTTTAGCTCTTATAGGATTGGGAATGCCGCTCTAAGCACTCGCTGGCTGCGGGGCCGATGATTCCGCCTCCTTCTTCGCGACGGCTCGCGGCCACTTCGATTCGAACAACGTCAGGGTTGCCGGATCGTTTTCGAACACCAGTCGTCCGATGCGGTTGATCCTATTGACGGTATCGTACAGGTTCTTGAATTGCTGATAGCGATCCTGGGTGGCTTGCCGTCGGGCATCCTTTTTCAATTCCTGCGCCGAGTCCGCAGTGCGCAATTCGTTCAACAGTTCCCGGCCCCGGGCCAGTACTTCCGGGGTCTGACCATAGCCGGCCAGCTCGGCCCGGTACTTATCCGCCAGATCGATCAGCACCTGCATGACGGCCATCATGACCTGTTCGCTATTGACGGCGTTCTGGAAATCTCTGGCCGGAAACGATCGGGCTTCGACCGAGCCTTTGCCAAAGGCCAATTGCAGGCGCAGGCGAAGCTTGCGTCCCCATTGGTAGCAGTCATCCAGGGCTTCCTCTTTGCTTTGGGTGAGGTCTTTCAATTCGATGCGCTGCTGGGGCGAGCGGGAGAGGGCTTCGGCGGCCTGGATAGCAGCGGCAAATTGATCAAGCATGGCCGCGCTGATCCCAAATTCGGCGAGAGCGGTCAGGTTGGTTCGGGCGTTGGCCAAAGTGGTTCGGGCAACGGAAAGGATGGTTTCTTCAGAAAAGGCTGGACGATTCATAATATTTCTCCTTCATTTAATATCGACGGCGAGAAGTGATATCTGATGCTGAATCGCCGTCCGGTTGTTGTGGATTTGAATATAGAAAGTACCCCTATTAAATGAGTTCGAATCTATCGGGCAACTGCGCTCGCCGCTGCAGTTGCCGCGGGATATGGTGCATTTGTTACGCGAGGCTGTTGGATCACTGCGCAATAGGGTTGCGTTTCTGCGCGCTGGTTTGATGTGGCTGCGCGGTGCTGCTGGTATGCTGAGCCATATCGCCACATTGCTGTGCGGTGCTGCTGAGCTGCTGCGCATTGTTGCTGAGCTGCTGCGTATTGTTGCTGAGTTGCTGCGCGGTGCTGCTGATTTGCTGCGCAGTACTGCAACCTCGCTGCGCATTGCTGTCGATTGCCGGCGCTGCAGCGACGCGTTGCTGCGCAATGCGGTCTATTCAGTTTTGGAAATTGGAAAATGCCTGCGGCAGGCGGTGATGTATTCCCTTGCCAAAGAACATGGAGCAGGAAGCGATCTTACCGGGACAACAGCTTGTCCCAACCATGCCCACCAACATTGGATATCCTGTGAGGCAACTGCCATTTTCTGGGTATTCGCAATCTTACCTGAGATAGCCTGTCGATTTAATGGTTGACTCTGCTGATTAAAATAAAATATTTCCGCGGTATTGTCAATAAAAAAATCAATTTTGCCGGTGAATTGACAAAAAAATAATTTTTGCATGTTGTGAGCGATACTCGAGGAAACGCCAGAAGATTTGTTTTTATTCGAAAGAGCGGAAACGAAGGATCGCAAAGTGATTTTTATTTCATAGGCGAGCGGTTCGGTTATCGGTGACGCAAAACGTACCAGCAGTCAGGCAATTTAAAACGATCCTCGGATCCGGGGATTTTGCGATGGCAGATGGTGCGCCTAATTCAAAAACCGGCTTCGGGTAGCTAAGGGAAATCTACCCGACGCAGCCGGTTTTTGACGGTTGGTTGCACCGATACGATGAGCAGCAGTTCTCTCTCAGTCGAGTAACATCGGCATCAAATTCATGGCCAGGGCAAACAATAGCAGGAACAGGCACAGAAACACCACCACGGAGCGCTCGCGCTTCCAGATGAGGGCCACCAGACCGGTGAGCCCTGCTGCGGCAATCCACAGGAAAACGATCAGGTTGAAGATCCGCTGCACCTGGTCCAGGCCCCCGGCCTGCTCGGTGTATGGCATCACGATCAGGTTGTTGAGCAGGATGAGGATGAGCGACTGCACGAATAGCCCTCCGGACCACCAGCCGAGCCTCGTCGATGGCAAAGAAAAGACGCCTGATGGCGGCTTCGGTGGGCTTACTTTAGAAGTTTCCATAGAGAATCACCTCCTTCAATGGATTATTTTCGCGAAGCTCCAACCAACGGCGGGCATCGCCGGCTGCGCTACATTGACAACGAGGCCGCCGGGAACGGACCTATGACCGCCGCAAAAGCGATTCTGGTAACGATTGCCCAAACCGCGGTGGAGTACTTTTCGGTTTAACGGCACTACCCCAATCCCAGGAGTGCCATTACAACGACAAGGCCGTGCATTATCGCCGACGCATAAGTGCTTTTCCCAAAATGGCGAGCCAATCCCAGGCAGATCGCCATGAGGTACAACTGCAACTGGCGGGATAACCACATCTGGGGCGAAGCCTGCCATAGGTGCGCGTAGAATAGGTCGGCGGGCAGGTGGCGCAACCCAAACAGCACGATGCCCAGCAGCAATCCGGCCCAGACCCCATGACGATTCCCTACCTGCGTTTGAATCCAGCCCCGAAACATGGTTTCTTCCCCGACCACGGTAATGATAACAAACGCCAGCAGTCCCAACAGCAGCATCAGCGCTTTCAGAATATTCGATGGATCGCTTAGCGCGAGCCCTTCTCCAGCAGTCGCCGGCGGGTTATAGGGAATGCTCCCCCCAACCAGCCGCACGATGACTTTGATCAGCAGGTAAAAAACCACCATTGCCAGCACGCTTGCGCCGAGGCTGCGCCAACCATTCCATTGCCAGCCCAAAGCGTTCCGGATGCTATCGACCGGTTCAAACCACCAGTGGCGCAACACAAGGATCGGCAGGATAAGGTTGGGCAGCATGATCAAACCCAGCTCGGCCAGCATGCCGATCGCCGGCGACACGTGCCAGCCGAGATACCACCCTCCAGCCAGGAACGAAACCAGCCCGACGATGGCAAAATTGGCGATGATCCAGATGATTAGAATTCGCTTCAGCATGATTTATGACCGATGCGTTTGCTATCCATTCGAGACGCAAGGACGGTTAACCCACGGCTGCGTTGACCGCCCGCGCAACCAGTTCAGCCGAGCAAGCCGTTCAGGCCGGCTCTGCGGATGTGGCGTAGTGCACCCCTGATCGGTCGGTTCCGGGGTCGGGAACTACCGCAGCAAAATCACCAGCGCAATGGCAATGGCCAACACAAACCCAACGGTTGCCACCAACGCGCCCCCGCGAACCATGCTTTTTCTAAAAAATAGTGCCCATGCAACCAGTCCCGGTATGGAAACGACGAGCATGGCCACTGCATTGCCCCACGCGGTAAGAATGAGCAGCACCGCGATGGTTAGAGCTGCGAATTTATCTTCCAAGGATTGGTTTTCCATTGGCAATCACTCCTTATGGTTAGCATTGCGAATTTATCGGCCAACGATTGGTTTTCCATTGGCAATCCCTCGTAATGGTGCATTAGCAAATGTCCGAACCGGTAGAGCAACTGCGCCAACCAATCCGGAGACGAATAGCTTCTTCATGATGCAGACCCTGTATTGTAAGGTGAAAGTAAGACAACTACAACATAATAAAACGAAAACCTGACGCGAATTGGCTAACAGCAGGCGTTAGCGGCGGGCAGGGGACCTGATCGAAAAAGCCGAAGCACCAAGTCCGCCTGATAGGGCTGAATCCCCTGGGCAGGGGCAACGTCCGCTGCACACGATGTTAGCCAGTGAATTTCGTAAAGAGACTACCGATAACAAATCCCCATAATAGTTCCCATAATCCCAGATGAAACCATTCCAAGGATGGCACATTGCCACCATTTTGCCCGATTAATTGCCTTAATTGCTATAATCGTCAATAGGATGGTCCAGACTGTTCCGATCGCAATACGGGCGATGTCAAACGTAACATACGTCCACTCAAGAGCAGGGTTGAAGAGTATGGCAATGAATGTTTCTGGAACCCACATCGTAAAAAAAGATGGTAATACCGAGGCAATAGAAATAGGCCCCCAGAGTTGTTGGGTTCTCGGATTGATCGAAAACAGGTTCAATCCTGCTTTTGCTACAAGATAGCTCAATCCAACGCCAACAACCCCAACCGGAATTGTAAAGAAAACTTGATAGAAATAATACTGCTCCGCCGGAATTGGCAAGCCTGGCGGGGTTAATGGCAAAAAAGACCTGGCAGCAAGAATAATTGCGGTCAGCGTATACAGAATGGCGAACCCCAACGTTGTGATCCAACCATATAAAACACCATGATCCGAATAGGACAAATCTTGAAATGTTTTCAAGGGAGAATAGATGGATTTGAGCAAAGTTCGAAAATAGGTCATTGGATTGAACCCTTATTCAGCACATAAAATGGCTAAACGTTCCGCATCAACGGCATCAACGGCGTCCGCTGCAAGCCCCTGTTAAGCAACGCCATCGGCGGAATTGCCGTTCAGCCCAAAGTCCAAAGTCGCAATCTCATGAAAGGCTACTGGGCAGAGTTCCTTATCAACTGATGATAAAACTTCACGCATCCGGCGTAGTCCTTGAACAGAGATACGCTCGTTTATCGCGTGAATTCTCTCCAGGTCTTCTGTGCGGACACGCATCGGTGAAAAGCGGTAGATGTTAGCCGTCAATCTCACATAATGTCTGCAGTCCGTCGCGCTAACGGCGAGCGCGGGCGTGACCAGCACATCCGGGTAAAGCTCTCGGATCGTCCGCTGAACGGTCTGAAACCCGTTCGCGTCGGTATCGGAGACAGGCGACGGCTCGCTGGCAAAGATTCCGAACCTATTGACCTTCACCCGCGGGTCATTAACGACTTCGCGGACGTGTGCGATCACGCCCTCGATGCTATCCCCGGGAAGGATGCGGAAATTCACGATGGCCCTGGCCCTGGTCGGCAGAACGTTCTCTTTAAGGCCGCCCTCGATGATGGTCGCAGCGGTGGTCGTGCGTACGGTGGCGTTCGCGCCGGGCGATGCGGAGATTATGCGCTCGACCAGAGGCCCGAAGAGCCATAGATTCGCCATCACAAGCCTCCTGCCGAACGGCATCTCAGGCCCGACAATCTCGAGCATTTGGCGCGTCGCACCCTGGATGCGCGCGGGCATCTGGCGCTCTTCGAGCCTGTTGACGGCCGCGCTGAGAATGCCGATTGCGGTCTGGCGTGGTGGCATTGAGGAATGACCGCTCTCCACTTCAACACTTAGCTCGAAGTTGACGAACCCCTTCTCAGCGACCCCAATTAGGGCCAAAGGTTTGCTGACATCTGGCAACACTCCCTCGGTGATGGCCAGCCCCTCATCCAGGACATACTCCAGTTCGATACCTCTCGTGTGCAGAGGTTCAACGATCCTGGCGGCACCATTGTCGCCACCGATTTCCTCGTCGTCGCCGAATGCTAAATAGATCGTGCGTTGAGGCTGGAAGCATTGACCCAGCAGCAACTCGACGGCTTCCATGATAGCGAGCAGGCTCTGTTTGTCATCCATTGCGCCCCGGCCCCAGATGAAGCCGTCCGAAATCCTGCCTTCGAAGGGGGGCTGTTCCCATTTAGACAGATCCCCCAGCTCAACCGGCACAACATCCTGATGCGCCATCAGGACAATCGGCCTTAAGTTTTCATCTCGACCTCTCCATGTATAGAGCAGACTATGATCGCCGACCACTTCTTTGATCGGCGTCGCGTGAATCCCGGGAAAGGTTTGGGCCAGATACCTGTGTAGCGAAAGGAACTCATTGCCTGTCGTCCGCCCCGGCTCCTGGTACGAGATTGTCTGAAACCGTATGGCCCGGGACAGGTGCTGAGCCACGGTGCTCTCGTCAACGCCGACCGGCGGTATCGGCTCGATCGGGATTTGTTCAGTGGTGAAGCGGAAGGTATTGACGAGCAGGACGCCGACAAGCAAACCGACACATAACGTCGGCATCAATATGATCTTTTTCTTCATGTCTTTATCCACATTAGGGAGGCTGGCTAACGGCACGCGCTTCAGCCGCACGCGGAGCGAGCGCGAAGCGCGAGCGAAGCGGGTCGGCTGCATGCGCGGGTTATGCCGCCTACTCCGCCTCTGCATAACCCCGCTCAACCAACCCCCCGCTCCGTAAACGACGCTACCCCGTTACGATGATCCCTCTTCCCTCAATGCGCGGTATCCCCTCACCCTCGCTCTCCCCTCTCACTGCCGCGCCTGGTCTCTGACCCGACTGCCCCCTCAACCCTGCACCCCTCCGAACCCGATGCCCCTCCGCCCAGAAGACGATCATCTCCGC
>CAZYNP010000084.1:0-17149 GCA_964647995.1 uncultured Cytophagia bacterium
GAAGTTTGAGATTTTAAAAAAATCCGTTGGTTTCATCTATCAGTTGGGCTGAGAAAAATTCTCCAACGGATAAAAACAATCCAACGGATAAAAAATACCAATACCCAAACCTTAAATTTCAAACAAATCTCAAATACCAAAATTCAATGAACCAAAGAGAAGCGTTAAAGTTTGTCAGTTCGGATTTGAATTTTATTTGAAATTTGGTATTTGTAATCTGACATTTTCAGCGATTCATTGGCGCTTTATCAATCGCGAGAAAATCACTGACCGGTCACTGCCAGTGACCGGTCAGTTTTCATCGCAGATTTACAGGCTGGTTTCGATCCCCAAAAATACATTTCGGCGCGCCCCGGGCCATAGGTAATTTTCCCCGGCCCAGCTATCGTAATATCCAGCCGTCTCGTACTGTTTATCCAGCAGATTGTTGGCCCATAGGCTCAGCCGAATGCCGCTCAGGCCAAGTACTTTCGATAATTGATAGGAGAGATGGAAATTCAACAGCGAATACGCTGGGATCGAGCGCTCCTTTAGCTCGTTATTGTCCAGATACTGCCGACCAATATGCTGGAGAAAGAGGAAGCTGGTGATCGGCCCGAAGGCGTATTTCAATCGGATATTGGCCATGGCGCCCGGAAAGCCGGCGATGGTTTTGCCGTCGTATTTCACCGTTCGGGCGCCGATAAAATTCCAGTCCGCATCATACTGCGGATCGAACTGATCAAAGCGGGCAAAATAGTTCTGGCTGAAAGCAAATGCTGTGGCCAGCTCCAGATGTTTGGTCAGCGCCAGCGCCAGATAGCCCTCGACTCCGCGATGCACGGTGCGATCGGCATTGCCTTTGATGGGAAAACCATCTTTATCCACCTGGCTGTAAGGGACGATCTCGTTGTGGAAATTCATCCAATAGCCATTCAATTTCATCTGAATCCGTTCCCCGCGATAGCCCAGGCCCAGCTCGTAATCTAAGAGTTGCTCGGGTTGGGTCAGCGGTTTCCTCCATTTCAAATACGCCACATCGCCGTTATTGGCGCGAACCGTATCGGCGCGGCCAAATAGCGGCGCCACGCCCAGGTCGTCCGGCCCCTGCCAGACGTCGAACAGATCGTCATCCGTCGGCTCGCGATGTGCCACGGCAATATTGGCGAAGAGATTCCAGCGCGGCGTCAGGTTATAATTGGCGCCGAAACGGGGATTGAAGAATTGATAATCAACCTGATAGGCATGGCGATTGAGGCCCGAGAAATTGCCCCGTTCCTGTTGCTCAAAATCGTAGCGCTGCCATTGCCAGTTCAGGTCCGCCATCAACGAAAGGGCGGGTGTCAATTGATACAGCTCATGGGCGAATACGGTGGCTAAGCGCTTCTGGCCCAGATATTGATAATATTTGTTGTCCGGCGTAGCGCCTGGCGGCAATTGCGCCGCCCAGATCACCTTGCCGTAATGATCGCTGCCAAAGCCATAGCCATCGAACCCCAGACTGAGCGTCCCTTTGGTGTGGTTCCAGTCAACCTGCGAGATCCAGCCGACCTGATCTTTCACCACCCATTTCTGCCGCACCAGATCGGTGCGCTTCACCAGCGTGGAATCGGGCAGGTAAAAAGGATTCAGGCCATATTCCACCAGCTTCTGCCCGGTTTTGAACGCCTCATAATAGCCTTTGCCGTGGATGTAATACAGCGAATTGTTCCAGCTCAGCCGATCAGAGTAGTTCCAGCGATGATGCAGCTCATAATGCGGCTGATGGAAATTGTCCACGGCATTGGGGTAGGTGATGGGGTTGTGACGATGGTTCTTCGTCAACTCGCTCTCTGGCGAGGCTTCCCATGAAGCGTGCGTCAATTCGGGTCCGCCATAGACATTGATGAACGTCGTGGTCTTCAACCCATATCGGGCTGCGCTGAGGAAGTAGGACCACAGATCGACGCTGGAATTTTGGCGATAGCCATCCGAAAGAATTTTCGAAAAGCGGGCTGAAAAAGCATACTGGTTGTCGATCAACCCGGAACGCAGATTGACCCGATATTTTTGCGTGCCATAGCTGCCAAAGCCGGTGGAGAAGCTGATCTGCCGCGGCTGATTCATCTCCGTGGTGATGACATTGACCGTGCCGCCGAACGAAGAACTGCCGTAGAGGGAGCTTCCCACTCCGCGTTGAATCTGAATGTCTTCCACCGAAGCCAGAAAATCGGGCATATCCACCCAATACACCTGATGATCCTCGGGATCGTTCAGCGGGATGCCGTTGATCATCACGGCCACGCGCTTCTGATCGAAGCCGCGGATTTTCAGATAGGTGTAGCCCAGCCCATTGCCGGCATCGGAATAGGCGTAGATGCCCGGCACCTCTGCCAGCAGCATGGGGATATCCTGGGCCCAATAGCGCTGGCTCAGCTCGGCTCGCGGCAGATCGACGAATGCCACTGGCGTCTCTCGCTCGCGGGCTCGGTTGGCCGTAATCACCACCTCCTGGCCCGGCAGAATCCGCGGCCGCAGTTTGAAGTCGATAGCGATCGGCTCCTGCCGCGCCTCAATCCGTTGTTTCGCCACCTCGTAACCGATATAGCTGGCGCTGATGATATAATTTCCCGCTGGTACTGTTAACGCAAACGAACCAGTGGGATCGCTGGCACTGCCTAGGCCAGTTCCCTCGATCAGAATATTTGCCCCGACCAGTGGCTGGCCCGAGTTGGCATCGACCACGCGGCCAGTCACCTTCAGATCGAGTTGGCTCCAGCCCGAAGCTGCATTGACCAGCAACATCGCTACTATCAGAAAAATGAATCTAGATATATTAGCCATACAAATCCCTCCTGATAAAATTTTATGTTTGGATTTTATTCAAGCGGAAATAATCCGCATGGGTTTTATTCCACCGGAGTTAACCCGTCAGGGTTTTATTCACCGGAATTAACCCGTAAGGGTTTTATTCTTTAAGAGAAAGGGCTTCGCGCAAGAGAGGCTTGCTGGCAAAAAAAAATCGACCGCCAGCTTGGGGATCGATTGAAAAGATGCAGTGATGATTTTCAATTCATTTCCGAATCCCTTCGCTGGTATGATCCAGATCAGGTTCCAAGGGTTTACTCTCAGCTCGCCTCTCAGCGAACACCCCTTCGGAAAATTTCACTCTATTTTACTTCGATAACTAAAACCAGTTCCCGATTTTTTTTGACCGCTAACGGCAAGAATTAGACGAAGTTCGACAATGGGCTGGAAGGGACATACTTCGAGACCGTCATTTGCGCAAATTAACCGAATTTCGCCAATGGAGTTTACCCGGCAGGGTTTTCCTTCATATAAAAAAGATTGTTCAGATCATTGGTCAAACGTTTCAGTGGCTAAATGAATTTGCCCTTGCTCTCAAATTGCTTTTGGATAAATTCACAGATCTCCTGCATTGCTTCCGTGGCCTCTTTGAAGAAGGGCGCTAATAGGGGATAGCAATGAACCATGCCCACACCGGCCCGGAAGGTGATTTCCACTCCGGCGGCTTTGGCTTTGTGATAAAATTTTTCCCCATCTTCATACAGTTCGTCGTCCACCGCGGAATTGATGAAAATGGGGGGCAGGCCAGTCAGATCACCAAACAGCGGGGAAATGAGCGGCAGATTGGCTGGATGATTGCCCGCGTAATACTTGCTAAATACCAGCCAGGAATTTCGGGGCGCAACGGATACGCGATTCTTGGTGGTGTAGGAGTCGCTGGAACAGGTCAGGTCGGTCCAGGGCGAAATGGCGACTGCGGCAGCCGGCATCGGTATTTTTTGTTCTTTCAAAGCCAGCAGTGTGGCCAGGCATAATCCACCGCCGGCCGATTCGCCCACGATGATGATGTGGCTCGGCTTAAATTGTCGGTCGAGCAGCCACTGATAGGCCTGGACCGAGTCTTCCACGGCCGCTGGAAAGGGATGCTCGGGGGCCAGGCGATATTCATAAAGCAGATTGGTCACACCACAATATTTCGCAAATTTGGCCACAAATGCCCGATGATCATTGCAGGAGCCGGACACATAGCCACCGCCGTGGACATAGAGAATGACCTTTTCGGGATCAGCACCGTCGGGAACGATCCATTCGGATTTCAGGTCGTCAATCCTTTCGGGCGTTATTTTGATTCCAGCCGGCAGCCTGGAATATTTTTTGGCGCTCTTTTCGCATTGTTCTCGAAAATGGGCGATAGAGGTATCAAAATCGAAGGGCTCCCTCGTTAATCTACCCCGAAACAGATGTCGATTTCGCATCATAAAGTTAAAGATTTTGCTTTTCAGGCTGGCCATTTTTCACGCTCTTTTTGTTTGATTGGTGGGATCCTTCTTTTTGAAGGGATCGAATTTTGATAAAAAGTTCGATCCCGAATCATTCTTTGGTCACGAGAATAAATTATTGTGCTTCACTAAAATTCTATTTTCGCGGCAGCAGCGATTTTCTTGCTGCTAATTTAATGAATAATTGATCCGTTGTCAAGCGATTTGTAGGACAAATAGGCAATTTGTCCTACAGGGCAAATTATCCATTTGCCCTACAGTTTTCGGGCGGAGACTTTGATGCTGCGGATGCTTTGGGTAAGCTGCAGTTGTTGCTGTCGGGACATCTGCTGCCAGGCGGCAAGGACACTGGGTTCCGGCTCGCTCACCAGCAGATCCAGTGGAAACACGGTTTCATCAACGACCTCGATATTCTCAAATCCAGCCGCCTTAATTTTTCCCAGATAATCGTCTTTTAAAAGAGCGCCAGCCAGACAGCCCACGTAGGCATCGATGGATTCCCGGATGGGTTCGGGCAATTCGGCGAGCAGCACGATGTCGGAGATCATCATTCGGCCGCCAGGCTTGAGCACGCGGAAAGCTTCCCGAAAAACCTGGTCTTTATCGGGCGAGAGATTGATCACGCAATTGGAAATGATGACATCAGCAAAACTATCGGCCATGGGCAGATGTTCGATTTCGCCCAATCGGAATTCGACGTTGGTATAATTGCCCTTATGGGCATTTTCCCGGGCTTTTTCGATCATATCCGGGGTCATGTCCACACCGATGACTTTGCCCATGTTTCCAACTTTTGGGGCGGCCAGAAAGCAATCGAAGCCAGCGCCTGAGCCGAGATCGAGCACCACTTCGCCAGGTGTCAGCGAAGCCAGGGCAATGGGATTGCCGCAGCCCAGACCCAAATTGGCGCCCTCGGGAACAGCGTTTAGTTCTTCATCGGAATAACCAATATTTTTGCTGACAATATTGGCAGTGTCGCCACAGCAACAAGGGATGCTCGGCCCGCAGCAGGAACTCTGTTCCTGTGCGATTTTGCCGTAGCGTTCTCGTACGGCTTTTTTGACATGTTCATTTTTCATTTTTATTTGCCTCATATAAGATTGAGAAGAGGTTTATTTAGTCATAAATGGAAAATCCATATATTGCGTCGATGGCGACAAATAACTCTGAACCGCCAATTCCGCTAATTAAACAAATTTCCAGTTCCCAATTTTTTTTTGACGGTTAATTGCGCCAATTGACCAAATTTCGCCAATGGAGTTAACCCGTAAGGTTTTATTCAAATTAGCAAATTACCCATTTGCCCGACAAGGACAAATTGCCAATTTGCCCTACACCGATACTTTCTGAATCATCTTCACAAAGCTATTATAATCCGGCAATCCGTTGGGATAGAAGCGACAGGCCATCCGGGGCTCCTCTGGCACCGGCTGCTGGTACAGGTCCTTGCCATCGATCAGAATGGTGGGCGAGCCGCGAAAGCCGATTGCCGCAGCGTGCTCATTATCGGTTACCCGGGTATATTGGATTTGCACTTCAGGATGTTCATGCTGATAGTGTTCCACTAACTCCCTGGCTTTGGCCACATGGGGACAGCCGTCAAAATATTGCAGCTCGATCGATGTGATTTTTGACATAGACTCTCCTTTCGATAACAGTGGTTCGAAGTGAATGGTAGCTTCCATTTTGAGTTCTTGTTTGATAGCATCCTCAATGGTGGTCGCGATATCGTGGGCTTCTTTGAGTTTGATCTGCTCGGGAAAATAGATGTGGAATGTCAGCTCGATGGTATCGCCATATTTATGGACGTGAAGATGATGGATATCAGTCACGGCTGGCGCCACCTGATGGATCACGGTCAACAGTTTCTCTTTGAGCGACTTATCGGGCCGCTCTCCGATCAGGGTGCTGGCGGCGACTTTTAGAATATCATAGGTGGCGTAGAAGATCAATAGGGAAACCAGGATGCCGGCCACACCATCGATCCACCAGAAATAGCGTCCCAGCACCGTGCCGATGACGATCAAGCCCGAGGCAACGGCGTCGCTGCGGTGGTGCCAGCCATCGGCAATGAGCGATTGGGAGTCGATCTTTTTCCCGGCCCAGATGGAAAAGGACGCCAGTCCCTCTTTGATGACCATAGAGACCAGAAAGATGATGATCGCCAGGGAGCTAAAGATGAGCCCCTGCCGAACAATCAAACGAATAATTGATTCTTTAAAAAATGTTGCGCCGACGATAAACAGCAAAGTGCCAATAATAACCGCGCCAATGGCCTCTGCTCGCCCATGGCCAAAGGGATGCTGTTCATCGGGCTTGCGCCGCGAAATCCAGAAGCCAAATAGCACTACCAATGAGGTGAAAGTATCGGATAAGGTGTGCCAGGCATCGGCTTTCATGGCCACGGAATTGGCTTTAACGCCAATCCAGTATTTCAAGACAAACAGCAGGATATTGATGCCCACCGAAAGCCAGCCTTCGATAAAGCCCAACGAGTTCGTCTTAATGTTTTGGGCAATGATTTTCATCATGATTCAATCTCTTGCGCAATCGCGCCTCTCATAATTTTAGCTGGGGCATGATAATGGCAACGATGGTTCGAAAACAACGAGCCACGCCAAACAAGTTAGGCGTGGGGAAAAATAAAGCTAAAAAGACAAAAAAGCAAGCTATTTTTACCATGAGCCATAAAGGTTAGACTTCCTGCTGGTCGGCTACAAAAGAGAAGAACCCAACCGAGATCGTTATCCTGGTTGGGTTCTTGAATCTGAACAGCAAAGCGGCTGAAATGATTTTGTGCCCGGTCAAATGCCTGGAGTTAGCGATAATTCCAATTCAATTGTATTGTGTAATTGCGCAGATCACCCAGATTCCCCGGGGAAATAAAATAGTAGTACTGAAAAACGTTATTAACGATGAACATCACCTGATAATTCGGTTTTTGGATGCCCAACTGGATGTCAGTAACATAAGCGGGAACCTGCTTTTCCAGGTCGGGAATATTGGTCAAGCGATCCACGCGCTGGATTTTGCTGATGTAGCGAAAATCGATGCCGCAGAACCAGCTTTGCCATTGATATTGGCCCCGTGCACTGAGGAGATGGCTGGGCCGATATTTTAATGGTTGATTGTAATCGGGATTGGGGACGCCATAGATCAGCCGGGATAAGTCACGGGCATGGAGGAAAGTGTAAGCAAAATCAAAAGTAAGCCGGCGATTCAGGAAACTCAACTGCTGCCCAGCCTCCAGGCCGTAAATTCGGGCCCGGGTGATATTCTGGAAACGAACTACGGCTTCATTGGGCTGGAGCTGGGGTTCGATGAGATTCGCGAAATCGTTCAAAAAACAACTCACATCCAGATAGCCCACGGAATTGAAATGGTGTCGGAAACCGGTCTCCAAGGAAATGCTGCGTTCCGGTTTCAACCAGGGATTGGGCTGGACCAGGATCTGATTGGAAAAGGTGGAAATAAAGCGCTCGGCGATAGTGGGCGTGCGAAAGCCCTTGCCGGCCGACAGACGCCAGATATTATCGTTCCAAAACTGATAATTAATTCCAATCTTGGGATTGAATTGGGAAACCTGCGCGATCTCCTCCCCGCGTTCACCATCCCAGCGAGCGCCGATATCGAGTTTCAAATTATGTCTGGGCTGCAGGGAATATTGCAGATAGAGCGAGCCATTGGCGATCTGCCGGCGGCCGTAATGAATAGCCTGGACGCGATTGATAGTGAGTTCCCAACCACAGGTAAGATTGTGCCGGATGCTGGGCTGATAGCCTAATTGCAGCTCATGTCCCAGTACTCTGGCAAAGGATTCGCGGATCGTACCGGTGGTAGCTGGGTGCATGCCGGGACGAGCGAATTCGCTATCCTCGGCATGGTTGCGTTGAAAATTGAAGCGCAGGCGATAATAGAATCGGCTGCTCATTGTTTGGGTCATGAGCGAATTGAGATAAAATATCTTGCTTGCTGTCCGTGAATATCTATCCGGCAAATCGCTGCCAGATTGCAGTGCATGATCGAGATCCTTCCAGTAAACAAACCCGCCGTTGTTGGCGTCCAGCCAGCCAGTCTGAATCAACCAATTGTTGCCGGGATTCAATTGAAGGCGAAACTTGCCGTACAGGTTCCAATAATAATAATCAGCGTTCTCTTTGAAATTATCGTTCTTGTGATAATTAGCCGAAATAGAGCTGGCGATCCCGAAGATGGTGCTGATGAAATGAAACGCTGACCCGCGAAACATTCGGCGGTCGTTGTTCCATTGCCATTGAGGGTATGAGGGCTGACTGTAAATCCCGGAGTATAGTGACAGGCTAACGTGGGAGGTATCGGGATCGGGCTTTTTGGTGATGATATTGATAACGCCACCCATGGCGCTGGAACCGTAGAGGGCCGAACCAGCACCTTTCATTACTTCCACTTGCTCAATTTCGGCGACGGGGACAGCAGTAAAATCGGCACTGCCTTCATCGCCAGAGAGAAACGGTACCCCGTCCAACAGGATGAGGGTCCGGGTGCCGAGTCCGGCGCTAAAACCGGTCGATCCCCGGATGGAAATGTTATTGCCGGCGGTCTGAACGCCGGGGACGTATTGCAGCGCCTGGTCTAAACTGACGCTATTGCGAATGGCAATATCCTCGGGCTTGACAACGTTGATGGTTACCGGCACATCCTCGATCGCCTGGCTGAATTTGCTGGCGGTGACCACGATGTCGCGCAGTTGCACTGCGGTCTCTTCCAGGCGAAATTCGATGGTGTTTTTTTCGCCCGGGGAGATGGTGACAGTCAACTCTTGTTTGCGAAAGCCAATGGCGGAACAAACCACCAGGTAGGTGCCGGGTTTGATTTTCTCGATGACAAACCGACCCTGCTGATCGGTCGCTGCACCGATGAACGTGCCTCGGATCAGGATGTTGGCATTGGCGATCGGGCTTCCAGTATGATGATTGATCGCGCGGCCTTCAATTTTTCCGAGCTCGCCTGGCGCGGCGCTAAGCTGGGGCATCAGCAGCAGCAAACAAGCAAGCATCAGGAAAAGTTGCCGGAAGCTCCTTATTTTTGGCTTCATTTCTTCTCCCTTCATTTAATTTTTATGTGTGTTCGGACCTCGAAATTGCAGCATTATCTGTTATTCCGAACGCAGCGGAGCGAAGTGAAAAATCGGGTTTTTCGACAATTATGTTATACGATTCAGATTTCTCACCGCCGATTGCTAATTGGCGTCAACTTCAGTATTGCTAATGCCACCAAGGCTCAAAGACCCAAAGAAATCAGATTGCATTTTAGAAAATATGCTTAACAAGCACTGCGTCGTCATCAAATTCTTGGGCCATAGCTCCGTTTCAAAAGATAATCGGTCGCAGATTGCTTTGCGTCGTAGTGGCTTGGTGGCCAATATCATCCAAGGTTGACGCCAATGGCCGATTGGCGGATCGAAATGACACCTTTCCCATTTTGCAGAATTCTAATTTTTCATTTCACAAAATGGAATACCAGATAATACTCCACAAAGCTGAAGCCGGGAAACGGAGCTGGCAGCGTCACCATCATCAACGAATCCGAGCTGGCGGTGTAACCCAGAGTGTCGATTTTGAAAGTTTTAGGATGCAATGGCACCACAATCGCCTGTTCCCAGGGCTGCTGGTAACTACCGGACTCGTTGAGCGTATCGGCGAACGGTGGCAGGGGCATGATCACGCCGCTGAGTTTGATCGTGGGAGTGATTTGAATGATGGTGTTCCACTGGAACGATTTATCCGGGTTGAACTGAACATTTCCGGTGAGCGACGCGGCCAATCCCAGGCTGTCTACCATGCCGGCGATCTGGCTGGGATCGGCCAGGCAGGCCTCGACGGGAGTTATGCTTCTGGGCTGCCAGTTGCCGCTGAGCTCGCCACCGGATACCTGGCGCGCAAAACCCAGTTCGCCAATCGGCTTCGGCTTGACTTCGGTTGGCGCTGCGCCTTTATTGCAGTTAATTGTGAGCAGCGATAGACAAAGCAAGATAACCCAATAGCTCCGCATGACGCACCTCCATGAGTTTGAACGATTATTGGTTGATTAGGTCATTATCCTTTGTGTGTAACAATTTTGTTTGCCACCGAGGCACAGAGCGCACAGCGTTTAGGTTATAGGTTGTTGGTGTTCATATTGCTTATTAATTTTTTGCTTTCGAGTCACAGGCATCACCGAGAGAAAAGGCGTGAGAAAAAATCTCGGTATTCTCTGCATTCTCTGCATCCTGGTGGCGATCTCAAAGCGCTATCAATAACTTTTGTGCCAGCATCATGGCCGTAGCACTGGCAAGTGACACGCTGAAATTAACATCGATGGACAAGGGCAACGCCTCCATGATGGTCGCTACTATGGTGCCGAAAAACAGGAACGCAAATGGCGCCGTCGTTGCCGTGCTGATAATATAAGTAGCGATGAGGCCGGCGCCGAAAAATGCCAAACCGCCCTCGACAGTTTTGTTCCAGATCCTTTGCCTGCCATAGGCCAGCCCAAAAATTTTGCCGGACAGGTTGCCAAAGACCAGAAATATTATGCTCGCAATCGCAATCATTTTATCGAAAATCAAAACCGTCAGAAATGCTGCTCCCAGAAATAGCGATATGGATGAACAGCGGCCCAGCTCTTTCTTTTTGAATAACGGTTGAATTTTATTGATCAATTCCTCATTTACTGCTTTCGAACGAAGCCGTACGAAATCCAATCCCGAGAGAATCAGCGCCAGCGATCCAATGAGAACGAGCGTCGCGGTTCGATATAGATGCCAATAATCCAGAACAAAAATCATCGCCAGCGGCTGCAACAATACGCGGTACCAATAATGCCGCAATAGCGGGTAGGAAATAGCCACCGACTTTCGAGCTATCAAATTGCGTATCTCCAAACCCATGAAGTAGAGGATAATCATCAACAGATAGGGATTGAGGTCATCAGCCGGAGCTTGAATAATTCTGGCATAATAGAGCAATAGGAAGAAAATCACACCGATCACTTCGCCCTGATGCGCAATGTCGGCAGAATTTAAAACGATAAGAGCTAAAAACAATAGGGTATTGAATGAGATAATTGTCGAGGTGAGATATTGCGCTGGACAATAAAGAGGAAAGTCAGTAACGTAGGTCACACCCTGACTGCCGCGGAAAATCAAATAAAAAGGCAGCCCCTGGGCGGCTACAGCGGCCAAGCCCCGAAGCTGGGCATAATGGAATTTCGCTTCCATCGGCCGCGGGGCATGAATCGCCAGCAACCCATTGGAGAGATCAAAGATTGCCGTAACAATGGCAGCGTTTCTTCCCACCACCTGATAGACATGCATCGTCCCCGCATGTTTAGCACCCTCATTCCGTATGTCCACACCCGTCAGTCTGCCAAAATAATAAGCCGGCAATCGTGAACCGAGCAAATAGCCCGGCAATGTGCTTATCAGGCAGATCATATCTTACTTTTGATTGTGAACGAGCGAGCCACTCATCAAATTTCGATTTAGACGATCAATGCATGGCTGCCAGTACAATCGCTGAAGAAGATAGCTGCTCACTCATTACCTGTCGGGGCAATTTTCAGGATGATGCCGCAACATCTGGGACTTTCTGTCACGACGCCTGCTTTATTGCCCGTAAAAATATATCAATAAATTTTTGAAAAAGCAAGCAATTTCCTGGTGTCGAAGCCGGACCACAAGCAGATATCTCGCTAAGCTTTGGCAATTAGGTCGAGCCTCATGACTTCACCAGCATTGCGCCAGAAAAATCAACTTCGCTGCGGGAGAAAATATTATTCGAATAAGCCTGCACTGTCGCAAAGTCGATTCGGGTGAATGTTATTCCATCCCGCCCTCATGCAGCTTTTTGATGATCTCCTCTTTGGGCAGAAACCCCTCATGGCGCCAATAGACTTCGCCTTTGGTATCGAAGAAGATCTGCGTGGGGATCACCCGCACCCGATATTGCCTCGCCAGGTCGCGATGATCGGAAATTTCCAGCAAAATGACATTGGCTTTGCCCTTCAAGCTCTGCTCCAGCTCGGCGAAGATCGGCTTCATCATTTTGCAGGGAATGCACGAGCTGGCGCCCAGATCCAATACCGTTGGTTTGCCGCTTTTTAATGCTGGCTCCAGCGGACTGGATGGCTTCAGCGCGCGCTGTTTCTCCAGCCAGACTTCATTGCGGGTGATCTGCGCTTCGCTTTTCAGTTGCTCGATGGTTTGATTGACCAGCTCGCCCTGTTTCTGTTGAGCAAGATAATTCTGAATATTCGTTTTTACCTGCTCCAAACTGGCGCCTTGCATCTCGCTGATGTGCTCGTCATAAAAATTTCTGATTTCAGCATCGGATACCTGAATCTGATTAATCTGCTCTTTCAAAAAATTTTCGATTGCCGCATCCTTCGCCTGCTCTTTATCCGTGACCGTCACGCCCCTGGCAAAGCCTTTTTGCTCGGCGTGTTGAAACAGCAGCTCACGCACGATGATCTGATCCAACATTCCTTCCAGGTCGTTTTTAAATTCTGCTTGATATTCCGCTGGCAGTGCCTGATAGCGATCGTTCAGATATTGCTCGGTGATCTTGAAATGGTTCACCACGGCAACGGTTCCTTTATCAAACCCAGTGGGATTTTGTTTTTCAATCGGGTCGATCTTCTTACCCTGATCAGGACTACTATTCGATTCCATGCTCGCAGTCATTTCTGGCGGATCTGCCAGAGCCGTATCATGAGTCATCTCATTTTTCTGTCCACCGATTTTTGTAAAAATCACAACGACTACGGCAACGATGAGCAAACTGCCCGCTATCAATCTGAATGGTTTAATTTTCATGTTTCATCCTTTTGTTGGTTAAACCTATCAAAACTAATGCTGTCCAGAATAATTTAAATTGGTAAATTTGCTCCCTGTAACATCGGCTGTTGCAAGCAAATTTATTCGTTTTTCAAAATGATGTTCTCTTTCCACCACTCCGTTAGTTGGCGGATTATATTTTGCTGTCCAAAATGCTAAATGGGAAATCCCATTTTGGACAAGAGTGCTTTTCAGTAAGCTAATAAGGTTTCTGCGATCGGCGATTTTTAGATGTTACGAAGGTTTTCATCAGCCGGACATACGAGACCAATTCAGAAAAGCTTATTGACCTTAGTAACCAACTGCATCGACTAATAATTTAACCTTATTAGCTTCCTGTAGTATTTTGCTGTCCAAAATATTAAATGAAAAATATTATTCTGGACAAGAGTGTTTTGAAACTTATTCTAATTTATCTGTTGATGTTTTTCTTTCAAACATAAAATACAAATTCGGCAGCAGCAACAGCGTCACGAATAGCGAAAAGAACAAGCCGCCGATCACCGCCACAGCCATGGGCTGCAGCATGTCGCCGCCCTCGCCCCAGTTGATGGCCAGCGGCAGCAATCCTAATATGGTGGTTGCCTGCGTCATCAGGATGGGGCGCACGCGCAACGGCGCCGCTTCCAGAATGGCTTCCTTCAAAGCCAATCCTTTCTGCCGATATTCGTTTATAAAAGAAATCAGCACCACGCCCTGGGTGGCGATGCCGCCGGACATGATAATCACGCCGATGAGCACGGTGGCGCCAGCCGGAAAACCGGTCAAAAGTAATGCCGCCACCACACCAACGAAGGCGAAGGGCACGCCCAGCAAAATCAACAATGGTTGTTTGAACGAATTGAATTGAATCGCTAAAATCACATAAGCGAAGAACAGCGCAAACAGAATAATTTGTAACATGACCCGCTGGCTCTCTTTCATCAGATAGACCTGTCCGCCGAGATCAAACGAATACCCTTCTGGCAAACGAATTTCGCTGATCGCGGCGCTCACCGCGGTTGCCATCTCACCGACGTTGGCGCCGGCAGTTACATCGCTGGACACGACAATTTGTTTCATCTGGTCTTCCCGCACGATTTCCACCGGACCCAGGCGCGGCACCACTTGAGCCACGGTTCGCAACGGTAACTTCAGGTTGCCGGGAGCGTCCAGATACAGGTTCTCAATATCCTGGCGAGAGCGGATGTTGGTCTCCGGGATCATCACCCGGATGTCGTAATATTCGCCAGCCTCGCGGAACTGGGTGGCCACGGCGCCATCCACCAGGTTGCGGGCCGCCTGAGCGACCGATTGAGTCGAGAGTCCAGCATCAGCCAAACGCAGGCGATCCACCAAAATCTGGTATTCCGGTTTGGTGATCTGGGTGCCGATGCGCACATTGGTGAGTCCGGCGATATTCTGGATACGCGCCGAGACCTGCTGCGCGATCTGATGCATCTGCTCCAGATCAAAGCCGCGCACCCGGATTTCGACATCGGATTCGCCGACCTTGCGGATGCCTTTCATTTTTTGTTGGGACACCACCAACCTGGCGCCGGGCTGCATAAATTTCATCACCAGCGGCCTGATGCGCTCGACGTATTGCTCAGTGGAAAAAGGGCGCCGACTTTTCGGCGCTAATTCGATATCGATCTCCCCCTCGTTGGCGATCTCATAAGTCACCAATCCCCAGACCTTGCCGCCGGACAGCGTGAAATAGCGATCCACCTGGGGATCGCCCTTGACCACACTCTCCAGACGAGCCAGGAGACTGTCCGTTCGCGCCACCGACGTTCCCGTGGGCAAAATCACTTTGATCATCACCCGGCCATCATCCACTTTGGGCAGGAATTCGCTGCCGATCTTTCCAAAGAAAAAGACTGTGGCAATTAGCAGTGCGACAAAAACCG
The DNA here is from genome assembly GCA_964647995.1 of uncultured Cytophagia bacterium. Lineage (GTDB taxonomy): Bacteria > Zhuqueibacterota > Zhuqueibacteria > Thermofontimicrobiales > Thermofontimicrobiaceae > Thermofontimicrobium_A. The sequence goes on from CAZYNP010000084.1 coordinate 15,012, forward strand.
CTACAACAATCCAGCGCAACGGCAGGAGAAAGTTCAGCACTCGCCGATAAATGCGGTCGATGAGCTGAATGAAGCGGTCGGCCAGGCTGCGATGCTCGCGGGGCTGTCCTTTGGCGGTGACCAGATAGTGCGTCAGCATTGGCGTGACCGTGAGCGCCACCAGCAACGAAACGACCACGATCCCGGCGATCGTCAAAATCAGTTCTTTAAACAACAGCGATGTCAAACCGGGGATGAGCAGGAACGGCAGGAACAACGCTAAAAAGGTCAGGGTGGATGCCACCACGGCCAGCGCGACTTCGCTGGTGGCGTTGTCGGCTACCGTGTCGCTGCGGCTGCCTTTTTCCAGATGCAGCCGGGTGATATTTTCGATCACCACGATGGAATTATCCAGCACCACGCCCATGGCCACCACCAGTCCGCCCAACGAGAAGATGTTAATGGAAAAGCCGAGTATCTTCATCAGAAAAAAATTGAGCAGAATGGTAATGGGCAAGGCGATCAGCATGACCAGGACCTGGCGCCAGTGGCCTAAAAATAAATAGATGACCAGAATGACCAGCAAGACGGCGACAATGGCAGAGTCCCTCACACCAGCGATGGCGCCTTTGATGTAATCCGCCTGATTTTCGATGGTGTCAAATTTTATATCTGGCGGCACCGTATCTTCCAGCTTCCGAATAAGTTCATTCACTCGATCAGCGATCTCCACGGTATTCGCGTCGGCCTGTTTTAAGATATTCACTTTGATGGCCGGCTTGCCTTTGAACCGAGTAATGACCCGCTGCTCTTCATAGCTGTCCTCGACCGTTGCCAATTCCTTCAGCCGCACCATGGATTTGCCATCGTTCAGCACCACGACATTGCGAATGTCTTCCAGATTATGAAACTCAGCGTTGGTGCGCAGAATAAATTCGCGCCCACCTTCGGTGATTCGGCCAGCTAATCGTTCGATATTTTCTTCCTGCAGCCGTTTGATCACCTGATTCAAGGTTAAATCGTAAGCGGTCAATCGTTCCGCATCGAGATGGACGCGGATTTCCCGCGCCAGGCCACCGACGATCTCGGTGCCAGCCACACCTTTGACTGCCAGGAATTGATCCTGCAGCACATTCTCCACCCAGGTATTCAGTTTCACCAGATCGCGGCCCTCGGACATGACGATAAGTTGTACCACCGGGAGTTGTGATGGGTCGGCTTTCATCATAATCGGGGGGTCCACATCCGGCGGCAGCTTGCGGGTGGCCAAGCCCATCTTTGCCACCACATCCTGATACGCCACGTCCACATCGGTGCCATATTCAAAATTGACCAGCAGTTGATACATCCCTTCGATGCAGGAGCCTTCCAGATAATCGAGATTATCCACTGTGGCCAGGGTTCTTTCAATAGGCTCCGCGATATTGTCGTTGATTTCCTCCGGCGTTGCCCCGCGCCAGTAAACATAGACCTTGATCATGGGATAAGTGATGTCGGGCAGAAAGTCGGTCGGCAATTGAAAATAACCGTAGATGCCGAGCACCACCACCGTTGCCATTAATACCAGTGTGGCCACCGGGCGGTTGATAGATATCGTCGTCAGTTTCATATAATACTCCAATTTTTAATAGCCACGGAGACACAGAGCGCACAGAGAATTTTTATCTCTGTGTTCTCTGTGCCTCTGTGGCAATAAATCATAGGATAAACCTCTTTACACCATCTTTCAGTAAACGTGAATTAAAATTGATCAATAGACCTAATTTGTAGTCCCCCAATTTCATGTAACTCAACACCTGCGCTTCAAAAATTGGATCGTGTCGTTCGACGCTTTTTATTTCAACTACCACGACATTTTCGACGACAAGATCAAGCCTGAATTCGCCGATGGAGTGACCTTTGTAATTTAGTGGCAATATTTTTTGTTGTTCAAAATTTAAACCGTTTTCTTTTAATTCGATACACAATGCTTTTTCATAGATAGATTCCAGCAAGCCAGGTCCCAGGATTTTATGAACCTCGATAGCACAGCCGATGATTTTTTCGGTGATTTTATTAAGTTCCATTTTGATTCTCCTTTGTTTTTGTCATTCTTTTTGCCACAGAGACACAGAGTCCACAGAGATTTTTCTCTGTGTTCTCTGTACCTCTGTGGCTTA
>CAZYNP010000084.1:17249-22163 GCA_964647995.1 uncultured Cytophagia bacterium
CACAGCGATTTTTCTCTGTGTTATCTGTGTCTCTGTGGCTTATTTATTTGTTGCCACCGAGACACAGAGTCCACAGAGATTTTTCTCTGTGTTCTCTGTGCCTCTGTGGCTTATTTTTGACCTTGAATTTTAACCAGCATTCCGGTCTTAAGTTGCTCCTGGCCTTCCACAACGAGTTTATCGCCAGCAGCGAGTCCCTCGATAATTTCCAGCCACCCTTCGGTTTCGAGACCTGTTTTTACCACGACTTCTTTGGCCTTTCCCTCGTCAACGACAAAAACGACTTTTTTCTGTGGACGCTCGATAGCAGCCGGAATGGGAATAGCAACGGCGTTGTCAAGGGTTCGGGTGACAAAAGTGGTGCGCACAAACATGCCCGCTTTCAAATTGGGGCAAGGATCCGCCAATCGGATTTCAACCAGGCCGTTTCGCGTCTTGGCCTCCACCTGGGGGTAGATGCGCTGAATGCTGCCTTTGAACACTTTCTCCGGGCAGGCATCCGCACGAATTTCAGCCGACTGCCCGATCTTCAATTTGCGAATGTCCATTTCCGACACTGGCACATCCACCAATAATTTCGAGCTGCTCTGGATTTCGAATAACCGGGCTTTGGCCGGAACCATGTCGCCCAGATCGACCCAGCGCTGCGAAACCACCCCTTGCATGGGAGACGTCACCGGAATCTCTTTGTACTGCTGGAGCGCAAACTGATAATCCTGCTGCGCTTGCTCCAGTTCCTTTTGCAATTCTAAATTATTGGGATTTTTTGCCAACGCTTCTTGCCTGGACTGAACCAGCAGCCGCGCCGAGTTGATAATGTCTTCCCGCACCAGCGAGCTGATCATCGCCACCACGGTGTTGGGTTGCACGTGATCCCCTTCACGAACCAGCAGTCTGGAAATTTTTCCTTCGACCGTGGAAAGGATATTGGCGACGTTCTCCGCGCGAAGGTTGCCGGTGAGTTGCAGTTTTTCCACCAGCTTCCTGGTTTGAACCGGCTGAACTTTCACCAGTTTGGCATCGGATTTTTTGGCTTCAGCAGGATTCTCCTGTTTGGAGCCACAGCCATGGTTTAGTAATATCGAGAAAAGCATAATAAATACTATTAAAATTCGTCTCATCTTAACCTCTTTCATTTTCTTATATATTTGCTGAATGTGTTTGACATTTTTTAAGCAATTCAAGTTAACAGGCGCGCGATCTTGATGAGCCGCGACGCTCGCTATGTAAATCAGCAATTCATTCCTTTCTCAAGACTGCGGTGTCGCGCGATTCAAATACCGATAGAACATGCTGGCGGTGAGCATTTGCAGAATGAACGCCAGCACGATCGGCAAGCCCACCAGTCCCTGTCCGCGAAAGCTGGCTAATGCCAGTCCCACGGCGATGGGCAGGTTCTTCATGCCGGACGAATAGGTCACCGCGATGCGCTGTTCCCAGCCGAAGACGAAGCGCCCCAACCAGTGCGGCATCAGGAATCCCAGCGGGAAGATCAGCACCACGGCTGCCAGCAACGTCGGCACCAACGACAACTGTGCCACGATCAACGGCATATTGGAGTTGCAGACAGCAAACATCAACAGCACCGCCATCACCGCTGACAGAGCCGGCATCATGGATAGGTCGGGTTTAGGCTTCCATAATTTTTCAATCAGCCAATGTCCCAGGACGCCCAATACCAGCGGGATCAGCAGGATAATGACCAACTGCTGGAACATTGCCCCGGGGACCACTCGCACATTGGCTCCTGCCAGCAGTACCATCAGTACTGGGATTATGAATGCGCCCAGCATCATCGTCAGCGCTTCGATGCTCATCACCAATGGCACATCGCCCTTGAGCAGCGCGGTCCACACCGCGGCCATGCCCGCAGTTGGCACCACCCCGATCAAAATAATTCCGGTGGTCAACTGGGGATCGCTCACCAACAGTCGAGCCAGCGCCCAGCACAGCAACGGCATGAACACAAAAGTCAGTATCACGCCTGCAATAACCGCACCCGGTTGCCGCACGACCAGTGCGAATTGCCGTGGCGACAGGGTGAGACTGATGAACAGAATCATCAAAAAAGTCAACGCTTTTGAAAAGCGCTGCACTGCTTTGCCCGGAACCGTAGTCCACAAACCCAGCAACAGCGCCACAATGACCGTGGCAATGATGATCGTCTGATAGTGTTTCCGAATGAAATCAGCAAATGTTTTCATTAACTTCGATTCCTTTTTGGGTTTTTTGCCGCCACAGAGACTCAGAGTTCACAGAGTAAAGTGTTACTACCAAAACTTTTGGCTTTTCATTGAAAGACAGACAATTTTTTTTAATTATAATCTCACAATTTTGAATATGTCAAAAATAGTCGATGACGTTGAATTGCAATCAAAGGGTTATTATCTAAATTTTTTTCTCTGTGCTCTCCGTGTCTCTGTGGCTAACTAAAGTCACCATCTCAATTACAATAATCCGACGATGCAGAGTATCTGTGCCCGCGACTTGTTGTAATTGACGATGGCATCATTCAAATTCAACTGGGCGTTCAACAGGCTTTTCTGAATATCCAAAAGATCTGTGTTGGAGCGGCGTCCGGCATGGTATTCGATCATGGCCAGCCGATAACTCTGGCGCGCCTGTTCCACGGCCTGCTGCTGAATGGCGATCTGCTGTTCTTTTTCTTTCAGCCGGGTGTAACCATTCTGCACCTGGGTCGCCAGATTCTTCCTGAAATATTCCCGCTGCCACTGGACTTGTTCCAGTCCGGCCTTCGCTTCATCGATTTTGGCGCCGATCACGTTGCCGTCATAGATGGGCATTTTAGCGTTCAAACCCCAGAAATAGCGCTTGTTGTTATCCAGCGAAAAGGATTCCAGCCCGAATTCGTAGCCAAAATATGCCTGGGCTGACAACTGCGGCAGTCGAGCGGCCTGCTGAACCTTTACCTTTGCTTCGGCTTTGCGCAGGTCGTACTCCAATTGTTTCCAGATCGGATTATGTTCCAGCGCGGTTGGCACCAATGCGTCGAGGCTCTGTTCAAACGGGATCACCCGCAGCGAATCCTGGGGCAAAAAGAGTTGGGACTGTTCTCGTCCCAGCAACAGGCTGAGTTCATACGACACCGCTTGATAATCATCCTGAATTTTGAGCAGGTTGCCGTCATTGGTGGCAATGGCAACGCCGATGCGATCCAGTTCCAATTGCGACATGTGACCGGCTTCCACTAACAGTCGGGCGTAACGCTGCTGGACTTCCAGTTGTTTTCGATTCTCCAGCAGAATTTGCTCCTGATTTTTCAGCGACTGCAACTGGAAATAATTCAGCGTCACCGCCAGCTTGAGATTCAATTGGTCGGACAGAAACGCCTGTTCCAGCGATTGCACATCAGCCGTTGCCGCTTGCCTGGCATATTTCAGCTTTCCGCCGGTGTAAAGCGGCTGATTGATCACGATATTGGGAAATAGGTCGTGTTCGATATTGCCAAGCAGAATACTTTTAAAACCCGGCACAATGTCTAAATAGCCGTAACTAAAATTCGCATCGAGCTTCGGCAACATTTCGCCTTCAGCCTGTTGCAGCGTTGCCTGTCCCGCTTTGGTGCGAGCCGCAGCTTTTTTCAATAGCTCATTATTGGATAACGCCTCCTTCAGCACCTCTGATAAAGAGATAGCGATAGTATCCGCAGGGATCTGCTGCGCATGAAGCATTCGCGGTATCAATAACGCAAATAAAAAAATGACAATTTTTCGTTTCATAATATTTCCATTGATTGATTTTAAATTTGAGCCACAGAGCCACAGAGCGCACAGAGATTTTTTTAAGAAATTTTCTCTGTGTTCTCTGTGCCTCTGTGGCTAATTTATCCTCTGAACTAAAGCGCAATCCCGTAGGCCAGATTAATAGCCGACATGAGATTTTTGAGAATATTTTCAGCCCCAGCCTGATTTCTATTCACCGCACTGATCGCCAGTTCATCCAATTGCGCCGAAAGCGTTTTCAACGCCGCTTGATAATTTTTGCAATGCGTTTCATCATCGGGCGCCGGGCAGGGCGCTAAAAAAACGTTGTCCCGAAGCTTCAGCAGATCACCCAGCATTTCCTTCGCGGGATTCAGCCCTGATTTTTGTTCTTCATCGATCATCTTTTTCGCCAGCTTGCGCAAATGAAACAATCGATCCGCCGCGTAAACCAGGTTATTTTCTTCATGCATCTTGACGAACAAACCGCAGGTCATGCTGCAGGCTTGCAGGGCGTCTTTGAATTTTCCATCCGCGAGCAGCTTTTCCATGTCCTGGATGCCCTGGTGAATGGCGTCCAATCGCGAACTGAATTTCGCATCCTGCTGGTACTCCGCCGGCGGCTGGCTCTGGAAATTTTGCTGGACTTTTTCCCACAGCGCCATGGACTGTCGGATATGCTCCACGCCTTTGGATTGCTTTTGGGCATCAGCCTGTTTGATTAATTCCTGGACAATAGCACAGTATTGCCGCATTTCCTGCCGGCTCTGGAGCACCATGCTGTCGAAGTTTTTCAATTCTGCCGAAGCTTTAGTGTCGGGCTGGCTGGTCTGTGCCAGAAGTGGAGCAATAGAAACGACTGCTAAAGCTAAAATGATCATTATGAATAAAGCTGCAATTTTGAGAGAAAATGATTTTTGCATATTTATCTCCTGATAAAGTTATTAAAGATTATTTGAATTAATTTTGTACTCACTTCCTGGAATTGCAAAATTTAATAAAAAATTGCCATAATGAATTTTTCGGATGCATATTGAAAATGCAGTCAGAAAAGCATTGCATTAAGCGTGGTGATGAACAATCATCGTTTCATGCTTGCCTCCATTATTTTAATACCGTAACACAAGCTTCCAGCTTGTGAGCAAGCAAGATGCTTGCATTACGGGTTTGGTGACACACTGCAACTGGTGAG
>CAZYNP010000085.1:0-21338 GCA_964647995.1 uncultured Cytophagia bacterium
GATGTGAACGCCCAGCACCGTGCCTGAATCTGCATCGGAAACCACTTTGGTCAGGCCTTCGGTTTCGCCAATGGTCATGGCTCGGCCCAATGCTCTGAACGGGAAAACCCCCGCCTTTACCTGGTAGCCCTGCTGCTGCGCCTGGGCTTCGGTCATGCCGACCGTAGCGATCTCGGGATCACTGAAAATCACGCCCGGGATGGCCAGGTTGTCGAAAGCGGCTGGCCTGTTAGAAATCACTTCTGCCGCAATCTTGCCCATGTGCGACGCCCGATGCGCCAGCATGGGACCTGGGATCAGATCGCCAATGGCATAAATGTTTTGGATTTCTGTTTGCATTTTTTCATTTACTTTGATGAAGCCCTTTGGATCGACGGACAGACCAATTTTATCGAGGCCAATATCATCGGTATTGGGACGCCGGCCGATGGCAACCAGCACCTTATCCGCTTCGATCGTCGCCTGCTTGCCTGCCTGGGAATAAATAATTTTCGCTCGACCGTTTTGGGGATTCACTTGTTCCACTTTGGTGCCCAGTAATAATTTTACATTATTCTTTTTCAACGATTTCTCCAACACTTTCGGCAATTCGGGATCCAAAAAGGGAAGCAGTTGGTCCTGAAATTCGATGATGGTCACTTCCGAGCCGAGCTTGGCGTACACCAGTCCCAATTCGATGCCCACTGAACCAGCACCGACGACTACCATCTGTTCGGGCACTTTTTCCAGCCCCAGCGCATCGGTGGAGTCGATGACCAGCTCGTGGTCAAATGGTATGCCTGGCAGCGAGATGGGCGATGAGCCTGTGGCAAGGATCAAATTCTTGAATTCAAACCGCTGGATGCCATGCTCGCTGGCGACCAATATTTTCCCGGGCTCGGTGAAGCTGGCGGTGCCATGAATGACGTCAACACCGTTTTTCGATAGCAGCGAGCCAACCCCAGTTCTCAATTTTTCAACGACACCATTTTTCCATTTATGCAGTTGCGGCAAATCCACCGACACATCTTTGACCATGATTCCCATTTCCGCCGCTTTTTCCAGGTGCTTCTTCAGGCCCGAGACCTCGATCATGGCTTTGGAGGGAATGCAGCCCCAGTTCAGGCAGACGCCACCCAATAGGTCTTTCTCGATCAAAACTACCTCCTGCCCCAATTGCGCCGCCCGAATGGCAGCCACATATCCGCCAGGACCAGCACCGATAATCACAGTTTCAACTTTTTGTGTGAAATCTCCTACTACCATTTTGTACTCCCATTCAAGTATTGGGTATTAATTCAAAAAAATTCCAAACTTCAAATTACAAAATACAAATAAAAATCAAAATACAATATTCAAATTTCAAACTCATCCGTTTCGATCATGTTTATGGGAGGGTGGATTTGGCTTGAAATTTGGCTATTTGAATTTGAAATTTATTTGTCATTTGCATTTTGGTTTTTGGAATTTTTATAATAGCATTTCAACTTTCAAAATTTAAACCACATCCACCAGCATCTTCATCGGATCCGACAGCAGACTGATAATATGATTCATAAACCTGGCCATGGTCGCTCCATCCAACAAGCGATGATCGAAGGAGATCACCAGCGGCATCATGGTGCGGACCACTATCTGATCGTCTTTTACCACGGGCTTCTTTCGAGCGGCTAATACGCCCAGAATGGCCACCTGCGGATGCTGGATGATCGGCGTGGCGTGAATGCCACCGATGCTGCCAGGATTGGTGATGCTGAACGTTCCGCCCCGCAGATCTTCCAGGTCGATCTCTCGATTACGAGCTCTGGCAGCCAGCTCCTGGATATCTTTGGCGATCTGGAGAATGCTCTTTTTATCGGCATCTTTCACCACGGGCACCATCAAGCCCTGCTCCGTATCGGTGGCGATGCCGATGTGGTAGTAGTCTTTGAAAACGATCTCGCCCGATTCTTCATCCAGAGAGGTGTTCACCTCCGGGAACGCTTGCAGCGCCGAGACCACTGCTTTGGTAATAAAAGCCGTAATGGTCAATTTAATCCCTCGTTGCTCGGCAATCGGCTTCTGGCGCTTGATCACGTCGAGCAGATCGGTCACATCGGCTTCGTCGGTGTGAGTGACATGCGGGATGGTGGAAAACGATCGCACCATGACTTCGGCGATGCGTTTGCGCACGCCCTTGAGCGGCTCACGGCGAGTCGGCCCATATTTCTCGAAATCGAATCCCAGCGTCGAGGGCTCGTGGCTCACGGCTGCGGCACGAGGGATTTTTGGAGGTGGAGCGGGCGCTTCTTTCACGGCTCGTCTCACATCGTCATCGGTAATGCGCCCGTTCGGCCCTGTTCCCTTTACCATCGTGATATCCACCCCCAATTCCCTGGCTAAATGTCGGGTATGCGGCGTGGCCAGCACTCGTCTCGGTGCGGCAGGCACTTCTGCCAATACTTTTTCTCGTTTAATGGGCACTGGCGGAGCAGCTACTTCAGCGGGCATCGCTACTTCAACTGGTTTTTCTACAACCTTTTCAGGAACCTCTTCTGCTACCACCTTTTCAGTTTCCAAAATAATGATCGGATCGCCGACTGATACGGTATCCCCCGGTTTATACGGGATCTCCACCACCTTGCCATCGGCAGGGGCAGGCAAAGTCACCACCGCTTTGTCGGTTTCTATTTTGATGATTACTTGATCCGTTTTCACCATATCGCCAACCTGCACTTCATAGCTGACGATCTCAGCCTCGTGGATTCCTTCTCCCACATCAGGCAATCGAAATATATATCTCATAACTAAAACTCCATGGTTTTATGGATCGCTCGCACAACTTTCTCAGAATTTGGGTAATTGTAGTCCTCCAATTTGGATAATGGCGGAATGATGTCGTAGCCCGTCACCCGGTACACGGGAGCCAGCAGATGTAACAGGCATCGCTCGCCGATCTGGGCAGCGATTTCAGCGCCCACACCGAACAATTTTGGCGCCTCATGCACGATAACCGCCCGCCCCGTCTTTTCCACGGATTTCGTGATCGCCTCGATATCGAACGGCGAAATCGTCCGCAGATCGATCACCTCAGCATCCACCCCCTCTTTGCCCACGTGCTCGGCGGCCTCCAGCGAGATCGGCACCATCGAACCCCAGGCGATGATCGTAATATCTTTTCCCTCCTTGACCACATTGGCTTTGCCAATGGGAATGCGGTACATTTCGTCAGGCACTTCCTCCTTCTTTAATCGATAGAGTCGGATCGGCTCGAAAAAGGCCACAGGATCAGGATCTTCGATGGCAGCAATGAGCAAGCCTTTGGCATCTCGTGGGGTTGAGGGAATGACCACCTTTAGCCCCGGCAAATGGGCGAAATGCGCCTCGGTGCTCTCCGAATGATGCTCCAGCGCCTTAACGCCTGCGCCATAAGGTGCTCGAATCACCATTTGCATCTGATAACGCCCCTGGCTGCGATGCCGAAAGCGAGCCACATGGTTCAAAATTTGATCAAACCCCTGATAGATAAAACCGCTAAATTGAATCTCGGGAATGGGCTTCAACCCGTTCAAGGCCATGCCCACACTGGCGCCAATGATAGAGGACTCGGCCAGCGGCGTGTCCATCACCCGAGCTTCACCGAATTTTTCGATCAATCCGACCGTCGCTCGAAATACACCCCCATCGACACCAACATCCTCCCCCAGCACCACTACGGTCGGATCCTCGGCCATCTTCTGATGTAACGCTTCATTTATCGCTTGAATCATGGTTTTCTTTGCCATTTTATTTGCTCTCCTCATTTGCATATCATATTTGCATGTTCTGGTTCAAAATTGGATCAGGAATGCGGTGGTGGAGTACTGGAGTGTTGGAGTATTGGTTTAAAGCGAGTTATCAAATTCCAACATTCCATCATTCCATTAATCCATTGATTACTCCATTAATCCATCACTCCATTACACCGATTCATTGCCACCCCAAATTTTCCATCGTCCCAATTACCCAATTACCTAATCGCCCAATTACCGAAACATCTGAACTTCTTCCATTTGCTCCTTGAGAATCCAGGGCATTTCCGCATACATATATTTGAACATATTGGTCGGATCTGGGGCCTCAACCGCTTCATATTCTCGAACCGTTTTTTCGATTTCTTGCGTCAGCTCGTCGATCAACTGTTTTTCCTTTTCCTCGGTCCAACCGTGTTTCGCCATCAGGTAGATTCTCAACCGATCGATGGGGTCTTTCTTGGCCCATTCGGCCACTTCTTCGGGTCGGCGATAGCGGGTGGCATCGTCGGCTGTGGTGTGATCGCCCATGCGATAGGTGACCAGTTCGATCAAAGCGGGCTTATGTTCCTCCCGTGCCCGATCGGCATATTTTTTCACCGTTTTATAAACGGCAAATACGTCATTGCCATCCACTCGAACACCATCAATAGCATACGCTGCTGCCTTTTCGGCGATGGTTTCAGTGGCGGTCTGTTTATCAAACGGCACTGAAATGGCCCAGTGATTGTTTTGAATGACAAATACCACAGGCGCTTTGAACACCGCCGCCATGTTCAGGCTCTCATGAAAATCGCCCTGCGAGGTGGAGCCGTCGCCCGACGAAGAAAGTGCCATGCTTTTCTCGCCTTTGAGCTTGGCGGCAATGGCAATGCCCACGGCATGGGTCAGGTGAGCACCGACGGTGATGCAGACGTTGGCGATTTTCAGATGATCGGGAATCCGAGCGCCCCGTTCATCGCCGCCCCAGTACATCAATTGGTCCTTCATCGAAATGCCCAGCGTGAACATGGCACCGTATTCCCGAAATGCTGGTACAAACCAATCCCCCGCCTGTAATGGCATGGCCATTCCCACATTGGACGCCTCCTGGCCCCGCACCGAGGCCATGGTGCCCAGCCGACCCTGCCGCTGCAAAGATAGGGCTTTGTCGTTCCACATCCGGGTCAGATTCATCAGGCGATACATCTTGAACATCTGCTCTTCAGTGATATCGGCAATGGCCTTCTCATCGGCATTGCCGTTTTCATCCAGATATTGGATTAATTTTTGCTTCATGGTTGCTCCTAATTTTTTCCTGAAATCGCTTTCATCAAAATTGATTATTAAAATTTCAAATCTTAAAATTCAAATCACAAATAAATCTCATTTTTTAAAACTTCAAGCCTCAAACATCAAGTCGTGCCGATAATCATTTTGAATTTAGGTGGGCGAGCCTGTTTTGATCATTGGCTATTTGGAATTGAAATTTATTTGAAATTTGTTTTTTGTCTTTTGGAATTTCGACTCTTCTGTTGAATACTTTTCCAAAATGATAAATCAATTTTTCCAATACTAACTTTTTAGATGGCGCAATCCCAATTACATCTTCCACCGTGATCAGCCTCACCCCTTCCAATCCGCAAGGGCGAATGAAATCAGCGGGGGATTTATCGCCATAGAGGTTCAGGGCAAAGCCCCAACTGGTGATCCATCGGGAAATATGAATGCCCATAGAAGCGATTTTATTGTTACCCAGCCATAGCCCGATTTGAGCGGCTTTGTCCCGCTTGCGCTCAGCCACAATCCCCAGGTCTTTGAGAGTGCGCAAGCCAACCTCTTCCAGCTTGAACATATAATTGCGGATATTCTGCTCGTGATGCTGCAATTTCAAAATCGGATAACAGACCAACTGGCCTGGCCAATGATAGGTCAGGCCGCCGCCACGGACGTGCTGATGAAGCAGAATTCCCTGGCGCTCAAAATAGGACAGCGGCAGCAACAAATCCGCTGGGTTCAGTTCCCTGGCGCCAACCGCCAGACTCGGCGGATGGGATAGCAACAATATTGTATCGGGAATCCGATCGGCCAGGCGTTGCTGGGCCAACTGTTGCATCAACCGATCCGCCTCATCCAGGCCAATCACCCCAATATTGGTCGACATAGCCACCGGCTGAAAAGGCAGATGGACGAGGGAATTCTGGTAATTTTGTTGAGATGTGCTGATCATTGGTTTACAATATCTGTTTATGAAAAACGACTTTTTCAGTCTTATTTAGGCTTAAAAAAAGTGATCTTGTTTTGGTTGCTGCTACAAATTAAATTTCTTTCGCTCGATCATTTTCCATAGCACTAATTTTTGATCTTAACCAGAAAGCCCTATGATTACATTGGCCCATGGTTCCTTCGCAATAGCTCAAATCGCTTAAAGTTTGATGATTAGATGCGAGACCAGGAGAAGGGATTCATTTTTTTCCCTTTCGAGGGGGGATTTTTTAACCATCTTGATGCACGGAAGCAGGCATTTTTAACCCCGAAATGTTCAAGGTATAAAATGACGACGTAGATGCTGCAACGGAAAATCTTTTCACAAACAGAGGGATATTTTTCTCCAACGAATAGAAACATCCCACCGGATTTTATTTTTCAGGCGACGCAGGTTTAAATTTTTCCCACTGGTGACAGGACATATTCCAAAAGACACGCCGGTGATTTTTTCATCCATGGCCCAAATATCCCTTGGGCGGCTTCCATCCGTTCGAGAAAATGAACATGAATTTCAATCCTCTAATTCAATATTCAAAATTCCAATTAGCAGCTCAATACTCCGCTTGGTAGCTGCGTAATTCTTACTGATTAAAAATAAAATAACAATGTCTCAGGTAGAAATCATCTGATCAATCAAGGTAATGATTAAATCAAGTCTGATGATAAGGTGATCATGGAAAGCCAATAAATAAAATTAGTATAAAATACCTGTTACCGAAAACACGACACTACCAATGCTGCAAAATTTCCCTTGCTTATTAACCTTGATTTTAGTATACTGATGATAGAATGATGCTTAATCTGAGATCGTTGGTTTCATAAAAAAACAGGAGCTATAGATGAATAGGCTCATTAAACGAAAGGTGCCCAATAGTCTGGTGCTAGGGAAATCATTGGTTCAGCAAGCCGAACTTGGGGATGAAGTGGAGATCATTATTCAAAAAGGGGCGATTTTTATTTTGCCACCTGTAAAGTCGAGTGGCTGGAAAATTTGGCAATCCATGGGTGAGGACGCTAAGGAAGGCATCTTGCAGAATCCATCTGAAAGTCATGATCAATATCTGTATGGAGCGAAAAAGTGATTTTCATTGATACCAGTGCCTGGGTTGCCATTGGAGACAAAAGAGATATTAACCATGCCAGCGCTATCAGATTCAAAGAAAAATTGATAGCATCAAAAGAGCGCTTACTAACGAGCAACTTTATACTTGATGAAACTTATACGCTGCTACTATTCGACCTAGGGTATGAGAGAACTATAAATTTCAAGTATCAAATAGATGAAATGGTCTCGAGTCACTTACTGGTTATTGTGGAAGTAACATCAGAAATAGAAAAGCAAGCATGGAAAAGTTTTGAGCGTTTTAATAAAGATAAGACCTGGTCTTTTACAGATTGCACAAGCAAAGTAATAATGGAATGGTTCCAATTAACCCACGCCTTTACCTTTGATCATCACTTCGAGCAAATGGGATTTATTAAAGAACCTTAGATGATCAGCTAATAAGCCACTATGCTTCCAATAAATAATTAATCTCAAATTTTTAAAATGAACCATGCCGATTGAAAATGATCACTTTTTGCCCACGAGATGCACGAAATTAAAGTGCTTTCAGTGTTTTTTCGTGTGTTTCGTGCGGCAATTATTGATGATCATTTCAATTTTAGAATTTCAGGTTAATTTTAATTGATAGAAACATCCCACCGGATTTTATTTTTCAGGCGACGCAGGTTTAAATTTTTCCCACTGGTGACAGGACATATTCCAAAAGACACGCCGGTGATTTTTTCATCCATGGCCCAAATATCCGTTGGGTTGTTTCAAATCCATTTGAGAAAATCAACCTGAATTTAAACTCCAGGCAATCAAACCTTACCCTACCTTCATTTGCTCGATCTTGCATTTGATCATTCCAGCCAGACAGCGGACAATAGTCAAAGGGACAGGGGTGTCTTGTCAGCGGTTGTGGAGATCAGCCTGTGTGGTGGCCAATTCCGCTCACAGCCGATGATTAAGCCAGCCTGAAGATGATTGAAGCGAAATTATTTTTTCCTCTGTGCATCCAGGCTCCAGTCGCCAGCACCATAAGCTGCGACCAGGAGCAGACCGCCCATGATCGAGAGATTTTTCAGAAACATGATCATCTGTATTTGATCGGCAAAGGTGGTAAGGTGATCCGCAGCAGCCAGGTGATGTAGCTCGCCAAGCCGCTCATAGGAATATGCGGCGGAGGTGCTCATGGTCGAACTATCCTGGGAGGTACCAGTGGTGATAAGATAATTGGTGTAAATCTGTACAGAACCGGTGAGAGAAATTGCCAAAAAAACGATAACCAGTGCGGCGAGAAAATTTTTTCATGCTGAATTGTTCCTATTGTGAAATAATCGTTGCAATTGATAGAAAATTTTACTATTCTAATGATAGGCAGCTTTGGTGTTCTCGACTTCAATGCGCCGCTGATAAAATTAACCGAGCCAGTTCCAGGAATGAAGCAATGTGAATTATGCGCCGCAATAGAGTTTATCTTCGGAGGGAATTCATTCATGGGAAGCTATCTGAGCCAGAAATTTGACTCGAACGATCCAATTCTGATCTCGATTATGGACGAATTGCCGCTCTGGTCGGCGCCGTTCGGCCTCAAGCTGCTGGAGTGTGTCGTCATGAAACCGAATATGAATGTCCTGGATCTCGGCTGCGGGGCCGGCTTTCCGTTGATCGAACTGGCCAATCGGCTGGGCCCTTCCTGCCAATTGTATGGCATTGATCCCTGGAACGCCGCCTTACAAAGAGCCCAATTGAAATCCCGGCGCCATGATTTGTCCAATGTCGTTTTAATCCAGGGGGAGGGTGAGCATCTGCCATTTCGGGATGATTTTTTCCATTTGATTGTCTCCAACAATGGCATTAATAACGTAATGGATCCCGAATCCGTTTTAGCAGAATGTAGCCGGGTGAGTCACCCCTTGGCCCAGTTGATCGTCACGGTCAATCTGCCGGCAACTATGAATGAATTTTATCGTGCCCTTGAAGCGACTTTGCATGAACTGGTAATGCAGGACGAAATCGCCAAAATGCTTGCCCATATTCATGAAAAGCGAAAGCCGATTCATCAGACTGTTCGGATGATCACCCAGGCTGGATTTTGTGTCAAAAAAATTTATGAAGATCACTTTACGATGCGCTTTCTCAACGGCAGCGCCATGTTCAATCATTTTTTCATTCGGTTGGCATTTTGGGACAGTTGGGAAAAAATATTATCCCCTGACGATCGTAAGCTGATTTTCCAGATATTAGAAGATAAATTGAACAAGATATCGAGCATGAATGGTGCTTTGAACCTCACCGTCCCTTATGTTTGTATCGATTGTCGCAAGGCTTAAGCTGAATGAGATTTAGCGGGATGCCCGCTCAAAATAGCGCCTGACATTTCACTAAAAATCAATTACATTCTATATACACCAAATATGTTTTCGATCCTGGTTTATTGTGAAAGGGAGGAGAATGCCATGAACCAGAAATTGCTGATCCCGCTTTGTCGCTCGAAGCCATTGATTATTGCCTTCATGCTATTCTGCCTGACCACAACTGTCGTGATAATCGTGAGTGACAATCCCGCTTCTGCTCAAGCGAGCGATACAACTAACCATAATCGGAATATCCAATTGCTTTACAATCAACTCCTGGGACGCCTGCCGTTTCGGGGGGCGCCGACGGAATACTATGGCTTATTTCCCGGCGTGGTGCGGCAGGATTTTCGGGGCATCGAAAACCTGCACGTCCGCGGCAGCCGGCCCGATGAAATCGCCTATTCATTTGAAGGCGCCGATATCCGCAGCGCCTTCACCGGCAGGAATCTGTTTCGGATCATTCCCGAAGCGCTGGATCAAATTGAGCTCCACATCAGTCCATCTGCCAGCACTAGCCACGCCTCAGTTTTATTTCAACATCGACTGCGACGGGGTGGAGAAGATCTCAAGCTCAGCTTGCGCGGGGAAAGTGATCGGTTCACCCATAGCTATGAAAAACGGCTGGGCACCTTTTCCTATGGCTACAACAACCTGCTGTTGTTGTCTGAAGGGAAGTTCTTCAAAGATAACATTCGTTTCTTTGTTGCGGGTGAAGGGGAATCCTTTGCTGATCACTATCGGAAATTCTGGGATGGATTCAGCATCGGTGGGCCCGAATTTCCGCTGGTTGATAAAAATGATGGCCGGAGCTTATTCCAGATTGCTGGTATCGATAAGATTGTCATCCAGCCTGGCAATATTCCCAACGCCCGCGCGGATCGATTTGCACTGAACAGCATCATTGAAGCGGATTATGAACCTTTTGCGTTCCGCGCGATTAGCCTCTATGATTATGAGAAGCAGCAACAAAATGATACGCCCATCTATCACCTTTTCAATCAGCGCCGAGTTCCAGTGCTGGAGCAGTATGCCGGTTTGCTCTCACTACAAATGGATTATGCTGGTGCGAAAAATCTGAACGCTCACTTCCAGCTCGATTGGCTGGGTTCAGGCAATAAAAATTATGATCCGTTATTTGGCGATAACTTCTGGCTGTATCGAGATAGCCTGGCCATCGTTGCCAAAGGGCTGCCCTGGAATGCCCAATCCAACCTGACACAATTTTATGATAGTTATATCCTGGGTCCCGAAGATTTGAGTTTTTATTATTTCCCATTTTCTGCCCCGGGCGATATCATTGCCACCTATTCTAAATCCGTCGAAAACTATTGGGCAATTACGGGCTCAGTTCAAAAAAAATTCAGGCAACATTGTTTAAATTTCGGGGCCGCGGTTCAGCGCCGCACCCTGAGACGGTTTACGATTGGAAATTCACTGGTATACATGAACGAATATCGAAAACTGAATCAGGTGGATGAAAGTCAGTATCTTGACCAGTTGTTATTTATCCGCAACTGGGGCGAAGTCGATGCGTATGGTTTCGATATTTTTGGAGATCAAATTGACAAATCTGATGCGGTGAACGATGGTCCCCGGCATCCGATAACTTATTCATTGTACTTTGAAGATCACATCGTCTCTGGAAAATTACACATCGATCTGGGACTTCGGTACGACAGTTTCGCCAGCGATGAGCCGATCTTCCGCGATCCGGAAAGCCCGGATTTTGACTTTTATCCCGACAACATTTTGCCAACGGCGATGAAAAAAGCTCCCACCCATCATTACCTATTGCCGCGGCTGGGCATGCTGTTTTTTATCACGGATGATCTCAAGATTCATCTCAATTGGGGCAAATACGCTCAGCAAGTGCGTTTCAGCGATGTCTATTCCAGTCGCGGCTATCATGCCAGATATCTTTTTGGTGGCTATTTTTACACGGATCCTCACGGAATCAATGCCCGCCCGGTAACGTCCACCCAAACCCAGGCTGGCATCTCCTATCAAATCAGGCCGCATGTGCAAGCCGAAGCCACGTTCTTTTACAAGATCATGGAAGGACATCTGGAGAGCGATCGATATATTCCATGGCCTTTATCTAGCATGGGAAACGATTGTCCGATCCTTGCCAATAATGGCGAGGCCATTGCTAAAGGGCTGGAGCTATCTTTGCAGTATCAACGCAGCGGATTTTTTTCTGGGCTAAACTATACGCTGTCCCATGTCCGCGGCTTTAATTCTTATCCCATTTCCAATCTTCGCGATGTCGAGCGAGGTCTTTATTCCAGCGATCGACTGGAGGATCAAGCGCGACAGATGTCGCCGTTGGATTACAATCAACGTCACCGCCTCAATGCACTGTTTAGCTATGAATTCGATAAAACGAGATCGAATTGGATCGCCGGTACTGGTTTTCATCTGTTATTTCGTTTTAATAGCGGACATAATTTTACATTGTATGATGGACCGTTCGGTCCATACGGCGCTGATCTCGGCAGTTTATTGAGCGATGCGGATCCAAGATGGCGAACAGAAGTCTCGCGTATCATCACGCCCTGGCATTACCTGGTTGATTTGAAATTAGACCGACGATTTTCTTTGGGTAAAATTTCTCTAACTGCTTTTAGTTATATCCAGAATTTGTTCAACCGGAAAAATGTCCAGCACGTCTATTGGCGAACCGGGACCACTTCAGAAGATGGATCGTTCAACTTATTTCCTGGTTCAAAACAATTCTATATTCAATATCTCGGCGAGGAATTCTTTGTGCTTTATGACCTGATAAATCTTCAGCATCGCCAACATTACCAGATCGAACAGGGCGGCGATCTGTTCGGCCGTCCCCGGGAGATTCGGTTTGGATTGCAAATAGAATTGTAGGGCAAGATGGCATCTTGCCCCGCCCGGTAGGACAAGTTGCCAACTTGTCCTACAGCATCATAGGATTCCATCCTATCCTATCAGGAGGGTGAGACGATGAAAATTTATTCGATTATTAAAATGTGCCTGCTGGCCGGCCTGATCGTAATTGGTCGGCTATTCATTCAGCGATCACTTATTTTGGCAGAAGAAAAATATAGCCAGAAACAAGGATTGTCTCAATCTTCAGCAAATAACACTATCGCCCACACCATGATCACCTCTGGCAATATGGCGATGTGGGTCTGGGCTGATGGCTGCATGGCAACCAGTCCCAATGACAAAGCCGGCGCCTTTTTTCCCCGCGGCACGGCCAATTTTATTTTTGCGGATGGGATTTTATGGGGCGGAATGGTGAGAGATGGCACTGAGCCGTTGATTCGGGTGGGCGGCCAACAATATCGGGCCGGCACCCAGCCGGGTAAAATTATCACCAAAGGAGCGGCAGAAAATCCGAATGATCCGGTTGTCAATCGCATCTGGCGCATTCGGAGAGATTTGTCGGATCATCTGCTGCAACAGGATGTGGCCGATCTGGTGGGCAAACCGCCATCTGAAGTTAGCTATGAAGAAATTAAGGCATTGCGGGATCAATATATCAAAGACTGGCGGGAATGGCCCTGGCAAAAAGGCGCGCCGTTTTATGATGGGGACGAGGATGGAATTTACACCCCTTCTATTGATGATTTTGGCAGCCATAATACATACCCTTATGCTGATGAACCCGGCCTGGCTGATGCCGATCAGGTGGTCTGGTTTGTGTGCAACGATCTGGATACCGCGCTGGCCAATAATTTTATGGGCTCACCACCTATTGGCTTGGAAGTTCAGGTGACCCTCTGGAGCTACCAGGGATCGTGGCGCCATCCTAACATGGAAAATTGTATCTATAAGCAAGTTCGAGTCATCTACAAAGGTACCGAAAACACCTCGAGTGATGCCCGCATCGATAGTATGTATCTGGCGCAATGGTCTGATCCAGATCTGGGAGATTACAGTGATGATTTAGTCGGCTGCGACATTTTTTTAAATTCGGGTTTTGTTTATAATTCTTCAAACTCGGATATCGAATTTCAAAAATATAGCTTAATGCCTCCAGCCGCAGGATATGATATTTTAGCCGGACCTACGGTACCCAAAAGAGGAAAGGAAGCGATATTTGGTTTGAAGCGAATTTCAAATTTCCAAAATTTGGCGATGACAGCTTTTATATCGTTTAGCAATCCAATGGACTATCCCGATCGAGGGAGAATATATGATGCGACTTTGCAATGGTGGAATTTATTAAGAGGATTTCGCCATCGACCCATCTATCCTCCAGACCCCAATGTCGATCCTGTTACTGGGGCCGTTACAAAATTCCGAGTGTCTGGTGATCCAGTTACCGGGGTGGGCTGGATTGATGACCATGCTGGAGATCGAAGAATGTTACTTGCCTCTGGCCCGTTTAATCTGGCGCTCGGCGATACCAATGAAATCACCCTCGCCCTGGTCGCTGGTTTGGGCGGCGATAGATTACTGAGCATCTCGGTTATGAAATATTACGATCGCCTGGCTCAAGCCGCTTTCAATCATCTATTCGAATTTCCAGAAGAACCTCCGGCTCCAGTGGTGGCTGTTTCTGAAATGGATGGTCAAATTATTCTGAATTGGAGCACCAGCCAGGATGAAGTCGAGGCGGTTGAAAAGTGGGCGCATTCGGGTCATAAATTTGAAGGCTATAATGTTTATCAATTATCTTCCCCAAATGCCTGGCCCAAAAGCGAATGGCTCAAATTAGCGACCTACGATGTGAAGAACGAAGTAGGCACCATCGTGCAGGAGGAATTTGATCCAGCATCCGGGGCGGTGCTAACCCATGCAGTGCAGGTGGGCACCAATAGCGGCATCAGACGATCCCAGCATATCGTCAGCGATCAACCTTTTTATCGGACATTGATCAATGGGAAGGAATATTATTTTGCAGTGAACAGCTATAGTTACAATTACGATCCAGATGATCCGCTCAAATCCCTGGAGAGCGATGCTACGATTGTAACGGTTGTGCCCAAATCTTTGAAGCTGGGCGAACGACTCCAGTCTGCCATTGGCGATACCATTTTTGCTCAGCATACGGCTGGCCGCAGTGATGGGAAGGTCCATGCCCTCGTCACCGATCCCACCGCTTTGACCGGTAATGAATATCGCGTCGAGTTCTATCGAGACAATTCCGGCCAGTTGCTCTGGCGACTGCTGAACCTTACTGCAAGTGAGACATTGTTGCAAGATCAAACCAATCAGAGCGGGGATGAGAATTATCTTATTACCCAGGGCGTCCAGGTGATCGTGCAGGATGTGGTGCCCGGCGCTAAAGATGAAGGCTACCTTTATTACCCGCCAGAAAACCGCTGGGTGACGGCCGAGAGCGATCCGGCTGGTACTCCGGCGATGTGGCATTTAGAAGGATGGGCCGGACTGGTTGGCTGGGGTGTCAATTTCTATGGCTCCAGTGTTCCGGCCTCGGGCTTGCGAAATATCCAGATTCGGTTTGCGGCCACGGATGACGCCGGCAATATTCTCGATCCCAATGATCCCAATGTATCGATGGGCTATCGCTATCTGCGTTGCGCTGACGATC
This sequence comes from uncultured Cytophagia bacterium, assembly GCA_964647995.1. Lineage (GTDB taxonomy): Bacteria > Zhuqueibacterota > Zhuqueibacteria > Thermofontimicrobiales > Thermofontimicrobiaceae > Thermofontimicrobium_A. The sequence goes on from CAZYNP010000085.1 coordinate 14,941, forward strand.
CGCCAGCCAAACCCGAATTTGCCGAATTTATCATTAATCCCCAATTCGGCTTTCCATATCAGGATTTCCGGCCGATGCCATTGGCTGTGTTCGATATGGAAGCGAATCCGCCACGACGTCTGGCTGTCGGATTCCAGGAAAATAACACCAACACGGGAAAAGTCGATGGCAAATGGTTCCCGGGGCGCCATGATACCGAAGGCGGCATCAATGCCACCCATGAGTTCCTCTACATTTTTGCCTCTAATTATTCCGCAACGCCAAAAGCGCCTTATATCAGTGCGGATATGTTGAATGAAGCAAACAAGATCGATCTTATGTATGTTGGTGCCTTCAGCCGTTTTGGAGAGCGAGTTCCCCGTGCTGGCGATTATATCGTTGTGAATGCCAACCATGCCAACAGCGCCAGCGATGTGTTTTCATTTAAAACCGCGGCACCGGCTTTTAGCATTGCAGATGCTAAGCAGGATCTAGCACTGATCAATGTCTATCCCAACCCCTATTATGGAATTTTCAGCGAGGCTTATTCGGCATCAGACCAATATGTCACCTTCAGCCATTTGCCCCAGCGAGCGGTGATTCGAATTTTTACGCTGGCGGGCGTGCTGGTCAAAACCATCGTCAAAGACGATCAAAGCCCATTGCTGCGCTGGTATTTGAATAATGAAAAAGGACGGTTGGTGGGCAGCGGAATTTATATCGTTCATATCAACATGACAGAATTGGGCCTGAATAAAATTTTGAAGCTGGTGGTGGTGCATCGCTAAAATTCAAGCTGGCTGGAGAACGCAGGTCTAAGCCGCTGATTCATTTTAAAATCGTCCGCTCAGGAATCGCACCATTTTCAAAATGCTTATCCATCCAGCCCAAAACGACCTGTTCGCGGCAATCGAAATATCTCGAATAGGGTTTGATGTCCAAAAGCGGCGTGCCATCGAGCATATCGACTTCGGTAAAAAAGATTTTATTGCCATCGATGCGCTGGAGCTTCACAATGGAAAGCCCGAGATGATTAGGACGATGCGGACTTCGGATGGCAAAAATGCCGTGCGTTTCATCTTCCAGATAAGGTTTCCCCTGCAGATGCACTTCGGTCGAACGATGGAAGTAATAGATCAATATCGCATGGCTAAAACCGTCGAGGTCCTTCAATCCCGGCTGATATTGTTCTTCCAATTCGATCCAGCCCTGGACATCGGATTTAAAGATGCCCTGAATGGGAATTTCCTTCGGTTCATGATAAGGCGTATGAATGATGCCGATGGGTTTGAGCGCGATGGACAGATGTTTTTGGCTGGTAATCATTTTTTTCCTGACCCTGAAGTTATTTTAACTTGTAAAAGAAAAAAATTGAGTGCAGTGCCCAATGCGATGCCCCCTTTCATTCCACAAAGCACTGCCTTCCTCCGTGAAATTATTGAGTCGCTACGACCAGGATGAATCATCATACAGGTTTCCTGTCGGCATAGCAATCGACTCTAAAATGGCGACCATAGTTATTTGACAAAGGAATTGATCAATTGAATCAAAAATCGAAAGCGCGGAAAGCTATATTTTTTTACCGATCGCAGGTCGTAAGGTTTTCCAGTCATTATTGCCTCGGCCGCCAGAAGCCCGCTTTGAACTGCAGGCCCAATGCCTTCGCCCATATCTTTGGTCGCTAAACCCGCCGCATCGCCGACCAGAAAGGCATTATCGATTCTACCTATTTGCGAGCCACCATTAATATAATAAACGTAGCCCCGAGGCGCGAAAACGAAATTTTTCACCAACGAAAGCCGCTCCAGTTCCCGCACAAAAAACTGCCAGTGATGGATGATCGTGTCGCTATTCGCTTTCAATTTTTGGCCAAAGCCACCGATACCAATATTTAGATAACCGTTTCCCTTGGGAACATACCAGGAGTAGCCGGGCAAATTATTCTGACCAAACCAGAGATGGCAATTCGCATCATGGTAATCATAAGCAAATTCCTGCTCCAGCGTGACGATCATCTGGTTTTTGGATCGAGGATGGTGCTGCTTAAAAAAAGTCTGATAGACTGGACAATGTGTCCCCCCTGCGCCGACCAGATATTGGCAACGGAATTTCCCGTCGATCACATAATCGCCACCATCCCGACGAATAATTTTGACCTCATGCTGGTGCAGCGGAACCTGGGACCGTTGCAGGAGCCAGTCATCGAATTCATAGCGCCGGATGCCGTACTGCTTCACCTTCAGCTTGATCAGCTTGCTCCGAAAATGAATATAAAACCGATCGAATTTGACCAGATGGTGGGGATAGCGATCCACATCGATGGCCAGATCCTTGATGACCTGTGGCGTGATCCAGCCAGCGCACAATTTAGTTCTGGGAAATTGTTGCTGATCCAGGATCAGACATTCAATGCCGTGCTGATGCAATTTCCAGCCGCATGTTGAGCCCGCTGGGCCTGCTCCGATGATGATGACTTCAGAAGTGATCATAGTCGTCCGTTATGAAATTAATTGGCAATCAGTTTTTCAATAGCTCATCCCAACCTAAAAATTTGTCATCGTTCCACCGCGGGGGAAAACGGTTTCTTTCCGACAGAAGGAAGAAATCTTTTTTTATTAGAACCACGGGAAGCCACCAAATTCTGGGAGTTCAGATTTCTCGCTTCCCTCGAATTGACAAATGGTTGAACTGCTATTCATTTATGCTATCTCAATCAATCAGGCGGCTGAGCTATTCATTGTAATAAAAAACCTTGCGAAGGTTTCAATTATTCGCAAGGTTTTTTATTGATATTAGTGGATTGAACGTTGTGCAGGACAATCGAATAAAGCTAATTTTGATTGTCATCGATCGCCAGCTTCCGATGGGCAGACTGAACAAACTGCTGCTGAAATAAGAGGCTCATTTATTATTGCCAATTTCGCTTCCATCAGCCGGGATCTGCATCGTCCGCATCGTTTGGTGTCCGTCAGCGCGGACTGGCGGGTAGGCTGTCATCCAAGTTTTACTTTTCCCTTGAAAACCTTGTACGCGTAAATCGTATAGCCGATGACGAAGGGCATGCCCACCACTGCGATGATAAACATCACCGTCAAGGTCAATTGCGTGGAGGAAGCATTCGTAATGGTCAGACTAAGGTCAGAGTCATTGATAGCCCTCACCAGCTTAGGATAATGAATGGCACCAACAATGGCCCAAAGCCCTACAAAGACCAATGACGACATTAAGAATGCTTTGCCTTCTTGTCCCTTTTGCTCGGCTTGTTTGATCAAATACCAGAAGACCAAAACCAAAAGCCCAGCCACATAAGCCAGAATATTGGTTGCGATTCCTGGAATGAAGATTAAGGCAGCCACAAAAGAGATAGCCAGCAGCACAACAAAAGCAATCCAAAGGATCTGAATAGCCTTTTTGGCATTCTGCTGAAGCGAACCCTCGGTTTTGAGTGCTGCGTAGGTGGCGCCCTGCATTAAAATAGTCACCAGGCCCAGAAGTCCCACAACCAGGGGGAATGGCCGCAACAGCGTAAAGAAATTTCCTGTAAATTCCATCTGATCATTCAGTGGAATCCCCATTATCACATTACCCAGGGCAACTCCGTAAAGCAGAGCAGGAATAAAACTGCCGATGACAAAGCCCCATTCCCAAAGCTTCTTGCGCTTCTCATCGTGACTGCCCAATTCCAGCGCTACCGCCCGAAAGATCAGTGCAAATAAGACCAGCATCAGCGCCAGGTAAAAGCCGCTAAACACGGTAGCATAGACATGGGGGAAGGCCGCAAATAATGCCCCACCACCGGTGAGCAGCCATACTTCATTGCCATCCCAGAAGGGACCTATTGCGTTGTATAAAACACGTTTGTCCTGTTCATTTTTAGCAAGAAACGGCAAGAGCGACCCGATCCCCAGATCGAATCCATCAAGAACGGCATAGCCGATCAACAGCACCCCAATTAAAATATACCAGATATTCTGGAAGAGAAATAGTGCTTCCATTGCAATCCTCCGACTTTAAGAAAAGATTGTGATATCTTTTTATGCTTGCAGATTGGTTTGTCACCATAAAATTATTTGTCGTGGCGGAAACCCATGGTCATGAATCAACCGGGCATGGGTTAATAGCCGGGAGCGGCAACCTGCTCTGGCCCTTTGTTGATTATTTTCACCAAAATTCTCACAAAGATGATAAACAGCAACAGGTAAATTAAGCTGAAAGCGACGAGTGAAAATAATATTTGTCCGGCTGGAACCACGACCGAGGCGGCGTCTGCGGTGCGGAGTACGCGATATACCACCCAGGGCTGACGGCCTACTTCTGCGGCAATCCAGCCAAACTGATTGGCGAGATGCGGCAGGGGGATGGCAATAACCAAGATTCGCAAAAACCAGTTCGCCGTCCAGAGTTTGCCTCGGGCGAGCAAAATGGCACCGAGTACGGTAATGGCAATGAACAAAAAGCCCAGGAGAATCATGATGTGGTATGAGACAAATGGCAGAAAAACGGGCGGTCGTTCATTTTGTGGGAATTCGTTCAGCCCCTTTATTGTGGCGTTGCGATCAAAGTACATGAGAAAGCTGAGCATTTTGGGCAGGCCAATATAGAGATAATTTTTTTGGTTGGCCGCATCGGGGATGCCAAATAGCGCCAGGGGTGCGCCCTGTTTTGTCTCGTAAAGCGCTTCATAGGCAGCTAATTTTTCTGGCTGGGTATTTCCGACCTGCATCGAATGCAAATGCCCCAGAACCAGCTCACCGACTGAAGCAATGACCAAAACGATAACGGCAATTTTCAACGCCACTTTGGCATATTCCACATGACGTTTTTTTATTAGATACCAGGCGCTGACCCCGGCGACTAAAAACGTGCCGGTGATCCAGCCTGCGACAGCCGTATGGATGTAGCGAATAATGGTGGAATGATTCAATGCTGCGGCGAAAAAGTCTTTGAGCACCGCCCGACCGCCTTCGATGGCAAAACCACCAGGCGTCTGCATCCAGGAGTTGGCAATGATGATCCACAACCCAGAAAGATGCGAACCAAAGAACACCAAAAACGCCGCCGTCCAATAGGCATTTTTAGAGATGCGTCCTCTCCCGAACACGAGAACACCCAAAAAAACCGATTCGAGAAAGAAAGCAAAGACACCCTCGGCCGCCAGCGGCGCGCCGAAAATGTCACCGACCATCCGCGAATAGTTCGACCAATTGGTGCCAAAGGAAAACTCCATCACAATGCCGGTGGCAGTACCAAGGACGAACACCAGCGCCAGCATCTTAACAAAAAAATCAGAAAGCTTTCGATACAGCTCCTCGCCTCTTTTGAGATGCAGGGATTCGAAAATTAAGATGGCCAATGACAGACCAAATGTCAACGGCGGAAACAGGAAATGAAATCCAACCGTGACAGCAAACTGGAGACGGGATAACAAAACTGCATCCATGTTTTTCCCTCCGCTTTAGTTGAATGGTTATTTCCATACACTGCATCAAGCGGCTGGCTTTTTTTAGCCTGAATATCAGCAGTTATTCCGATTCCCCCTGGCAATCGCGCTAAAGGTTATCAACCTCTAATGACGTTTTTAGCAATATCACCTCAGCAATAGGGGTTGATTCAGCAGGGGGCTGATTGGTGCAATGGCCAATAACCGCCAATCGCTGGTGCGCATGATGGATGTGGATTAATAAAATCTGACGTTTTACGAATTGTCGATATTTGAAAGCCTTTTCTCTCGTTTGCGCAACGCAAGTTTTCTGAACCCGGTCATACCTTTGGTATCAGCAGGAACATCTCCCAAATTAAAATGCTTTTTGAACTCTTCATTAGAGACCAAATCTGCCAGCGTTTTGCTATTTAATATCTCAGCGAAGGCATTTTGGGCGGCGCGCCAGACGACGTGCACTGGACACCATGCCCGGTTATCACAAAATTCTGGCCCAATCAGGCATTGATTGAGGTAAGTTTTGCCCTCGATCGCTTCAATGACTTCTAACAGGGTAATTTGCTCGGCTGGCCTCGATAAGATAACGCCTCCTCCCATTCCTCTGGATGAATTCACCAGCCCAGCTTTGGTCAAATTATGCAAGATTTTTCGAAGGAAACTATCGGGTATATCCCAGGTGGAAGAGATTTCAGCAATCTGGGAGATTCTTTCGCCATTGATGGCAGCCAGGTGCAACATGGCTCGAACTGCGTATTCGCCCGCTCTTGATAATTGCATTTTAATTGACTCAATAATTGGTAAGTAAGATGGCAAAGATGACCTTTTTAGTCATGTTACAATATAAAAAAATATTTCAAAAAAATCAAGAACAATTTTATGTGAAAAGTAAAAGATCCGTTATGGGTGGACTGACCGGTCGCTGAAAAATGGGATGCCTCCAAAATTGCAGAAAGTTAAGCGACCGGTCAGTAGCTCTGTC
>CAZYNP010000086.1:0-20782 GCA_964647995.1 uncultured Cytophagia bacterium
TCCTACCCCCGCTACCAAAAAGCCTGGATGAACAATTCGGGCTTTCTTTTTTTGGCGGAGGGGCGATTGCGATGTTTACCACTTATGATTAAAAAAAATATTATTGCCCGGCGCATAAAAGTTGCACAACTTCAGTAGAACTATTCTTACCATGCGATCAAAACCGATGTTCTTCACTTCATCTTCCAGGAAATAGGCAATGAAAATATTGCTTGACAAATATTAAAAAAATGTTTATAATAAACCTCCAATTTGGCTACAGCCATGGTCGCCAGGCTGCAGAATAAAGATACTTCTAACAAAAATCAAGAAAGAAGGGTTATGACCTTAGCCGAAGTCAAAACGATTGTGCAGGCTGATGTACTAACCAGCTATATTGATCTATCCCAACAGGTCTGTGCTGTGTGTGCTTCCGATATGATGAGTGATGTATTGGCCTTCGCTGAATCCAAGACGTTGGTGCTTACCGGCCTTGCCAATCACCAAACGTTAAGAACAGCAGAAATTGCCGATGCCGCCGCCATAGTTTTTGTCAGGGGAAAACGACCAGACGCTAAGGTCATTACCATCGCCGAGCAAAAAAAAATACCCCTCCTGGCCACCGAATTCTGCATGCACGATGCTTGTGGTTTGCTTTATTTGAACGGTTTGAGGGGAGTTACCGAACAGGTGCGAAAAAGATTGAGCGAATATGCCCGACGATAATGTATTGGTGCAGGAATTTGTCATTAAAGGCTGGGATTTTGCCGGGGCAGGCGAAGCATCATGTCAGATAAAAAATTTACTGAAAGATATTGGTATACCGGCAGATATAATTCGGCGGCTGGCGATTGCAGCTTATGAAGCCGAAATGAATGTGGTCATGTACGCCCAGCAAGGAGTGATGCGCTGTGAAATTCGTCCGAATCAGATCAAGATCACCCTTGCCGACCAGGGGCCGGGCATTGAAAACATCGATCTGGCCATGCAAGAAGGCTTTTCCACTGCTACGCCAGAAATGCGCGAGATGGGCTTTGGCGCCGGGATGGGACTGCCAAATATCAAGCGGAATGCAGACGTTTTTCAAATTGTTTCAACAATAGGTCAGGGAACCACCCTGACTATGGAATTCAATATTTAGCGTTCCTAATTCAGGAGATTACGACGAACATGGGGAAGCCACGCCATTCGATTCGCTTCATTCAGGAAAAGTGCATTGGTTGCGTCACCTGCCTCCGGGCTTGCCCAACTCAGGCCATTCGTGTAAAGCAAGGAAAAGCTCAACTGAACGACGAACGCTGTATCGACTGTGGCGAGTGTTTTCGACTCTGTCCGCATGACGCCATCGCTTCCGAGACGACTTCCTACGCCGACCTGAAAAATTTCAATGCCACCATTGCGCTGCCGTCACCAGTTTTGTATAGCCAATTTGGTCCAGAGGTGATGCCCAATCAGATTCTGCTTGCACTTCAAAAAATTGGTTTTGACGACGTATTCGACGAGGCCTGGGATTGTGAATTGACGACGACTGCCTTTCAGGAATATTTGAACACAACCCCCGGTCCGTTCCCCAAAATCTCCCTGACCTGCCCGGTGGTCGTACGCCTAATTGCCATGCAATACCCCAGTTTGATTCCCAATCTTGTGCAAATAGAAATTCCGCGTGAATCGGCTGCTAAGAAATTTCGCCAGAAAGTAGCGCAGAAGCGAGGGCTGAATCCGGAAAAAATTGGCGTCATTCATATTACACCCTGTCCTGCCAAAATGATCTCGATCAACCATCCCATCGGAATTGAAAAATCCAATCTGGATGGTGCCATCGCGATCCGCGACATCTACGGCCCATTGCTGGAGGCCATTAAAGACACTGAAGAAGATGTTATCCTGCAACTATCGAGCGGAGTGGGAATTGCCTGGGCCATGAGTGGAGGTGAGATCATGGGACTGCGCCAGGAAAATTGTGTGGCCGTTTCGGGTGTTGCCGACGTCATTCAAGCTTTGAATGATGTTGAAGCAGGTAAGTTCAAAGATATCGTATTCTTGGAATGCCTGATCTGTCCCGATGGCTGTATCGGCGGGCCGATGACGGTGCAAAATCGCCATGTGGCCAAGCGGCGAATTCAATCGCTGATCAAAATGTTTGGTGAACATAGTCGGGTTAGTCGCGACATGATGCAGCGGTTGTACCGCGAGGGTTACTTCAATTTGAGCAAACCGATCACCCCAATGCCGCGTCAGCCGCTGGATCATGACCGATCGTTGGCTATCCAAAAAGCGCGGCAAAGAGAACAGATCGCTCGCCAATTGCCCGGTAAAAACTGTTCTGCCTGTGGGGCACCTGATTGCGCAACCTTCGCCGAGGATGTGGTGATGGGATACGCCGCTATTGAGGAATGTGTATTTTTAGAAGTTGGTAAGAACTAATTTTGGTAATAATCCAAAGCGGTCAAACCAATTGCCGGGGTTATCATGAAACTCAAACAAGTTGTTGAGCGGCTCAATCTTCAATTGCAGACAGCTACTTCGAAATTGGATGTAGAGGTCAGTGGGGGGTATATTAGCGATCTTCTTAGCGATGTGATGGCAAATGCGAAGAAAGGGGATATCTGGATCACTCTGCAGATCCATCAAAACACAGTGGCGGTGGCGACTTTGAAGGAATTGGCGGGCATAGTTGTTATTAATAAAAAACAGCCGGCCAAAGAGACCATCAAAAAAGCCGAGGAGGAAGGCGTTCCCATTTTGACCAGCGATCTCACGGCCTTCGAATTGATCTGTGAACTCTGCAAATTGGGGATTTCGGGCAGTCGCTGATGCTGAAAATCTATACCGCCGATCTCCATATCCATTCGTGCCTATCGCCCTGCGGCGATCTGGATATGTCGCCCCGAAAAATTATCGCTACGGCAATGGCACGGGGATTGGATATCGTTGCGATTACCGATCATAATGCTTCCGAAAACATCGTGGCAGCGATGAAAGCCGCAGCGAGCACGCCTGTGACGGTGCTGCCAGGCATGGAGGTCGCCTCAGCGGAGGAGGCGCATCTGCTGGCGCTATTCGATGGGCTCGAGCCGATGGCGCAGTTTCAAAAAATTGTTTATGAAAATCTCGGATCCTTTGGGATCGATCCTCGTACCAGCGCCGAGCAGGTGATCGTCAATGAAAATGACGAGGTCGAGGGATTCAATGAACAGTTGTTATTTGGAGCCTCTGCCCTATCGTTTGAGCAATTGGTGGCCGAAGTGCATCGGCTCAACGGGTTGGCCATTGCTTCGCATATCGATCGGGAGAGCTTCAGCATCATCGGACAATTGGGCTTCATTCCCGATGATGTACCATTGGATGCGCTGGAAATTTCGTATCACACCAGCCTGGAGCAAGCCAGGGCGCTCTATCCCGATGCCCGTCGGTTTCCGTTGCTCAAAAACTCGGATGCGCATTATCCCCATGAGATCGGCAGGCAAACAACTCGTTTTTTGCTGGGGCAGCCAACTCTGGAAGAAATAAAGTTGGCATTAAAACATTCTCAGGGACGGAAGATTTTGGATCTGGAATGACGATTGGAAGATTTATCATTACATATTCTCGACATTGCCGAGAACGCCCTGAAGGCCAGTGCCACCCGAGTGGAGATCCATGTAATCGAAGATCTGGAGCACGACCGTTTGCGAATTCAGATTATTGATAATGGCAGCGGCATGGATGAGGCACTGGCGCAAACCGCCACCGATCCGTTTGTGACCACTCGGACCGAGCGCCGGGTGGGATTGGGCCTGCCTTTGTTGGCCGAATCGGCCCGAATGGCCGGCGGAGAGGTGCGAGTCCATTCCGCTCCTGGCAAAGGCACGTTGATCGAAGCCGATTTTGTTTATAGCCATATCGATCGCAAGCCGCTGGGCGATATGGTGCGGACCATGATGGTCCTGATCGCTGGCAATCCCGGGGTGGATTTCAGTTATTATCATCAAAAAGGTGAGCATAGCTACTGCCTGGATACGACCGAGCTGCGGAAAACGCTGGAGGAAATTCCGATTAACCATCCTGAAGTAATCAAGTTGATTAAGAACGATCTGGAGCAGGGATTGAAGGAGGTGGGGGTGGTTTTTTATTGAACAAATTTTTTGTTTACTGAAATACCTTTCAAAAGTTTTTGAACCGATAAATTATATCCCCAACGGATAGATGAATCCAACTGATGAAAAAATCCGTTGGGTTCATCTATCCGTTGGGCAATAAAATTTATAAAATAAAGTTGATTAGCTAACTGAGGTCGAATTTGGAACCACTCAAAATTTTAGTGATCGACGACGAACGGGGCATCCGAGAAGGTTGCCGCCGCATTCTGGAATCGGAAAATTACCAGGTTCTCACGGCTGAAGATGGAAGCAAGGGATTAGAGCTGGCTCGCACCGATCAGGTGGCCGTCGCTTTGATCGATCTGAAAATGCCTGGCATCGATGGATTGGAGGTGCTGCGGGAAATCCGCAAGATCAATGCCGAGATTATCCCCATCATCGTCTCGGGTCATGGCACGATCGAATCGGCGGTGGAGGCGATGAAGGCGGGAGCGTTCGATTTCATTACCAAACCATTTGAACCCGATCGACTGCTCAAGGTTATCGATCGGGGGCTGGAACAAAAAAAAGAGCGCCTCAAAGGGCTGGAGTTGAAAAAAGAACATCGGGAACAGGCCATCGACGATTTAAACAGCATGGCCATCGCCGACGAGATCATGGCTCGCTATCACTATCGGGATTCGGCGCTGATCGCCATTTTGCAGGATATCCAGAAGCGGTTTAATTATCTCCCGCAGAATTTATTGCGCTACGTGGCGTTGCGGATGAATGTGCCATTGACTCGGGTCTATTCGATCTCGACGTTTTATAAAGCGTTCAGCTTGAAACCGAGGGGGAAGCATTTGATCAACGTCTGTCTCGGCACCGCCTGCCACGTTCGGGGTGGGATGAAAATCATGGAGCGGCTGGAGCGGGAATTGGGCATCAAAAATGAAGAGACAACTTACGATGAAAAATTTTCGTTGAAATCGGTTCGCTGCGTGGGCTGCTGTGGACTGGCGCCTGTCATCGTAATCGATAATGAATTTCATGGCAATTTGACGCAGGAGATGATTCCAAAAGTATTGGCAAAGTACTAGGTGATTGGGTAATTGAGTAACTGCGTAACTGGGTAATTGAGGTAATTGGGTAACGATCCTAAGTGTCTAATTGGTGCTTCACCGAAAACCCACGTTTTTGTCATTTCGGCCGTAGGGAGAAATCTTTAAGTTCAATAATATCGGTATAATCAGATTCCTCACTTCGTTCGGAATGACAATTTTAGCTACTTTTTGTTCAGGCACTAATTACCTAATTACCTAATCACCGAATTACCCAATTATCTATTTACTTAACAATAGAAGGGTAAGAAATTTGAAACAGTATCGCACACACTGTTTGGTCTGTACTGGCACAGGCTGTGTCTCTAATCATGCGTTTGATATTCAGAAGGCGCTGGAACGGGAGATTGCTCGGCATCACTTAGAGAACGAGGTAGCGGTGGTTACCACGGGCTGCAATGGCTTCTGCGAGCGAGGGCCCGTTATGGTGGTTCAGCCCGACAATATCTTCTACCAGCGGTTGAAGGAAAAAGATATTCCTTTTTTGGTTGAGGAACATTTTCTCAAGGGGCGGCCCGTACAAAAGTTCATGTACGTTCCGCCGCAGGAAAAGGCGCCGATCCCGAAAATGAGCGATATTAATTTCTTCAAAGATCAGGTGCTCATCGTGCTGCGCAATCGTGGTCGGATCGATCCCGAGAAAATCGAGGAATATATTGCTTATGATGGTTATCAGGCACTAGCCAAAGCGCTGACTGAAATGACGCCTGAGCAGATTATCGAAGAGATCAAAATATCAGGGCTGCGGGGCCGAGGCGGCGCTGGTTTTCCGACGGGCATCAAATGGGAGCTGTGTCGCAAAGCCAAGGGGGATATCAAATACATTATTTGCAATGCCGACGAAGGCGACCCTGGCGCTTTTATGGATCGTTCGGTTTTGGAAGCCGATCCCCATGCGGTGCTGGAGGGTATGATCATTGGAGCGAAAGCCATTGGGGCGCAGGAGGGTTTTGTTTATGTCCGTGACGAATACCCACTGGCGCTACGACGGGTCAACATTGCCATTGAGCAAGCCACCGAATATGGATTATTGGGAGAAAACATTTTGGGCACGGATTTCAGCTTCAAAATCAACGTGGTTCGTGGCGGTGGCGCCTTTGTCTGCGGCGAGGAGACAGCCCTGATTGCATCGATTGAAGGCTATGTTGGGCGACCTCGTCCTCGTCCCCCTTATCCAGCAGAAAAGGGATTGTGGGGCAAACCGACCAATAACAATAATGTCGAGACCTGGGCTAATGTGCCGCAGATCATTCTTCGGGGCGGCGCCTGGTTTGCCAGCATGGGCACAGAAAAAAGCAAGGGCACCAAAATTTTTTCGCTGGTCGGTAAAGTCAACAATACGGGTCTGGTGGAAGTGCCGATGGGCACCACGCTGCGGACGATTGTTTTCGATATTGGCGGTGGTATTCCCAAAGGCAAAAAATTCAAAGCAGTTCAAACTGGTGGCCCGTCAGGCGGTTGTGTGCCTGAATCGCTGATCGATCTGCCCGTTGATTACGAGAAGCTCACCGAAGCGGGGGCCATCATGGGCTCGGGCGGATTGATCGTGATGGACGAAGATACCTGCATGGTGGATGTGGCCAAATATTTTGTGGAATTTTTGGAGGAAGAATCCTGCGGCAAATGCACGCCCTGTCGGGAGGGATTGAAACGGTTGAAGGAAGTTCTGACCGAAATCACCAAAGGCAGGGGGCAACCGTATCATCTGGAGATTCTGGACGATATTGCTTTGACGATGAAAGAGGCATCGCTGTGCCAATTGGGAGCGACGGCACCCAATCCTGTTTTGACGACGATCAAATATTTTCGTGACGAATATGAGGAGCATATTTTTCAGAAAAAATGCCGTGCCCGAGTCTGTAAAGATTTGATTATCTATCGCATCATTGCCGAGAAATGCACGGGCTGCCAGCGCTGTGTGCGAGCCTGTCCCACAGGAGCGATTACTGGGCCCCGAGCCCAGCCGCATAATCTGGATGTGGCCAGGTGCATCAAGTGCGGCGCTTGCTATGAAGTGTGTAAATTTGATGCCATTGCGGGGGATGCGATTTATATTGAGTAGGGCATGGCGCAAAGAGCACGGCGCATGGCGAGGTGCTTTTTGAAAGGCAGTGAATGATTTAATTCTCTAAAAGGCATTTTTTTGAGCACAATCACACAAATTCAAACGCTTGTTCGTAACGGTCTGTATTACCTGACTGAGCATGCTGAGGCTGAAGCAGAAGAGGAGGGCTTTGACATTTATGATCTTGAATATGGCATCCTTACAGGCAAGATTAGGAGAACCTGGCCCAAGGAAAGTAAATATGAAGTAGTTGGCTCAGCTCTGGACAGACGTCGTATCGGGATTATTTGTCGAATTACAAAAGGTGGGAAAGTATGTGTGATTACAGCTTATGAAGATAAATCAAAAGGATAAAAGGAAAAATGATGAGTTTCTGGGAAAGTGAAACCTGTGAATACTGTGGCGGAACGATTGTCGAAAAGCGGGTAACGTTGCATCGGAAGGTGCGGGGACAATATGTTCTGTTGGAAAATGTGCCCGCTGGTGTATGCACGCAATGTGGTACTCGCTACTATGCAGCCAACGTGCTGAAAACGATAGAGGCGAGCATACGGGGTCGTCGCCAGGCAGAACGTGAACTCGTGGTGCCTGTATATTCTCTGTAAAACAACACAATCAAGAGCAAAGAAAATTGTGCTCATGTCTCCAAAGATATAATCATCTATCGCATCATTGCCGAGAAATGCACGGGCTGTCAGCGCTGTGTGCGAGCCTGTCCCACGGGAGCGATTACTGGGCCCCGAGCCCAGCCTCATAATCTGGATGTGGCCAGGTGCATCAAGTGCGGCGCTTGCTATGAAGTGTGTAAATTTGATGCCATTGCGGGGGATGCGATTTATATTGAATAAAGAAAAATCCCCCAGACTTATTAGCAATCGATCTTTTAGATCCTTATTGGTATTGGATATATAACAGCATAAAGAAAAAATATGAAGAAAATAATTGAAAAGAACCTAAACCAGATTAAAATTTATTGTCGGCAGTATGCAGTTGAAAGGCTTCATGCCTTCGGTTCAGTGACTTCTGATAATTTTACCGATGACAGCGATATTGATTTTTTAATTAAATTTAAAGATATTTCTTTCGAAGAGTATGCCGATAGCTATTTCCGACTGCATGAATTATTTGAAAGGCTGTTTAATAGGAAAGTTGATTTAATTACCGAAAACATGCTCTCGAATCCATATTTTATCGATAAGATAAATCGAACGAAGATAATCTTATATGAAGGATGAAATAAAAAATATCTTTACGATATGAGAGAAGCAGCTAAGTCGATCTTTGAATATCTCGGTGACAAGCGAAATTATTTTGATTACTGCGAGAACAAAATGCTCCGCAGAGCTGTCGAACGGGAATTTGAGATAATCGGTGAAGCCATGAGCAAGATTTTAGAGATTGACGCTGACTTCCCTATTGAAAATGCTCGTCGTATTGTTGACCTTAGGAATCTAGTCATCCATGGATATGATAAAGTTGATAATGCAATTATTTGGGGAATAATCAGCCGAGATCTTCCAAAATTAAAAGCCGAGTTGGATAATTTGTTTCAGAAAGATTCGGTGTGAAAATATTTAGAAAAGCTGAAAAGGATTCAACTGAATTTTAAAAAATTTACAGACGATTGCATAGAAATCCAAAGCATCTTTCATTTAATCTCGTTTAAAATATGGTATAGTAAAAAATGAAGTCTCTTTTAGAGGAGCAGGGATGGCAAATCGATCAGAAATTTTGTTTCAAGAATGGCATCAACTCGGAGGAGCGGTTTTGCTGAAAAAAGTGGATGAGAATTTGCCTTCTCGAAGTCCAGAAGAGGTTCTGGCAGAAAGCACTACCTATTGCCGTAATTCAGGACGATTGACATGGGTTGTTCTCGATTGGATGATCCATCATATTGAAATCATAGATGAAGACAAGTTATTGGAATTAACTAAAGAGATAGGAAATTTGTCTGTATTGGGTGTGTTATCTGACCTGGCAAGAGCAAGAAATCCACATTCCAAATTTGATCGAATTGTGAAAGCATGTAAGCCTAATAATAAATTAGAAATATTTTTCCACCGAGTGGCGAAAAGTCCTTTGGCCGAAAAGTTGACCAAAGAAAAGCCACTGGAAATTTTCACGCAATGGAATTTTTTGTGTAGTGAATTACGTTACTTATAAGTCATAGAGGATGCAGAATGATCCCCATCACCATCAACGATCAACAATTCGAAATCTCGCCCGATCTATCGGTACTGGAGGCGGCCCGAGAAAGCGGAATGCGTATTTCGACATTGTGCTGCCATGGAGTATTGATTGCGATCGGTGAGTTTTGGGTACGGACGGACGAAAAGAGATCTTCCCATAAAATTGATTGAGTTGGATTAGCCATAAATTTTATTTTGACACATTGAATATATTCGAGCAAAATGAGAACCAATCAGAAAATAAAAGCCTCGTTGAAACAGGAGATAAAAGACATATTGAGCCGAGAAAAAGAGGTGGATAAAGTATTTATATTCGGCTCATTCATCAACTCAGAGCAGCCCAATGATATCGATATCGCCATATTTCAGGATAGCGACAAGCCATATCTCGAATTAGCCATGAAATATCGGAAGCTCATTCGGCCAATAGCCAGAAAGATAGCAGTGGATATCATTCCAATTAAATCAACTGCGGCGGATGGCTGGTTTCTTTCAGAGATCAAGGCTGGGGAGTTGATCTATGAAAGATGAAACAAGAATCTGGCTGGATTATTCCAGGGAGAATCTGGAATCGGCTCAAGTATTGCTGAAGTCCAGCCTATTCAATCCGTGCTTACAAAATTGCCAGCAATGTGTTGAGAAAGCCTTGAAGGCGATGTTGTTAGAAAATTCGGTTCCACTTAAGAAAACACATGGCATTTTAGAATTAAGAAATATCCTTTTTCAACATAAAATAGCAGTCAATATTACCGAAGAAGAATGTGAGTTATTGGATTCAATTTATCTGCCGTCAAAATACCCTTTGCATAGTGTATTGCCATATTACATGCCTGATCAAGGTCTCTGTGAACAGGCCACGGCCATCGCCAAAAAAGTATATGATGAAATTCATAAGATTTTACAAGAGGATTCTTTCGGAGCAAAATAAAAAAGTTACATCGGCTGAAGTCATTGAATAGGAAATGAAATAATATGATCCCCATCACCATCAACGACCAACGACTCGAAATCTCGCCCGATCTATCGGTATTGGAGGCGGCCCGAGAACACGGCATTCATATCCCAACTTTGTGCTACCACGAAGCTCTGGAGTCCGTCGGGGCGTGTCGGCTGTGCATTGTAGAAGTGGAGCTCAATGGCCGCACCCGAACCGCTGCCTCGTGCGTAACGCCAGTAGCGCCGAACATGGTCGTCCGCACCAACACCGAGAAGATACAGAAATTGCGGCGGGTGCTGGTGGAATTATTGTTAGCCCGTTGCCCTGACTTGAAAGTGCTGCACGATTTAGCGAAGGAAGTTGGATTAAAAGAGGTCAGATTTTTTAAGGAACAGGAAGATTGCTTTTTATGTGGCTTGTGCGTTCGGGCGTGCAGTGAAATTGTTGGTGTCAATGCCGTCGGCTTTGGCGATCGTGGCGTCAAAAACAAAGTCGAGCCGCCGTTCCTCAAAGCCTCCAATGTCTGCATCAGTTGCGGCACCTGCACGACCATCTGTCCCGCAGGGACTTTTCATCTGGAGCGGGTGGATCGACTGAAAAGTTTGCATCGGTTTTCCGATGAATTTCATGAGGCGAAGTGTCGGATCTGTGGGGATCATTTTATTTATTGAGCCGATGGCATCGAGCTTGGGGCTTGGCATATCGCAAATGATAATTAGCGAGAACCCAATTGCCCTATTGCCCAACCTGGACAAGCCAGAACCAGAAAGAAAAATCATGGACAAGGAAATGAATAGACACGGAATTAAAATTCCTATAGCTCTTTTCCGTGTATTCCATTTCCGTGTCCAGAAAAGTTTTTGCTCGTTGGGCAAGAATTTAACTTGTTAGATACTAATTACCCAATTGCCTGATAAGTTTTAGGAGAAGCTTGTGAGCGACGATATCCGAGTCGGAGTTTTTCTCTGCCAATGCGGCGGACAGATCAGCAAAGTCCTTTCAAATAGCCGAATTGAACGAGCTATTAGAAGGCTTCCAGCGGTGAGTTTTGTTTCGATATCTGACTTTCCCTGCTCGAAGACGGGATTGCGGCGACTGCAATCGGCTATCGCTGATGGGCAATTGAATCGAGTGGTGATCGCTGGCTGTTCACCTCGATTGATGGGGCAGCTATTTTCAAACGCCATTGCCGAGGCAGGGTTGAATCCGCATCTGCTGGAGATGGCCAATATTCGGGATCATTGCGCCAGGGTGCATCAAAAAGAGAAAAGCATGGCGACTACCAAAGCCATTGACATGATCACAGCAGCGATCCATAAAGTTGCTCAAAAAAAACCGCTGGGGAAACTTCAACAGAAGGTGACACCCCTGGTGGCAGTGATCGGTGGGGGCATTGCAGGCATCAGCGCCGCACTCAGCCTGGCCAATCGAGGGGCGAGAGTCACCCTACTCGAAAAGTCGGCGCAATTGGGCGGATTGCTAAATCAGATCAATTTGCTCTACCCCCGAGACATTTCGGCCAGTGAATTTTTGAAGGAAAAGGTTCGGCAAATCCATGACCACCCGAATATCGAAATCATCACGGAAGCTGAGGTCAAGCAGATCGCTGGCGCTGTGGGCAATTATGCGGTGACGTACTCGCAAAATGCAAATGAAACGACGCTTCAAGCAGGGGCGATTATTTTCGCAGGAGGTGCCCAGTATTTTTATCCCAATGGCTTGTACCAGTATGGTGCCAACGAGCGGGTCATCACCCAACTGGAATTTGAAAAGATGTTAGCGCAAAATAAATTGACGGCCAGAGAACTGGTCTTCATCCAATGTGTGGGATCACGAAATGAGGAGCGCCCCTATTGCGCCAGGTTCTGCTGTCCCACCACGTTCAAAAATGTGCGGTGGCTGAAGAAGGCCAATCCCGACTTGAAGATCACCGTGATTTTCCGTGGCCTGACCGAGTACATTCGGGAGTACGATGAGGCGACCGATCTGGGAGTGCTATTTATTCGTTATGATCCCCAGCAGCCACCTGAGATACAAAATAATTTGGTTTATGTGAAAGACGAAAAGACCGAGAAGGAATTTGAAATTCCGTTCGATCTCATGGTTCTGGCGACGCCGCTCATTCCAGCGCCCGAGGCCAAAGGATGGAGCCAGATGTTGCATCTGCCGATCGATGAATACGGTTTTCTGATCGAGCCGCACATCAAGTTGCGGCCCCAGCATTTCGCTCCCGATGGAATTTTTGTGGCGGGCAGCGTCCACTGGCCTGGCTTGATCGGCGATAGCATTTCCCAGGGATACAGTGCCGCCGCTCGGGCATACACATTGATTCAAAACGAGATCATCGAGCGGGAGCCGATGGTGGCCGAGATCGATCCTGAAATATGCCGTGGCTGTGGTCGCTGCATTGAGGAATGTCCGTTCCAGGCCATTGCCATGATCGAGGAAAGCGATGGCTTCAAACATGCGGAGATCAATGAATTTTCCTGCAAGGGCTGCGGCATGTGCGCTGTGGTTTGCATCTGTGGGGCGGCGCAGGTGAAGCATTTGACGGATGGGCAGTTAGGGGCGATGATAGAGAATGTGGCAAATTTTTGAAGGATATTATGCAGTGCAATCAGACAATAACATAATTTTAAGAAATATCATTCAAGATTTAAAATCAAGATTTAATGAGATGCTTGTTTCAGTGATCCAGTTTGGTTCTACCGCCAGAGAAATGTCAAAAGAATATTCTGATATTGATCTATTGGTTATTCTGGATAATTTGGATCAGAGTCTTAAAGAAAAAAGTGAGCTTGAGTTTGAGCTAAGCTGGGACTGGCAGGAAAAATACAATAAAAAAATTGATTTAATATTAATGTCCCGTGAAGATGCTGTAGCTAATTTTGAAGTTCACTCCTCTTTATTTTCTACGCTGGTTTTGGGAGTCAAAATTTATTTTGATAAAGGACAATTTTTTTTAAACAAACTTTCTTCGTTTCTTGAAGAAATGAAAAACCAAAATTATTTTTATACAGATTCATACACAACATGGAATCTAAGCCAAAAAGCGACCGATTTGCTGAATTCGCCCGAGAATTTATCCGAATGGCTCAGCACGACTTAGCTCAGGCGGAATTGGCGCTTGCTAATTCGGGGTACTCTGATGTCGTGATGTATGCTCAATAATCCAGCGAGAAAGCTGCCAAAGCACTGCTGGAATTAGAAAGGCATTTTGAGAACATTCATGATGTGTCTGATATTTTCTATGTGGTCATCATGAAAGACAAAAAATACTCAGCGTATGAAAATGATTTTCAAATCGTTCGAAAATACCTCCGCTGGCTGGCATTTCATTGGGGAAAAAGCAGGTATCCAGTTCTGGAAGGCGGGGTTGTCGTCTCTCCGCTGGATCGTTATGACAAAAAATTTGCAGAAGAGGCATTAGAAAAAGCCAAGTTTATTTTTCAAATCATCTCGAAGGTTTTAATAGAAAAGCATAATCTATTTGAATAAGGAGAATCCCATGCACTGGTTTATTATTGCCATCGTTGTTCTATTTCTGTTCTTTTCTGGCATTCGCATCGTCCGCCCAACGCACCGAGGGCTGGTGGAACGATTGGGCAAGTACCATCGCTTTGCTAATCCTGGCTTTAATTGGATCATTCCCATCATCGACCGCATGATTCAGGTTAATATTACCGAACAAATGGTGGATGCCCAGCCCCAGGAGATCATCACCAACGATAATCTCAACGCCAGAGTCGATGCTCAGGTCTATTTCAAAGTCAAACCCGACGAAGAGAGCGTCAAAAATTCTCAGTACAATGTTTATGATTACAAATATCAGATCGTCAATTTAGCTCGAACCACGCTGAGAAATATCATCGGCACCTTGACTTTAAAGTCCGCCAACAGCGAACGTAACCGAATTAACACCGAGCTTCTCCAGACCCTCAGCCATGAGACTGCCAGTTGGGGCATGGAGATCGTGCGGACGGAATTAAAGGAGATCGATCCCCCGAAAGATGTTCAGGAGACCATGAATAAAGTGGTCAAGGCGGAAAATGAAAAAATAGCGGCGTTGGATTTCGCCAACGCTCGTGAGCGAGAAGCCGATGGCCTGAAACGGGCGGAAATTAAAAAAGCAGAAGGCATCAAACAGGCGAAGATTTTGGAAGCTGAGGGAGAGGCAGAAGCGATCCGATTGGTCAATGAAGCAGCAAATAAATACTTTGTCGGCAATGCCCAATTGCTCCGCAAATTGGAGGCACTGGAAAAGGCGCTGAAAGAGAATGCCAAGATCGTGATTCCGTCTGGCTCCGAATTGATTAATGTGATTGGAGAGATGGCGGGGGTGGTGCCGCTGAGAGGAGAAGGTAGAAAATAAGACCCAAGCAATCCCCAAAAATTTATTAGTCATATCCTAACATGGAGTAATATTTATGGGAGAAGAAACTTTAGAAATCAAATACCCTAACGAATTGCTCTTTTCAATTAAAAGAAGCAAAGAGGAATTTGAAAGAGAAGCCAAATTTTTGCTAATGATTAAGCTTTTCGAACTGAAAAGAATTTCATCAGGCATGGCAGCTAAATTACTGGGCATTGATCGGGTGCAATTCTTGCTATCCCTTGGAAAATATTCCATTCCAATCTATGACTTATCAAGCGAAGAGTTAGAAAAGGATTTTCAAAATGCCTGAGAATCTAAAAATTGTAATTGTTAATACAACTCCCATAATTTCTCTTTCAATTTTAGGACTTTTAGAATTACTAAAAAACATGTATGGAGAGGTTATTGTTCCGAGTGCTGTTCATAAAGAAGTGCTCGCAGGAGGTAAATATGGTATCGGTGTCAGGGAATATATAGATGCCTCATGGATTCAGAAAAAAGAAATTAAGAACAGAGCATTGAGAAAGCACTATTTCGATCTGGATGATGGTGAGGCTGAAGTACTTGTATTAGCTGAAGAACTCGAAGCCGATTTGGTTATTATCGATGAATATCTCGGTCGTAAATATGCCGAGATCCTTGGATTTAAGCTTACGGGAACATTGGGCATTTTATTAAAAGCCAAAGAGCAAGGAAAAATAAAGGCCGTCAAATCTTTGATCGAAAAATTACAACAAGCAGGAGTTTGGTTTAGCAAATCACTTATAGATTTGGTATTAATGAAAGCAAATGAATATTAAAAAAATACCTGGATTCTTTCTTAGCGCAGTTTGTTATTGGTGGAATTTTTAAAAAATAGCTGATGATAAGTAAACTAACTTGCTTATGATTAGCTTTGCTACAAAAGCAATAACCAATGAATATAACTGAAATGAATTACCAAGGCATCAAGTGTGATTTCTGCAAGTCAGGAATTGTAAAAAATGTCAAATCATTGGAGAAGTTATATTATAAAGGCAAAGTTTACATCTTTGAAGACGTTCCGATCGGTGTCTGCAATAACTGTGGCGAACATTATGTCCATGCCAAAGTGATACGTGAAATGGAAAAAATGGTGGACAGCATGGAGCGGAAGGAGTTGGTGCCTTTATATGAGTTCCAAGAAGAAGTTAGCTATTAAGCAAAATTCGCCTCATTGCAAGATTCAAAAAACCAAATGTTTTCGGATCAGAATAGCATTCGGAATTGCTTATTGAGAGACAAAAATATGTATGGCTATAGCTGTGAATGCTGTGACGGAATAGTGGAAGAGCGATTGGTAAAAAGAGAGGTTTTCAGGTATAAAATGGAATTTGTTATGCTTGAAAATGTCCCAGTCGGAATATGCAACAAATGCGGCTACCGATACTACCACTCGACCATTTTGAAAAGAGTGGAGAAAATTGTACATGGCAAACAAGTGCCTGAACGAACCGAATGCATACCAGTGGCTCAATTAGCATAACATCTGGATTTCGAGACAACAAGCACCAAGATTATAGAGATGCAGGCTTCTAAATTCCTTGGGACACGGAGTTGATCAATGTGATCGGAAAGATGGCGGGGTGTTGCCGCTGAAAAAAGATATTACTAAATAGATTTGACAAAAAAAGTAGTAAAGAAATTCATGAAATATTTCTGTACCTTCCTGAATACAGAGGTTGAATTAACAGAGGAAAGGGAAACGCATATTCGTAAGTTCCATCCTGATATAGTCCCTTTTATTCATAGGATTCAGGATGTTCTTTTAAACTGTGACGCAATCTATGAAAGTAATAGAGATCCCAATGTCATTCTTTTGTATAAATTCTATCATGATATTTTTGATGGAAAATATATCGTCGTTGTCATAAAGCATAATTATCGAACTTTTATTTTTACAACCTATTTAACAGATGTGATCAAAGCAGGAGCCATGCTATGGAAAAAGGTATAAAGATTTATTTCGATAAAGAAGCAGATGTGCTTTACTTTTCAAGGGGAGAACCTCGTTCTGACGCCATTTCACGTGAGCTGGGCGATGATATCATTGTTCGATTAGAACCTGAAACCAATAAAGTTATGGGATTTACTATATTGAATTTTACCAGGCGATTCGAAAAGTTGTCATTCACACAGGAAATACCAATTGAAGCTGAATTCGCTTTAATATAAAGAAAGTTTATTAAACTAAAACTAACAGAGAAATTTAGCATGCCCCAACCCAAACCAGAAATCATCTTTTACTGTTGCGAATGGAACCCGTACATCGCTGCCGATAATGCGGGGGCTAAAAAGCTCCAATATCCAGCGAGCATCAAAATTATGCCTGTGAATTGCAGCGGCAGAATTACGCCCAAGCT
Organism: uncultured Cytophagia bacterium; assembly: GCA_964647995.1. Taxonomy (GTDB): domain Bacteria; phylum Zhuqueibacterota; class Zhuqueibacteria; order Thermofontimicrobiales; family Thermofontimicrobiaceae; genus Thermofontimicrobium_A. The sequence goes on from CAZYNP010000086.1 coordinate 17,106, forward strand.
CATTCTCAATGCTTTCGAACACGGCGCCGATGGCGTGCTGATCGGCGCCTGCGGCAAAGGGGAATGCCACTACATTTCGGGCAACAAGACCTGCGAGGCTGTTGTCAGAGAGACGAAGGAGTTGCTCGGGCTCTCGGGAATCGATCCTCAGCGATTGGGCTTTGAACTGTTTTCCGATATTAGCGGAGAATATTTCGTTTCGGTGGTCACCAGGTTTCATGATAAAATTACTCAATTGGGAATACTGGCGCAGAAGGAGGCGGCATGAAATTAGACGCCATCATCGAAAAAACCAATGCCTACTACTGTCTCGAATGCGGCATCTGTACGGGCAGTTGTCCGATTTCCCGAATTTATCCCAGATATTCCCCTCGGCTGTTTGTGGAAAAATCGCTATTGATTTCCGAGGAGGAATTGATCCAGGATAACGATCTTTGGAGCTGCCTCACCTGCGGCGCCTGCAGCCAGCGCTGTCCCTCGCTGGTGGATTACCAGGATTTCATGCGCCAGACCCGCTCGCTGGCCATCGAGGTCGATAATCGAGGCATTTGCACCCATGCGGGCACGATCCAGGCGATCAGCCATTTGCAGCGACAAAATTTTGTAAAGAAAAATTTGAATTGGCTTTCCGATGACCTCAAGGTGGCAGAGCAAGGAGAGGTACTATTTTTCGTTGGCTGTAGTCCATATTTCAATGTGATTTTCAATGACATCGGCGCCAATAGCCTGGCAGCAACGAAATCGTCGATCAAAATTTTGAATGCCATGGGCATCGTCCCTGCGGTTCGTCCTGATGAACGATGTTGTGGCCATGATGCCTATTGGACAGGCGATTTTGAAACGTTCCGAATTCTGGCGAAGAAAAATATCGAAATGATCGAAAATTCAGGGGCGAAGAAAGTGATCCTCTCCTGCGCCGAAGGCTATTCGACCATCAAATCGCTCTATCCTGAGTTTTTTGGCAAGCTGAATTTTGAAGTGCAGCACATTTCCGAGTTCATCGCCGAAAAAATTGAGGCGGGGGAAATGAAATTCAAAGAAGTGGCAGGCAAAGTCACCTATCACGATCCCTGTCGGCTAGGCCGATTCGAAAACGTTTATGATGCGCCACGAAAAGTATTGCAAGCCATCCCTGGCCTGGAATTGATCGAAATGCCACGCAATCGGGAAAACGCCCTGTGTTGCGGCTCCAGCACCTGGATCAATTGCTCCCAGATCAATAAAAAAATTCAGGTGGAACGATTGAAGGAAGCGCAAAGCACAGGTGCTGCAACGATGATCACCGCCTGTCCCAAATGCAAGATTCATCTGAGCTGTACGATGCATGATAATGGGTTTCATTTTGAGGTGGGGATCAAGGACCTGGCGACGGTGGTGGCGGAGGGGATTTTATTCTGATTTAATTTTTTGAAAAGGCAACCCAAATCGATAGCGAACAAAAGAACCTAATTGCCCAACTGATAGATGAAGCCAACGGATAAAGATTTTTTTAACAATCAGTTGGTTTCATCTATCCATTGGGAAATAAATCGATAAGTATAAAATTCAGAAATATATCATGTAAACGAAGTAATAATGACCAAAATCCAACAAGCTGAAAAACTATGATCCGAAATGACCCGTGCCGAAAAAGCGCAACTGCTGCAATGGGTGGTTCAGGACCTCGGTGATGCGTTCCCTGGAATCGAGAGCAATCCCAATGTGTGCGGTGGCGAGCTGTGTATTGTCCGTACTCGGATTCCTGTTTGGACATTAGTGCAGGCAAAGAAGTTGGGGACGAGTGATGCGGATTTGCTCGATTGTTATCCCAAGCTACGAGCAGAAGATTTAACGAACGCCTGGGCTTATTACAGAAATCATCGAGATGAAATCGAACAGCAGATTCGGGAGAATGAGGAAGCTTGATGGCAAGATTATTCATAAGCTGAATTTTCTACAAAGGGAATTTTAAACATGGATTATTCAAAGCGAATAATATCGAATCCTGAGATCATGCTCGGGAAACCGATCATTAAAGGAACCAGAATTACAGTGGAGCTTATTTTACGCAAGATAGCCGAAGGAATGGCTATCGATGATTTATTGGAGGCGTATCCGCAACTCAGACAAGAAGATGTGTTAGCAGCAACTTCGTATTCAAAGATATATTAGTTCGAGGACGATATGAGAAATTTCACTGCCATTGTGGAAAAATGTCCTGATACAGGATTATATGTCGGTTATGTGCCAGGCTTCCCTGGCGCACATTCACAAGCCGAAACGCTGGATGAGTTACAGCGGAATCTTCGGGAAGTTATAGAGATGTTGCTCGAAGATGGTGAGCCAAGATTAGAATCAGAGTATATTGGTACTCAAACTGTGATGGTTTGATGATATGGGTAAATATCCTGTTTTAAAACCAATAGAGGTGGTAAAAATTCTGAATCAGTTGGGATTTGAAGAAGTGCGCCAAAAAGGATCGCATAAACAATTTCGCCATCCCGATGGAAGATGTACAACCGTGCCATTTCATCCTGGTCGAGATATTTCACCAATTCTGTTGAGACAGATTGCTAAAGATGTTGGATTAACTATTGAAGATTTTCTTTTATACAGGTAGCCTTTTTTATTAACCTAAAGCTAAACCATGAATGTTTTCTTTAGAGATTTAGATTTAATCTTGAATTCCATGAAATAAGGAGCTGATTCTTGAAAGACGTTCTCATCATCGGCGGCGGCATTGCTGGCATTCAAGCCGCACTGGATCTAGGAGACATGGGCATCAAAGTCCATCTGGTGGAGCGCCGACCGAGCATCGGTGGGATCATGGCGCAACTGGATAAGACCTTTCCCACTAACGATTGCTCCATCTGAATTCTGGCGCCCAAAATGCTGGATGTCGGTCGACATCCTAATGTCAATATTCTTGCGTACAGTGAAGTGGAACATGTGGCTGGCGAAATCGGCAATTTCACAGTCACGGTGCGCAAGAAAGCCCGCTATGTGCGAGAGGAAATCTGCAATGCTTGCGGCGATTGCGTGGCCAAATGCCCCGCTCGCAAAATTCCCGATGCGTTCGAGATGGGATTGAAGGAGCGCAGGGCGATTTATCTCTATTTTTCTCAGGGCATCCCTGCGGTCATGACGATTGATCCTGACTACTGCATTTATTTGACCAAAGGCAAGTGCGGCGCCTGCCAGAAAGCCTGCGTCAAAGGCGCTATCGATTACACCCAAAAAGATCAGATGCTGGAGATCGAGGTCGGCGCCATCATTCTGGCAACGGGACTGGATGTGTTTGATCCCACGCCGCTGACGCATTACGGCTATCGCAAATTCAAGAATGTGATCACGGGCCTGGAATATGAGCGGCTCATCAACGCCACGGGGCCGACAGGCGGACACTTGTATCGCCGCTCCGATGGGCAACTGGCGCACAAAGTGGCTTATGTCCAATGCGTGGGCTCACGGGATTTCAATTATTGCAACTACTGCTCCAGCGTCTGCTGCATGTACGCCATCAAAGACGCCATGCTGGGACGGGAGCACGATCCTGATTCGGATTCCTATATTTTCCACACCGATTTTCGCAACGTGGGCAAGTGGTTTCAGAAGTACGAAATTCGAGGCAAGGAAGAATATGGCATCAATTACATCCGAGGCCGAGTGGCGGAGATCACCGAAGATGCCAACCAGAA
>CAZYNP010000087.1:0-20438 GCA_964647995.1 uncultured Cytophagia bacterium
TAGGTAAAAATTACCCTTTCAAAGGTTTGAAAACTTTGAAAGGGTAACAACCTCTGGAGTAAAAAATGGAAAATTCGAATACAAACAAGCTCAAAAAATGGTCCAAGCTGCTGATATTAGCAGCCATAGCAGCGGCAATATTTTCAATTTTTCAATTCACATCGCTGTCCCTTGCCGATTTCACGCCGACCAATGTGAAAAATTTTATCCTGCAGTTTGGCATCTGGTCGCCGATTGTGTTTATCACCATCTATGCCCTGCGGGGCGCGGTTCTGGTGATACCTGTCGGCATCATGTCGTTTGCCGGTGGACTGGCCTTCGGAAAGTGGTTCGGAACCATTTACATTTTAATCGGAGCGACATTGGGCGCCAGCCTGTCGTTTGTGATTGCCCGCTATTTTGGCAGGCAGTTTATCGAAACGTTTAGCTGGCTGCACAAAGGTAAGATCAAGCAGTTTGACGAGGGCATAGAAAAGAATGGTTTCCGCATGATGCTGTTTATGCGCTTAATGCCACTTTTCCAGTATGATGCGGTGAACTTCGGCGCAGGACTCTCGAAAATAAAATTTCGCGATTATGTGCTGGCAACATTTATTGGCATGGCACCAGGCGGATTCATCAATGCCATGCTGGGTAGCTCGCTGGAAAAAATCGTCTCAATTCAGTTTTTAGCAGCACTGGGGTTCTTTATCCTGCTGATGTTTATCCCGACGATCTATAAAAAAATCAAGCGAAAAAGAAACGGGGAAGTTGTCACGGAATCGGCGTGATGAAGATAGTTAACCTCTACTTTCACCAATGACACTAATTTTGCAGGAGAAATTAAAATGCCAGAATTATTATTTAAACAAGAAGTTTATAATATTGTTGGGGCTGCTATGGAAGTTCATAATGGGCTGGGTCCGGGATTTTTGGAAGCGGTCTATCAGGAAGCGCTGGCGATTGAGTTTCGATTAAGAGGCGTTCCTTTTACAGAACAACTGCCTTTGCAATTGGAATTCAAAGGACATCCGTTGAAATGTAAGTATGTGCCCGATTACCTTTGTTATGAAGAAATCATTGTGGAGATAAAAGCGCTCAAGCAATTCGGACCGAATGAGGAAGCACAAATCATCAATGCCATCAAAGCCGCTAAAAAAAGAGTCGGCGTTTTAATTAATTGTGGAGAACCATCCTTTTCCTGGAAAAGGTATGTCAATTAAATTCAAAAAAAATTCGTATCATTCGTGCAATTCGTGGTTAAATAAATGGTGGTGAAAACGAACCACGAATTACACCAATTACACGAATATTGCAGGAGTGCAAAAATAATTCGTGTCATTCGTGCAATTCGTGGTTAAAAAAAAGAAAGAATAACATGGAGTTAAAACATGGGAAAATGTCCTGATTGTGGAAATAATATCGGTCCCATCTCGATTATTAGAGGCTGGGATAACTGGGGGAAATTTGTCTGTCCAGGTTGCGGCAGTAAAATTCAGTTTAAAGGCTGGTTGCTTGCCGTGGTTGTTTTAGTTGGATTCTTTGTCGGCGCGGAACGAATGCTGCACTGGATGCTGATTTCTCAACTGCCGTTATGGTTGAGCTTCTTGATCAGCTCCATTTCGGCATTGCTGATTATGTTTTTCGCTCCGATGGTCTGGACGGTTGAAAAGCAATGAAAAAATAGATTGCCACGGAGTCACTGAGCCCACAGAGATTAGAAATATTGTAATTTCTTTCCTGAGTTCTCTGTGTCTCGGTGGCAGTAAAGTTATTGATCACTGAAACACAACTTACTTAGGAGAAATAATTTGGCAAATTATGATTATGATTTAATTGTGATCGGCGCTGGCTCGGGCGGCATCAGCTCGGCCAACCTGGGAAAAAATCTGGGCAAAAAAGTGGCGCTGGTGGAAAAAGAAAAAATCGGCGGCGACTGCACCTGGTATGGCTGCGTGCCCAGCAAAGCGCTCATCAAAGCCAGCGAGGTGGCGCATCATGTCAATACGCTGGAAAAATACGGATTGAAAATGAACGGCGCTGCCGCGCTGGACGCCAAACAGGTAATGGCACATGTGCGCGCCACCCGGGAAAAAGTCTATGCAGAAGAAACACCCGAAGTCTTTGATAAAATGGGGATCGATGTTTACATCGGTGGGGCGAAATTTCTGGACAATCACCGCATTCAGGTTGGCGACAAAACCCTGTCATCGAAAACATTTGTAATTTCCACGGGATCGAGCCCGTTTGTTCCGCCAATCGAAGGCATTCAGGATATTCCATATTTAACCAATGAGAACATTTTTGATCTGAAAGAATTGCCTGATTCAATGGTCATTATCGGCGGCGGACCAATTGGTTCGGAGATGGCGTCGGCCTTGAGCAAGCTGGGCGTGAAAATCACCCAGATCGAGGTGACCGATCATCTGCTTTCCAGAGAAGACAAGGAGTTGTCCGAAATATTGATGCAGCAGATGATGAAAAATGGCGTCAAGATTTTGTGCAATAGCCGCGCGACCAAATTCGCCAAACAGGGCAACAAAATTATCGTGACGATTGAAAACGAACAGATCGAGGAGATCGAAACTGACGCGGTGCTTATTTCCGTCGGTCGCCGTCCCAATGTCAATGGGCTGGAATTGGAAAAAGCGGGCGTGGAATATTCTCTAAAAGGGATTAAGGTCAATAACAAACTTCAGACAAGGGCGAGTAACATTTACGCCATTGGCGATGTGATCGGCTCGTATCAGTTCAGCCACATTGCCGAATATCATGCGGGCATCGCCGTGCCCAATGCGCTGCTGCCGTTGCCCATCAAGCGAAAAGTGAACTATGAAAACATCGTCTGGACCACCTTCACCGATCCGGAATTTGCCCGCGGTGGACTTTCCGAAGCTGAGGCGCGGGAGAAATTTGGCGACAGTATCAAAGTTTACCGCTTCAATTACGAAAAAGTCGATCGCGCCAAAACCGATCTCACCACGGTGGGCCTGAGCAAATATATCGTCGATAAAAAGGGCAAGTTACTCGGCATTCACATCATTGGCGAGCGGGCTGGCGAGCTGCTGCATGAAGCGCAATTGGCGAAATCCATGGGCATTCCGTTTCATAAAATCCAGTCCATGGTGCATGTTTATCCCACCTATGGGCCAGTTGTGAAAAGCGCTGCAGTGGCGGCCTATGTGGATAGGTTGCAGAATAATTTCTTTATCAAGCTGTTGAAAAAAATTAAAAAATAAAATCCGTTGCAAAAAAGCCGATGTTTTTAGAGCGTCAGCTTATTAATTAAACGGCTAAAGGAGAGAAAAGAATTTATCATGGATAAACCAGACAGTTGTATCATCACCATCTTCGGCGCTTCGGGCGATTTGACCAAACGGAAATTGATGCCGGCGCTATTCGATCTCTATCGAAAAGATCTGTTGCCCCCAAATTTTGCCATCCTGGGCATCGGACGGACTGACTATCAGGACGACTCCTTTCGGGAGAAGATGGCCCTTGAAGTAAACCATTTTACCAAAGGCAAGCCGGTGGATCAACCAGAGCTGCAAAACTTTTTACAGCATCTTTATTACCACCGGATGGACTCGGGCAATGCCGGCGAGTATCTTCAGTTCAAACAAAAATTGACCGGGATTAATGACGTCGTTGGGGCAAACGGGAATTACATCTATTACCTGGCAACGACGCCGGGGTTGTATCAGGTCATCGCATCCAACCTGGGTGAGCAGGGGCTCAATCAAACCGGTGATGGCGCAGGTTGGAAACGAATTGTGTTTGAAAAACCATTTGGTTTTGATCTGCCATCCGCGATAGCACTGAACCGGCAGGTTCAACAAATTTTCACAGAAGATCAAATTTACCGCATCGATCATTATCTGGGTAAAGAGACGGTGCAAAATATTTTGGCGTTTCGCTTTGCCAACGGCATCTTCGAGCCGCTGTGGAATCGCAATTACATTCATCATGTGGAAGTGACCGCAGCCGAGAGCATCGGCGTGGAAGATCGCGGCAAATATTATGAAGGCGCCGGCGCGCTGCGGGATATGGTGCAAAATCATTTGCTGCAGGTGATTGCCACGATAGCTATGGAACCGCCGGCAAAATTCGACGCCAAATCAGTTCGCGATGAAAAAGTGAAGGTTTTTCAATCACTCTGCCCGATCATGCCGCAGCAGGTACCCGAACGGGTGGTGCGCGGCCAATATGTGGAATCGATCATCAATGGCGAAATGCTCGCGGGCTATCGCAGCGAAAAGAATGTGGCCGTTGATTCAAAGACCGAGACCTTTGTGGCGCTCAAGCTGTTTATCGATAACTGGCGCTGGGGCGATGTGCCGTTTTTCATCCGCACCGGAAAACGCCTGCCCACCCGCATGACCGAAATTGCCATTCATTTTAAAAAGACGCCGCATCGGCTGTTCCGCCATCAAGTTTCGGATCAGGCCGGAGATAATCAACTGATCATTCGCATTCAGCCCGATGAGGGAATTCTGTTGCGCTTCGGCATGAAAATGCCGGGCGCCGGTTTTCAGATCAAACCGGTGGCTATGGATTTTTATTACAAAGACCTGGGCGATATTGAAATTCCCGAAGCTTATGAACGCCTGCTGCTGGACTGCATTCAGGGCGACGCCACGCTGTACGCCCGTTCCGATGCGGTGGAAGCCTGCTGGACTTTCATCACGCCGATTTTACAAGCCTGGCGGGATAATCCTGATATTAAGCTCTATGGTTATCCGGCCGGATCCTGGGGTCCTGAAGAAGCCGGTGGGTTGTTCACCGAAGCGGGTGAAGATTGGCGCTATCCAACCAAGGCATTGGTAAATCAGATTCAATCGCTGGAGCTGTGATTCAATAAAACATAAGCCACACTGAGATTAAAGGAGAAATTAGTGGCATTCATTAACTATGTTAAAACGGAACTGATTCCGAAAGAAGACCGGGTTTCGGATACAGATAATATCCTTCGTATTCACGGTGTGCATAGTCGGGTCACCCGTCTTCATTATAATTTATATCTGGAATTGATGCATTCGGAAAGCCCGCTCACCCGCGTCCAGCGGGAAATGATTGCTGTCGCGGTTTCCGCCATAAACCAATGCCATTACTGAATGATTCATCACGGGGCGGCGCTCCGTAAACTGCTAATTCAGCAGGGCTGGAAAGAACCAGACAGCGAATCATTTGTTCATGACCTGTCTAGCGGTAGCGGTAACAATCAAAGCAAACTTTCCCCGGCAGACCTGGCGATGCTTGCCTATGTGCGCAAATTGACGCTAACGCCGAGTCAGATTACGATTGACGACATCAATCGCTTGCATGACGTCGGATTTGATGATCGGGCGATTCACGATATTTGTGCGATCACCGCGTATTTTGCATTTGTGAACCGAATTGCCGACGGGCTTGGTGTCGATTTGGAAGCACGGTTCAGAATGGCTAAATAAAATGGAATGACACATGAAATATATTATCAGAAATGCACTTTTCGTCTTGCTGATTCTGCTATCGGGCATTAAAATTTATGCTCAGGAGTCAATTAAGATCATTGACCGATTTTCACACGAGACAGTAAACGGAAATGAAATAGCCGGCTGGAAGGAAAAGAGTTTTGTCGGCCATACCAGGTATTCAATCATTGAACTAGAAGGTAATCCGGTTCTGCACGCCAGAGCCGATAGCGCCGCATCGGGACTATTCAAAGAAATAAAATATGATCCCAGAGAATGGCCAATTTTAAGCTGGCGCTGGAAAGTGGTTCAGCTCCCGGAAAAAGGCGATGTTCGTTTCAAAGCGACCGATGATTACGGCGCCAGGGTGTACGTGGTGTTCCCGCATTTTTTGAAATGGAAAACCAAAACGATCTCCTATATCTGGGCTAAAAACCTGCCAAAAGGAGAAAAAATTCCCAATGCGTGGCTGCCCCAAAATGCAGTCATGCTTGCTGTGCAGAGCGGCACCGACAGCCTGGGGATTTGGATCACGGAACAGCGAAATGTGTTTGATGATTTCAAAAAAATTTTCGGTAGCGAGCCGCCGAATGTGGGTGCCATCGCCATTATGAGTGACAGCGACAATACCGGCGGCGTCGCCGAAGCGTTTTATGACGATGTGATACTTCTAAAACAATGAGCATAAAAAATCCTTTCAAAGGTTTGAAACCTTTGAAAGGCTATTGCACTAAAAGCCAAAACAATGAAGAATGGAGTCAACATGGAATTATATCGCTACATCATTGCCGCCAGCGCTTTTTTCATCCTGCTGCTATTGGAAACCTTTTTTCCGTTGTTCAAAGGCTGGAAAAATCGGGCGCGGCATGTGAGTAGAAATTTCAGTATTGTGGTTGTGAATAACCTGGTGTTCTTCGTGCTGCTGTCGTTTGCCACCGCGTTTGTTTTTCGCAGTGTTGAACAATACCAGATTGGCATTTTCAATTTTGTATCGCTGCCGACGGTGGCGCGGATTGCATTCATCATTATCATATTCGATGTGTGGATGTATTTCTGGCATCGCTGGATACATCGCTCAGCATTTTTATGGCGGTTTCATCGCATGCACCACAGCGATCCCAACATGGACGCATCCACCGCACTGCGTTTTCATCCCGGGGAAATTGTTTTTTCAACCATCCTGCGCTGGGGCGTTTTTCTGCTTCTGGGCATGACCGCTTACGATCTGCTCATTTACGAAACCATCATGCTGCCGGTCATTTTCTTTCATCACAGTAATTTCTTTTTGCCGGAGAAACTGGATAAAATTTTGCGCCAGATCATCATCACGCCCTGGGTGCACTGGGTCCACCATTCGCACATTTTTGCAGAGACCAACTCCAATTACGGGACCATTTTTTCATTTTGGGATCGGCTGTTTGCCACCTTCCGGCTGCGCCGCGACCCGGAAAAAATTCAATACGGGTTGGACGAGATACAGGCTCCACATTGGCAAACCGTGGTCGGCTTGTTAAAAACACCGTTCGTGAATCAATTTGACAGGTAATTTTCCCATCACACCCTTTCAAAAGTTTTAAACCTTTGAAAGGGTCGTAAATTTTGACCAATGAGGCAATAGTCATCATGTCACAACATAACTCAACAATCAAAATCTTCAAAAACGCCAATGAATTGGCTCAGGCGCTGGCAGGGGATTTTCAGGAGGCAGTCGATCAGGCTGTTGCAGAAAATCGTAACCTGAATATCGCTCTTTCCGGCGGCAGCACGCCGGCGTTGTTTTGTCAAAAACTGGCTTCTTCATCCCATCGGGAAAAAATCAATTGGCGCCAGGTCCATTTATTTTGGGGCGATGAGCGCTGCGTCCCGCCGGATCATCCGGACAGCAATTATGGCATGACCCGAAAAAATTTGCTCGATCATATTGCCATCCCGGCTGAAAACATCCACCGCATTTTTGGAGAGAATGATCCCGGCGATGAAGCAAAGCGCTATGCCGCCGAAATTGAACGATGGCTGCCGCTGACTCAGACTGGCTGGCCACAATTCGACTGGATTTTGCTGGGATTGGGAGCAGATGGCCACACCGCATCGATTTTTCCCGGTTCGGATGTGGTGGCAGATCAGACCAACATCTGTGCTGTTGCCGTTCATCCTGAAACCAAGCAAAAGCGAATCACGCTGACGCTGCCGGCGATCAATCACGCTAAACGTATTTCATTTTTGGTGACCGGCGAGAACAAAGCAGAGATGGTCGCAAAAGTTTTATCAGGGAATGAATCATTGCCCGCATCTTTAGTGCAGCCGAACCAGTGCATTTTAGAATGGTATCTGGATGAGCAGGCGGGAAAATTACTGAGGTGAATATGAATCAGGAGAATCTGCGTTTAAAACAGACCCGAAATGGCAAAACCGCCTGGAAAAAATGGGGACCCTATCTCACCGAGCGTCAATGGGGAACGGTGCGGGAAGATTACAGTCCGAACGGAACCGCCTGGGAATACATTTCTCATGACGCCGCGCGCAGTCGGGCCTATCGCTGGGGCGAGGAAGGAATCGGCGGGATCAGCGATGACCGGCAGTTGCTTTGTTTTGCACCAGCGTTCTGGAATGGCAAAGATCCCATTCTGAAAGAACGATTGTTCGGATTGACCGGCAACGAAGGCAATCACGGTGAGGATGTCAAAGAATATTATTATTATCTGGATAACACGCCCACGCATTCCTACATGAAAATGCTTTACAAATATCCTCAGCATGAATTTCCTTACTCAAAGCTGGTGGAAGCGAATCGCAAACGAGGAAAAGGCGATCCCGAATTCGAGCTGATCGATACCGGCATTTTTGATCAGGATCGCTATTTTGATATTTTTATCGAATACGCCAAAGCTGATGTCGACGATATTTTAATTCGCATTACGGTTCATAATCGCGGCAATGAATTGGCGTGGTTGCAGGTCATTCCGCAGCTCTGGTTTCGCAACACCTGGTCGTGGCAGCCCAATCGCAGCAAACCGGCATTGAGAATGGAGGCCGATCATTCCATCGGCGTCGAGCACAAGCGATTCAGCAATTTCCAACTCTATTTTCAGGGCGAGCCGGAATTGCTGTTTTGTGACAACGAAACCAATATGCCACGACTATACGGTTTGAAAGATGTTGCCGGCTATTTCAAAGATGGGATCAATGACTACATTGTTCAGGGAAAAGCAGCCGCCGTCAATCCAGCAAAAGTCGGAACCAAAGCAGGGCTCAATTCCAAATTGACCATTGCTGCCAGGGATTCGGCTACACTGAAGCTGCGCCTGCACAATGGGACGATCGAAAATCCGTTCCAGGAATTCGAGCAAATCTTTGAAAAACGCGTTCAGGAAGCCGATGAATTTTATGCGGAGATTCAATCGGAGATAAAAGATGAAGATGCAAAAAATGTGCAACGCCAGGCCTTTGCCGGGATGCTGTGGTCAAAGCAGTTCTATTATTACGATGTAGAACAATGGCTGAACGGCGATGCGGGTCAGCCCGAACCGCCACGGGAACGACGCCATGGCCGCAATCAAGAATGGCTGCATCTGAACAATGCGGATATCATTTCCATGCCCGACAAGTGGGAATATCCCTGGTATGCGGCCTGGGATCTGGCGTTTCACTGCATTCCGCTGGCCATGATCGATGCGGAATTTGCTAAGGAGCAACTGGTGCTGTTGACCCGGGAATGGTACATGCACCCCAATGGACAACTGCCTGCCTATGAATGGGCGTTCGGCGATGTGAATCCGCCGGTGCATGCCTGGGCAACCTGGCGGGTGTTTCAAATGGACCGCAAACAGAACCAGGGTGAGGGAGATATTGCTTTCCTGGAACGAGTGTTTCATAAACTATTGCTCAATTTTACCTGGTGGGTCAATCGCAAGGATGAGCACGGGCACAATATTTTTCAAGGGGGATTTCTGGGGCTGGATAATATCGGCGTGTTCGATCGCAGCAGCCAATTGCCCACTGGCGGCCATCTGGAACAGGCCGACGGCACCAGTTGGATGGCGATGTATTCTCTGAATATGATGCGTATCGCTCTGGAACTTGCCCTGACCAATCCGGTGTATCAGGACCTGGCCACCAAATTTTTGGAGCATTTTTTATACATCGCCGGCGCCATGAAAAATATTGGTGATGAGGGGATTAATTTATGGGATGAGGCAGATGAATTTTATTACGATGTGCTGCATTGTCCGTCCGGCGAGCTGGTGCCGATAAAATTGCACTCTATCGTCGGGTTGATTCCATTGTTTGCCGTGGAAACAATCGAGCCGTCCATGCTGGAAAAGCTGCCCGATTTTAAACGCCGGTTGGATTGGTTTCTCAATTATCGCCCTGACCTGGCCGGTTTAATCTCCCGCTGGCATGAGCCGGGGCAGGGCGAGCGGCGTTTGCTCTCCCTGCTGCGCGGCCATCGTATGAAAATGCTGCTCAAGCGGATGCTTGACGAAACCGAGTTTCTTTCCAATTACGGCGTTCGTTCCCTGTCGAAATTCCACCGGGAAAATCCGTATCGCTTTCACGCCAATGGCATGGAGTTTACTGTCAATTACCAGCCGGCGGAATCGGATTCGGGCTTATTTGGCGGCAATTCCAACTGGCGGGGACCGATCTGGTTTCCCATCAATTATTTGATCATCGAATCGCTACAAAAATTTCATCACTATTACGGCGATGATTTCAAGATCGAATGTCCCACCGGCTCCGGAAATTTCGTGACGATCTTACAGGCTGTTGATGAGCTGTCCCGGCGATTGGCACGGATATTTCTGAAAGATCAAACCGGCAAACGCCCGGTATTCGGTTACAACGAAAAAATCCAGACCGACCCGCATTTTAAGGACTATGTACTGTTCCATGAATATTTCCATGGCGACAATGGTCGCGGCGTGGGCGCATCGCATCAGACCGGCTGGACAGGATTGGTGGCAAAGCTGCTGCAGCCGAGAGGAGAATAGGTGATTGGGTAAATAGATAATCAGGTAATTGAGAGATTAAGGAATGAAATGAGTTGTGTTTTCTTTTGGCAAAAAAATAATTCATTCAAACCGTTTCAATCCAATAAAAAATGAAAGAAAATAGAATATGAGCATTGCTATAAATCAAAATAATATTCCCGAAGTCATCATGCCGGGTTGTTCGATAGAAAAAGTGTTGAAAGGACAGAAAGCGTTGGTCACCGGCGCCAATTCCGGCATCGGCAAAGGCATTGCCATAGCTTTGGGACAGGCGGGCGCCGATGTAGTGGTGAATTACGTGGCTGGCGACGAAGCAGCGCAGCAGGTCGTGGCTGAAATCGAAGCTATTGGCAGCGAGGCCTTCGCATACCAAGCCGACGTTTCCGATGAGCAGCAAGTCAAAGAAATGTTCCAGCGGATGTTCAAAAAATTTGGCACCATCGATATTCTGGTGAACAATGCCGGCATTCAAAAAGACGCGCCGATTGACGAGATGACGCTGGAGCAGTGGAATTTGGTGATCAATGTGAATCTGACCGGTCAGTTTCTCTGCGCCCGCGAGGCAATTCGGGAATTTAAGCGGCGGGGCGTGGTGAAAGAAATTTCCTGTGCAGCGGGCAAGATTATTTGTGTCAGCTCGGTGCATGAAATTATCCCCTGGGCCCGACACGCGAATTATGCAGCATCCAAAGGCGGGGTGATGTTATTGATGAAAAGCATCGCCCAGGAAGTAGCGCCTTATCGGATTCGTGCCAACAGCATTGCGCCCGGCGCCATTCGTACGCCCATCAATACCACAGCCTGGGATACTCCGGAAGCGTATGCGCATTTAATGGAACTGGTGCCCTACAATCGCATCGGCGAGGTCGATGATATCGGCCGGGCTGCCGTTTGGCTGGCTTCGGATCAAT
Organism: uncultured Cytophagia bacterium; assembly: GCA_964647995.1. Lineage (GTDB taxonomy): Bacteria > Zhuqueibacterota > Zhuqueibacteria > Thermofontimicrobiales > Thermofontimicrobiaceae > Thermofontimicrobium_A. Next base: position 11,335 of record CAZYNP010000087.1, read on the forward strand.
CGGATTATATCACCGGAACAACTCTGATTGTGGATGGCGGCATGACACTGTATCCGGGATTTGCGACCGGTGGTTAAAAGAAGAAATTCCAAAAACCAAAAAGCAAAATCCAAGTAAATTCCAGTGCCCAAATTTCAAACTTAATCCTGCAAATGCGGTATTGGTCATTGTGTAATTGAATTTAAAAATTTTTTGGAATTTATCATTTCAATTTTGGAATTTATACACAAATCATGAGCAAAAAATGAAAATTACTTTCGATAAAACCATCACGCAAAACTTTGAACAGGCGGTTCAAAAGGAATGGCTGGAAACCAACGGTCTGGGCGGCTGGGCCAGCTCAACCATCATCGGAACCAATACCCGGCGCTATCACGGACTATTGGTGTCGGCAACCCATCCGTCGGTCGGCAGGATGGCGCTGGTTTCTAAACTGGAAGAAACGATTGTCCTTGATGAACAGCGCTTTGATTTGGGCTGCAACCAGTATCCCGGTGCGCTTCATCTGCAGGGTTATCAGTATCTTCAATCCTTTGAAAAAGATTTTTTCCCAATTTTTAAATATAAGGCTGGCGGCGTGGTTATTCAGAAAACCATTGCTGCGATAAACGGGGAAAATACTACTCTGGTCTTGTATGAAGTGCTGCAAGCGCCGTCGTCGTTTGTTCTGGAATTGCAGCCTTTTATCGCCGCGCGGGATTTTCACAGCCTGACGCATGCCAACAACGTTATTCGAACTGCGGGAGTTTTTGAAAAAGATGTCTTTCGCGCTCAACCCTATCCAGGGGTGCCTGAAATATTCATCTCGCTGCCAGGAGCGTCATTTGAAGCGAGGGCGAATTGGTACTTTAATTTCGAATATGCGGTTGAGCAATATCGTGGTCTGGATTTCCGAGAAGACCTTTTTTCTTATGGTCACTTCCGGGTTGTGCTGGAGCAAGGAAGCAAATTGGGCGTCATTATTTCCACAGATGATTCTGCTGGTAGAGATGCATTTGCACTGCTGGAACGGGAAAAACAGCGCCGGGAAAAACTCCTGGTCAACCTATCGCAAAGCGATGATTTCAGCAAAACACTAGCGCTCGCCGCAGATCAATTCATTGTTCGTCGCGGCGACAACTTGAGTTCGATTATCGCCGGCTATCACTGGTTCGCCGACTGGGGCCGGGATGCCATGATTGCACTGCCGGGATTGTGTCTGGCAACTGGCCGATTTGAGGACGCCAAAAAAATTTTAGCGGCCTTTGCCAAAAGTGTGAGTATGGGCATGCTGCCCAATCGTTTCCCGGACGTTGGCGAACAGCCAGAATACAACACCGTGGATGCGACGCTATGGTTTTTCATCGCCAGTTACAAATATCTACACGCCACCAACGATGAACAATTTGTGCACGATGAACTTGTCCCCATCCTTCAGGAAATGATCGATTGGCACGATCGCGGCACGCGGTTCAATATCCATGTCGACACCGATGGACTGCTCTATGCCGGCGAACCCGGCGTACAACTGACCTGGATGGATGCCAAAATCGGCGATTGGGTGGTGACCCCGCGCCAGGGCAAAGCCGTGGAGATTAATGCACTGTGGTATAATGCACTAAAAATATTTGCAGAATTGTTACGTCGTTTTGGCGATGCGGATGCAGCAGAGAAAATTGAGAAACACGCCAGCCTGGCTAAAAAGGCTTTTCAAAAAACATTCTGGTATGCGGAAGGTGGCTATTTGTATGATTGCATCGATGGTGAGGTTCACGATTCGACTGTTCGGCCCAACCAAATCTTCGCCATCAGCCTGCCTTTCCCGCTTCTAACGGGAGCGAAGGCCAGGCAGGTTCTAAAAATTATCGAAGAAAAATTATACACGCCAATGGGGCTGCGCAGTCTTTCGCCGGACAATCCGAATTATCGACCGGTTTATGGCGGCGACCCGTTTTCCCGCGACAGCGCCTATCACCAGGGCACGGTTTGGAGTTGGCTGTTGGGACCGTTCGTTGATTCCGTCATCAAAGTTGAGGGCGCAAAAGGCAGAAGGCGAGCCAGAAAAATCATCGAAAATTTATCGAGTCATTTGAATGATGCCGGCATTGGTACCATTTCAGAAATTTTTGATGCTGAATCGCCCCATCGGGCGAGAGGCTGCATCGCTCAAGCATGGAGTGTGGGTGAAATTTTACGGGTCTATTTAGAACATCGATTGTGGAATTCTGATTAAAGAGCTGTTGGAGATTATTTTATGATTCATTTTTTTACAGAAAATGGCATTGAAGTCCCTGCCGTCACTGCCAACCAGATGCGGGAAATTGACCGCATTGCCATGGAAGAGACCGGACCCAACCTTTACCAGATGATGGAAAATGCCGGCCGCAATCTGGCTTCGCTGGCGTTGGAGCTTCTTGGCAGGCAATGGAACCAGGCAAAAATCCTGGTGCTGGCAGGGACAGGCGGCAATGGCGGCGGCGGTATCTGCGCTGCCCGTCATCTGGCGAATCGGAATGTTGATGTAACTCTTTGCCTGACCAATCCTGAAAGACTGGGGCAGATTCCTCAATTTCAATACAAAATTTATAAAAATACGGTTGGACAGGAAATCCAGTTGAACGATCTTGGCAAAAAAAAATATGATTTGATCATCGATGCGTTAATTGGCTACAGTTTGAACGGCGCTCCAACCGGACCTGCATTGGAACTCATTCAATGGGCAAACCAGGCGAAAACACCCGTTTTATCGCTGGATGTGCCTTCGGGTGTGGATTCCACGACCGGCGATACTCCCGGCGAATTTATTCGTGCCAAATGGACAATTACACTGGCGCTGCCCAAATCGGGATTCCGAACTAAAAATATAGGAGAGCTTTACCTATCTGATATCGGTATCCCTGAATCAGCGTATGATAAAATTGGCATTAAGTATTTTTCTCCTTTTGGCAAGGCTTATTACATTCGGTTGAAGCAGCAATTGTGAAAATTCAATCATCAGGAAAATATTTTTAATCATGAAAACTAAATGTCACCAGTCATATTTAAGCAGAATGTAAACTCAAATACTTTCGAACTTCCAGTTGCCTGCGGTCAATCTCAGCGATAAAGCCTGATGCCGATGCATGGTAGTTAGCTGGATTGGTCTCGGTTTTACGAAGATAAGCCAGTTGATTTTGAAATCGTTCAATCCGTTTCATCGCTGTTTGTAATTCATTATCATTTGAAATCATGTTTACTTCTCTGTTATCTCAACAATACCTCAGCTCATTTTTTCAATAATATGATAAAACCCATTTGTTCAAAGTTGTGATCATTGGTAAAGACATCTGTTATGCCCAGTTGTTGCATGATTACAAAAGAGGTGCAGTCAGTAAAAGAGAATGTTTTGTCGGAGTATCGTGTAAATATTTGCCAGGCTTTTTCCTCAATACTTTCGGTTACATGAATTACTTCAACCGATGGCGTACCACGTATCATCTCACCAAATTTAACTGCCGCTGTATGCCCGATTCTGGTAAGAAGTAGCGTGTAAGTTTCGTCGAGGATAAAGTTGCTGGTAATGAATTTCGTGTGTTGGGAAATTAATTTGTTCTTGATTGTTAGAGCTCGTTGATGAAATTGATCTTTTTTATTACTGAGCGCTGCCCACCCCTGAGTATCAGCGAAAGTAAATTTCATTCGGCTTATTCTCCATATAAATATTTATCCGCATTGATGGATAAATCAGCAGGTGCATCTGATTCAAATCCATCAAAATTATACAGCGGATCATGGGAAGGGTCAAAGTTCTCCTCAGTTTCGGGGAATTGCATTATCCATTCAAAGATCAGCCTTTCGATAGCTTTTCCTACCCGACTTGATTCTTTTTCTAATCGCCGATAATATAAATCGGGTAATTCTAAAGTAAGCCGAGCCATTTTTCATTCCTATTGTTAAATTAGCTATATCTGGCAATAACAGACTGCAAGGGATTAAATCTTATTTGCAGCATAAATATACTGTATTTTTGATAAGATGTCAAGAACAAATTTTATAATTTAGAAGGAGCGCCAGCAGAAAACAGCCCATCTCAGGATAGGAGCAAATGTATAGTCTTAATTATAAATAAATGCTGATTTCATGAGTGAAAGGTTAATTATTATCTTCTGAGTAGAACTATCTCAACAGCACCATTTTAATAACCTTTCTCCCCGATCCAGCTTTCAGCGAACCATAATAGATTCCACTGGGCACGTCAATTGCCTGCCAGTTGAATTTATGTTGCCCTGCCGAAAGTTTGCCAGCAAACAATGTCGCCACCTGTCTTCCCAGGATATTAAAAACCTCCAATTTCACATCTGCCTCTTCGGAAAGGGAGAAATCGATGGTCGTATTGCCATTGAACGGATTGGGATAATTTTGCTGCAGCTCAAAGGAAGGGAGCGTAAAATTTCCTGCTGGAACTGCGGTGGGAAGATATTTATTCAGTTGGAGCTTCAAATTCTCATTTCTGCGTTTGGAAAAGGATTTGATCCCTGGAACGGGCATGTTCATTTCCACCACCACATCGGTCTCGATGTTGGTGAGAAAATTCTGGTACGGATAAAGCTTATTTTTATCGGCCTGAACAAAGGGATCGATCAGCCGTTTCAGCCGCTCAGCCATGACCGATACCGAATCATACGAGGCTGGCCCAAGCATCATCTCTTTAATGTAGTTCAAATACTTCTGGCGCAGCGATTCGTTTTCGATAATCCTGCGACTGAGCGGTCGCTGAGGCAAATTGGGCACGTTCACAATATCCACGGTGAAAATATTCCAGTTGTTGATATAGCCGCCAAAGGTTTCATTGAGATCCCAGGGGATCATCTGGAATTGTCCCGACAATGAGTCATCGTACAAATAAAAATTACGGCCCGAGCCTGTGTAGCTATCGAAATTGGACAGCACCATGTTGAACGCCAGCAGCCGACAGCACTGATCCAGATTCAAATAATTTGCCATTGTATCCTGAAAAACAGCCGATGGCGTATTGTTGAGTTTCTCGAGCATGGTCGTTAGACCTGACCAATCGTCCAAATCCTCATTAGTTTTCAATTCCAATCCAAAAGTATATTTGGATTTATCGGGACCCAGGTAAGCCAGATTGCTGCCTTTGTCGGTGGCTTTGTAAAGATTGTCCGTGTCGTTGATAAAATGTCTGGCCAGAAACGTTTTATCGACCTGCTCCACCTGGACATAAAAACCCAGCAGCATCCCATCGATGGAGATATTGGAATAATTCGCTCGTGGTGCTGGCACGTATTTTCGAATGATGTCGTAGCCAATTTTCTCCCGCATGAAACTGGGGTCCTTGAAGCAGTTGCTGAAATTCAACTCCTTCACCCCATAAAAAGTCTGGCTTTTTTTAAATTTGTCGAATTTGAACTTCAACGGCTTTTTAGGCGTTCGGCGAGAACCATTGTAAGATGAATTTCCCTTGTAGCGGACACCAATGCTATCCAGCACCTGCCCCTCATAAGTCAGTTGAGCGGGCAGGTACAATTCCCCGTGTTCAAAATAATAGGCCAAAGAATCCGCCCAATTGGGGATATAAAAATGTAGCTCATAATGATGAACTCGGGTGTCATCGAAAATAATGGCGCTGGAATCTATTTCCTGAGTTGCTCGGTTCGCTGCTCCTGGTGTGGGTGTGGCGCATGCTTGCCAATTGGAGCTACCATCGGGGAATCGGCCCAAAGAGACATCGGCCGTCTGCGGCCCAAAATTCAGCGTGTCAATGGCTATGGTTTCCGAGCCTGATCGGTAATAAAGGCCCAAAAATTCACCCGCTTTATTCAATTTAAAATTGGCATGGAGTCCCGTTGCGCCGATATCGCCATCGGCCCAGATAAGCAGAAATGCGCCTGGCGAAATCGTGATATCGGGAAATGCCCATTGAGTTGGCAGGAGCGGATCATCGGTCAAAAAGTAATTTTTCAGATCGATAGGGTCAGAACTGCCATTGTAAATCTCAATCCAATCATCGAAATTTTGATCGGTTGGATCGACAATAAAGTTATCGTTTTCGGCCATGAATTCGTTGATGAGCAGATATGGGTGAGCGAATGATGCTGACCAAAATGAGACCAAAAGTATGGTGGCAAAGGAGATAGATTTCATTTTTTCCCTTTTTTAAGAATATTTTTGATGCCCAACGGATTTCAATTTTATGTCTAATTTTATTTTCATTTCCAAAGTTCAATCATTGCGAGCGGAACACTGAGTATGCAAGCACTCTTTTTTGACTATGAAAACTGGAGATGACTTCGCCCTCCGCAGACTGGCAGACAGATCGCAATGACTGCCTTTAATGAAACTCATATTCTTAAATTCAAATCCCATCCGTTGGTTTCATCTATCAGTTGGGCAAAAAATAGGATTTAAATTGAAGACCGAAAATTCATGGCCGAATCATCTTTTTTCCGCCAGCACCACGGTAAACCAGACCTCCTGCTTCTCAAATCCCCGAGCGCCTATCGGCCCTTCTCCACCTCTCATTCCACCTTGCCTTCCACCCATGCCACCAGGTCGGCCGCCCATCCTGCCCGGCCTACCACCCATATCGCCATCAGGTGGTTCACCCCCGTCAGGTCTTTCGCCTCGGCCAGGCCTTCCGCCCATCTCCTGCCGCATCGCTGCTCGATCCTCCTGGCTCATGCCACCCAATTCCAATCCTAACTTCAATTCTTTGCCATTTTTGATGCCCATTGGAATCGGCAATTTAAATTCATAGCAGAATACACCAGCGTCATAAGCCGATCCCGCAACGGGTCCTTCCAGAGCGATTTCGGACCGCTCCGTTTTTTTGTCACCTTCGATGATAAAAATCCTCCCAGGAGCAGGCAAATCGCCTCTTCGCCGTTCTCGCATTTTCGCTATTCGCTCCTCCATCTCTTTGGCTCGCTGCTCATCCATTTCCCTGGGCCTGCGATCCTCCCGCTCCATTTTGGGCCGATAGCTCACATGAATATCCGTGCTGCCAGTATAACAAACGCCCCAATTTTTTTGCTTCTTATTTTCTTTGTCCATCCAGATGGTAACGCCCATCATCTGGATGCGCCGAGCCATTTGCTCGTCATTCCCTCGAAACATGAGATAGAGATGATTGGCATCGTTGGCCACTCCCATCACCAGATTTTGATCCTCTAAAGTATATTGGGCAATGCCCTCCCAATCCGCAAATTTGCCATCGATGGCGATTTCTCGATCAGCCCATTGATTCTGAATTTTATCGCCACCACAACCGAGCAGCAACGAGAGTCCGATGAAGCCAATCACGAAAAATGTTGATTTTTTCATTGAGGTAACTCCTGATAACCTATTTGAACTGCAATTTTTTCCCAACGGATTGATGAAGCCAACGGATTTTTCTTAATGTCTTTCATCCGCTGGTTTCATCTATGCGTTGGGCAGCTAAAAATACAAAGACCCTTCCGAAGGATTAAAACCTTCGAAAGGGCTCATTCTATCATTTATTCAGATCAGGCGGCGGTACTTCTGCCCCTGGCGCAGGTGGACGCAGCGGCAGCGGAGATTTTCCGTGTCGCCACATTCCCTCTTTCAATGCATGCAGATCAAATTGCTTTTGCTGCTCAGGTGTTAGCAAGTCCCTGATCGCTCGCTGATGAAGGTACTGCTTGAGCTCGATTTCCGCCACTATTTTTGTTTTCTGTTCGATCAAGTTTTTCACCTTTGCCTGGTTGAACGGATCCGCTACCAATTCCTGTTTCAAATTGGCTTCGATGCCAGGAATTTGAGATCGCAGCGGCAGAATCTCTTTTTCCAATTTCAGCTCCAGGTCTTGAATTTTGGCCTGTTGCTCCTCGGTCAAATCCAGCGCTGCCATGCGGGCATGTTTCGATTGAAGTGGTCTTTCAGGCCGTTGCGCCCATAATCCAGTTGCCAGGATTAGACTGGCGATGACGAATACAGCAAAAATGTTTTTTCTCATGGTTGTTTCCTTTTCTCTTTGATTTTATGAAAATGATTGGTGACCGCAAATTCCGCTCATGAATAGAATTTCGCTAATTGATTTTTTCCCAGCTCAATTCGCCTCGATTCGTGCGATTGGCGGTTTGAGTTGGCTAAATATTCTTCGACATGCTTGGATTTTCGTGTCGGTTCATGAAAAGTTTAATTGTATTTATGTTGTTCGATGGTTAGACAGTTGAAGCCTCTAATTTATTCCCGATTCAAAAAAAAAGATGGCGTCCATCCGACTTAGGCGGCTGCAGTTCATTTTCATTAATCGCCCAGACTTCTGTGCTGATCCACTCTGATCCGATATTGCTAATGGAAAGTTAATGGCGCTGGTATTGAATGCGATTATTGGCAAACAAGCTTTTTGACTGGTGAGAATAATAATAGAAACGAGTAATGCTCTGGAATTTTTATTTTTAAAGGCGAGAGGGGGTAGATTTTTTTTATGAATTTATTGAAATTACTAACGACGTTGCTTTTCACCCGTCCGCCCAGAGCTGCAATGACAAATTGAAAAGCTACAACCAATAAATATTTACAATTTTATTTATTAGAACAATGTTACAAGCAATGCTTACCTACTTTACAAAACCCGAAAACTGAAAAATGCCGCATTGAAAAAAGCGGTCGGGTGGAAAAGCTGGTTAGGCAACTGACTATATTAGTTTCATTTTATTATTTTATTTATCTCACTCATATGTTTATAAATTTCGTCTAGTTTCCTTGTACCGTGAATATTATTCGGGTTCAATTCTATGGATTTTTGATAGTTTATCACAGCTAATTCATATTTCTTTGCTTTCATATAAGCATCACCAAGGCTATCGTAAACATTAAACGATTCCGGATGCTCTTCGACATTTAATTTGAATAATGAAATTGCTTCGCTAGTTAAATTGTTTCTTAAATATTCATAACCCAAGAAATTGATTTGATGCTCTGTAAAAAGAACAGTTTTAACATTTTTGGCCTTTTGCTTTTTATAGAATTCGATGGCTTTTTCTGCACCTTCATTCCTTAAAATAGATAAAAATTTCGCATCAATTTTACGTTCAACTCTAAAATACTGGCCAATATCAACTTTCGGATTTGTACAAAAAAAGATCGGTCTATTATTTTCGTGC
>CAZYNP010000088.1:0-7280 GCA_964647995.1 uncultured Cytophagia bacterium
TACCCTTCCGAAGGTTCTGAATAAAAAGAATTGCTCCCATAGAACCGCCAGTTGGTGGTCCGCTCATCATCGGAATGGAATCCCACCGAAATGAATTTTCAGCTTCTAATTTCCGAGAGCTTTCATTTCTGAGACCAAAAAAGATCACTTACGCTTCCGAAGGTTCCAAACCTTCCGAAGGGCTATTCCATTTTTTATGATTAGCGAATTTATTGCATCGGAGATCTTTCGGATCATAAAAATATCGCTTGACAGAATAAAATAAATTTATTAAAATAGCTCTGGAGAAAATGAAAAATGAATAACATAGAAAATTTAATCCAGGATGATCAGCAACTGTTTCTAAAAAATTTGATGTTGACAACTGAATTCAATAAATACCTCATCGAGCATCCCGAGATTTTAAATCGAATCCCTGATAATGCGCTGGTAATTCTGTTGCCTGCCGACGATCCTGAATTTTGTTCTAAAATGATCGAATTGGTCGAGCATTATCGGGCTATTGACGATGTAAAAAATCGACCGCTCGTTTACATTAAAATTGAAAAAATTGCCCCGCCTCCTCCTTCTCGGATCACGAAATTGTCGTTCGAATCGGAACTGGCGGTGAATTTTTGATGCCGCAGGAACGCAACCCAGCTCAAACGAGCCAGAGCCCAACAGACCTTGAACCGCTAAGTGCACCAATGAATCGAATTTCGCTAATTTTCAATTCGTGTAATTGGGATCAATTGGCGAAATTTGCGGTCAAAATAATTGTCATTATGCCCTTCCGAAGATTCTGAATAAAAAGAATTGCTCCCACAGAACTGCCAGTTAGCGGTCCGCCCTTCGGCGGAATGGAATGCCACCTAAATGAATTTTCAGCTTCTAATTTCTGAGAGCTTTCATTTCTGAGACCAAAAAAGATCACTTCCCCTTCCGAAGGTTCCGAATAAAAAGACTCAGTCCCGCAGAACCGCCAGTTGGTGGTCCGCCCTTCGGCGGAATAGAATCCCACCGAAATGAATTTTCAGCGTCTAATTTCCGAGACCTTTCATTTCTGAGACCAAAAACGCAAGTGACCTTTGAACCAAAAACTAAAAAACCCAATTACCGAATTACCCGATTACCCGATCACCCAATTACCTCCAGATCAACCGCATCCAGCTTTTCCAGCCCACCAGAACGCTGATGCTCGCTTCTATTTGATTACTCTCTGAATTTGAACACAGATATGTCGCAATTTTAAATTTGGTCTCGGCTGCAATTTCAGGCGAGTGGAAATAGGCCTCTTTTTCATTCATGGAAACGAGCACGACGGATAGGTTGATCGATTCGGTTGGGCTCAGCTTCAATGTGGCCGTGCCTGTTTGCCCCAATTTCAATTTTCTTCTGACCTGCCGATCGGGCGGAAATTCGGTGACTCGAATCAGGTTGTTCTCGAAATCAAAGACGCCGCCGATGATTTTATTTTTAGGAATCAGATCGCCTGCTAAATTGGTAATCAGAAAATCGCCCGCCATTTTCGCCCGCAATGTGGACAGGCGCAGGTAGGGATATCGCTTCTGAATCAGACTGGAGGTGATTCGATTCAATTCCTGTTGCAAATCTTTCTGAGCCGCAGCTCGGGCGATCTCCATCTGTCCTTGCAGATTGTTCAAAATCGTCTGTTCGGCAATGAATTGTTCATCATCGGTCAGCTCGAACAGCGGAGCATTCGCCTCCACCACGGCATTGGAATCCGAAAGCTGGTCGATCACATAATGCGACCGATCGAATTGGATCAGATCGGCGGGCACTTCGAATTTGCCCTGCACATTGACCAATTCATCCTCGGCTTTGATGTAGGAGAGGGCGATCATTCCAGCAACAAATAGCACCACAAAGGCATAGCCGATGATTTCGATATATGTGACGTATCTGGCTAATAATTTTTTGATAAATCGGTTCATTTCTTATCTCCGAATTGTCGGACAGGATGGCATCCTGTCCGACAAGATTGGGACACTGCAAGAATGGGACAGGATATCATCCTGTCCTACAAGTGTGGGACATGATGGCATCCTGTCCTACAATGTTTGTTGTTTATACATCGAAGCAAACAAGCCATTCCGTTCCATCAGTTGGGCAAACGAGCCCTGCTCGACCAGCTTGCCTCTGTCGATCACAAAAATCTCATCGAAATTTTTGACCGAGATCAGCTTGTGGGTGATCATGATGACGGTCAAATTCTGGCCGAGGTTGAAAATGGTCTCCTCGATGCGGCGGGCGGTCTCCGAATCCAATGCGCTGGTCGCCTCATCCAGGATCAATATTCTCGGCTGGCGGATCAACGCCCTGGCAATGGCGATCCGCTGGCGCTGGCCGCCCGAAAGTCTGGTTCCCTCCGCCAGGTCGGTATCGTAGGCATCGGGCAGGCTTAAAATATCATCGTGCACAGCGGCCAGTTTGGCGGCGGCCTCGATTTCTTCATCGGTGGCGTCCAATTTGCCGAAGCGGATATTTTCCCTGACCGTGCCGCTGAATAAAAAATCCTCCTGCAGAATGATGCCGATGTTCTGATAATATGACCCCAATTTCAGATCTTTCAAATTCACCTGATCGGCTAAAATCTCGCCCTGGTCGGGGTCATAAAACCGCATCACCAGATTCACCAGCGAGGTCTTGCCCGAGCCCGACGTCCCGACAATGCCCACTCGCTTCCCTCGGGCTATGGTCAAAGTGATATGGGTCAGAACCTGTTGCTCGGGCACGTAGCTGAACGAAACATCATTCACATGATATGGCCCTGAAAATGTTCCAATGGCAATGGCATCTTTTTTCTCCCGAAGCGATGGCTCCAGCCCCAGGGTATCCATCAACCGTCTGGCGGGGATTAGCTGCAGCCGAATGCCTTCGATCACCCGAACGTATTGATTGATGGGGCTGAAGAATTGTTCCAGCAGCAAAAACAGCGCTGCAATGGCGCCAGCCGTTGGTGTTTGGGCCAGACAGGAGTAGAGAATCGCTCCAACGATAAAGCCATAGCGCAGCAGATAGATGAAATTGTCCGTGGCCAGTTTCACGAAGTAATTTTGCCATTCCACCCGAAGCATTTTGATGTAGAGCCTGATATTTTTGAACACCTCGAACTTGCCTTTGCCAAAGGCTTTGATGGTTTTGATGCCAGCGAACCACTCCTGCAATCCCGCCAGAAAACTCTGGCTTTTCTCCCGATATTTGAAATCGATGCGGCGCTGGAGGTTGTACCACAGATGAATGCCCCAGATGTAGGGGATGCAGAAAACAATCAGCGCCAGACCGATGGCGGTGCTGATGGTGACCGAAATGGTGATGATGATCAAAATCAATCGGGCGGTGACCCGAATGATCAAATCCACCGACTGGGTGACCATGGCCAGCACGGCATCCACATCGTTGCCGACAAAGGGCTGCGTCTGTCCCTTGGCCGAGCCAGCCGTTTCGAAAAGCAGCCCGAGGATCGCCAGGTTGGCGAATCCTGGATCGAACGTCGTCCCCAGCCGATAGATGTGCTCCCCGACAGGTCGTTTCTGGAAAAAGCTCAACGGCAGACTGAGCGCATGCCCAAACACGTGCATCCCCAAATTGATGCCTAATTTCATCGAGACCACGAATTTGATCAATTCCAGGATGCCGTTGCAGGACAAATAGAGCACGATCTGGCCGATCAAAATGATCAACAAGACCCGAAACATGTGCCAATCCTGTTGCCCCAGCACCTGGTCGATGAATTTTCTGATGACCAGCGGCAGCACGATGGTGTTGATGTCCAGCACCGTCAGCATCACCGCCAGCAGCAGCATCAATAGCACCTTATCCCAGATGGGAAGCAGGTAGCGGATGAAGTAGAGAAATATTTTCCAGTCAGTCTGTTTTTTCAAATTCATCCTGATTGATTAGTCGGTGATTGGGTAACTGGGTAATAATCCAACCCATGTATTGGCTAATTGACCTAATTGATCTAATTGACCTAATTGATCTAATTGACCTAATTACCTAATTACCTAATTACCTAATCACCTATTTGCCCAATTACCTAATCACCTAACTGTCCCTGAAAAAATTTATAATAAATCCCTTGCTGCTGAACCAACTCCTCATGCTTCCCCCGCTCGACGATCTCCCCATGATCGAGCACCAGAATTTCATCGGCATCACGGATCAAATTGATGCGATGGGAGATGATGATGGTCGGGATGTTTTTAAAATTTTGCCTGAGTGTTTCGATGATGGCGTCTTCGGTGGCAATATCCAATGACGACGTAGCCTCATCCAGCAGCAGCAAGCGGGGTTTTTTGATCAGCGCACGGGCAATGGCGATGCGTTGTTTCTGCCCGCCCGAGAGATTGGCGCCTTCTGCCACATCCATGTCGTAACCACCTGGCAGGCGCATAATGTCATCGTGAATCCCTGCAGCTTTGGCCGCCTGAATCACCTCGTCATCGGTGGCATTGGGACGGGCGTAGCGGATGTTGTCCCGAATGGTTCCACCAAAGAGAAAGGTATCCTGCAGGATCACGCCCGTCTGCTCCAGCACAGATTTCATATTGATTTGTTTGATATTTTCCTGATCGATCTTGATCTCGCCATGATTGGGATCATAGAGCCGCAGCGCCAGATTGGCGATGGTGCTTTTGCCAGCGCCGCTGGCGCCGATAATGGCCAGCTTTTTCCCTGGCGTTAATTTAAAAGAAATATTCTTCAGGATCGGAAAGCCTGGTTGATAGGAAAAATCGACCGCATTGAATTCCAGCTCCCCCCTGAGTTCGCCCAGCTTTCTGGCGTCGGCGGGCTCGACAATTTCGGGCTGAAGGTCCAGCGTCTCGAAATATCGCTGGGCGGGCACGGTATAGAGTCGAAGCTTCTGAAAGAAACTGAAAGTGAGATCAAGAAAATAGAGCATCTGCCGAGAGAAGATCACGATGCTGAACCAGGTGACGACGGCGATTCTGCCTTTCAGCGCAAAGTAGGCGAAAAACGGCAACGACAATGGCCATAGAATATGGACAGGCGAGGTGCGCACCTGATCGGCCACCAGCGTTTGCATAAGATAGGCGGACTGAGTGGATTTCAAATAATCGACCAGCGCACGAAAATAGCGTCGCACCGTGTATTTCACCCGATCGAACGCCTTGATCACCCGAATGCCAGCGATGCTGTCCCGCAGCACGGCGGTCAACTCCTGCGCCCTGGCTCGCTTGTTATAATCCAATCGGCGGACCGTGGTATACAGCACATGCACCAAACTGTAAATGGGAATCAAAACCAGCGCCAGGTAAAAAAGGATTTCAGGCCCTGCCACGGAAATTAGGTACGCCATCAACAGCGTCTGATAAACGCTGGAAATCAACATGGGGAAGCCGCTCATCGGATTATTGAACAGCGGAATGAATGAATCAATGTCGACATTGGCTCGATAAATATGCTCACCCACGGGCCTGGTCTGATAAAAGCTCAGTGGCAGCGCCTCCAGGTGGCGATAGAGCACCTGGCGAAATCGCAGCGATAATTTGAGACCGAGGTACCAGTTCAGCGTATTGAGCAAGCTTTCGAAAATGACATAACGAAACAGAAAAGCGGGCAGCAGCAACAACAAACAGAATTTGACATAGTCGGCCGTCCGCCCCAGGCCGATGAACAGCGGCAGCTTTGACAGCAACAAAATGGGCAGGGCATGGATCGTCCCCTGGATAAATTGGAGCAAAATGACCAACAGATATTTGTCCCAATAGGGGATGACGTACTGAAATAGCTTGGTCAGGAGCCTTATTTGGCTATGCTTTGCTGCTTCTGTCAAGTTTGCCTCTTGATTTTTAGCGCATGGGGCTTGGCGCATGGCACTCGAAGCCCCGCTCGATATAAAAAGGTCTAAATTAGCGTGTTTCTAAAGCTGGATATTTTTCGTCTTTCGAGTGATAGGTGAAATTACAGATTTCTCCCCGCCAACTGGCGGGTCGAAATGACTCTGCTATGCAAGCTATTTAATGCTCTATGTAGTAAATTGTCAAGACAGGTTACTCGTTGCTCTATGCCCCAGGCGCCATGCTCTATGCCAGGTTGACTTCAACCAATCTCGGATAATACTCCTCAAACTCAACACACGTCAGATAAATAGTCTTCCCATTTTGCTGCGCCAATTCGGGATGCTCTTTTCCCGCATAAACCAGCGGGCCATTATAGACCAACGGATTCCTCAGCGGTACTTTCGGTGTCCACAAGACAACTGGCTCGTTCCACGGCCCCCAGGGATGTGGTGCCGTTCGCCCGACGATTTTGCCTGTCGTCTCCCATGAATGGATCGCCAGGTAGCAGCCGAGATAGGCGTTGTACGAAACCGACATCTCGGTCGGCATTCCCTCCATGATCGAGATGGCTTTGCTCCGATTCACGCTCCACTCGGGCTTCGGAGAGATCAGATATTCATAGTACGAGATGTACCCCAGACTATCGAAAGGCACTCGTGCCAGAGCGCAGTAGTGCTGCCAGTTCTTATAATACGAGCCGTAGACGTAGACAAATCCATCCGCCTTCACGGGCAGTGCCGCCACGCCGAACAGCGGTTCGTCTTTATACCACAAAATTGTCGAGCGATTGTCCTCAATGCGGTGGAAAATCAGCTCGGGATAATTGCCGACCGCCAGGCCGCTGCCCTCGACATCGAATTTGTAAGGCCATTGGCCCTCGGGCAGAATTTTGACTCGAATATAATACAAATAGACTTTGCCATCGATGCAACAGCCATGCATGGCCCAAATACGATGGTCCGCTTGATCCTCGTCGGGCGATAATGGAATAAGTTGCCGCAGCTTGCCAGTTTCATCGGTCAAATAAGAAAAGTCGGTCAGGCCCAATGCCGCATCGGTTGAGCGACAAATGAGCGCCGTGTTATTGGGCATCCGCTCGATGATTCTTTTGCCGATTTCATCAAAAGTGCCAATGAAGGTATCGCCAAAAACCCACAGCGTTTCATCGGCATTGATCGGAATCGAGTAGGCGCCATCCTGGCCGATCATGTTGACGTTATTGTTGGTGAACAAAAGCCCAAGATCACGGGCGCTGGCTGCTGAAAGCATCTTGACGCCTTTCCACTGAATTTGCTTTTTAAACTCCAAACTTCAATCGCCAAATCACAAATAAATTTCAAATCGCAAATCTCAAAATCGACCATTTTTGACAATATCAAATTTCAACCAAATCGGTCACGGAATTGGAACTGACACGAAATTGAATCCTTTAAAAGTGATTTCTACGCCCAACATTCTGAGACCTTTCAATTC
>CAZYNP010000088.1:7380-20243 GCA_964647995.1 uncultured Cytophagia bacterium
AATTGAATCCTTTAAAAGTGATTTCTACGCCCAACATTCTGAGACCTTTCAATTCTGAGACCACTAAAAACGCTTTATGCTAAGCGAATTGAGAGAGCTACGAAACTTATTGTTTTCTGATTCTGTGGTTGTTCATTTCTGTGGTCAGTTTTTTATACTTCCAACTCCACCGTCACAATCTTTTTGTGCCCCACGTTCATTTCAACCTCGCCATTTTTACTGACAGCCAATTCCCTCTCTCGCTCCTCATTCAAATTGGTCAACCAGGCCTGTTTGATCGGCTGCCAGAATTTTATTCTGCCATCAATTTCTCTCTCAGTCGGATTGAAAAATCGCACGATGATCGACTCCCGAGTTTCACATTTTTTCACTGCACTGAGGATCAATTCCTCGGGCTCGATTTTGAGAAACTGCATGGTTTTAGGCAATCGACCAGGCGAGGCGCCGCACTGCACCAATCGCAGCGGGGTGAAATGGCGATAGGTTTGCTCGAATACTCTGCCGCTCTCCCAATTTCCTTCATGCGGGTAGATGGCGTAGGCGCAGGTGTGTTGGCCCAGGCACTGGCTGCCGATCTGCTCCAGTCGTTCCACCCGCTCGGGCGGCAAACCCACCTTGGGATAGCGCAATCCCTTCACCAGCGTCAGAAGCATGGTGCGAGGCTCGTTGTCCTGCACCTCGTATTCCACCAGCCCGTGGCTGATCACGGCCAGCCCACCTCGTTCATCGGACATATCGAAAAATGACAAATGCGGCTGCGTCCCTGTCGCAGGTTCCACCCAGTCACGGGTATCGGGCAATTCGATGGTTCGAGTCACCACGTCAAAAGCGGTTTCCACAGCCACCGTTTTGGCGCCGATGCCACTGGGGAAGCCGACCCGCAGCCGATGATCCTGAGCCTGATTGTCGAACGTCGTCACAATATCCAGCCGTGGGCTGCCTTTGCGCAAGGTAACCAGCGAAGCGATGGGCAGCGGCACCAGTTCTTCGCTGCGCCGACGTTTGCCTTCGACCAGGCATTTCGGGACCTGCATTTCCAGCTCGATTTTGAAAGTAGTCTGCAATTCGCCGTCCTCAGCGACCGAAATCCGAGCAGCGCAACCCAGCGAAGTGTATTTCGGATTGACCAGTGGCGAAATTCGGGTCCAGGGATCGCCTGCCTCGGCATCTTCCTCAAAAAAATGGCAATTGGCAAAACACCGCCCCGTCGGTTTGTGCGTCAGATCGAATGTGCCATTGGGATTGAATTTCACCCGCAAAAATTCGTTTTCCATCACGTTGTTTGCCGTCAGCATCGAGCCATGGTTGACCAGCTCGCCCGCTATGGTGCGAACGATAAAAGTACGATAGCCCGAGGCGGGAACATTGGCTGCGGCAAAGGCAAATTTGAAGCGACGGGTGTAAAATGGCGAAGGAATATCGAACGGATTCATCACCAGCGAGCCCCACTCCTTGCGCTCCTGCAACTGGAACGGAACGGGCTGTTTGGTCTCGGCATCGAAAATCTCCATCGACTTGTTTTTCGGCTCGGCGGGAAAATCGACCTCCACTTCGACGATCTCACTGCGCTGGTAATTTAGCGGATTGAAGGCGACGATGGCAATATCCTCTTTAGCCGCATCCGACAGATCGATTTTTTTGGCTATCGTCGCAAACGCACTGTTGGTTACTGCCTCGCCAAGCTGCTTCACCTGATCCCAGCGATAGCGCATATCGTCATGAATCTGATCCAGGCTCACGCCTGTGATGCTGTCGTGGGGGTGATTGCTGAGCAGATATTTCCAGGCCAGTTCGAGATAGGGGGCGGGATATTCCTGGCCCAGCATAAATGCAAACACCGAAAACGGCTCCGCCCATTTTTCCAGCAGGGTCTGCATGCGGGCATTGATCTGCTTCTGATAGAGTCGGGTGGACATCTGGTCTTTCAAAAAGCGATTGAACCAGTTATCTTTGCTGGGATGGCGGCGCTCGCCTTTGAGCACGGTCAATTTCGACCAATCCACTGCCTGCTTGATCTTTTCCACCGCAGCAGGAAACGAACTATGGAGGTAACGGTCACCTGTATTTTTGCTATTGCAATATTCGATAACCTTGATCGTGTTGGGATGGGGAAACACGCTATCCATGCCATCCATGACGATCAGGTAGGGCGTGGTGGCATCGGCAGCGACATCGGCTTTGATGTTCTTCATGCCCTCGTCCAGCAGCGCCGTGTTGAAATAGTTCAACGAAGTCGGTTCCAGCAGCCGATAATCCAGATCGCCAGCCTGCAGGTCGCAGCGGCGGAACGGCGTCATGCCTGCTTCCCAGCGATAATAACCATCATGGTAGGCGTTTTCGTACATGGTGGCTCGGAACAGATGGATCCAGAACGAGGCACGGCTGAACAAGGCGCTCAGCCGCAGGCCCAAAATTCGGCTGCCATCGGGCGCTTCCAGGATATACTCCGTAGCGCATTCCTCTCGGGAGATGCCCCGATAGAACATCATGCCATCGATGCTAAAGCCCGAATAAATTTGAGCGATCTGGGAAAGTTGGCCGTACGAGGTGGGCGTGTAGCCGATCTTCATGACTCGTCCGAATTCAGCGGCAATTTTATGTCCTCGCATCAAATTTCGCACGATTGCCTCGGCGCTAACCGTGTTCATCTCGGGCAATGTGTACCACGGGCCAACCAGCAGCCGCCCTTCGGAGATGTGCTTTTTCAACAGCGCCCTCTTCTCGGGGCGAATCTCGAGGTAATCCTCCAGGGGAATGGTCTGCGAGTCGAGATGATAGTGCTTGTACTCGGGATATTTTTCAAATAATTCTAACAGCCAATCCATTAATTCAACCAGATGGGTGCGAGTTTCTTGAAACGGATAGCGCCACTCCCGATCCCAGTGGGTGTTGGAGATGACATGAAATTCGTAGTGCTGGGGCATATAATTTTTTCCCTATCTTGTTCAAAGTTCGATATAAACTATCAAATTCCAAAAAACAAAATTCAAATAAATTTCAAAAACCAAAAGTCAAGTTCTAAACCCAATAGGCTCATCCAGATTTGAGAATTGAAATTTTAAAATAGGAATTTGTTTAGCATTTGTCATTTAGGATTTGGATTTTATTTTTTTGTATCTTAGCCATTTGAGCTGATGTTCATTTGCAATCAAAATCCAAAAGAAATACTAAGCCGATTCACTCCTCCCATAATCTCCCCATAATCGGAAAATGAATAATCAATCGAGCCATTGACGCCGATGAGCGATTGCTTGAGGCCTGCGCCGAAGGACCAATTGCCCAGATCGGCGTTCAGCCGATAGCCGCCCCGCAGGAACAGCCAATCGAAAAAGCCATATTCCAGTCCAAAGTTCATCCGCTCGGTGTTATCGGTGGGGTGAACCAGATCGATGGCCAGGGTTAATCGCTGGTTTGGCGAATTGATCAAATCATCTGCCAGTCCGACTTTAAATACGAGCGGCATTCTGAATTTGTCCCGCAGCATTTTGATGTCAGGCCCAAAATGCTGAGCGCATACCGAGATGGTGAGATGGCGGAAGCCCGTGAAATAAATAGCGCCGATATCCAGCAGGATATTGTCAAACGAGTCATGATCCAGTTGCTCCCTCACAAAGCGCATCTGTCCGCCCATGGCCAGCTTATCGGTAAACCGCCTGGCCACGGCCAATCCGATGCCCAGATCAGCGGCACTCACCATTCGGCCTGTACCATCCTGTGCCTGCACCGTGGTCTCTTGAAATTCTGGGAGGCCCAGGTAGACCATGCTCAATCCCACCGTGCCGATGCGTCTGACATTCAAGGTCAACGCTGCGGCGCTGTGGTCAATATCCAGCAGCCATTTGTTGTACGAAAAGAAGACCTCTCGCTGCGCCGCATAAGCGATGCCCGCTGGGTTCCAGAAGATGGCGTTGGCTCCTCTGGTAATGCCAAGCGCCGCTTCCCCCATGGCGCTCTCCCTGGCGCCAACCCCGATTTTGAGAAATTGCAATCCAGCCGTCCCTGCTTTGTTGAAATCGAAACCATAGTCCCATTGTGCCAAGGCGATGTCGGTCATTATAAGAATCGAAAGCACAATTAATTTTATTTTCATGAGAGGATCTCCTAAAAAATTCCAATAAACAAAAAACAAATTACAAACAATTTCCAATCATAAAATTTCAAATTTCAAACGAGTATAGTCCGCACGGATTAAAACAGGCTATCGAAACCAGTTCTAAAAAAGAAACAATAAATGTGGTGGAACGGATTTGATCATTGTTTATTGTCTTTTGTGTTTTATTTGATATTTGGCTATTGCTATTTGGAAATTTATTTAATTAAAAGCAGCGTTCCCTTCGCATTCCCCACGTCCGATTCAACGGTATACAGATAAATCCCCGCCGCCGTTTTCTGACGGGAGTCGGTGAGTTGATCCCACACATGCTCGCCCGAAGTGGGGTTATCGTGTTCCAGCGTGCGCACCAGATCGCCGCTAACGGTGTAAATGCGGATCGTGCATCTGGCGGGCAGATTGGTGAATACGATGGAGCTTTCCTCGCCCGCCGTGGGCAAACCAGAGACCAATCGAAACGGATTGGGAAACACGCTGACGCTCAAGGCGTTTTCGGCAGGCGAGCGTGCGGTTCGCAGCGGCTGGACGTTGCGATTGACCAGCCCGCTTTCGTTGCCGTTCACATCCACCGAGGTGATGGCATAAAAATAGCCCACGCCCACCTGAACCGTATTGTCTTTATATTTCCATTTCCCCAATTCGGTATCGAAATAGCGAGTCCGATCCGTGCCCGAAATTTTGATGCCCGTGCGCTTCAACTTCTCGAACGGCCCGATGAACGAACGACTGCTGCGATAGATGTTGTAGTAGGCCAGATCCTTGTTGCCCGTCAATGGATCCACCCAATCCTCCACATCGGCCTCCCAGATGATCACCAATTCCTGGGTCGATGGCAAAACATAGTACTCAGTTTTGGGCGAAGGGGGAGCCAATGCTTTTGGCACATAATTATTATCGAACAGAACTTTGGCCCGATCGACTGTTTTCTTTAACGAGTCCAGCCCCGCTGGCAACAGCGATTGCGACGCCAATCCCTTCACCGCCAGATCCAGCGGGATGCCATTCACCGCCTCGACGATGACGATTTTCACTGAATCTCTGGGCGACAAATCGTAGGGGCCAAATCCCTGCAGCAAGAATGGCGATAACACATTTTCCAATGGCTGGGCATCCATCAGCGTGCGGTCACTGCCGTTCAGAATGCCGTACAGGGTTGTCTCGGATTGGTTGGCCAGGGTGAGGCGATGGCTGTTATTGATGGTTTGAGCGTAATACACCGTAGCGGGTTGAGGTCTGCCATCTTTGGCAGGGGTGTGAAACAGCGGCGCAAAGCCAGCATAGCCTGGTGTCCGCAGCTCCCCTCGCTTGTCCCAATAATTGCCAATGCTCCAATCCGTTTCGATGCTGGGCTTGTAGTCGTAAGCGTAGAATAGCTTTCGGGCCTCATCATAACCGATCAGCTCGTCATCGATATTGTCGTTGTCGCCCCAGAATCCCTGCACCACCACATCCTGGTAGCTGGGACGCAGCAGATACGGGAAGCCGAAATAGACATCGGTCAACTTATCCGACGAGGCATTGATGCAGGTGTATTCGATGATGATAAAGTCGGCGAAAGCGGGATAGCTCCAGGCACGGCTGATCCGCCTGACTTCGATGCCACGGCTGGTCTTCCAATGGGCTGTGATTTTTTCCTCGGCCTCGTTGGGATTGAAGTTGGGCGAGCCGATGAAATTTTCCTCCTCCTTCATATCGAAAAAGCTGCCTTGATCCACATAGAGGAATGGGCCGCATTCATCCAGAAAGACCGAGCCATCGGGATTTTTGCCGCCGACCCAGAAGCCGCCGCCCTGAGAGTAGGAGCGCTGCTCGTCCTTATTGGGCAAAATCGCAGGCCCGCCAGGCCAGTCCATGCTGGGATAATATTGAAAGCTCGAAAACACGCCGCCGATCTGGCCGTTATCCTTCATGGTTTCCCAGAGCCGACCTCGATCGTGAATTTTGAACAGGGGTTCACGGTATTGCGCCCAGCCTGGCTCGCTATTCAGAGCAAATAGCAGCGGGAGGAAAATAAAAAGAATTAGTTTTGATTTCATGTTTGGCTCCGTAATTATTTGGAAGCAGCACCCTTTCATTAGGTAATGGGCGATGCCCTTTCAAAGGCTGCAAGCCTTTAAAAGGGTCTGTTGCTTCAGGAATCCGTTGGTTTTTTTTATCCGTTGGGCAATTGAAATATCTTTTTATTCCCTAACGGATAGATGAAAACAACGGATAAAAACTTTAACCAATGCCATCACCCTTTCAAAGGCTACAAGCCTTTGAAAGAAACAACAAACGTGACCGTCACCCGCCAACTGGCGGGTGACGGTCACGTTTGTCTATTTAAAATTATATTTCAACCCCACCAGAATATTTCTTGGCTCATAGTAGATCATGTAGCTGATATCGTAGCCATCGGCATCGATCAGCGTGGGCTGGCCTGTTTCGACAAATTTTTCCAATGCGCCGCCATCGTAGGGATAGGGATGACCATAAGCTTTGATGTTTTTCTGATTGAACAAATTGGTGATCCTGGTATATAGCGTAAACGTATGATCACCCAGGGTCACATATTTATCGAATTTTAAGTCCCACGTCTGGCGGGCGGGGAAGCGATGGTTGTCCAGCAGATCGGGCGGATCATCGGGCTCTAAATAGGTAAAAGCCTGACCGCTAACGTAGGTATAGAGCAAGCTCAGGTCGCTGCCTTTGAAAAGAGGACTGAGCAGGGGAATGTTCCAACTTTTGGGATATTGCAGGTAAAAATTAGCTCGCAAAATGTGCGGTCGACTATAACTGTTTTCCGTTGGCAGCCGATCCGACGCCTCCACGTACCACTGGTAGGTGACCTTCCCATCTTTGTCGATGTTGATTCGAGCGGGCGTTGCGGTGCCATGCGTGCTTCGGGAAAAGCTGTAATTCAGATTCAAAATAAAATCCTGGCTGAATAATGTCTTCAGGCTCACCTCCACGCCACGGGCATCGCCATAATCCCCGCTCAGATGCGTGGAATATGGCAGGTTGGAGGTCCTGCCGAATGGGTCGACGCCGTAAACCAGGTCTCGCAGGAAACCAGGCCGCTCATGCTGATCATAGATGTCTTTGTAAAATCCAGTGACATTGAGAACGGCCAGATGTTCAAAATGATGTTTGATGCCCAATTCGAACTGGATGGTCTTCTCTGGCTTCAGCGGCTCCAGCGTCATGTTGATCACCCGCTCGGGATCGGTATTGTCGGGTCCTGGCGGCGGGCTATTTTTCACAAAGGCATCGGGCCGAAAATAGCTGAATTCATACTGCGCATTGATCGGCGGCATCTGGTAAAAATGGCCATAACTGAAATGAAACACCGAATTGTCGGTGATCGGAAAGGAGATGCCCAGCCGAGGATTGATGGAATGAAACGGTTTCACCCGTTTTCGTGGCTTGGCCAGCACATTTTGAAAGCTCCATTTGTCATGGCCCAGTGAATCGATCCCATCGGCATCGGGATCAGCTTTGGGATTGTATTCGGGATCCAGCGACGGATTCCAGACAAAGCTGTCTTTGGTGAACCAATCCCGATTGCCGTCATAATAATCATACCGAATCCCCATGTTCAGGATCATGCTTTCAAACTCCATCTTGTCCTGAATATAGACACCCAGTTGCAGGGGATGAAAGGTCTCGTTCAAGCCTCGCACCCGCCAATCCTTCAGGTCGTCACTATAAGCTGCCAGCACCCAGCTATCCTCATCATACGTGTTGTAATGAAACTCAAAGCCCGATTTCAGAAAGTTGTTGGCGTTGGCCTGCCAGTTGAAATTCCCGCATACCGAAAGATCACGGGTCACGTTATTGGCATACGGGCTGAAGAGATGGGCCAGAAAAGGCTCGTCCTCGAAATCATCGTAATAATGCCAGCCCCATACATCGGGCTTTTTGCTTTCGCCCAATACCCGATAGGGACTGGGGCGCTCCTTTTGTCGGAAATTATAGGAACTCAGCTTCAGCTCATAGAACATTTCGGGCTTGATCACGTGCGTCAGGCCAAGCCGAGCCTGATAGACGAAATTGTCCAGCGTTGAGCCATAGCCCCGATAATATTTGGCTTTTAACGGGAAAGATTCTTCGGCATTGGTGGCATGGGCATCGTAACTGTACAGGCCGCCGAACTTGATGGTCAAATTGGAAGTGACATCATACCTGCCGCTCAAATTGAAGTTGGTCAACTTTCTCGTTGCTCGGGGACGGGGCAGCTCATAAGGCAGTTCCTGAAACCATCCCGTCAGAAAGAAGGTCATTTTTTTGATCTCATGGCCGATCACTGGCAGAAAACTGCCTGGCACAGGCCCGCCGAAGGAAAACCTGAAATCGTGTTCGGCGAATTTCCGATAATCATACACCTGTTTCTGCCGATCGGGCGTCCACCATTTGGGATCGAGGTAAGTGGCGCCTGTGACGGTATCGGTCAATGTATGTCGGATAAATTCGATATTTTTCTCTCGATCGTACAGATATGTACCAAAGTGGCGCTGGTGCGGGGCGCCGTATAGATAGTCCACCGAGAACGTGTAGTAGGGACTTCCATCTTTGGTGATCACATTGACGATGCCCGATTGCGCCTGTCCGTATTCCGCATTGAATCCGCCCGTGATCACCTGCACTTCTTTCACCGCTTCCTGATTGATTTGCGTGAATGAGCCGCCGCCATCGGCCTTGGCTTCGGTCATGGCCGCCATCCGAGTCCCATCGACAAACCAGATCACCTGATCCTGACTGCCGCCTCGGATCGAATAGCGTTTTTCGCCTCGCCCCGTTCCCGACAGGTTGCCCTCCACGGGAATCGGATCGAAAAAGACGCCCGTTTGCAGGTTGACGGCCTCGGTGACTTTGGTAGCGATGGATCGCTTCATCTCATCATAAGCCACTACCTCCTGGCTGGTGGTGAGGTCTTTTTGAATGACGGGACGTTCGGCCACTACCACAACGGTCTCCCCCAGGTCCAGCACCTCCTGCTCCAGTTCGACATCAATGGTGGTGGTCTGGTCGATACTCACCCTAACATTTTTGACTTCCGCCGTTCGATAGCCCATCATGGTGATTTTGAGCGTGAAACTGCCTGGAGGCACCGACAAAATAAAGTACCTACCCTGCATATTCGATGCTGCCCCAAGCTGCGTGCCGAGGATCATGACATTGACCCCAGGCAGTGGCTCCCCTGTTTTTTTGTCTTTGATCACTCCCGCTATTTTGCCAGAAGTGCCTGCCAACAGCAACGGGGGCAAAACTGAGAGAAGACAGATGAAGCAAATTATCGACACAAGTCTGCCGTTGAATTTGTGCATGGCTCGCTCCTAAATATTTTCCTAACTGCCCACCAACGAAAACCCAAAATTGATCATTCCAATACCAAAAAACCTTTTACCAGCCTGACAAAATCGTTCTGATACCAATGCTTCTGCCATTAAACACTCTGCTGCCAATCATCCTGCTATCAATCATCCTGCTATCAATTCATTCTGCTGCCAATTACTCTGCTATCAATAATTCTGCTATAAATAATCCTGCTATCAATTTATTCTGCCGCCAATCATCCTGCCATCAATTATCCTGCTGTCAATTCATTCTGCTACCAATCATCCTGTTATTAATCATCCTGTATCATCGTGGAATAAAAAATCCCATCCTGAAATTTTCATAAGCGATAACTTTCACCCCATCCATCAAACCTGAAGGCACTACCTTGCCCCAATTTTCTCCGAATAGATACTGCCGAGATTGCCAGGCATAGTTATTGGCGGGCGTATTGGTGATTCTCAGCTCGATCTCGTTTTCACCTTTTTTCACATAATCGGTAACATCAAAATCGAATGGCGACCAGCAGCGCTCGCCCACTTTGACCCCGTTCAGCCATAGCTCGACCAGATCTCTAACCGCTCCCACTTCTAAAACGAGCTTGCCATTTTCTTTCCAGGCAGATTCCCCAAGCCGAAATGTTTGGGAATAAATTCCAGTTCCAGAAAAATAAGGATGAGCAGGGGCACTGGCCGAGCCATCCCACTGGTGCACCTTTTGCTCCTCAGTCCAACTGCCCGACCGTCGGATTTCGGCAGGAAATGAATGATCCGCTGGTTCGAACTTCCAGGCATCAGGCAGCTCGATGGTATCGGGCGGTTCGGCCGAGACTCGATGCTCGAATTCCAGCCCCTGATAGGATAGCAGGACGTAATTTTCTCCTGCTTCAATCGGTACGCCAGCGACAAACAGTGAATCGCCATTGCTGGTGAGGCTTTCGATGGTCAGGTTGGTTGCAGCGACATGGGGCAGCTCGGCCGAGGCTTGATCGAAAACAATCAGCGCCGAGCCGTAGCGAGCCAGATTCAGCGGGACGATGGTGCGATTGTCCGCTCGCTCGAATTCAATGGCATCCGTCATCGTACCATCCTCAGGCTTCCAGATTTGCAATCGTCCGTGATTCAAAAACGAAGCGCTGGTCCTGACTGGGACGCTATCGCTATTGGCAATGAAATAAATATCCAGTCCATTTTTGATTTTGTGAATAAAGCTGATATTTTTATTCGGGGGTTCCAGACGGAGGTCAGCAGCGATGCTGCCGTCGAGGATATTTTTCAGCGAATCGAGATCGCTCTGCACAAAAAAAGCCTGCCCCTGGTTGGAATTGGTGTTTGAGCCAGTCAACTGGCGCCAGATGCGAAGGACTTCCACTGTCAGATCAGCTCCCTCCGAACTGAATTGCGGCAGATTGCCGTAAGCGATGAACCTGCCGCCCCGCTCATAAAACTGCAGAAGCTTTTTCAACGTCATCGGTTCAAGAATTTTTGCCAGAGGCAGAATCACCAGCTCATAATCGTTCCAGAAATCCTTATGGTTCAGCCTCAAGATAGCTTTGTTGGCTGCTGTTTTGATTTCTGCCCGATTCAAAATGCTTTCGGGCAAATAATCAAAATCAAGCTGCTGCTCCAGCAAGAAATTGGATAGTCGGATGAAGGCGCTATCGATTTGATCCGCCAATTTTTCATCCAGGGGCGAAAGCGCCGCCTGAACACTCTGGTTGGGATAAAGGATGGCAATGGGCGCTACCTTTCTGCCCCCCGAAAGCACGAACGACAGCCGCTGCACGTAACTGCTAAAATGGGGCAAATACGGCCAGAGCGTATTTTGAACGAACAACGACGGGGGAATTTCAAAGCGCCAATCGCCGTCATCCGCAAAATAAAACGAGCTCAGCAGCAGTCGAGTGACACCCCGTGCGAACAGCCAATCGGTCACCGCCTTCATCTTTTCCAGCGTCACATCCCAGCCATACGCCCCAAAGACCTCGCAGTAAACATCCTGCTGGCCCAAACTGGATGTTGCCGAGGCGGCGAGTTTGGGCGTGATGCGGCTCCTATCCCAGGAATAGACATCATCGCAGCCAGGCAAATGCGAGCAGGCCATGGCCTTGAAATAATCGCCCTGCATCAGCGTGCTGTATTTCATCGTCTCCTCGTGGGCAGGCTGAATGTTTAGCTGGATGTGATGCGCTTCGCACCAATCGTGCAGCGGTTGGAAATAGGATTCCTGCAAGAGATCAGAGAGCACATCATAAAAGTCGATTCGAATTTGGGCCGTCTTCTCTCCGATATTCTGCCACAGGCCAGGGAGATATTTTTTGAGATCATAATTTTTTCGGGCCTGGAACGCTGTTAAAAATGCGGGCGTCCAGGCGACGGTTTCGGGATTGAGCAGGAACGCCTTCAGATTGCAATAGCAGCCAGGCTCGTCGGTGATGATCGCTTTGATGACGCTGCCAAAATATTCGGGCATTCGTTGATAATATTGTTCGTGAGTTAGAGTAATGAATTTTTTAGCCACTTCGGGGTTCAGCAGATCGACGTATTCCCGATCCAGAAAAGTGGGCTTGAAGCTGCACGGTTCCAGCGAATAGATAAAAATGGACCAATCGCCTGGGGGAACGCTCCAGGAGAAATTTGTGCCATCCCAAAACGCAGTCACATCCACCAGGCTGGACTCGTCGATGATCTGATTTTTGAGCTGGCCCGCAATGATGGCAACTGGCTGGGACTTGATTGGGAAGGAAATTTGCTGGCCGCCAGGCACTCGCTGTTCGGTCTGAGCCAGACATCTTGCCTGGAATTCAGGGTTGGCGTCCAACACTTTTCCGCCTGCATGGCCACTGGGCCAGCGAATTTCATCATATAGCCAGATGCTCAGTCCGAGCTGCTGGGCGATCTGGCAGGCGTATTTGATTTTGGCGAACCACTCATCGGAAAGATAGTCAATGGTCAATCCTTCCCAGGCCAGGATGCAGACGCTGCCAACGGTGTGGCTGCGCTTCATTTCTTCCAGTTGCCATTTGATCTGATCATCTTCGATCTGTCCGTTCCAGAACCAATAGACGGTGGGTAAACAGGATGTGGGCGGATTTTTAAATTGGCGACGGAACATGGCGGCTTGAGGTTCGCTAACCTGTTTGCACCCGAGGGAAAAGAGAATTTGGCTGCAAAATAGAATCAGCAAACCGAGAATCGAATAATGGCAGATCTTGATCAAGTTGAATTTCATTGATTGATAGTAATTATTCGAAATTTTTCCCACAGATAGAAACAATCCAACGGATTTTAGTTTTGGGTTTTTCAGCCGTTGGCTTCATCTATCCGTAGGAGAAAATTGATTTGTTCCAGGATAGCGACCGCATAAATAAAATCCAAAATATTTCTCCCACAGAACCGCCAGTTGGCGGTCCGCCCTTCGGCGGAGCGGAATCCCA
>CAZYNP010000089.1:0-16981 GCA_964647995.1 uncultured Cytophagia bacterium
CCGAAACCGTAAATCCAAAATCAAAATCATCCGTTGGGTTGTTTCGATCCGTTGGATATTTTTTGATTGATTATAAATCGACTTATCGTCATTTCTTCATCAATTTCGACATCTCCACTCCTGCCACAATTACCGCCCCCAGTCCTCTGGGATCGTGATCGAAGGTGGCTCGCTGAAAATAAAATTCCAGATCATTGCCAATCTCGGTGCCCCGACAGATGCCGTGCACTGTGCCGTCATCAGCGATCTTTTGGGTGAGCGCATTCCAGGCCTTCATTGCATTCTCTTTATACTTTTTCTCGATCCAGCCTTCTCGGACTCCTCTGGCAAGTGCCAGCACAAACATGGCCGTGCAAGAAGTTTCTTCATACGATTCGGGATAATCCAGCACCTGATGCCACATCCCAGTTCGATCCTGAACAGTGACCAATCCCGTCACTTGAGCTCTATAAATGTTCAGAATCTGTTTGTAGTTGGGATGATGCTTCGGCAGCAAACGCAACGCCTCCGAAATTGCCCAGATGGCCCAGCCATTGGCTCTACCCCAGAATGCTATCGAATTTCGATTCGACTGGCTGAACCATCCGTGATAAAATAACTGCTTTTCTTTATCAAACAATAGTCTGGTAAAATTGACGATCTGCCGAGCCGCATCATCGAAATATTTCTTATCACCTGTCATTTTTCCCAGACGCAACAAAAAAGGAACGCTCATGAACAGATCATCCGCCCAGACCGTAAATGGCGTCGGTTCAGGCCGACAAAACGTTCCATCCTTCAGGCGAATCTGCTCGTTCAGAACATAATCCGCCAGCGGCTCGATCAAATTCCAATAATCGGCATTTTGGGTTCGATCGAACAGCTCCACCAACGGCAGGGCTGGCGCTCCTGTATCGTCCAGCATGGTGCGCCGAAACAGGCGATGAAAACTGCCCCGATAGGCATGGCATTGCTGATATTGCCAGCGAAAATAGTCCTGATGGGCCATGATAAAATCGACATATTTTTGGACAAAATCCAGGTATTTCTCTTCGCCTGTGGCATCACCCAGCGCCATGATAGCCAGCATCATGGCGCCATTGGCATAATGCCAGTCCAGGTACGATTCTCGCTGGTAGCTATTGGTATCTTTAATTTTCAATTCCAGCAAAAGGTTCGGGCGAGGGAGCGACCAATGAAAAAGCTGTCCCTCATGCCGATAATAATGGGTGAATTCCCGTTCGGGCGGAAGAGCATTGCGAAGATCGTTGCCAGGAAAAACACCGATGCAAAGCCAATTGCCGCCTGCGATCTTTGGAGCTATGGGATGAAGCGAAAATTTCACCTGTCGATTTTCATCTCCCTCGGCCGTAATGGCCCGCAAGAAAAAAATCCAGTCATCCTTTTCCCCTATGGTTTTGATCAAAATTTTGTTCGCCCCCCTTCTCAGGTTCCATTTGAGCGTGTCTTGAAATAGAAAGCGATTGTAGCAGATTTCTTTGGGGCTGACCAGCGGTCGCTTCGGCTGAGAGAAGACCAATTCCTCATTCAACCAGATGCTAACGGGATTGCCGCAACTGAAACCGAAGAGCGCTGAGGTATCCTGGTCACTCAAGATAAAACTCAGAGCATAGGCCACGCCGCTTGTCCCCTGGCCGTAATTATGCCTGAAATCCACCACCTGCAGGCCCAACTCAGCCACCTGGGGGACCAGTTCCAATTCAAAGCTGGACTCCCGCATGATCTTATCAGCGACTTTTTTAGCCACATCGAGAGGCGATTGCGCCCATAGAGAGCTGCATTGCAAAAGCAGCCCAGCCATCAAAACCAATAACATTTTATTGGATAACTTCATGATGAAATCTTTCTTCGCATAGATTATAAAACAGCCACGCATCAGGCCTACCCTTCGGGCAATGGTTACGAATGTTTTGCCCTGCGTTAGGGTCTTTCAAGTGAGATTTGTTATTTCAAAATGCCCATCGATAATAGTCGCACAGAAACCTCACGCCAAACGATGTGGCAATATCCCGAACGGTCAGCCACATCCTGCCATCCTTGCTGCGGGTGCGCAATTCAAAAAATGCCCCAGCCAGATTTTTATCGGGATGATCGGCGGCAAAGCGGTTCTTCAACACCCAATCGAGCGAGCGTCCCACATTGACCTTAAATTCATCGCCAACACCGTAGCGAATCAGTCGCAGCCAGATGATGCCTGCAAAGGAAACAGCGGATCCGCAGGGGGAATTCTGATTGCTTTTGCCATTCAAATAATTCTTGTAAAAAATCGTACCGTCCTCTTTTTGAAATTGAGTGTAAAATTGAGCCGTCTTTTTCGCTGCTTCGAGATAGCGCTTGTCGCCCGTCAAATCGTAGCCTTCCAGCAAGGATTCGGCGTACCATAGATTGAAGCGGGGATGAAACGAGCCGTCTTCTT
The DNA here is from genome assembly GCA_964647995.1 of uncultured Cytophagia bacterium. GTDB lineage: Bacteria > Zhuqueibacterota > Zhuqueibacteria > Thermofontimicrobiales > Thermofontimicrobiaceae > Thermofontimicrobium_A. The sequence continues at coordinate 2,417 of CAZYNP010000089.1, forward strand.
TATGGTTCGGAATAAAATCCATCCATAATCCCTCTTTGCCCTGCTTTTCCACCAGGCTTTCGCACAGCTCGATGAAGACCTGTTTGTATCTTTCATCACCAGTAAATTCGAACATATCTTTGAACAACGAGCCTTCGTTATTGGGGCGGGCAACATCGTACCATTCCTGATGCTTTTTATCAGGCCAGAACGGACTGTTCTCCTTCATCACTTCGCCCGTGGTCGGCTCGATGCTATCGTAAAACACGCCTTTGTCCCGAATATACATTTTCTCCAGCATCCACTGGCCTGCTCTGGTGGGAACCTCGGCATATTTCCGCTCTCCCGTGACATCATACAATTTGAACAGCCCAGCGGTCCCGTCGGAAACCGTAGCGAACACAATGTAATCGATCCCATCGCCATGAACCGCTCGCACCATGCCCTTCAGCCTGGGATGATCTTTGATTTCCAGGTTGATCCACCAATCGCCAGCCCGTTTGGCTGCGGCCAGATACCTGGGATTTTTCGTGATGTGATATGCTTCCAGCAGGGCATAAATCAACTGTCCCGTGTGCCAGGGCGGCTCATAATCGTGCCATGTGCCTTCGAGCCAATTGTAATCGCAGCGGGACTTGCCATTTTCGTCCAGCAACACCTCGCAGGCGTAATTGGCGCCGTCAGTGATGGCTTGCAGAATTTGATTTTGGAGATCGCTGTTGGATTGAGCATAAATCAGGGGAACAACGAGTGTGGCAATGAGATTGATGATGATAAAGATTTTTGAAGTCAAATTCATTCGTGATTGCTCCAGTTTGGATTTTAAAATTACAAGGGAATTTGGAATGATTAATTTTCAAATAACAAGGTATTGTTTAAAATTCCAAAAAACAAATTTCAAATAAATTTCAAAAGTCAATTCGAAGTCAAAAAAATCTCAGATCGTTTCAAAGGCAATGAACGTTTTTCTTCAACCTTGATAATGAACCAAACTTTGAGTCCAGCCAACGTGATTAGCTGATTCATAGCACTGATATAGCAATAACAAAATGGACACGGAATCGAAACTGTCACAGAACTGACATTCTTAACTCCAATAATCCTCGAAAATTTAATTACGACAATCGAAACATCGACCATCCCCCTGGGCAGATCGATGCTGCGCCATAAGCACCTAATCAACCATCCCCAACTGATAAGCATAATAAAGAGGCAGAAAGGTCAATTTCTGCTCAGGTAGCTCAGCATAATTCTGGGTTGAAAGAACATATCCCGAAGAAATGTTGGTATAATTACTCAATAACAGATGAAGACTTTTCAGCCGACCCGATGGCCCGCTTTTCACTTCGATGGGGAAAATTCTTCCCTGTTTATTGATTAAAAAATCAACTTCGGCTGTACTGCTTTTGGCGTCCCGAGACCAATAATACAACTCAGGCTGGCCTGCGGCCAATAACTCCTGACCCACGAATTGCTCCGCCATCGCCCCTTGATAAATTGCCAGCAAGTCTGACTTTTGATATTCCACATCGACAGGCAATCCGCTCAATGAATGCATCAAACCGATATCGACCATAATCGCTTTGAGTTTTTTCTCCGAAGCAGAAGCGCCCAACGGCAATCCAGCGGGATCAGCATTTGGCACCCTGTGAATTAATTGAGCCATGTTCAATAATCCAAAAGCTCGTTTCAAGGTTGGATTGGTAAAACCATCGGCCAGATGAGAATAAATTATCTGTTTTCCTACTCGTTGAGCTGTCGCCGAAAGCACCGCATTCAGACATTGTTTATCCACTTGAGGCGTATATTTGGAAAAATCCTCTCGAAAGGTACGGATCAGGTCAACTTGAATGGATAAAGCATCCCGTATTTTTCCAGTTTCGGCAAAGACCCGAACACATTCAGGCATCCCCCCAACGAAGAAATATTTTTTGAGCTCTGCTAACAACATCTCATGAATATATTCCGCCTGCTTTTTGGGCGGCGATAAAATTAGGTCAGCCGCTTTGTCTTTTCCTGTCGCTATCAGAAATTCAGGAAAACTCATGGGGAAAAGATTTAAAAATTGCACCCGACCAACAGGAAAAGATATTTCTTTCATGGCGAATTCAAGCAATGAGCCCGCTGCAATTACGTGCAACTCGGCATATTCCTCATAAAAATATCTCAGCGCCATCAACGCCCGAGGACAATTTTGAATTTCATCAATGAAAAGCAAATCCCTTCCTGGCTGAATTGATGTTGCTAAAACAATTTCCAGGTCAGCAACAATTCGCCTCGCATCCAGATTAACTTCAAAAATGCGATGCCACTCTGGATGCTTCTCCAGGTCAATCACATGAACTTTGCCCTCAAAATGTTTTTTAGCAAAGTCTAGAACCGTCCACGTCTTTCCTACCTGCCGTGCCCCTCTAAAAATGAGCGGCTTTCTGTGCGGTTGAGTTTTCCAGGCAATCAATTTTTTGATAATGAATCTGTCCATATTTGCTAATTCAGTTAGTGATTACTCTTGTGATTTTAAAATAACAAGGTAAATATAAAAATATTATTTTAAAATTACAAGGTAAATTTTAAAACGACTCTTTTGTTTTACAAGGGTTATTTTAATATCAAAAAAATGAAACTCAAATTTCAAACAAAGTCAAAACTCAAGTTACAAATTCCAAATCTGATTTGCACCATTTCACAGGTTATAAACCGGGAATTTGAGCATTGAGTTTTGAAATTTATTTGGAATTTGTCCTTGGTTTTTTAGGATTTCTATCGGTTCATTCCAATCGATAATGAAATCCATCGTTCACCATACGTTGTTCCAGAATCCTGAAGCAAAAGCCCCACTTTCCTTGTCCCTGGTCGATCTTCAGCAGCAGTCGATTCACCCCCTTTTTCAAGGCCAAATCAATTTTATCCTCATCGATTTTCACAAAGCGAAGCTGATGGCTTTCAAAAATCGGTTCGCCGTTCAAAAAAACTTTGATGCCATCATTGCTCCCCAAAGCGGCAGTGACGAGCCTGTCATCGGGGGATTCAACGGTGCAGAAGGCGTAGGCGACTACTCTGGTATTGCGATCGAACAATCCCGCCAGATCGATTTCGGCGCCAAGGCTCGAGGTATGAATTTTCCAGAATACTTCCGAGCCATCAGGACGCCTCACCCGATCGCCTGCTTTGGGATTGGCGTGAGCTTCGCCTCCGATTTCTGTTAAATAATCGGTATCAAATCCGATGCAATTGTCTGGCGCATGAGACGGCAGATTCTCATCCTTTTTCGGATTGGGGAAGCTGCCGCAGACCAGCCAGGTCTGGAAAAAGTTTTTCTCCAGTGGCTGAAGGCCCAGCCGCACCTGCAGCGGCGATGGCAGATAAAAACCGTCCGCCAATTGCGCTTGCGCCTGTCCCAACCGCTGCAGAACATCCGCAAAATCGGCATCAATCCGCTGAAACTTGTGCACATTGACATCCAGCCCATAAGCCCGATTTTCCCGCTGCCAGAGCGCTTGATATTCCTCTGCCAGACGATGCCAGCGCTGCTTGAGCTCGGTTATGATTTCCACAGTACGGGTGAGATGTGCCCTGGACTCCGCCCAATCGGGCTGGCTCAGGCACGCCTGGCGATAGTCGTTCGCTGCCGAGATCAGGGCTTCACGGACATCGGCCATGAAGACGACCTGATCGCAGGCATAGCGGAGGTAATCGAGATCACCATTGAAACGAATGACCTGGGCCTGATCTACCAGCCTGAGCGCCGCCTGTGCCTGTCCTTTGACCTTCTCCCATTCCGCCACTGAAAGCTGGCCCCGAACACCAGGCGCTGGGATCAGATTTTGCCAGAAAATGGTATTTTCCAGATTTTGAACAGAGGGAATTTCGGCAACAGAACTCAATGTCTGAATCGCCTCTGAAATTTTGCCTGAGGCATCCCCATAAAATGCGGCGGCAAATCGAGCATCAAAATTTTCCGTTTGATCATTTTCTGAATTCCAGCCCTGATCCGCTCCGTAGGCGATGCCATACCAATTGTTCGAGAAAAAATTCCCACCGAAATCATCCCAGTTGGTGTTCAGCAGGCCCAATGCCCCATGCTCAATTCCGTCCCGAACGAAATTTCTGATATTCGCTCTCGTGGTTTTAAAATCAGGAAACAGCTTTCTCGAACAGGAGACACCCGTGGTCACAATGAAATTGAATCCGCTTTCTTTGATGGGCAAAATCAAATCTGCAAATGAATCTCGGCTGCTGTAATTCCAGGGCAGCAGAACGATGTCCTTTTTGAGCAGTCGAAGGATCTCCTTATGTTCCAGTGCCACATCAGCGGCAACCCAGATCCGTCGGTGATATTTTGCCAGTTCATCCCGAATCCAATTGACGTGATCCGAATAGACCTTTGCGAAGCCAAGCTGCTTCACCATCGCTTCGCTGGCGCCCTTGCCCAACGCCCAGACCTCATCGCAGAGCACGCAGAATTCTGGAGACGGATAGACCTGAGACAATTCTTGGTAGATGTCCGAAAGGAGCTGGTAGCTTTCGGCATTGGCTGGCGTCAGCAAGGAATTCATTTCGCCCAGGTGTTCGTAGCGGGGATGCTCCAGAATTTTTTCGAAATGGCCGAACGATTGAAAGCAACCCACCAGCTCGATATGGTGCTGGCGGGCATAGTCGGATAATTCTTTGATCTGCTCCAGCGTCAACGCATCGGGCGGAGCAAACTCGGGATGGCTCTTGGTGCGAACCACATGTTCGGTGTAATAGGTCAGCGTATTGATTTTCAGCTCAGCAAAACGGCGAATGCAGGATTTGAAATAATCCATGGTTGGTAGCGGGCCTCGACTGATGTCGTCCAGCACGCCTCGAATGCGTAAGCTGGGATAGTCCCTGATTTTTAGACAGGGAATCGCTTTATTTTCGTCATGATCTCGGATGAGCTGTTTCAACGTTTGCACGCCATAGAACACGCCCGTCGCTGTATTGGCCGCAACGATGATCTGATCGGGCGAAATGGAGAGAACATACCCCTCAGCGCCGATTTCGGCATCGCATTTGAGTCCTGCTTTCTGAAGCGCTGCTTGAATAAATTCATTGGATTGAGGAATGCCAAGTAATATTTGTTTTTGAGTTTTCTTTTTTCCAATTGGAATTTTTAGATTGCATTGATTTTTGATTTCCAATTGAAGCTGTTCGGCTGCAAACTGGCGAATCGAATCGGTGATCCAGATTGCTGTCCTTTGGTCGAATTGAAATTTGCCTGTCTCAATTTTAATTTCTCTGGGCTGAGGGATTAATTTGGGTAATTGGGTAACTGGGTAATTCGGTAATTGGGTAATTGGGATCGGGGATGAAAATCCACTTAGATTCAAAAAGATGAGGATGAATAGATATATTATGATTGAACGTGACATGGTTTGCTCACTTTATTTTTTCCAACGGATTGAAACAACCCAACGGATGATTTTGATTTTGGATTTACGATTTCGGATTTTAGAATTGATTTCATATCAATACTTTTTTTCCAACGGATTTTAGTTTCAAAACACTTGCGAAGATTAAAAACCTTCGTAAGGGTCAAACTTTTTTGCCAACGGATTGAAACAACCCAACCGATCAAATCCCAAATAATAAAAAAACAAATTACAAGCCTGTTCGACAACTGGCGGATAAATTTCAATCTCAAATAATCAATTACCAAACTTTTTAGGATTTTCTAAATTGGACTTTGTAATTTATTTGTTATTTGACGATGGAGATTTAGAATTTTTAGCATCCGTTGGAGAAAATTGATCATTTTAAAATTATCGTCTATTTTCACTTCACTTTAACAGCCGTTTTGTTCGCCCCATCACCTACCTCAAATATTCTCCTGGCTCGATCCAGATCATTGCCAGTCAAACAGATTCCATTGGAGTCTTTGCCCATAACCATCAGAAATAATCGAATTTCATTTAAGGCTCTTGATCCGTTAATAAAAACATCCTGGCTATTCTTCAACATCATCAACGCCCCCTGCTCCATCGTTCCTGCGGATCGAAAGGCTGAAATATCCAATCCCTGCACATCATCGCAAATCAGGGCGGGACGGTGATCGTCCGTTTCAACAGTCAGGTCGATCTGATTCAAACTAATATTTCTGGCATGGCGGATGAAAAAACCATAGGCAGGCAGCTCGCCGAACATGGTGCTCTCAGGATAATGATCGGGCAGTTCGGGGACATCTTTGAAGGCAGCGTTCTTTTTTCCGCCCCCTTTAAAGGAAATTCGAATATGGTTCAAGGCGATATTTTCGATGGGATGATCGGGCAGGCCCGTCATCGAACAGCCAAACGTGTCAGCATCGGTGGCGATGATGTGGCTGATCTGGACATTGCGAAGCGTGCCAATATCAGGACGGGGCATATCTTCCCGATACACTCGCCCCCGATCGCCCAATCGAACAAAGATCGGCACTTTGGGACCGTCGATGCGAATGTTATTGACCAGCACCCCGTCCAGCGTTCCGCCATCGACCATCGTCAATACGATTCCGCCGATGCCACCTTCGAATCCAAAAATGGGCTCTTTATCCTGCGATGGCTTCACCACACAATTCGAAATGGTGATATTTTTGAATCCCCCATGCGACTCTGTTCCCATTTTGATGGCGTTGCAATGGCTGCTCAGCACACAATTGGTGATGGCGATATTTTCACAGGATCGCCCCGAAGTGCTTTTCAGCGTCAAAGCATCATCATCGGTATCGCCGAAACAATCGGATACAATTACATCGTGGCACCCATCGATATCGACCATGTCGTTGTTCTGATTGCAATGGTTGTAGACATGAATGCCCCGAATCGTCAGCTCATCACAGGCGAGGTAATGCTGCATCCAGCGGGCGGAATTTCGGAGCTGGAGATTGTCCACCAGAATCGTTTTGCATTTCGCCAGCCAGATGACGTAGGGACGGTTCATGTAGCGATCGGGCTTCTTTTTCGTGGTCACCTTGAAAGCGCCGCCCTGACCATCGATGGTGCCCAGGCCGATCAGGGCGATGTTTTCGAGGCCTTCGCCATAGATCAAACTGAATTGGCTAAAGTCATCGCCATAAAAGCGGTAGTCGGGCGTAATGGGTGGATAGTCAGCGATTGTGGTGCTGCCCAGCAAGGTGGCGCCTGCCATGAGCTCCAGCGTGACATGGCTTTTCAAAAAGATCGTTCCCGATAGGTACCTGCCAGGCGGCAAAATCACCTTCCCTCCTGTTTCAGCGCAAGCATCGATAGCCGATTGGATAGCCCTGGTATCCAGTTGAATACCATCGCCCGCAGCGCCGTAATCTCGGACATTGAAAATGCCTGTTTTATTCCGCTCCTGCGAAAACTGATCAGCCAGGCTCGACCCAAAAATAAAGGGTATGATACCGAATAGCAAGATAATAGCAATTTTAAAGATCCGAATATTCATTTGCTTTTTGCCCATTTTATTTCCCAAACCCTTTCTCACAAATCCTTTCAAAGGTTTCCAACCTTTGAAAGCGTAAATTCAAATTCCCCCCTTTGAAGGAGGGCCAGGGGGGATGTTTTACTTTTCCTTCAAAACTGATTCCATAGCCTTCCCAACCCTTTCAAAGGTTTCCAACCTTTGAAAGGGTAAATTTAACTGTCTACTGCCTCACTGATTACTGATTACTGATCACTGCTCAACCGCCCTCCCCAATTTCGCTCCAACCATCCCCCCGCCTCCATATACACCTGATCGATCTCCCTCACCCCCGATTCTTCGCCACCAATATCCAGCCCGATGTGCCCCTGGAATCCGATCAAATCCAGCGTCTCAAAAACTATGTCCCAACGGATGTTTCCCATTCCAGGCGGCAGATGCTCGATTTTAGTACCCCGATTATCCGACAGATGGATGTAGTCGACATGGTCAGCCAATCGCCGCAACGCCAGCGCCAGGTTATCTTTCAGCGCAAATTGATTGGCGGTATCGAAATTGAAGCGCAGATTATTCCGTGCCACCGCATCATGAAAATAGAGGAAACCATCGCAATTGGCCGTCATCGAGCCCAGGCAGGGATGGAGGTGAAACGTCAAGCTCCATTGGGCTGCAATTTCGCAGGCGGTCTGATAGGTCCCGATCAGATGCTCCCAATATTTTTTCCAGTTCAAATTTTTCGGAAATTGCGCCATCCTCCAAACATCCTCATCGTAATGGCGCACCACAGGGACCTCGCCAGGAAATTGATAGGGCGGAATTGGGCCATTATCGAGTATGCCCAGGGAGCCGAATAATTCAGCGATCTCACAGCCTTTGTTAAACAGCTCCAGATTCTTGCTGCTAACTTTTGGATCGGCTGATGAAAGCCCTGGCAGGACCACACAGAAATAAGGCACGTTCAAATTGAGCTCTTCCAGTTGCTTTTTGATTTCCAACCGCCGATCGTAAATGGACAGCAGATGCTGTTCTCGAATCCCTTCCAGCTCCACGGTCTGGAATCCCAGGGCCTTCATCTCTTGCAGATGATGAATCGTCTGCTCGGCAGGTGGTGGATAGCCGTATTTGGTAATGGGATAGAGATAGCAGCAGATGATTTTGTTGTGAAACATTGGTTTCTCCAGCTTGTAGGACAGGTTGACAACCTGTCCTACAGTAAACCTCTAATTCCGATAATTCCTGTGATTGCCATAAAAATCGTGAACAGAAAAATGAAAATCATGACCAAATTGAAACCAGGCGTCGCTCTATATTTTCCCATCACTTCTTTTTTATTTTGCAGCAGGAGCATCAGCAAAATGATCACTGGCGTGGCCACGGCGCAGAGCACCTGGGAGACGATCATTACCAGGACAGGGCGGCCACCGAAAAGGGGCACCACCAATCCCAGGCTGACGGTGAACAGAGCGATCAAGCGATTATAATATCTCTTCATATCCCTGGGTTTCTCGGCGATTTCGGCCAGAAACCAGGGCGCCAACAGCAGGTGCGGGAACATGCTCGACAATCCCGCACTCACGATTCCCGCCACGAAAATCGAAATGGCAAACCTGCCTGCCAGCGGCTCCAGCAATCTGACCATATCGATGGCGTTATCCACTTTCAATCCCAGCGGAAAGAGTGTTCCAGCGGCACAGGCCATGATCGCCGCCGAAAGAATGAACATCATGGCTGATGAAATAAACGCATCTCGCTTTTCTTCTCTGAGATCGTTGATGGTCCAGCCTTTCTCCTGTACCAGAATGGAGCGGACCAGATACAAAACGCCGCCCATCGTGGTGCCGACCATTCCCGCAATCAACAGCGCCGCATTGGCTTCGCCAGGGATTTTAGGCACCAGCCCTTTGATCACCTGCATGGGTTCGGGAATGACCATGAACATGGTGGCGATGAAGCTCACTCCCATGATGGCAACGAAAATCATCAGAATTTTCTCAAAGAAGCGCTGCGTGCCATTCCAGAAAAAATAGTAGATCAACCCACCGAAACCAATGCTCAATATGATCATGTTGATTCCCTCGCCCGACGGCGTCAGCGGCCGTGACCATTCTTTGACGACCTCACAGACCACGCTCATCACGCCCATGAACGCCACCCATTCGCTGATCACAACGGACAGCAGCACGAAAATCGCCAGGCCAATCCCAAAATGCTTTTTGAAACTGAACAGCGCCGTCTCCCCAGTAACTACCGTAAAGCGACCAAAGGCGACGATCAAAATATAAGTGAAAACACAGGACAATAGCAGCGGCCAGACATAAGTCATCCCATAATTCGCACCTGTCGACGCTGCGGTGGTAACGCTCCCTGTGCCGATATTGTAGCCAACCAGGAAAATACCAGGCGCAATCGATGCGAAGAAGAGGGAGAGTTTTTTCCAGATCGAAAGTTTGGATTTAATCATATTTTCCTCATGAAATGTGAAACGGCAGATGGCAAACGTGAGACGGCAAATTAGAGACGTGAAACGGCAGATGGCAGAGGTGAGACGGCAGACCTAATGGCAAATGGGAAAAGTTATTGGGTCGAGATGAGATGGCAAATGCAATCGATGAAAAAATTGAATTGAAATCAGATTGATTTTTTGAATTGGATTTTTCCATTTGACTTTATTTTATTTTGTCTGGTTCATCTTGAATAGAACCTTCCGAAAGTTCAGAACCTTCGAAAGAATTATCCCCCTTCCTACTGCCAACTGAAGACTGAAGACTGACGACTGACGACTGACGACTGACGACTGATAACTGATAACAGCTCACGCCCCCACTCCTGCCAGAAACATCGCCAATCCAATCAATAAGGCAACGATCAAACAGGCCACAAGAAAACCAATGATGTCGACCCGATAGCGGCCCCAGGAAAACTTTTTCCGCAACGACAGCAGATCCACCAGCAGCAATCCATCTTCCTCATCACCTTTGGAGAGGAATTTTTCGACCAACTTTTCTTTCATTTTCTTCGACGTCGGTGCCTGGGATTCGCCCTCCAGCATGATCTCGATGTGTTGATCTTTGAGCCGCTGCTCCTTACCGACGGGAGTATCCAGCAGGGCATAAAATTTGTGCAACTGCTCTGCGGGCTCTGATCGGGTGAAATAGCTGACCACGATCATGATAAAAATCCCAACAGGAACGTAAAGAGCGATCTGGTTTTGCAAGGGCCATTTAAGGTAATTGCCCGTGTAAATGGCAATCGCCGCCATGGTGAGGGCACTGGCGAGGGCACCGTAGCGGTTGGCTTTTTTCCAGATCACGCCCGCCCAGAAGGCGACGCCAAGATAGGCAGTCACCTTCCAGACTTCCATCAAGCCATGAACCACGCTGGGGAAAACGTAGGCAAAACATAATCCGCCGAGCACGATCGCTCCCGAGGAGTACCGTGCGGTTTTTAACAACGTCCGATCCGATGCTTTTGGATTGATATATTTCAGGTAAATATTTCGGGTGAATAGCGCCGAGGCATGAACCATAAAAGCATCACAGGTGGACATCACAGCGGCGATCAGGGCAGCGATCATGAGACCGACCAGTCCCACAGGCAAAAGATTTTTGGCAGCGATTCCAAATGCCAGCTCTCGTTCATGAAATCCCAACCCTGGGAATAAGAATGCGGCAAAAACACCGACAAACGCCCAGCCCATGGTGGCGAATCGTTTCAAGAAATTGCCATACGTCCAGCCCGTGCGACAGGCGATTTCGGTTTTGCCTGCACCGCCAACCGCCATGTGATGCGGCTGGACCACGATGCCGATCAAGCCGTTGATCACGATCATGATGATGAAAAACAGCGTCACCTCATGCGGAGCGACCAAACTGAACATGTGCTCGGGAAGCCCCTGGTGAATGGCGCTCAAACCACCCGCTTTGTGGATGGCAAAGGGCAGCAACATAAACGACAGCACCAGGATTAAAAATCCCTGAACGAGATCGGTAAAGACGGCAGCGATCAACCCCCCTGCCAATCCATAAATCACAAACAAAACGGTAGAAATCAGAATAACGGTGCTCTCCGACATGGCGCCGCCCGTCAGGCCTTCCACCGTGATGCCCGTTCCTTTGAGCATGATGCCGATGTCCATACAAAAATAAGTGACGCCGATGATGGTGTATAAAACCGCAAGCGTCTGGCCATAGCGTTCCTGAAAAAAATCCGCCATGGTCACATAGCGCAACCGCCGATAGATCGGGGCCACGAGCCAATAGAACGGCGTGGAAAACATCCACACCCACTGGTACCAGATGCCCGCCAGCCCCGTGGTGTAAGAAGCGCCAGCCACGGAGACGGGTTGATCGGTGTGCGTGCCCACTCCGAAGGCCTGGGCGATCATCATGATCTTGCCGAAGCGGCGGTTGCCCATAAAAAAATCCCCCGAGGATTTGATCTTCTGATGCGTCCAGACACCCAGCCAGGTAATTAAAATAAAGTATGAAGCGAGAACGAGCAGGTCGAGAAAAGAGATTCCGAGAAAAGTGGTCATAAATAAAATCCCAAAATTCAAAATTCAATTGCCAATCTTCAAATCCAATTGCCCTTCAAAATTCCAAAATTCAGAATCCAAAACTCAAATAAATTCCAAGCCCCAATAGCCATATTCCAATCCCCTACCTTTTGAAGGTTCTTAACCTTTGACGAGCCAAAACCAAAAAGCAAAATTAGTACACAAAAACCGAATGATCACAAAATCAAATCCCATAATTTTTTTTGTGTCGTGTTCCGTTTTTGTGTCCAAAATATTTTTACTCGTTAAACCACAATCTTTTTAGGTCACAAAAATGCAACCACCAGGCAAAAACCATAAGGACTTCAATTCCGTGTCCGTTCCATTTCTTTGTCCAGTTTTTTTGGGACTGGCGCAGGTCTGGAATTTGTAAATTTCATTTGTTCCAATGTTTTTTAATAGCAAACGCCGCCGCTTTGGGTTCTCGCTGGCGATTAAAAACTCCTTTCCGATTAAAGACTAACCTTCGGAAATGTTGAGCCGTGCGGAAATCAGCAAAATTCCAGATGTGTTCGCCGATGGTAAACGGCAATGATTCGATGATCTCAAAATATTTTTCAATCAATGCCGTCTGGTACTCCTCGGTGAACAGTTGGGGATAGGTGGCGTGCAAGCCCTCAATCGTATCGGCGCCAAATTCGCTGACCAAAATTGGTTTGTGATATTTCTTGAATAATTGAATCAATTCGTCTTTTAGCACCTCCCCTGCTTTTTCGAGCTCGCCTGGAATTTCGTACCAGCCCCAGTAGCGATTCAGCGACAGAAAATCGCAGTATTGGTAAACCAAATCTTTGTCCCTCCACCTGGGAAACGTCGGGAGAGTCAGTGGACGGGTGGGATCCAATTCTTTAGCCAGAGCAAAAAGTTCGGCCCAGTATTGATTTGCCAGCTCGGAATTGGCTTCGGGCTCGCCCCAGATACCTGGCTCATTGGCCAAACTCCAGGCAATGACACTGGGATGATGGCGATCCCGCTGGATCAATTCGACGATGGCTTGCTTGTGATGGGCCAGCGTTTTCTCGCTGACGTGCCTGAAATTTAAGCTGACGGCGGGGACTTCAGCGATCACGTAATATCCCAGCCGATCCGCCATCTGCAACACTTCTTCGGCATAGGGATAATGCGACGTGCGGAACGAGTTAGCACCGATCCATTTCAGCAGTTGAAAATCTTTCACAATGAGCGGATGCCACAGGCCCTTGCCGATCACGCCAAAATCTTCATGCTTGCCAAAGCCCTCGAGAAAAACGGGCTGGCCATTGATCAACAACTGCTGCTCGGTCACTTCGATCTGTCGAACGCCGACCTCCAGCTCGTACTCATCGACCAGATCGTCGTTTTCAAATAGTTCAAAGCGCAACCGATACAGAAATGGATGCTCGTGGCTCCAAAAGTGGCACTCGGAAATTTCGATCGTGCCTTCGAGCCAATTTTGTTGCAGGTGATGTTTCAGGTCGTACAAACTCTGCTGCCGATCCCAGAGGGCAACTTTTAGTTTCGACCGTTCAACAATTTCGCTGAGTTCAACTCGAAATTTTATCAATCCATCTTTGCCATTGATCTCTGTTGTCACTGCGATATTTTCCAGATGGTGTTGGTGCAGGGCGATTATTTTTACAGGCCGATGGATGCCGCCGTAGGGGAAAAAATCGAACACGGTCGGTGGGAAGGTCTGATGCCGCTCTCGATGAAACACCTGATAATCCTCCGCCGTGACGCCCTGGGGAATGGTGTCGTGAGTCAGGGTATTATCGACACTGATGACCAGCCGATTGGGGGCATTGGTTTTGATATAATCGGTGATATCGAATTCAAATGGCAAAAAGCCGCCGATATGCTCGCCGAGAAATTCGCCATTGAGCCAGACCCTGGCCTGATGATCGGCCGAACCAAATCTGACAGAGAGTCGCTGATCGGCCAGCGCCTGCGGGATGTAAAATCGCTGCTGATACCAGATTTTCCCGATATAATTCATCAAGCCCAGTTCCGCCAGTTGCTCGTTCCAACTGCCTGGGACGGCGACGATGGCGTCTGGCTCGAAGCCGTTCAGCCATTGCTGTGGTTCGCCCCTGTTTTCAGAATCAACTTTGATTTCCCAGAAGCCTGAAAGATCCAATACGGTTCTGCAGCGGTTCATTTGCGGATAAAGCATGTTGTCTGTCCTTTGCTATTCAAAATTCAATATTATGCTTGTATGGACAATGGCAGATTGTTTTTAAAGCCTGGCGAAGGTGAGAACCTTCGCCAGGGGTCAAGCTTTTTTTCCAACGGATTGAAAAAACCCAACGGATTTTTGTTTTTAAATCCTGGCGAAGGTTGAGGACCTTCGCAAGGTGCAAGTTTTTTTTCCCAACGGATTGAAACAACCCAACGGATTTTTGTTTTTAAAGCCTGGCGAAGGTGAGAACATTCGCCAGGGGTCAAGCTTTTTTCCCCAACGGATTGAAACAACCCAACGGATTTCAGTTTTTAAACCCTGGCTAAGGTTGAGGACCTTCGCAAGGGGCAAGCTTTTCTTCCAACGGATTTTAGTTTTCACAACCCTTGCGAAGGTTAAGAACCTTGGCAAGGGTCAAGCTTTTTTCCCCAACGGATTGAAACAACCCAACGGATTTCAGTTTTTA
>CAZYNP010000089.1:17081-20134 GCA_964647995.1 uncultured Cytophagia bacterium
AACCCTGGCTAAGGTTGAGGACCTTCGCAAGGGGCAAGTTTTTTTTCCCAACGGATAACTCAAATTCAATTCGACATCCGCCTAAATCCCATGGCCTGCTGGGATCGTTCTAAAGGGGGACTATTGTTCGTACCTTTGAAAGAGGGCCAGGGAGAATGCTCATCATCATTGACAGTTGAACTTCTGATTTGAACTCACGATTTTTAATCTATCCGAATTTCTAATAACGATCTCGCTGGCAAAACCAGGGCAATCCGCTGACCCTTATGCTTCATTACGAATTCTGATTCTTTTATTCCTTGCGCAGAATGATATTTTAAACGATACGTCCCAGGCTCAAGCTGCCACAGGCGCATCTGAATTTCATATTCCTCTTTCGAGTGAGAATAAATTTGGACGCTGAGATGATCCTTGCCCGCAGCCGTGACCAGCGCCGTGAAATTCTCATCCGTTCCTTCCCAGGAAACAGCGTAATAGGGCGACATGCTTTCGGGTATGCCATCTCCTGTGAGCATGGCTTTGAGATGATGGGCGCCTCGAACATAGACCCGATCGGTGTGCAGCACTTCCGAAGTCAATAACGGAATGTTGTAGCGCACACTCTCCAGCAACGCCTGCAATCCATTCAGCAGATGGTTCTCATCCCCAGTTAAGCGATAGCGCAGGTAGGGCGAGCCATAGCGATGGATCACATCGTCATAGCGGGGATCGCCCGAAGCGAATCGCCATTGACCGACCACGCTCCAGAAGGCTTCTTCGTCACGCAACTTCGCTGCGGCCCATTCGGCTGAACCAGGGAGCACTTTGCCATTCCTTTCCCTCGAAGCCCGACTATGGTCTAGCGATGTCACCAGGTCCAATGCAGCGAAAAGCGGCTTCAGTAATGTGGTATCCTGAGTCAACGTGTAAGTGAACAGCAGTTGATCCAGCATCATACTGCCCGCATGCGCCTCCCAATCGTAATAATCCCAGAACATGTTGGCTTTATACCAGGTGGGCTCGTCACCATTGATCGCTTCATCGGGGAAACGCACCGAAGCGGGGATGATTCCAGCAGGCTTGCCTTTATCGGTGCGCATGGCAGCATGCACCCATGCCAGGGACCATTCGTGAAGCAGGTGAATGGCTACAGGATCATGCGTCTTCCAGGCGAAATAGCGAATAGCTCTTACAGCACGGGTGTTATATTCGTGGTCCCGATTTTTGGGCGGCTCGGTCCTCACCTCTCGTGAGCTGAACCAGGATGAGCGAAAAAGACGGTGACCGTTCGGCGTGATTCCCGTCCACAGGGTATCGAAATAGTGAAGCGATGGCTGCAATCGTTCCAGATACCTTGGGTTGTCACTGAACAGAATCATGTCGGGTGCGGTATCGGCCATGTACTCCGAAGCATGTTCCACATCACGGGCATGTCTGGAATAACCCTGATAGACATCAGGGCTGTTCCAGACGCCATCCGCCAGCTTGCGCCAGCCGTTGAAAGCGATGGTATCACCCGCTAAAATCAGGGGCGTCCACCAGCGCAGCAATTCCACGTCATCATCGAGTTTTCCGCCAAGCTCGCCGTTCGGCGCCTGGCGTTCGTTTACCCACCAATGGGCAAGGTACCGCAAGCGGCAGAGCGCTTCCCGCTGCACCGTAGACCACAATGGTGCGCCAGCAACCGTCTCCAATTGATCACACGGATCGGGCAGGTCAATTTTTTGGCCATGGTACATGGCCAGCAGCGGATCATCGGGATAGCGCTGATAAAGGGCGGCCAGATCACGACGCCCCCCTGCGATTTCATGGTTGCCATGACGCTCTTCGCCCAGCCAGTAGAGCAGCCGTCCCCGCAACCAGAGCGCCCGCTCATAGAAATGGTATTTTTCGGCATCGGGCCGATCGAGCAATCCGTCCAAAATCATCACGGCCTGATGGTAGCGATCGAAAATCCCCATTCCCGTCTGCTGCGTGGCCCAGCTCCAGCCCATCATCTCGTGAAATTGCTCGGCCAGACTTAACAACTCAATTTGCTCCGCCCAATAGGCAGCGAAAATATCCCGCCGCTGCTGCGCTAATATTTTTTTTAGATCGCTGAGCAGGCTATCAAGCGACTCGACCGATCCATAGCGCCCCGCTTTTTGGAAGCGACGAATCATTTGATGATGAATTGGCTTGGTCGGGCTTGGATCGGGTGTGAGGGTGAAACCCAACAGCCGAACGGAATCACGCTGGCAGCTCAGGTGAAAATTGAACCCATCCTCCTGAACCACCACCCGTCCATGAAAGAGCCGATAGATGTTCTGAACATCGGTTCGACCTTCAGCAGGCGGTGTAAACGACTGCCAGCGCAGCGTCCTTTTTTCGCCATTTATCGACAACGAGACCGTACTGGAATCTTCGAGGCCCGCTTCCAGCCACAGTGTCAGCCACCAGGCGCCCGCTGCCAGTTCGGCTCGGAAGCTGAGTTCCTGTCCAGC
Source organism: uncultured Cytophagia bacterium (assembly GCA_964647995.1). Lineage (GTDB taxonomy): Bacteria > Zhuqueibacterota > Zhuqueibacteria > Thermofontimicrobiales > Thermofontimicrobiaceae > Thermofontimicrobium_A. The sequence goes on from CAZYNP010000089.1 coordinate 19,544, forward strand.
CACCCCGTCAATGGTAAAGGCGGATCGGGATCGTTCCAGCCCGCTGCGAATGAAGGCATGATCGGGTCGGATCATCCAGCCAAAACCACTGCTGGGTTGATAGGTCATGTCTGGTGTCAAAAGGATAGCGGTCTGCTGCACAGGGCTATTTTCTGCTCCTGCATCAAATCGAAAACAGGCCAGTGAACGTGAAGGACATTCCGTTACATTCAGAATTAGATTCATCAGAATGGAAAGAACCACGGGATACAGAAACGATATCGATCTTCTCATTAAGCAATCTCGTTAGCATGAATAAAATGGAAGCCAGGGGATTGCCTTGGCGGCAGTCCCAACTGCTGATAGTCCCAGAGCAGATAGAAAACGTCTGCGGTTGATTTGATTCATCATCAATGCACCTGATAAACCCTTCCGAAGGTTTTGAACCTTTGGAAGGGTTATTTCTCTTTTGGGGTCACAGAAACGGAACTCTCACAAAAAATTCTGTGTCAGTTCCGATTTTGTGGCCTGATCTATTCCATGAGAAAAAATTTTTAGGGGACACAGAAATGGAACTCTCACGAAAAATTCTGTGTCAGTTCCGATTTTGTG
>CAZYNP010000090.1:0-19981 GCA_964647995.1 uncultured Cytophagia bacterium
ATGGAATGCTTCCAAAATTTCAAAAAGTTAAGCGACCGGTCAGTAGCTCTGTCCATTGATAAGAGAGGTTTTACCATCAAAAGCAAAATATCCGTTATCGGAGGACTGACCGGTCGCTTAGAAATGAAATGCTTTCAAAATTTCAAAAAGTTAAGCGACCGGTCAGTAGCTCTGTTCATTCATAAGTGAGGTTTACCATCAAATGCAAAAGATCCGTTATCGGAGGACTGACCGGTCGCTTAGAAATGAAATGCTTCCAAAATTTCAAAAAGTTAAGCGACCGGTCAGTAGCTCTGTTCATTCATAAGTGAGGTTTACCATCAAAAGCAAAATATCTGTTATCGGAGGACTGACCGGTCGCTTAAAATGGGCAAGCCAAAATTTTCCAGTGCTGGCAAATCCTGCACTTGACATTTGCGAAAATATTTTGTATGTTTAGGCCAATTCATCAACCAACGAGCATATTCATTTTTAGGCCTTAGGGAAAGATATTGGTTCAATTTAGCAGTGCCGTTAGCAGGCGCATCCTGTTCAATTCATCCAGTGCATGGATGAGCGTGTATGGTCTTTTGATTGGGCTATTGCTTTGGACAACTTGCTCGGATCGGCAGCGACTCAATCCCATCGATCCGTCAAATCCTATCACCGCTGGTAAACCATCGGGCGTGCGCATTTATTCGGAAATGGATCAGGCAGTATTGGAGTGGGAGGCGATCCCCATCCGCGATTTTGTGGGATATCGCATCTATCGCCAGGGGCCGACCGATTCCAATTTTCGCTTCATCCATTTATCACCACCAGAATCAACCTGCTATCGCGATAAACATCTGACTTACGACACCGAGTTCAAATATCAGATCTCAGTGCAGGCGCAAGACTTTGAATCGCCGCGAAGTGATATCGTTTCGATCATCCCCGGTCCAACCTTTATCTGGGCCACGGACATTTTCAATCGTCGTCTGGTGAAAATTTCCCACGACGGTGCTCATGAGATTTTGCAGACGCCGGTGGATGGCTATCCGGCCGAGCTGGCGTTTGATGCCCCCTGGCAACGGCTCTGGTTCATTGACGTCCTGCTCAATGGGGTCTATTTTCTCGAAAAAGGGATTCCCAGATTGGCGGTATCGTTGAGTGGTGGCAAGCTGTCGGATATCGCAGTGGATGTGGACAACGATCGCGTTTGGGTGACCGATGAAACTAAAGGCATTATCTACGTATTTAACCGGCAAGGGCAACGGGTTGGTGAAGTATTGGGCTTTAAAAAGCCCATCGCAATCGATGTCTATTTTCGAGACGGCGCGGCCTGGGTTGTTGATCTCAAAGCGGCCCGGGTAAGCAAAATCGCGTCGAACCTGTCGCTGGTCGCGCAATTGACGGATTTTCGTCGCCCCATGGATATTAGTGTCAATCAAAAAACCGGGGAGTGCTGGATCGCCGACAGCTCGCGCGTGTTCAAATACGATGCTCGTGGCACAGTAAAAATTCGCATCGAAACCGGCTTGAACCTGGCGACCGGGGTGGCAGTGGATTCTGATAACGGAAACTGTTGGGTTTTGGATCAAGTGTTTTGGTATCAGCAGTCACGTTTGCTTTGCTTCAATGAAAAAGGGCATAAGCTGCTCGAGGTGTCTGGATTGAGCTGGCCTGAAAATCTTGCAGTCAACCCATACGATCATGGCTGTGTGGTGGCTGATGCCGGCAACGGTCGTATTATCAAATTTTTTGCTGATGGCAAAGTGTATGGTCAACTAACCGGTTATGATTATCCGCAGGGTTTACTGGTCGAATATGTGAGGTAGCCGCCAATGAATCAAACTCGTCTAACGAGGAACGATCTGCTTCTGTTTCTGGTCGCGCTGTTGGGAATAGGCATCTACATCCTGCTCTACCCGCAGCTCTTTCCACAGTCGGCATTGCGTATAAAGCTCGATGAGACCGCGATTGACCAACGTGCTGCTGCGATTCTTTCGGATTTGGGTTATGATACGGCCCATCTTGGTCGGCGAATCGTGTTGCGTCAGGATCCCGACCAAATCCGCTATTTGCAACAGAAGTTCGGCCTTCAGCGGACCAATGAAATCATTGCCGAACAGCGCCTGCCAGTTTATTTCTGGAAGATCACTTTCCAGGAAGACGCCGTAGCAGCGGGCGGAATTCATATCATCACGCGCGACGACGGGGCAGCACCCACCTCATCCCGGGCACCCTCCGACACGATTTCCATCGGCCTCAGCCTGCACGGAGATTTGCTCGATTTGAATGTGCAATTGGGCAAACGAGCCCGGTTCGACACCCTATCTTTTGCCGTGGCGCGCGACCGAGCAATTGCGCTGCTGCAAAAATTGCTGCCGGAACGTTCTTTGTATTATCAGCTTGTTTCGCCTTCCGAAAATAATCGCTATCCCAATTTTGAATATCATTTCAGCTTTGAAAGCAATCAATCCGATTACGGGGAGAAGCAAACCGCGACCATCGCTTTTACCGGCCAATATGTCACCAAACTGAAGCTGGATTTCAAACCTCCCGAGGGAATCCGTTTTTCTCGCCAGCGATCCGAATGGAACGTGATCCCAAGCATTATTACATTCATTGCCGTGTTTATCATTTTTTTGATTCAATTCATCCGCCGGCTGCGCCGCGATGAAATTGATCTGCGGAGCAATGTTGTTTTGAGTGCGATCATTTCGCTGGCCTCGATTTTCATGGTGATCCAGGGATTCCAGGAAGATGAACGGGGGCTTCTGGATTTTCTGATACCGGTTCTGTTCACGGCTCCGTTTGTCTTTACTGGTTTCTTAATCGTCAGCAGCATCAGTGAATCCAACGCTCGCGAGGTGTGGGAAGAGAAATTGCTAACCTTTGATGCTCTCAAAATGGGCACGATTTTGTTTCCGCAATTCTCCCTTGCCATCTGGCGAGGCACGGCAGCCGCCTGGATCGCGCTGGGGGGCTTAAGCTTGTTCCTTAAACTGAGTGAGCTGGTTGCTCCCATCTGGATGAACCCCACTGAAAATCTAAGCAACAAGCTCAACCTGTTGCCGGTGGCGTTTGCCTGCGCATCAGCGCTAATGCTGACCGGTTTCTATGAATTCATTTTTCGCCTCTTTTTCGCCTCTGCCATTCGCACGCGTCTGCAAAAAACCATGTCCATTGTTCTGCTAACAGGCCTGGTTTGGGCTTTTTCCACCAGCAGCTATGGCGATCTGCGGATTTCGCCACTGTACCTGGATTTTGGTTTGAACTTCATCATGGGCATGCTTTTCGTGGCGTTTTTGATTAAGTATGATTTTGTAACGGTCTGGTGGGGCGCCCTGTTGTACGTGCTGATTCGAGAACTATATCCGTTGACGTTTTTTGATCGCGGATTTTTTCATTGGAACGGATTGTCGGTGTGGGTGCTATTAGCTTTCGTGCTGATGGTCACCTACCTTGGTTATCGCCGCCGCGTTACGATTCAAGATGTTCAAAAATATGTGCCGCCTTACCTGTTGCGCCGTGCCGAGCGTGAGCGCATCCAGCGCGAACTGGAGATCGCTCGCCGAGTTCAATTGAGCTTTTTGCCGCGCAGTAAACCCCGACTGGGTGGCATTGATGTGGCCAGCGTGTGTATTCCCGCCATGGAGGTTGGGGGCGATTACTATGATTTTGTGGAATTGGATGATCATCGGCTGGGCATCGTTATCGGCGATGTTTCCAATAAAGGCATTTCTGCCGCCTTCCACATGACTCTGACCAAAGGCTTTCTCAAGTCCCAGGCCAAAACTGGTTTAGCCCCGCGCGAAATCATGATCCATTTGAATGAGCTATTCTATGAAAATGTGGAACGGGGAACGTTCATCAGCATGATTTATGGCGTGTTTGATTTGCAGAAACGCACGTTCACCTTTGCGCGCGCGGGCCACAATCCCATCATCCTCCAAAAAGCGGGTGATCAGCAGGTGGACTTTTTGTGTCCGCGCGGTCTGGCCCTGGGTCTGGAAAAGGGCATCCTGTTCGAACATGTCATTGAAGAACATACCATGGGATTGCAAGCCAATGATGTGTTCGTCTTTTTTACCGATGGCTTCTCCGAAGCGATGAACCGCCAGAACGAGGAGTTTGGCGAAGATCGGCTGCAGCAGATTGTCAAGGAGAGCTCATCGACAACCGCGGAAGAAATTCTGCAGGCGGTGCGCAATCGGGTGCTGGAGTTTGTCGGCAATGCCCCGCAGCACGATGACATGACGATGCTGGTGGTGAAGATTTTATCCTAATCTGGCAGAAGGAAATTTAATCAATGATGATTGCAGTGGATCGAAAAAAATTCTATCTGTTACTGCCCATCATATTATTTGCAGCCATCCTGGCACTGGATATTGGCAATCTGCTGAATGCGTCGTTCATTCGATTCACCAGCCCAACCCGCAACCTCATGCTGCTTGTCACCATGGTGCTGCTGCTACCTTCCATTCAAAAATGGCAGGAATCGCTATCGGTCTATTCCCGAATCAAGCTGATCTTTGGTGCGCTCGTGGCGATGTATCTGTTCAATTATTTCAGCAGCCAGCGAAAAATCTATGATTCGCTATTGAGCCTGATCACGATTTCGCTGACAGCAATTGTGTTGTTGATCCTCCTGTCGCTGACCATTGCTGGCTTGCGAGATTTGATTCTGATCCAGCGCAAAAAATACACTCTGGGCAATTTTCGCGGCCTATTATTGCTGATGCTGGCTTATGCTATCCTGTCGCCGGCGAAGGCCGGCGGCTTCAGTTTTGATCTGGATGCGGCCGCATTTGTGTCGCCTGGGAAGTGGTTCAAATTCCTGGTCATGATCCTCTCCGGGGTGATGATTTATTTGATGGTGCTGAATTCATTTCGGGTACACTGGATCAAGGTGCTCAACAAAAGCCAAAAAATTCGCACTGCGCTGATGCTTATTGGCAGTTTGCTCAGTGCGATCTGGCTGTTGGGGCGCAAGTTGCTAACGCTGTTTGAATATAGTAGCTTTGCTGGCAATTTTGCCACCGTTAGCTTGCTATTCGTCGCGATCTATAGCTCGTTTGCGTTGCTGGTAACGCTGCTCTACCTGCCGACCGCCGGCGTCTATGACCGCAAGGTCAAAGAGATATCCTCGCTCCACCACTTGTCGCATTTTATTCTGGGCGTCTTTGATCTGGAGCGGGTGCTGCAAATTATCATCGACCAGTCCATCGAAGTGACCGGCGCACGCTACTGCTGGCTGTTGTTAAAAAACGATGCCACCGGCCAATTTGAATTGGCCGCGCATAAGAACATTCCGGCATCGCTGCTCTCGGACCTCGCTGCGGCTACGCGCGAGCTGCAGCAAGCCATGGTTGCCAGCGCACGAGTGAAGCTGATCGAGCAGCTTTCGCGGGATAAATTAACGGCCAAAGTACGGCAATGGCGAAAGGGCGCTGGTTCGTTGTTGGCAGTGCCACTGATGTTGAACGAACAGGTGATGGGACTGCTGTTTGCCGTAAAGCAGGAGGAATATGGCTTTTTGCCCGACGACAGCATCGTGATGACCGCGTTTGCCAACCATGCGACCCTGGCCATCGAGAACGCCCGGTTAGTCAAAATGTCGCTGGAGAAAGAGCGGTATGTGCAGGAACTGAAAATTGCCCATGATGCCCAGATGAAGTTGCTGCCGCGTTCGATGCCGCGGCCGGCCGGCTTGGACATTGCAGCCGCCTGCATTACCGCCAATGAAATTGGTGGCGACTATTTCGACTTTTTTGAATTCGATCACAGCCGGCTGGGAGTGGTGATTGGTGATGTCTCGGGAAAAGGCCCGGAAGCTGCGTTCTATATGGCCGAGGTGAAAGGCGTGCTCGAATCGCTGGCAACAATCTACCTTTCGCCCAAAGAGCTTTTGATTCAAGCCAATCGGCTGCTGTTTCAGACCTTCGATCGCAAAACCTTCGTCAGTTTGCTGTATGGCATCTACGAGTTGCCGACCAAACAATTTGCGTTTTGTCGGGCCGGTCATTGCCCGCTATTGTATTGGAATCGACAGCAAGAGCAGGTGTATTTGATCGAACCGAGCGGGATGGCCATTGGACTGGATCGTGGGGCACAATTTCAGGCCGCGCTCGAAGAGCAGCAATTGACCTGTCATGCCGGCGAGGTGCTAATTCTATTTACTGATGGCGTAACCGAGGCTCGCAATCGCCAGCATCAGGAGTACGATGAACAGCGGCTGTGTGAAATGATGGCTCGGCTACACGATCGGGATGCCGAAGCGATCAAAGCGGGTCTGCTGCAGGATATCGATGCCTTTGTCGGCGACCACGAGCGGCATGATGATTTGACCCTGGTGATTTTAAAAGTGCGATAGATTTTTTAATTGCTTATTAGAATTAATTTTTATATATTGCTGCACCTTGTATTTACAAATCGGAGCATTCAATACCTGGCAGCAGTCTGACCAACATCGGCAGATGGGAGTTTTTTTAACCCAAAATCTCACATCGAGCTAAGGCAAAGTCTTCGGAGGTATTGCTGCCGATAGCTGCCGCGCAAAAGAAATTATGCGATCGAAAACAATACCATGTCGCAGTTGAACCCTGGTGGAATTTGTGTCAAAATCAAAATGGGAGCCTAACTATGGAATCATTTGAAGTCACCAAAAGAGATCATGATGATATTGTCGTTCTTTACATAAAAGGCTACCTGGATGCGCATACCGCGCCGGTGTTAGAAAATCAATTGCAATCTTTGACCGAGGAACAGCGCTATAAAATTGTCGTCAATTTCAAAGATTTGGCTTATATCAGCAGTGCCGGCCTGGGAGTGTTTATGGGTTTCATCGAAAATATTCGGGAGCACCAGGGCGATATCAAGTTGACCAACATGAATCCCAAAATTTACCGAGTGTTTGACCTGCTGGGCTTTCCCACGATCTATGATATCCTGGAAGATGAGCAGCAAGCCATCGTGAAATTTGCGCGCTAATATGGCATTTTAGATTGGAGAATATCGTGGCTACTGATAAACTAACATACCAATTGAAAATACCCAGTCGAACGGACAATCTGGAGCTAATCCGTCTTTTCGTCTCCGCGGTGGCAGCAAAGGTCGGTTTCGGCCCGGACGATATCTGCAAAATCGAATTGGCCGTTGATGAAGCCTGTGCCAACGTAATCAAACATGCTTATGGCAAAAATTGGAAACAGCTCATTGAGTTGGCGATCGAAATCGACTACAAGAAAATCTCCATCATCATCACCGACCACGGTAAAGGCTTCGATATCAAAAAACTACCGCATGCCGATGTGAAAGAGTATCTGGCTGAACTGCGGGTCGGCGGGCTCGGTATCTATCTGATGCGCGCGCTCATGGATGAAGTTGAGTTCGACTCTCAGCCCGGCGTGCGGACCCAGGTAAAAATGTCCAAATATTTCGTAAAAGACGGTCAGGTGGAATTAGTGCAGGAATAGATGAACGAAACAGTTACAGTAGACAATCACCCCGAACTTGTCTTCGGGGATGAAGAAAAAAACGGCGTGGGCCGCATCCTCGATGAAAAATTAGTGGAACTGCAATCGCTGTTTGAGCTCAGCCAGACGCTCAATTCCTCCCTCAATCTCAAATCCATTCTCGACAATATGCTGCTAACGCCCATGGGTAAAATGATGCTGAGCCGGGGCATTGTCCTCCTGCATCAGTCAGGCGAACAATTTCGCGTCGAAACCCTGAAAGGGATTCCCCAGCGATTGATTGGCCAGATCATCGAAATCAGCCCGGTGATCTCCATGCCCGTTTCGATCGAACAGCTTCAGCGAGTTCAGGCGAAAGGCGCCGACTTCTTCATTGCCAATCATATTGACTTTCTATTGCCCATTCGGAGCAGCGATAAGACTTTGGGTTTGATTGGATTTGGCAAAAAGATATCAGGCCGACCGTTTACGCCCTCAGAACTGGATTTTTTGAAATCGCTTTCCAATATTGCTGCAACTTCGATCGAGAACGGTCTGATGGTCATGAAACTGCAGGAAGTGAATCGACGCCTGGACAAGAAAATCCAGGAGCTCAACACCCTGTTCGACATCAGCAAAGAATTGAACTCTACTCTGGATGTTGACAAAATTTTGAATCTGTTGAGCTTTGCGGTTATGGGCGAGATGCTCGTCAATCGCTGCCTGATCTTTATGCAGCAGGACCAGGGTCTGCAATTGGTGATGGCCAAAGGCCATCGCTCCGATGCAGAGCTAAAGCTATTGCAGCAGGAATCCGTGTTGCAAACGCTGGCGCAGATCACCCAACCCATTCATCTGGCCACCGCTGCGACGCGTTCCCCTGAGCTGGAGGTTTTATTTCAAACCGGTTTTCGGCTGATTGTGCCCATGCGCATCCAGAAACAGACGCGCGGGGTGCTGACCGTTGGCGAGCGAATCACCCGGACGGAGTTTCAGGATTATGATCTTGAATTTCTCTCCACGCTGGGCAACGAGGCCATGATTTGCCTGGAAAATGCGCGCTTATTCAAAGAAACGCTGGAAAAGCAGCGGATGGAAGAGGAACTGGCCATTGCCCGGGAGATTCAGCAGAAGCTATTGCCCCAGGAGTGTCCGCGTCCCGATGGGTATGAAATTTCCGCGGTCAACGTGCCCAGCCGCCAGGTGAGTGGGGACTATTTCGATTGCATTCGATTGAGCCCGGATAAAATTTGCCTGGCCATCGCCGATGTTTCTGGCAAAGGGACCGGTGCATCGCTCCTGATGGCCAATTTGCAAGCAACCCTTCATGCGCTGATTGAGGCCGACTCCTCACTAACCGAGATCGCGGCCAAAATAAATAACCTGATTTATGCCAATACCTCTTACGACAAGTTCATTACTTTTTTCTTTGGCATATTGGACTTGAATCGAAATAGCTTCAATTATGTCAACGCCGGCCATAATCCCCCCTTGCTCATGAAAGCGAATGGTTCGGTGCAGTCATTGGAGCAGGGCGGGCTTATCCTGGGAATGATGCCCAATATGCCGTATCAGCAAGAAACGGTTTCATTAGATCCTGGCGATTGGATTGTGATGTACACCGATGGCGTCACAGAAGCCGTGAACAATGCCGATGAAGAATTCGAGGAGCGGCGATTGTTAGCTGTGGTTCGGGAAAATCTTCAGGCCACGGCGAATCAGATGCAAGAGAGAATCCTGCAAGCCGTGCAGCAATTCGCTGAGGATCAGCCTCAACACGATGATATTACCCTGTTGATTTTAAAAGCGAAATATTGATAGCTTTGTTATGATTTTAATGTTACGGAAGGATCGGGAATGGCTTCAATTTTAGTAGTGGATGATGACAGCAATATCCTTTATTTTTTGTCCAAGGTATTGGGATTGAGCAAGCATGAGCTGGTTCTGGCCAACGGCGGCCAGGAAGCTTTGCAACATATTGCCGCCAACGATTTTGATCTCATCATCTCCGATTTGCAGATGCCCGCGGTCAGCGGCTTTGAGGTGCTGCAGGCAGGAAAAAACAAAAATCCTCATACCGAAGTGCTCATTCTAACCGCCTACGGCAGCATCAAATCGGCCGTCCGGGCGATGAAGCTGGGCGCATTCGAATATCTTTCCAAGCCGATCGACGTCGAAGAATTGCGGCTGAAGGTGGAGCAAGCGTTAGAACATCGCACGCTGAAAATTAAAATTGAGCAGCAGCAAAAGAAGCTGGATGAATATCATGAGATGATTCAGCGTGATCTACGGCTGGCGGAACAGGTGCAGCAAAGCCTGGTGCCGCTGCCCATTTGCAATGAGGTCATCGACATGGGACTCAGGCACCAGCCCATTATCGGTGTCGGCGGCGATTTTGCCGATATTTACTATGATGGCAAACAGCAACTTTATATTTCGATGATCGACATTACCGGCCATGGGATTACTGCGGCGCTGCTGGTCAATCGCATCTGCAGCGAGATTCGCAATCTGGTACGGGATGGATTTGAACCGCGGGAAATATTGTATCAGGTCAATAATTTTGTCATCGATATGTTCCATCGAACCGGCATGTTTCTAACCATGTTTTCGGGCAAGATCGATTTCCAGGAACACACATTTACCTATGCCGGTAGCGCGCATCCTCCATTGATCTATTACCAGAAAAAAACTGGCGATTTTTTGAAATTGTCGTCCCAGAACATCATCATCGGTTTCGAGAAACAGCAACTGCCGGCGTTTGGTCAGGATAGCCTGCCCCTGGCCGCCGGGGACCAGCTTTTTTTCTATACCGATGGTATTATCGAAGCCGAAAATGGCCAGCGCGAACCGTTTGGTTTCGAGCGCTTGCAGCAGGTGATCCAGCAGAACATCCAGCAAGCGTCACAGGAGATCGTCGATACGGTAGTCAATTATCTGGCTGAACACAATTTCACCCAGGTACGAGACGATATTTTTGTCATCGCTGCCAGGCTAAAATAAGCGATTCCTGGGTGGGAACAATTCCATCCACCTGGCAGTTGCAAGAAGTACTTTTTGGAGCGATCGCCTGCTGACAGAATGAGTTACTCAGCCCTGATTCAGTGCTGAGTTTTTCAAATAGGTGCTCATGGCGACACTTGCTTAATAAAAGATGATTAGATAACTGGAAGTTGTAATCCTACAAAACAGAATGTGGTTGTGACGAGGAATTGAAGATGAATCAACAACGAATTGATCTGCAGCGAGACGTGATTGATGCGAGTTATAACCAGCCGATTGTGCTGGATTTTTGGGCGGAATGGTGTGCGCCCTGTCGTATGTTGGGGCCGATACTGGAAAATTTAGCCCAGGCTGCCAGAGGCCGCTGGAAGCTGGTCAAAATCAATACCGAATTGCAGCCGGACCTGGCCATGCAATTTAACGTTCAAAGCATCCCTTCGGTGAAAATGGTCGCCGATGGCGCCATTATCGCTGAGTTTGTTGGGGCTCTGCCGGCCGCACAGGTGGCGCGCTGGCTGGAAGAGAATTTACCTACCAAATCCCAAAATGCGGTCCAACAGGCTATCCAGGCACTGGAAAATGGCGATATGCGAAAGGCTAAGCATCTGTTGCAGGTGGCGTTGGACGAAGACCCCCAAAATAACGATGCCAGGATCATCCTGGCGCGATTGAAATTTGATGAAAATCTCGAAGCCGCGGCAAAATTGGTCGAAGCTATCGAACCCCCGCATCCCATGTTCGACCAGGTCGAGGCGATTCGGAATCTCCATCGACTGCAATCTACCTATCCCCAGCTAAAGAAAGCGGCTGCAGCTCAAAATTCTGAAGCCTGGCGCCACTACCTAACGGGCATCGAAGCGTTCACGCGACGAGATTATGATGCTGCCTTGAATTCCTGGATCGAATCCATTATGCTCGATCGGAATATCGACGAGGATGGTGCGCGCAAAGGATGCATCGCGCTGTTTCTATTGTTGGGTTCGGATCATGAACTCACCCGAAAATACCACCGCCGTTTTTCTTCCGCGCTTTTTTAAGAAAGAGGGCGGACTTTTTGACCGGTAATTTAGTGAATTTGTCCCATTCCGCTAATTTGTTTGCCAGGGGATTGGCGTCGTTCGCTTGCATAGCGGTGGAAAAATATTGCTATTCTGCTTTTTCCATGTCGGATTTTTCCAAATCATGCGGATTAAGATATATGGAATGAGTGAACATGTCGACATTTGAATCATCATCGCCCTATTAAGGGCGATTTTTATTTTAACCTGAAATTCTGATGATCAATAATTGGCCCACGAAACACACGAAAAAACACGGAAGGCATTTTTTATCTTTTGATTTTCGTGTCATGCCGTGTATTTCGTGGGCCAGAAGTGATCAATTTCCACTTTCACTCTTCATTTTAGAAATTTAGCTTTAAGCTGAGTCGCCGAAAAATGAGTTGTTATTTTGACGGATTTTGTTTAAATTAAAGCCAAAATTTCCATCTGTCCAAATATTCAATCCGCTGCTATGAAAACACAATTCTCACTCATTGGCAAGCCCATCCCGCGGCAGGATGCTCGCGCCAAAGTCACTGGCCAGGCGATGTTTGCGGATGATTATTGCCTGCCCGATCAACTGTATGGCGTGATGGTCCGCGTGCCAGTCGCCCATGCCAAAATTCATGCCATCGACTATTCCGCGATTCGCTCCGATCCCAGCGTGGTGGCCATTTGTGATAGCAACGATATCCCTGGTGCCAAAAAGGTCGGCGTAGTGAAGGCCGATCAGCCGATCTTTGCCTTCGAGAAAATCGTGACCCCAGGCGATGTGGTGGCCATGCTGCTTGGCGAATCCGAAGCCGCGCTGCTTCCGCTACGAAAAAAAGTTCGGGTGGACTATGAGCCATTGCCTGTGCTGACCGATCCCGAACAAGCTTTGAGCCCCGACGCCCCGCTCATTCACCCTGAACTCGGCACCAATTTGATCATCCATCATTCGCTGCGCAAGGGCGACGTGGAACAGGGTTTTGCGCGGAGCGATTTCATCCTCGAGCAGACCTATACCACGCCACGGATCGAACACGCCTATCTGGAACCCGAAGCCGTGCTGGCCTATCTCATTCAGGGCCGAGATGAGATGAAAATTATTGGCAGCATCCAGAATCCATTTACCGCTCGGCGCATTGTGGCCGCGGCGCTGGGCTGGCCCCTCACTCGGGTGCGGGTGGAACAGGCCGAATTGGGCGGCTCGTTCGGCGGCAAAGATGACATCATGGATATCCTGGCCGCCCGTGCTGCCATCGGGGCGCTGAAGACAGGGCGCCCCGTGAAAATCCGCTATCGCCGTGAGGAATCCATCCTCGAATCCTACAAGCGCCACCCCTACATCATGCACTATAAAGTCGGCTTCAATCGGGATGGCAAAATCAACGCCATGAAGATCGACATCCTGGCCGATGGCGGAGCATACACGTCCATGAGCCCGTTCGTCACCTGGCGCAGCGTGGTCCAGGCCACTGGCCCGTACGAGATCGAACACGTCTGGACCGATGTGCGAGCGGTTTACACCAACAATCCCTACACGGGTGCCATGCGAGGGTTCGGCTCGCCCCAGCCCATCTTTGCCCAGGAATCGCTCATCGACGAGATCGCCATCCAGTTGGGCAAGACGCCCGATGAAATTCGGCGCATCAATGGGCTGCGGCTCGGCTCGATCACGGCAACAGGACAACGCCTGGAAGATCATGAGGTGAATTTGATCGATATTCTGGATCGGGCCGTGGCCACCACCGACTTCACGGCGAAATGGCAACAATATCGGGAGGCGAACCATTGGGAACAGACGGCCAGTTGGCTTCTGCAACGGGCTTCTGGCGATGAAACTCATCTGATGTTGCGGCCCAACGATTTTCTTCCTGCCAGCGACACGATCAAAAAAGGCATTGGCCTGGCCATGAGCTATCGGGGGTGCTCGCTGGGCGCCGAGGGCATCGATGCTGCCGCGGCCTATCTTTCGGTGCAACCCGATGGTTCGGCCTATCTGCTTTCGGGCCTGGCGGAGAACGGCCAGGGCTTGCGTACCACCTTTTCCATCATTGCGGCCGAAGTGCTGGGCATCGCCGTCGAAGATATTTTTTACTTAGAGCAAGATACGGGTCTGGTGCCCGATAGCGGTCCCACCGTTGCCTCTCGTTCGACCTTGATGGGCGGCGGCGCCGTGAAAGCTGCGGCTGAAATGGTTCGGGATCGGTTGGAACAATTGCTGCGAGAGCACTGGCAGCTCCACCCGTCGCAGAAACTGATATTTCGCCAGCGCACCGTTTGGCCCGAGAGCGATCCCCAGCGCCGTGTTTCATTTGCGGATCTGTGCAATTTGGCCTATCAGAAGGGGATTTGTCTGGCTGCCATCGGCTGGTATCCAGGGCCCAAAGTGGATTGGCAGGAAGCCACGGGCCAGGGTCAGGCCTATTTCACCTACGTCTATGGCTGCCAGGTGGCCGAGGTCAGCGTGAATATTGCCACGGGCGAGGTTTATGTCGAGCGGGTGGTGGCCGTTCATAATCCGGGCACGGTCATCAATCTGCTGGGGGCGCAGGGACAAGTTTACGGCGGCGTCACCCAGGGGGCAGGTTATGGGCTGTGGGAGGAGATTTCCAGCCGGGACGGTTTCATTCGGGAATTGAATTTCGACCAGTATTTGATTCCCACCAGCAAGGACATTGGCGAGATCGTGCCGATCTTCATGGAGGGAAAGGATAGCTACGGCCCCTGGGGCGCCAAATCGCTGGGCGAGCCCGCCATGGAGCTGACCGCGGCGGCCATTGCCAATGCCGTGCGCAATGCCGTGGGCGTGCGCTATTTTCAGCTACCGCTGAATCTGGAGGAAATTTTATTGCGTCGCAAACTGCGGCCATGGGATTGGAAACGGGGGAGTGCAAGATGATACCAGCCATCGATTATATCCGTCCCCGAACCCTGGAGGAAGCATTATCTGCCCTGAGCGAAAATTACGGCAAGGCCGCCGTTCTGGCGGGCGGCACCGATATCGTTCCTGGGCTGCAACAAGGGAGCCGAAGATTTGCGTCCATCACCAAGCTGATCGATATCGGTGCGATCCCTGAGCTGAAGGCCATGGACTTCGATGGCCAATTGCTGCGCATTGGCGCTGGCATCACCTTTTCGGAGCTGAGCCATGATCCGCTGGTGCGGGAGAATTTTCCGCTGCTAACTGAAGCAGCTCAGGGCATCGGCAGCGTGCAGATTCGGAATCGGGCCACCATCGGGGGCAATTGCTGCAACAATGCGCCCTGTGCCGATAGCGTGCCCCCGCTGCTGGTGTATGAAGCCAGGCTACGAATTCTGTCGCCCAAGAGCGAGCGGATCGTTTGGCTGCAGGATTTTCTCTTGAAGCCATACCACACCCAACTGCAGCCTGATGAAATTTTGGTGCAGATCATCCTGCCCAGCTTGCCCAGAGGCTATTGGGGGAAATTTTACAAATTGGGCCGACGCCGAGGCGTGGCCATCAGTCGCATCACGCTGGCGCTGCTCATCAAAGTTGGTGCGGATGTGATCGAGGATATTCGCCTTGCCAGCGGAGCAGTGACGCCCATCGGCGTTCGATTTCACGAATTGGAAGCCGAAGCCCGAGGCAAACCGTGCTCCGACGAGCTATTCCGACATCTGGCGGCCAGATTGGGCCAGGCCATTCTGGAAAAAACGGGCCTCCGCTGGTCCACTGCCTATAAATTGCCCGTGGTGCAGCAGATGTTTTATCAGTTGCTCGAGCCTTTCAAAGGCTAAAAACCTATTGGTCTCAGAACCGCCAACTGGCATTTCTGTGGGATTCCATTTCTGTGGGAGAAGCAACTTGGGTTGGAATTTTAGAAATTGATCATTGAAATTTATTTGACATTTGTCTTTTGGGATTTGAGATTTAATAAAATGTTTTGGTCTCAGAACCGAAAGGTCTCAGAATTCATTTTCTGTGGGATTCCAGTTCTGTGGGAGAGGTAATTTGTGTTGGAATTTTAGAAATTGATTATTGAAATTTATTTGAGATTTGTCTTTTGGGATTTGAGATTTAATAAAATGTTTTGTTCTCAGAATTGAAAGGTCTCAGAATTCATTTTCTGTGGGATTCCAATTTTGTGGGAGAAGGCTGTTAGCTCGGAATTTTAGCGAGGGCGGAATACGAGGTCTGTATTTTTGTTGCTTATTTCTATAAACATTTTGTCCCTGACGGGACAGGAGCGATCGATTGATTTCGAGGAAGAATTGGCATAATGCCGTTAGGCATGAAATGTTGATAGAAAAATCAATGAAAAAATAATCTCAGCCTTTCAAAGGCTCATAGTCTTTGAAATGCCAATTCCATGGAAACCTGATTTTCGTCTTGTTACCTTAGTAGCAAGATAATCACTTCCAGGTGTTAACCTTATTACCTTATTGCCGTCCAAAATAAGGTAATAAGGTTGGGATTGGTTATTGATTGTGCTTGCTACGAAGGTTGCCAGAGTCAAAATAGGGTGATTCGTAGCGTCGCTTCTTTAAAGGCTCTCAGCCTTCGCCAGGGTGGAATAACATTTCGTCCCTACGGGACGAGGTCGGTTTTTTGGTACTGGCGGCTATAAACATTTTGTCCCTGACGGGACAGGAGCGATCGATTGATTTTGAGGAGGCATTGGCAACATGCCGTTCGGCATGAGATATTGATAGAAAAAGTCAGTGAAAAAATGACGATTTTGGATTTAAAAAAATCTGTGTTCGGTAATTATTTTGGTCTCAGAATTGAAAGGTCTCAGAATTCATTTTCTGTGGGATTCCAATCCGCCAACTGGCATTTCTGTGGGATTCCATTTCTGTGGGAGAAGGAACTTGGGTTGGAACTTTAGAAATTGATTATTGAAATTTATTTGAGATTTGTCTTTTGGGAATTTAAAAAAGGAAACCGCCATGTTAGAAACCCTGCTCACCATCGTCGCCCAGCCACTTTACGACCTCAGCATCAATGTCGCTGGTGGGCTGCTGGCAAACCTGTTTCAAAAATTGCTGGATAGCGACAAGAAAAAATTACAGGCCGATTTGAGGGCGATCCTCACCAATCTGCCCCCAGCCGCGCAGAAGCAGTTCCACAAATTGGACGATCCCAAACAGGAGCTGTTCCTGGCCAACCTGCTGCCCCTGGTGGTCAATCATGAAAACCCAAAGAACCTGGCCTTTCTCAAGCAACTGTTGCGGACAACGCTGCCAGAGAAATTCCCCGAGCCTGATGCATTCGTTGATTCCTTTGTGGCCTTCACCATCGACCATTTCCAGCGCCAAAGCGATCCCTACCTGCAATCGTTGATCGGCAAGGTGCAGTCGGACCTCGAACGGATGGGCAAGACGCTGATGCTGACGGATCAGAAAGTGGCTCAGGTTATTGGGATATTAGGTAATCAGGTAATTGGGAAATTGGGTAATTTGGCGACCGTGGACGATATTCGGAATCTGCTGGCTGGCGTGGCGCCAATGAAAATTGCTGCCACAGCTCGGGATCGCCACCTGTATCTCGCCATTGAAACCGAAGGCAAGACCTGGCGCTGTCGGCTGCGGGATGAGCATAGCGAGTTAGCTGCGCAGGCTACGGAAAATCCCTTTGCCGATACCCATTTTACCGTCTGTCTCCAGCGTTTGCCGCGGCATGGGGGACATCAGCATCTCAAAGAGGCGGCCTTGCACCAGGCCCTGAAACAATGCCAGGACGAGCTGACCTACGTGGCTGGCAAGCTGTACCGGATGCTGTTCCCACCAGCAATAGAAAAGAAAATCCTTGCCCATCTGGATGAATTGCGCCAGCGGGCCATTGACAACCTGTATCTCACGGTCAGCTCGCCTTTGCCACAGGTGCTCAATCTGCCGCTGGAGCTGGCCTATCATCCCGAGCAGGGCTATCTCTTGCAGCGCCAGCGATTGTACCTCTCCCGCACGCTCACCAAAACCGACGACTATTTCAGCGACCGAGCCACGCCTGCGTTAGCCCCGCCGCCGCTGCGGGTGCTGGTGGTTATTTCGGCGCCCGATGATCTGCCCGAGCCACAAAAAATGCTGGACTATGACCGAGAGCAGGAATGGATCATCACAGCGCTGGATCCTTTGACCAGCAAGGGGCTGGCCCAGGTGGATTTCACCGTGGGCGCGGGCCTGGCCGAGATCGAGGATCAGTTGGCCCAGGGACAGCACCACATTTTGCACCTCAGCGGCCACGGCAGCTTTGATGGCAACATGGGCTATTTTATCCTGGAAGACGAGCAGGGCAACCGCCAGGATGTTTCGGCGCAGAAGCTGGCCGAGCGGCTGAAGGACTACCCCTCGCTGCAACTGGTGCTGCTCAGCGGCTGTCAGACCGCCCAGGCAACCGATTATGAACATATCAACGGCGTGGCGCAGCGGCTGTCGTTCGAGGGCATCCCCTTTGTCATCGGCATGGTGCGCTCCATCTCCGATGACGCCGCCATCCAGTTCGCCCATTTCTTCTACCAGCAACTGGCCTACCAGCAGAGCGTGGACGCCGCGCTGTACTTTGCCCGCAAAAAGATGAAGGAGGCGGAAGAAAAGGCATTGCAGCAGGGCCGAAAGGACGTTACCCCTGGGGAATGGGCCATCCCTGTGCTCTATCGCCAGGCACGGCGAACGCACCTGATCGATTTCGACCAGCCGCTCCGAGAGCGACCGCCAGCGGCCAGGCCCGAGCTGCAGTTCCGTGGCGCCCACCATATCGAGACAGGCTTTGTCGGCAGGAAAAAAGAAATCCGCCAGTTCTATCGCCTGTTCCATGATGGCCAGCGGGCGTTCTGCCTCTGGGGCTATGGCGGCGTGGGCAAAAGCTCCCTGGCCACCCGCATCGCCGAAGAGCTGCACCATAAGCTGGGCTACCACGTGTTCGGCTTCACAGGCAGTGCCTCGCCCGAGGTCATTCTCTCGGAATTAGCCGACCTGGCAAAGAAGCTGCTGAATGCGGCCACTCACGACTACATCATGACGCCCGACATCTCCGTAACCGACAGGCTGAACCGCCTGCTGGATACCCTGCTCACTAACCAAAAATTATTAGTGCTGTTCGATAACTTCGAGGAGAACCAGGAGGTGGACGGCCGCATCATTCAGCCAGCGCTGAAAGATTTTCTGGAGCAGATGACACAGCGGCTGCCCCAGAGCTCGCTGCTGCTGTTCACGACCCGCTATAAACTGGATGAGCTGCCATTGGCAGAGCTGACGCTGGGCGAATTTTCCTTCCCCGATACCTGGAAAAAGCTGGCTCGCCTGCCAAAGCTGGCCGCGCTGACCACCGAGTTGAAGCGGGATATCTATCGGTCGCTGGGCGGTCATCCTCGGGTCCTGGAGCTGCTGGAGGGCGCCCTATCGGAGACCGATACCAGTTGGGAGGCCATTAAAGCCAAACTGGAGCGGGAGAGGAAGAAGGAGCAGTATCAGGACCTGCTGCTGGATATTTTATGGGACGATTTAAGCGCTGACGAGCGAGACCTGCTGCAATGGCTGGCGCTGTTCCGCCAGGCTCGACCCGAGAGCGAGCTGCGAAAAATCGAGGAGATAAAGTTGCAGGCACAGGCGCTGGACAGGCTGAACCGCATGTCCCTGCTGTTCTCCGCCCCTGGCGAGGGCAATGAGACCTGGCATTATGTGCACCGCCTCACCGCCGATTTTGTGACCGCGGCCGAGCGGCTGCCCAGCGAGGCGCTGCAAAAGCGCCACCAGCGCCTGGGCCAGTACTGGCAAAGCTATGCTCAAACCAGCGGCTCGCTGGATGACCTACTGGAGGCCCGCTACCACTATGTGCAGGCGAAGGATATCAACGCCGCCAATGAAATTGCCTTTGCGGCCGAAGATTTATTGAGCCGCTGGGGCTTTCTGGATGCGGCGCTGGAATTGAATCAGCAGAGCTATAATCTGGCGGTCGATGAAAAGGACAGGGCGATTGCATTATTAAATATGGCAAATATCCACAAAGATCAGGGTAGATACAAAGAAGCACTGGATTTTTATCAGCGTTCATTAGACATTGATCAAAAACTTGGTTATGAATATGGCATCAACCGCAAGCTGCACGGCATAGCAATGATTTATCAAGCCAGGGGTGATTACGATAAAGCGATACAGCTTTATGAAGAGGCATTATCGATTGCCAATAAGCTGAATGATGATGAGCAAATTTCAAAATTAAATCACCAGATGGGGATGGTGTATCAGGCACGAGGCGACTATGATCGGGCGCTGGAGCTGTACCAAAAGTCGCTGGCGATTTTGGAGAAGCTGGGCGACCAAAGCGGCGTCAGTCGGTCCTATCACCAGATGGGGATGGTGTATCAGGATCGCGGCGACTATGATCGGGCGCTGGAGCTGTACAGGCAGTCGCTGGCGATAGCGGAGAAGATCGGAGACATCAGTCAGGTTAGTCGGTGCTATCACCAGATGGGGATGGTGTATCAGGCTCGTGGCGACTATGATCGGGCGCTGGAGCTGTACGGGCAGTCGCTGGCGATTGATGAGAAGCTGGGCGACCAACGCGGCGTC
>CAZYNP010000091.1:0-3304 GCA_964647995.1 uncultured Cytophagia bacterium
TTCACGCCATCGGAGGCGAAGGGGAGCCAGGCAGTGGAGGATTCAAAGTTATCGAGAAGGTTGGGTTGGGCAGATGATCGAGTGATTGAAAAAAGTACCGCCAAAATGAGAACTAAAAATTGTGTCCATTTCATCTCAAAATTCACCTATTTCATCGGTCAAAACTCGCTTTATTTCTGCGATCAATTTTTCAGCGTTATTTATCTGATTTTGAGCTTACTCTCTGGTTACGACATAATAGTCTCCGTAATCGCTCCGCTCTCGTGAATATTGCGCTTTTTTCAATATCCTCCCAAGCGACGGATCAACGAGTTTGGTTTTGACAAAATGTTGATTGAATAAAGAAATGACGCCCGAATGTTTGCTGCTATCAAGTTCTTTTAAAGCCAATAAAGCCCTGGCTGCTGAAAACATGGCATAGTAAGATCGGGAAAGCGAGTCTTTGAAGTGGTTTTGTAATAAAAGTATATTAGCAGATTCCAATTTTTCCTTTGCATCATTGAAACGATATTTTGCAAGTTCTATTTGTGAAGGAGTGATCATAAGGAGACGCTTTCTCGTTGGATGTTTTTCACAAACGGCGATTCAAATCGCTCGTTTGTTTCAAACTCATGCTGCGAATAAATGACCAGCGAAATAGTTAAATTGTATTGTAGCTCGATCTCCAGATGAATTGCGGCAATGGTATCCAAGATCGCCTCGGTTCGCTCCTGTAGGATCAGCAGGACATCGATATCTGAATCCTCTTGAAACGTCCCTCTGACTTTTGAACCAAAAATCTTGATCTGAACCAACTGGCTCTTAAGTTTCTCCTTGAGTTTGCTCACGAGTGCGTTCAGCGCATTTTTCTCATTCGTGGTTAAATACTTCAAACTATTCATTGGTGATCCTTTTATTGATTCTGATGACGCAATAATTAAATCGTCGCCTGGGCTGATGTCACTTGTCCAATATTCATCTCAATTTCTGGCAAAATAACCGCTGGCCTGGCTTGCCAATTGCCTTTTTCATCCTTTTCTACCAGAGCGATTTTTTCCAATATTTTCAATTCTCTCAACATAAGGCTCGCTGTCGATTGCATTTCATCAGCGATCTCAGTAGGTGACCTCGACTTACTTTTTTAGAAGAAAAGATAATAACCGCAGTCGATTGGGGGTAAAAATTCGTCTGGAATCCTTTTTGTTCATTACAATAGCACGCCAGAGTCAGGCGTCTGATCTGGATTTTCCTATAAACGATCAAAAAACCATTTAACACTGTTCCATTTGGTTTCATTCATTTGATAGGTCATTTTGAATCCCCATCTTTATGATCAGATTGAAATTAATATAGCAAGTAATTTTCCATTTGTCAAGGAAAATATCTGCAAGATGATGAAGCACGATTAAAAGATCGCACCCATCCTTTGATTAATAAAGGCGAAAGGAACTGAACCAAACAAAGAAATTTTTGCACTTTGAAAGCTCTCCGAAATACGACTTTTGAAAATCATTTCTGTGGAATTTCATTCCGGTGGGAGGATTGCTATTTGTCCAAATTAAAACTTTGACTGCCTACGAAATCCCAACCGTTTCAATCCCTTCTGAATCACTGGATCCTTCATACAATACTTCCACACCAACCCTGTCCTAAAATTTTCGATCATCAATAAAATTGGCCCTTGATCGATGCCCAGGTAATCGGAATCGTACCACTCCAGCGTTGGATTGAAGGCGTCCACAAAGCCATATCGTCCCCACAGGCCTTTGGCACCGTATTTTTGGTACATATTGATCAACGTCGGGATCACGATTTCTGGGGCGAAGACGATGGAGCCTGCCGCTGCGGTTGGGGCGATGGTGCCGTCATCCTGATAATCGTGCTCCACCCGAGGCCCGCTGATGCCACGGGCGGCGTACTCGTGGAAGCGCCAGTTGTCAGTATTGAATTTCGATCCCGGGCCATCGCAAGCGGTCCAGCCCCAGGTGAGGGAATCGTAGCCAGCCCAGCCATTTGGAACCTGCCCTGAGCCTGTCGAAGGGTTGTCGATGGCATAGCGCCGCTGCGTGAGTGTGGCTCGCCGGGAATTTTCGAAATAGTCGATGCTTTTCTTCGCCATGTAATCGTCCACCAATCCCCGCAGGTCGACGAACATCTTGGTCCATTGGTGGCCGAACAGCGGCGGAAAAGTGGCATGCGCCAGGCCAGGGTAAGGCTCGTCCCAGTGATAGGTCTCGAACCAGCGCTGGTAGGCTTTATCCGCATGTCGGTAGCCACTGCCTGCAGCAAGAATGTAGATGTATTGCGCCTCGGTATAGCCGTACCAGCCCAGAGGATTAAAGCCCTCCTCAGGCGTCCAGCCCATGGAAGGCATAAGGCCGAACCTGCCCGTGTCGGGCAGCGCCGCCCAGTCCCAATTGACCCGAAAGGTGAGGCGATCGGCCAGCTCACGGATTTCCCGTTCCGCAGGAGAATTTTGATGGTAATAGTGCGCCGCAAACCGCACGCCTGCCAGCAGCCAGGCCGTATCGATGGTCGACAGCTCGCAGTTCCAGAAGCGCTTGCCCGTCTTCATGTCCAGAAAATGGTAATAAAATCCCTGATAGCCCGTGGCCAGCTTTGCCGTGCTCTGTTCCGAGCGCCAGAAGAAGCGGAGGCAATTGAGCGTTCGCTCCAACGCTTGATCTCGAGTAATCCAGCCATGCTCAGCGCCGATGGCCCAGGCCACGATGCCAAACCCGACAGCCGCAATGCTGCACGGCGATCCTGCGGTTGAACGATCTTTCACGAGCCCGTTGTCGGGATTGGCCTCGTGCCAGAAATACAGAAAGGTGCGCTGTTGCAGCGTATCAAGAAAGGCGGATTGTTCTGGGGTGAGCGGATAATTGATGGGCTGGGGTAGAGAATTCAGGGGGGGATTTTGGGTTGTGGGATTACAATGAATAATAATTGGGATGATAGCAAGCAAAATAAGTAAGTGCTTCATTCTTCAATTACCATGCAAAAATTAATTACCAAAATTTCCAACGGATTGAAACAACCCAATGGATACTTTTTTAGATTTTGTATCCGTTGGCTTCATCTATCCGTTGGCCAGGTTAATTCAAATTATTTTTCCCCCAACGGATTGAAACAACCCAACGGATGCTTTTTTAGATTTTTTATCTGTTGGTTTCATCTATCCATTGGGCAGGTTAATTCAAATTATTTTTTTCCCCAACGGGTTGAAACAACCTAACGGATGCTTTTTTAGATTTGTTATCCGTTGGTTTCATCTATCCGTTGGCCAGGTTAATTCAAATTATTTTTCCCCCAACGGATTGAA